>CANTDX010000020.1 GCA_947652615.1 uncultured Dorea sp. | reverse complement strand
CCCCCCCCCCCACCCCCCCCCCCCCCCCCCCCCCCCCCCCCCCCCCACCCCCCCCGGCGCGCCGGGAAAAATGGACAAGGTTATATGATAGAATGTTACATTTTTAGCTGTAAAAAAGGTATGAGAGCATGGGTACATATAGAAAGAGGGGTAGGTACTACACCAGTACAGGTTATTCCGAGGAATTTGACGGCTATTCTGAGGTTTCCCCGGAACAGCCAGAGTATGCTGCTTATCAGGAAGAAGCTGCCGATTATCAGCCGGAGTATGCTGCTTATCAGGAAGAAGCCGCCGATTATCAGCCCGAGTATTATCAGGAGCAGTACGAGGATTATGGCGCAGAGTATCAGGACGCCCGGCAGACGGCGGTATATGATAATTACAGCCCGCAGAGTTACAGATATCATGATTATAGTTCCCAGCAGCTTAGACAGCCGCGCTGGCATGCAGATTATTCCGATAGGCAGCGAGCTTCGGCCTATCCGTATCCAAGGTATGGACGGGTGCAGGAAACACAGGAAGTACCGCAACAGGAAGAAGGGAATCATGAGCGGGCAGCCCGGCGGCCGGAACCTGACGGTGAAGAGCTTCAAAGGCGCCGGGAGGCGCGCAGACACAGAAGGATCCGTGAGGAGAAGCGCCGCAGACGCAGAAAGCGCCTGATCATAGCGCTCTCGGTACGGCTGGCATGTATGCTCACCGCTCTTTTTATCGTTATCTCCCTGTTCCGCCTTTTGTTTTTTGGGAGTCCCGTCCGGCGTAAGGTCAGGGTGGAGGCCGGAACAGAACTGGATGTGAAGGATTTCCTGAAAAAGGAGAAAGTAAAAGGCGAATTTGTAACAGATATCTCTAAGGTCAGGCTCGATCATGTAGGCGAACAAGAGATTGTATTAGAGGTCAAAGGGAAGAAGCGGAAATCACGGCTGATCGTTGAAGATACGAAAGCTCCGAAGGCGGACCCTGTGCCAGCCGTTATCGACGTTGACGGGAAGCTCAAAGCAAAGGAGCTGGTTGACAATATCGAAGACGCCACCGATGTCAAATGCTCCTTCAAGAAGAAGCCTGATCTGTCGAAAAAGGGCAGCACATCTGCGGTTGTCATTCTGACGGATGAAGGCGGCAACACCGCGGAAGTAGAGGCGGATATCGAAGTTATCATAGATAAAGAAGCGCCCGTTATCGACGGCGTAGCGCCGCTGACCGGGTTCATCGGCGAACCGATCTCTTATAAGTCTACGATCACGGTAACGGATAATTGTGTGCGTGATATGGACGTAACCGTCGATAACAGCAAGGTAGACACGAAGACGGCGGGTACTTACGACGTATTCTATACAGCCGTCGACCGGGCCGGGAATAAGGCAGAGGCGTCGACTGTGATCACCATTAAGGAGAAACCGCAGAACTATGTAACGCCGGAGGAGGTCTTAGAAGAGGCAGACGAAGTCCTGAAAGAAATCACGAAGAAGGGCATGACAAAGAAGGAGAAGGCTAAGGCGATCTATGAATGGGCGAGAATGAATATCGGTTATGTCAACAAATCCGAGAAGGACAGCTGGACGAACGGAGCCCATCAGGGATTCACGGAGAAGAGCGGAGATTGCTTCGTCTTCTTCGCTACGGCAAAGGCGCTGCTGACACAGGCGGGCATTCCGAACCTGGATGTTGTCAAGAGTGATACCAGTCATTCTAGCCATTACTGGAGCCTGATCGACTGCGGCGACGGCTGGTACCATTTCGACGCGACTCCGCGTATGGGAGGCGGCGACGATTTCTTCATGAAGACGGACGCACAGATCCTTAAGTATTCCAAGAATCACAGGAACAGCCATATCTTCGATCAAAGCCTGTATCCTGCCACCCCGACGGAGGAGTCTACGGTGAAATAGCGTTACTTTAGGAGGAAATGAATATGACACTGGGTATCATAGGCGGCCTGGGTCCGATTGCAACTGCTTATTTTATGGAACTGATCATCCAGATGACCGATGCGAAGAGGGATCAGGACCATCTGTCCATGATCGTGTACAACGCTCCGGAGATCCCGGACCGGACGTCTTATATACTGGGAGTAAGCAGCAGGAATCCGGTCTGGGATATGATTGAGATCGGCAGGAAGCTTGCCGGGCAGAAGGTAGCCTGTATCAGTATTCCCTGTGTTACGGCACATTATTTTCACGAAGAATTATCCGAGAATATCCCGGTCCCTATCATCCATGCGATACAGGAGACGGGGCTTGAGCTTAGGGCCGGCCGGATCAGGAGCGCCGGCATCATGGCTACCGACGGGACGATCCAAAGCCGTATATTTCAGCGGGAATTAGAAGAGATGGGTATAGAAGTATTTCTCCCCAAGAGAGAATATCAGGAATCGGTCATGGAATTGATCTACGAAGAAGTAAAGGCAGGAAGGCCTGTCGATATAGATAAGTTCCAGCGGGTATCTTCACATCTGAGAGAACAGGGCGCCCAGGTGATCATCCTGGGATGTACGGAGCTTTCCCTGATCAAGAGGGATCATCCGATCGGCCGGGGATACCTGGACGTGATGGAGATCCTGGCCCAGAGATCCATCTTAAGATGCGGGGGCAGACTTAAGGAGAGATACCGGAATTTGATCACATAATACCAAGGAGTAAAGAACATGCAGAGAAATATATTAGAATATCTGGAAGAGACAGTTAGAAAATATCCTGATAAAACTGCATTTGCAAATGAATCTATGGGGATGACCTTTCAGGAAGTATCCGATGCGTCCCGGAGTATCGGGACATGTCTGCTGAAGAAGGGCTATCAGAAAGAACCGGTCGTTATATATATGAAGAAGCATCCTCATATGATCGCCGCGTTCTGGGGAGCAGTCTACAGCGGATGCTTCTATGTGCCGATGGATGAGGAGATGCCGGCATTCAGGATCGATCTGATCTTCCGTAACCTGAAACCGCGCGCCGTGATCTGCGACGAGACGACCTGTGAACAGATGAAGGAGTTCCGTGATTTTGACGGCGAGGTGCTGCTCTATGATGAGATCGCCGGGGAATCGGCAGATCCCGGACTGCTTGGCGCTGTCCGTGAGGCGGCGATCGATACGGATCCGATCTATATCGTATTCACCTCAGGGTCTACAGGCGTGCCAAAGGGTGTAGCCGCATGCCACCGCTCCGTCATTGATTATGTCGAGAACTTAACGGAGGTATTGCAGATCTCAGAGAAGTCTGTACTTGCCAATCAGGCGCCGCTGTATTTCGATGCGTGCTTAAAGGAGCTGTTCTCCAGCTTGAAATGCGGCGCGACCACTTACCTGACACCCAGGTCATTGTTCATGTTCCCGGTCAAGTTGGTGGAATTCCTGAACGAATATAAGATCAATACCGTCTGTTGGGTAGTCTCGGCGCTTACCATGATCTCGTCCACGAAGACATTTGACAAGATCATCCCGAAGTATCTGCGTACCGTTGCCTTTGGAAGCGAGGTATTCCCCATCAGGCAGTTCCGTCTGTGGAAAGAGGCTCTTCCGGACGCTCGTTTCATCAACCTGTACGGTCCGACGGAAGCGACAGGGATGAGTTGTTATTATGAGGTTGACCGGGACTTTGAAGAAGGAGAACCAATTCCGATCGGCCGGCCGTTCAAGAATACGGAGATCCTTCTTCTGGATGAGAATAATAGAGTGCCGCGGCCCGGGGATCCCGGCGAGATCTGTATCCGGGGTACGGCGCTGACACTTGGGTATTACGGAGATCATGAGAAGACAGATGAAGTGTTCGTTCAGAACCCGTTGAACCCATACTACCATGAGCGGATCTACCGCACGGGAGACATAGGTATGCGAAATGAACGCGGGGAACTGGTCTTCCTGTCCAGGAAGGATCACCAGATCAAGCATATGGGACACCGGATCGAGCTTGGCGAGATCGAGGTTCATGTGAATCGGCTCAAGGGTGTCCGCAGCGCATGCTGTATCTATGATAAGGAGAAAGAGAAGATCACGCTCTTCTATACGGGAGACGCCCAGACCAAGGAGCTTGTGGTCAGCCTCAGGAAGACGCTTCCCAGATACATGGCGCCGAATCTGGTGTATGCGCTTGAGGAGATGCCGCTGACAGCGAACGGTAAGATAGACCGCGTAAAGCTGCTAAACATGGCACAGAGTAAGAAAATATAAGAAAGATAAGGAGAAAATACTATGGAAGCTTTATTGAAAATTCTGACCAATCTGCACCCGGAGGTAGACTTTGAGACCAGCACCGATCTGGTGGACGGCAAGATCATCGATTCATTTGACATCGTCAGCATCATCTCTGAGATCAATGATGAGTATGACGTAGTGATTCCTGCCGAGGAGATCGTGCCGGATAATTTCAATTCCGCGCAGGCATTGTATGAATTGATCGTACGGCTGGAAGATGAATAGGAGCTGTCATGCTGTTTACATCCTATAGCTTTATCGGGTTTATTGCGGTGGTTTTCCTGCTGTATTATCTTCTCCCGAGGAAATGTCAATGGCCGTTCCTGCTGGCGGCCAGTTATACCTTCTACTTCATAGCCAGTCCGTCATACCTTCTCTTCATCGGCGCTACAACGGTATCTACCTATATGACAGGCCGCAGGCTGGACGTCCTTAAGGAGACGCAGGACGCCTATATCAAGGCGAATAAGGGAAGCCTTAGCCGGGAAGAGAAGAAGGCTTACAAGGCTTCCATGAAGGCAAAACAGTGGAAATGGCTGTTCGGCTGCCTGCTGTTCAACCTTGGGATCCTGGCGGTGCTGAAGTATACGAATTTTGTGATCGCTAATTTTAACGGACTCCTGCAGATGTTAGGGAGCGGCGGGCAGATCTCTTTCGTAGACCTGGTGCTTCCTATGGGGATCTCCTTCTACACCTTCCAGACCATGGGCTACATCATAGACGTATACCGCGGAACGTGCCGGGCGGAGAAGAACCTGTTCAGGCTTGCATTGTTCGTATCCTTCTTCCCGCAGTTGGTACAGGGGCCCATCAGCAGATACAGCGACCTCGCGAAGTCCCTCTATGAGCGGCATGATTTTGATACCAGAACGGTTGCTTACGGACTCTATCGGATCCTGTGGGGGTATTTTAAGAAGGCCGTGATCGCGGACCGGATATTGACTGCCGTGAACGCCATCATTCAGAATCCGGACACCTATCAGGGCGGGTTCGTATTCGTGGGCATGATGTTCTATGCATTCGAGCTGTATGCAGACTTCACCGGGGGGATCGACATCACCATCGGTATCGCAGAGACCATGGGGATCACCGTGGCTGAGAACTTCCGGCGGCCTTACCTGTCTAAGAATATCAAAGAATACTGGAACAGGTGGCATATCACCATGGGAACCTGGTTCACGGATTATATCTTCTATCCGATCTCCGTGTGCAAACCGATGCTGAACGTCTCCAAAGCCTCCCGTGCGAAGTTCGGAGATTTCATCGGGAAACGTGTCCCGGTGTATCTGTCCTCCTTCGCCGTATGGTTTACGACGGGAATCTGGCACGGCGCAAGCTGGAACTTCATCGTATGGGGATTGATGAACTTCGTAGTGATCATGATCTCCCAGGAATGCGAGCCATTATATAAGAAGTTCCACAACAGATTCCATGTAAAAGATAAGCGCTGGTATGGTGTGTTTGAAATCCTGCGGACGATCCTGCTGATGAGCAGTCTGCGCATGTTCGACTGTTATCGGGACGTACCCCTTACATTCCGTATGTTCGGAAATATGTTCACACATTTCCGGCTGTCGGAGCTTCATACAGAAGCATTCCTGGAATTAGGGCTTACCGGAGCTGATTACGCATTGTTGTCCGTCTGCCTGCTCTTGTTGTTCGCAGTCAGTCTGCTTGAGGAGAAGAAAGGCAGTGTGCGGGATCTAATCTTCGCCGCGCCGGAGATCGTAAGATATGCGGTCTTCTATGTGCTGGTCTTATCGGTCATAATCTTCGGCGCCTATGGAATCGGATTCGACCAGAGCCAGTTTATCTATAATCAATTCTAAAAGGAGGGGGGAGGCAAATGCATAAGAAATCATTTGTCTGGGTTTTCAAGGCGGCGGCATTCCTGGCGGTCCTGCTTGTTACGTTGTTCTTCCTGCAGCGGCTTCTGATGCCGAAGTATATGTCCGACATTGTAGAGGGCGCGCTGACCGCCGAATACTACGAAGAGACGACCGGCCATGAGGTGCTGTTCGTCGGAGACTGTGAGGTCTATGAGAATTTCTCGCCCATCACGCTGTATGAGGAGTATGGCATCAGCAGTTATATCAGAGGTTCCGCCCAGCAGTTAGCCTGGCAGTCTTACTATATGCTGGAAGATACTCTCCGGTACGAGACGCCCAGAGTCGTTGTATTCAACGTACTGGCGCTCAAGTATGACGAACCTCAGAGCGAAGCCTATAACCGTATGACCATCGACGGAATGGAATTCTCGAAGACGAAGCTTGACGCCATCAAGGCATCGATGACGGACAGGGAGAATACTCTGGATTACCTGTTCCCGATCCTGCGGTATCATTCCCGCTGGTCCGATCTGTCGGCGGAAGACCTGACCTATATGTTTGGCAAGGATAAGATCTCTCATAACGGCTATTATATGCGGGTGGATGTAAGGCCCGCCGAAGGATTCCCGGAACCGGATATTCTGGCGGACTATACGCTGGGCAGCAATGCCATGGGGTATCTGGACAAGATGCGGACATTGTGCGAAGAGAACGGGATCGCACTAGTACTGGTCAAGTCGCCGAGCCTCTTCCCCCACTGGTATGACGAGTGGGACGAGCAGATCGCCGCATATGCGGCACAATACGGCCTTGATTATTTCAACTATGAGAAGCTGGCTTCGGAAGTAGGGATCGACTATAACACAGATACATACGACGCCGGGCTGCACATGAACCTGACGGGCGCAGAGAAACTTACCAGTTACTTTGGAAGATATCTGAAGGAGAATTACGAGCTTACGGATCACAGAGCAGATCCGGAGTATCAGAGTGTATATGCTGAAAAAATCCAGTTCTATGATTATATGGAAGCCGTTCAGCGCAAAGAACTATCAGAATATGGAGAAATCGTGAGTTTTTAGAGGAGGAAGGCAAATGCGAAGCATTTATTAGGATGCCTTCCTCCGAAATGCCGCCGAGCGAAGGCGAGGGGGCGCTACTGAAGAAAAGGAGGAAGATTACAATGAGAAACATGAGAAGAATTATGACGGCAGCAGCGCTGTCCATGGTGTTCGGACTTACCGCCTGCGGCGGTTCGGACAAAGGAGGCGCGTCTGACGGAGGCTATTCATTCACCAGCGGGTCCACGAAGATCGAGATGGGTGCGGACGCATCCAAGGTGATTGAAGGGCTGGGCGAAGCAGACGAATACTTTGAATCTGAGAGCTGTGCTTTCGAAGGACTCGACAAGGTGTATACCTATCCGGGCTTTAAATTGAATACTTATCCTGACGGAGACAAGGATTATGTATTGTCCGTTGTGTTCATGGACGATACGGTGTCCACCGACAAAGGTATCAGTATCGGAAGCACGAAGGATGAGGTAACAGACGCTTACGGAGAGGCTTCGGAAGAATCCGCGGCTAAGCTGGTCTACGAGAGCGGGGACACAGAGCTTGCGATTGGTCTGAACGGAGACAGCGTGTCGTCCGTGGAGATCAGCGCGGTGGTGGAAGAGTAGGAGCTGCTCGCTATCATATCAACGGGAAGGAGGAATGCGTGCAAGTGAAGTTATGTAGAGGATAAAATATAATTCAGCAACAAAGGTATTATGGAGGAAAAGAAAAATGAGAGTTTGCAAGAGACAAATGAAAGGAAAGATTGTCTTTGCACTGCTGTTGGCGATGCTGGTTACATTGGTTTGGCCTGTCAGCAGCTATGCGGATGAATTAGGCGATGGAACAGCTGCGGATACAGTTGAAAAGGACGCTGAGAATGGTTCGGATGAAGCGGTCGATGCAGGTGATGATACTGTTCCGGAGATAGAGGATGAATCAGAGACAAATGAGGTTAAGGATGACCAGAAGAGTGAGGAACCAGAAGAGTCTGGTGATCAGTCAGGTGTGCAGACAGATGAGTTAGAAGAGAAGGTTTCGGGAAGCAAAAAGGAACTGGAGCAAAATGAATCTAAAATGGACTCAAAGCTGGAGCTTGCATCTGTTGTGCTGGATAAGAACGGACAGAAGATAAAAAAGGGTGAAAAATTAGAGATTACAATAGGTGTAGCTAATGAAAGCGATGTGGAATTGCCGGAAAGCGGAAAGGTTATATTTGCTGCGGCAGCGTCAGATGAATGTGAACCTGTTGAAGTGACGCTGACGCTGGGAGAAGATTTCAAATATCATGGAAGCCTGACAACAGAAGATATGTATCCTTGTGAGTGGTATATTGACTATATTAAAATTGGACAAGTATGGACAAATAATGAATTTCCGGATAAAGGAACAGATCCGTATTATGTGTATATTTATGATGGTGATACTTATGATGATTCGGCATTTGATGTGAATATTGTTTTTTCGGCATTGGATGAGAAAGGGAATTACTACACTGTCGGTGAGGTTAAGAAGGAAAACGTACAGCGCCGTCAGTCGTTGAAAGAAGTTGGGGTCACATTTCCGGAAATGAAATCTGATTATGAGGGACTTACCCAGATTGGTTGGAAGGAAGAAGGGGGAAGAATAGAAGTTACAGAAAATACGCAGTTCTTCGAGCTCTCAGAACACTCTGGGACGGTAAATATCATTGCGCAATATGACAAAAGCTATATACGGGCGAGATATATGTATCCAGGAAGAAGAGTAGACAGATTATTCTTGTTTGAGCAGGGAGAAGTCTTTGGAAATATTTTGAAGCAAATCAAGAAATTTGTACCGGACGATTTTTCAGAGGAATATTCATTTATCGAATGGGAACCTGACATACTTCCTTACAAAGAAGATGAAGTAATCCCAGAGAAAGAAACTGAGCATTTAGTTGTTTTGAAGGCAAAGGTTGCTGAGGGAACATGGATACAGATAGTACGGGAATATTATGATCAGACGGGCAAGTGGTTTACAGAAAGAGAGGCTATGCTTGCGGAAGAAGGACTGACGGTTTATGGAGGATATGGTCTGGCAGCTAAATCAGAACAGCCGCCGTCTTATGAAGGGTTGAGATTCAAGGGATGGTTTCCTGGTATAATATGGAACGGGAACGATCCGGTAAAAAACGGAGAGGGTTTTTTGGTGATGGCCACATACGAGAACTGCCTGGTTCGGTACGTCATCAATACAGGTGATGAAGAGAAAATCTTTTGCCAGGTAGCGGAAAAGGGAGAGACTGTTACTGCGTTAACTGAATTTGAAGGTTTGGGTGAGGTTACCTGGAAGGAAGGCAAGGCGCCGGATGAAACATTTGTTGTTAATAATAATATGACATTCAGCGGAAGCGCGGAAGTAATCAAGAAACCGGCTGAACCATCCAAGCCATCCAATCCGTCAACCCCGTCAGGATCAACTTCTGGTTCAACCTCAGGAGATATAAAGTATCCCGACAAAAACCTCGGTACTGTTGTCGGAGAGATCAATAGTTCAACGCCGGGACAGACCGTTCAGTTAAATATGAATTCATGGACTTCCGTGCCGACGGAAATCCTGGAGGCTGCAAAAGGGAAGGACGTGAATGTAGTTCTGGTGATGGACGGATATAGCTGGACGATCAACGGCAAAGATATACAGACTATATACAACAGGGACCGTACCGATCTTAAGGTGACCAAGAATACGAATAACATCCCAGGTTCAACGGTAACGGCGATTGCAGGCAGCAATCCAAGTATGCAGATCTCTCTTGCGCATGAAGGTGACTTCGGCTTCAAGGCGACACTGAGAATCGGTGTTGGTTCGGAGCATGCAGGAAAGTACGGCAATCTGTATTATCATGACAAGAACGGCAAGCTTGTATTCATTGACGCAGGCCAGATTGATTCAGAGGGCAATGTAAGCCTGGTGTTCAGCCATGCATCTGATTATCTGCTTGTAATATCAGATCAGGCCATGTCTCAGGCAAATGTGCCGGAGAATCTGAAGCCGGCAGGAACGAACCAGAATGGCGCTGCATCTGCAACGAACACAAACAGTAATGTCACAAGAAGTCCAAAGACAGGCGACTATACGATGTTATATCCGTGGTTGCTCTTATGTGCCGCGGCAGTGGGTGCTATAACTATCTTTGGACCGAGAAGAAGAGCGGGATATCCGGAGGAAAACAAGTAAATACAAAGTAGCACAAAGAGACAAGGATCCACAGGGAGAAGGTTGCTGCCTGTGAGGTCCTTCTTGTGCATCTTCGGCAGAAATAAGCATCCACAGCGAATGCAGAGAAGATGCTGAACACGAAGATCAGGATGTCCATGACCAGGAAATTCCGTCCGATGATACCTGTATAGGTATAGAACGTGATTATTGTTACACCCACCGCACAGATAGCGGCAAGGAAACGGTGGTAGAAGAAGCGGACTGCTTCCGGGCGGTATCTTAGATACTGCGCCGCCGATACGAATAGGATCGGGAAGAACAGTAATTTCAAATGCTCCCAAACGGACTCATTGACAGGGCAGATCAGGGCAATGAAGGCAGATCCTCCGGTCAGTTGATAGAGGAAATGG
Organism: uncultured Dorea sp.; assembly: GCA_947652615.1. GTDB lineage: Bacteria > Bacillota > Clostridia > Lachnospirales > Lachnospiraceae > Sporofaciens. The sequence goes on along the minus strand of CANTDX010000020.1, from coordinate 44,066 downwards.
TTCAGGAAGCCAAGCACAACCGCCGCCAGGGCGTAAGGCATGTCCCTGGGAGCGATATATCTTCTCAAATATGTGTTGTAAGCATTTCTTATAGTCTGCATAGAAAGTCACCTCTTAATTATCAGTATATGCAGATCAGGGAGATAATATGATACAAGCGTCAAAAGGTCATATTTGTCGAACGGTTTTTCTTGAAACGCAGAATAAGATGTGCTAGAATAGCCACATCAAATGAAATATGAGTCTCATATATTCTAAGAATTTCATTTTATCTACGGCGGATCGCCGGATTGTTTCAATGTTACGAGGTGTGCAGCGAATGCAATGCGAAGGGAGGATTGGATGGAAAGAAATAAAATCATATATAATGGGTTATGCTGCTGTGTAAATGTGAAGGCAGCGTTTGTAGACATGTGCCTGCAGACCCCGGAGCTGTCTTCGAAGATGCTGTTGCGGGCGGTTGTAGAGGCGCGGTGCGGGGACAGGCTGTTTCCGGTCGGTGAAGAGAGCAACGGTGTCATGACGGTGAGGCTTGAACTGGATGAGGAGAAGCGGGAGCGCATCTATGAAGCCGTGTTCGAGAGACGCCTGAGGGAAGGAGCAGTAAAGAAGCTGTTAGAACCGATTGAGATGATGCATCAGAAGGAAATGCGGGTAGATGTGATTCCGTTCCTTGTCTGCGCCGTCGTCAGGAATGAACGGAGCAGAGGGATGCTGGAGAAGCTTACGGCGGGCCGTGCCGAGGACTGTATCAATGCGTTTCGGAAGTCAGAGTACAATACGGCGAGATTCCTCCATAGATATCTGCTGACAGAGAGGAAGGCGGCGAAGCTTGCGGCGGGACTGCTGCTCCTACTTAAGACAGAGGAGGACGGCGAGACCTACCGGCAGGTCATGGATATGATCTATGCCGGTTACCGGCCGGTGAAGAATGTAATCAAGAAGCTTGACTGCCTTAAGGGAGAGCGGTATCGGGATTCCATGGCGAGAGACCAGACGAGGGAGCTCGATTTATCCAGGATGGTGGTTCAGATGGTGATCGCAGAGGATCTGTGCGTTCCGATCGTTCAGGATTATGATTTCTGCCAGGCGGTCTGTATGCTCAAGAGCTTCGAGGACGATTGCCGCCGCAGCTCGGACGAAGAGAGAGATCTGTCGGAAGGGAAGAGGATCTACAGAAGATTCTTGAGAGAACACTGGAATCCGGGTACATATTATGTGAGTGCATTTCTGGAGGATGAGAGCGAAGACAGTGTAGAGAACAAAGAACTATGGAAGCGGATGGAGAGCCTGTTCTGTCAGTTCGGCATAAAGACAGCGGCTTTGGCAGGACTATGTCTGGAGAAATGGGAGGCGGAGATGTTGTGTGCCATATTCGGGGAGAAGGATTGGGAGCGGTATAAGGAGCTGCTTCTGGTCACAACCCTGTGCAAATATATCCAGCAGATCGAGGCAATGTATGAAAATGATATCCCGGAAGAGATACAGTATCGGAGAGCCTGTGAGGAGAACACTGTCAAAAGGCTGGAGGGTGAGAAGAAGCGGCTGGAACAGAGGATCTGTGAGCTGGAGAGACAGCGGTTAGACAGGGAGTGCGAACTGTCGGAAGCAATGCGGCGGATGGAGAGACTGGAGAGGGAAGCGTCGAAGAAGGAGGAAGCATACGAGAGAGAACGAGAAAAGCTTCAGAAGCTTCGCTCTTTACCGGACGGCGGTCTGTCGGCCCCTGCAGGGATATGCGTCACAGGATACCCAAGTGGGAATATGGGTGAGAAGGCAGATGGGAATTGCAGCGGGCAGGGGAAGGAGACAGAGGAGAAGGCATTCCAGATGGAGGGTTTGGATCGAAGCATTGTGATCGGCGGGCACAGGAATTGGCAGAAGAAGATGCGCCAATGCCTTCCGGGCAGCCAGTTCCTAGAATCTGACCATATGCACTTCGATCCGGCAATGCTCCGCAATAAGAAGTATATTATCGTGAATACGGATATCCTAAAGCATGGGCTCTATTATAAGATCATGAGCGAGAGGAAGAAGGGACAGAAGATTCTGTATGTCCATGGGAATAATGTAAACCGTACCTTGAAGGAGATCGCGGATCAATTGTGAGAATTGGCTGCGATGAGCGGCAAGATCTGCCTGTGTTCTGCTAAGTGCGGCGCAGGCAGACAGCCAAAAACCAAGAAAAAAGTAAGGATTTGAAAAAAGCTTAAAAAAAGTGAAAAAAGTTGAAAAAAACTCTTGCATTTCCATGAAAACTGTTATATAATATCACTTGCGTTGAGGAAATAGAGAAAGAAATAGACGCTTTGCGCGATTAGCTCAGTTGGTAGAGCACCTGACTCTTAATCAGGGTGTCCAGGGTTCGAGCCCCTGATCGCGCACTCAAAATCACTGTTTTTGGAGACTTTTAAGAACTCCGGGGGCGGTGGTTTTTTTGTGTAGAAATGGGCGTTTGCGGGGTTTTTGCAAGCCTAACGACTGATGTGATTATAGGAGGAGCAGTGGGGAAAATAATTAAAGATACAATTCATGCGAACGGAATAGATATTGGAATTTATACGCAGGACTTTGAAAATGAATTTATTTCATTGACAGATATAGCCCGATATAAAAGCGATGATCCAACAGCAGTTATTCAAAACTGGATGAGAAACCGGGATGTGATAGAATTTCTGGGATTATGGGAAAGACTTCATAATCCAGATTTTAAACCCCTCGAATTCGAGGGGTTTAAAAAGCAGGCAGGAGCCAATGCATTTACAATGTCTCCTAAGAAATGGATAGGAGCCACAGACGCTATTGGCATTGTTTCTAAGGCAGGACGTTATGGTGGGACATATGCTCATAGCGATATTGCTATGTCTTTTGTAACTTGGATTTCTCCAGAATTTCAGTTATATATTATGAAGGATTATAGGAGATTAAAGGCGGATGAGAATAGTCGGTTATCTCTAAATTGGAATTTAAACAGAGAAATATCCAAATTAAATTACAGGATACATACAGATGCAATCAAGGAGAATTTGATTCCGCCAGAGCTAACCCCTGCACAGGTGTCTTATACATACGCTAATGAAGCAGATACGTTGAATGTTGTTTTGTTTGGAAAAACAGCTAAGCAATTCAAAGATGAAAATCCAACAGTTAAAGGAAATATGCGAGATGTGGCAACACTGAATCAGTTGCTTGTGCTTGCAAATCTGGAAAGTTATAATGCAGTTTTGATTAATCAGGGAAAGAAACAGAAAGAGAGAATGGAATTGCTTCGGCAGTTAGCGGTACAGCAATTACAGACTTTGGAAACTATAAGCTTAAACAATTTGCCGAAATTGGATGTTGATCAGGATTCCCGGAAGAAGTTGCTTGACGCGAAAGGTTTTTAAGAGATATAATGATCACTATGGTGATTGGGCGCGAGATTTTCGGGAGAATTGTTAGAAGAAATAGGATGTATTTATAAGGAGTGTGCGGTCATGGAAGCGATATTTTATACAGAGAATAGGACAACATTTGCAGAACATATGGAGCCCGGGGAGCTGGCGGTATTTTTGAGCGGAGAGCTTCTGCGCAAGTCGGCGGATGACGACTATGGGTTCTGGGCGAATCGGAACTTCGTGTATCTGACGGGTATAGAGCAGAGGGACTGTGTTCTGGTGTTATACAGGGAGGAAGAAGGGTATAGTGAGAAATTATTCATCCTTCCGCCGGATGCGTTTGAGGAGCGTTGGAGCGGAGCGCGGATCAAGCCGGATCAGGCGGCTGGGATATCCGGGATCACGGATATGGGATATCTGGACGAATGGCAGGCGTATCTTGCCGGAATGATCCGGGAGAAGAAGGTTCATTCAGTCCGCCTTGATCTGGACCGCAGAGAAGGGCGAAGGAACTGGACCGGAGCGGATTGGATGAAGCAGTACATAGAGACCGGATATCCGGATATGGAGATCAAGAATGCGCTTCCGATACTGATGAAGATGCGCCTGATCAAGAAGCCTTGTGAGATCGAGGCGCTGGAGCGCGCAGAGCAGATCACGAAGGCGGGAATCGTGGCTATGATGGAGCATTCCAGGCCGGGGATGTATGAGTACCAGTATAAGGCGGAGTATGACTATGCTCTGGCTCAGTATGGAGTGCTGGAGCCTGGATTCTCATCTATTATCAGTGCCGGGAAGAATAACTTCTGTATCCATTATGACAGCTACAGGGGGCAGGCTGCGGATGGAGATATCATTCTGAATGATGTGGGGGTCCGATGGGATCATCTGGTGACGGACGTATCCAGGGCGTGGCCGTGCAACGGAAGGTATACGGAGAGACAGAGATTATTATACGAATGTGCATATCGTACATCGCAGCATATGTTCGGGATCCTGAAGCCTGGGATTCCTATGATGGATGTCGATAAGATGATCCGGGAGTATAATTATGGGCAGCTGAAGGATGCCGGAGTGTGCGGTTCTTATGATGAGATCGGAACCTATATGTGGCACGGCGGAGCGCATCATATAGGATTTGATGTGCATGACAGGGTATCGGCAAGAGAAGAGCTGACGAAGGCGGGGATGGTATTCTGTGTGGATATCGGGATCTACCACGAGGAGTGGGGGATCGGATTCCGTCTGGAGGATAATTGCCTGATTACCAAGGAAGGCTGCAGGAATCTCTCGGCGGATATTCCAAGGACAATCGAAGAGATCGAGGCGATAATGAATTAAGCTGAATTAACAGAAAAAATACTTGCAAAAACAGAACGGTTATGTTAGAATGAACAATGGTCGCACTGTAAGTGAGACCGTTATGGCTCCGTGGTCAAGCGGTTAAGACATCGCCCTTTCACGGCGGTAACACGGGTTCGATTCCCGTCGGAGTCATTTGCATCATCTGCATCGCACGTAAGAGACCAAAATACGGTCTCTAGCAAGGCGCAGTAGCCAAGTGGTAAGGCATGGGTCTGCAACACCCTGATTCACCGGTTCAAATCCGGTCTGCGCCTTTTGAAAACCCTGGTTTACTGGGGTTTTTATTATATATTTTTCTTTTTATCGTTTGTTGCTTTTCATTTCCCCAGACTATGTTTTAACTGAACATTATGTCCGCAATTTCTTTTATGTTGCAGATAGTATCATCATAAGAAATAGATTCAGAGATGAAATAATCCGTCATGGATACATAATCTTGCTTATAGAAATCTAGGTCACAAAATTCATAAATTGTTTTGCGGATATTAATCTCTGGTTTTGCCGACGGACAAATCTTTAATTTGCTGCGATGTTCTCGTACTTCTGAAATTAATATTTTCAATTTTTCATCCATTGGGAGAATTTGTCGAAGTTTGTACAAATCATATAAGTGCCGTGAGTATCGCTTTGATCTGCCTTGTATATAGTAATCACATAAAGCAAATACTTTGTCAATAAAAGTACGGCTTATCGATTGTACGCGCATATCAAAGGGGAACAGATCATATTCTTGAATAATGTCTGCATTATCGATAATCAGATAATCGTAAGCTAGATTTCCCACACTTTTAATCTCCGTTGGAAACGCATATGAAACTAATGCGGTTTCTAGTTTTACTTCTGGTTTAATTATATTATTTGCATATTCTGAGATTGGATTATATATCAAAAAATAAGCATTATAGTCTTTATCACTTTCAATCTTATCCCAGTTTCGAATGACGAGACCTAATTCATCTGCGATTGGTTTTATTACTTTATATTTTAGTTTTTTTCTGCGCGCTTCTCCTAAGTGTTCTGCGAAGGTGATATCTACATCTTCTGAAAACCGATCAATACACTGAAAACATTTAGATAAAGATGTTCCGCCCTTAAATACGCAAGGAAGTTCCTTTACATGTGCCAGTCTCTTTAAAATCATAGTAACATAATAATCTTTTTCAATTGTTTCCTCGCTAACCCCTAGGTAGTTACTTGATGCTTCAATTACGTCTTTGAATATTTCCCTGTCTTCATGCAAGTACATATTCCAACCTCATTTCATAAAAATATCGATATGTTGTATCGGGATAACCGGATATATATCTGTCAATGTCCATCCTGCGAATATTACAATGCTTCACATATTCTGTCAGTCTGTTTGAGGCCTCGTCTTTATTATCTATATATTGATCCAGATTCTTTAGAAGATCTAATAGCTGTAATATCCTATAATTTTCCTTTGTGACGGTAATACCGGCTTTTCGAACAATATATGTTTGCCGTCCTATGGATATTTCCCTCTTCTTAGCAGCAATATTATTGCTTACAATCTCTACTTTTCGAGGAACCTGTGTTGATAAACCTAACTGATTAGCGAATGTATGGCCTGAATAATATCCTGTAACATGGTCTCTGCGGGAAATATATTTATAAAAAGCAACTGTATCAGCGGAAGGAGCGCCGCCCCCATTTAAACGGGTTTTTTTGGGAATATAGTAAATTCCATATTCATAACGTGCCAGTTTCTTGCTATCTGTCAGGAGCTTGAACTGTTGTCTCAAATTTACATCTGATATTCCTCTAATCTCTATATCTGAAATAAAAATTGGTTCTCCAGCTACATAATGTTGTAATAGAAAATCATATAACATACAAGTGCCCTTCTATAACTTTTTGTTATTTATATAGTTACTATTTGTTAGTATAAGCGAATTTTATAAAAATATCAATAGCCTGTTCGGAACGTTTCTCGTTGCATTGCTTGCCTACATAGATAGTAGGAATAACAGGCGAAAATAAATAAGCCTACCTTGTATCTTGGCGGATCAAGTAGGCTTATCTAGCTACCTGGGAGGTTAACCACTTTGTGGGCGATTATCTCTTCCTGTCTGTATTATAGAACAAGTTGAAAGAGATTGCAACGTAAAATTTGTGAAGTTTGGAAATTTGAACGGACTTGTTGCTGTGAGCACCATAGGTATGAATAGCAACCGGATTAAAAAAATAATAAGCCTGCCTTGTATCTGACGAAACAAGCAGGCTTATTGCTATCTTGGGAAGTTAACCGCTTTGCGGATGACTCTTAATATTTCGCCATATCATCCACGAATGAGCTCTTGAAGCTGGTACGTTCCGGTTCGGGCGCCGGAGCCGGTTCCGAAACATATGAATCAAAATCATCTTCGATCGCAACCGGAGCCGGAGCAGCCGGAGCTGGGGCCGGAGCCGATGATACAGGAGTCGCCATAGGCGCTGCCATGCTCTTCAGACGGAAACGTCCTACCAGGCTCTTAAGCAGGCTGGACTGGCTGAATAATTCCTCGCTGGCCGCAGCGCTCTGCTCGGCTGTAGCGGAGTTGGTCTGAACAACGGAAGAGATCTGGTCGATACCGACGGTAACCTGCTGGATCCCTTCTGCCTGCATATCGGAAGCCTCTGTAATAGAAGCCATATTCGCCGCGATCTTCTGTGAGCTTGCAACCACCTTCACAAGAGAACTCTGAGTGTCGGCCGCAATCTGATTGCCTTCGGTTACAGCAGCTAAGGAGTTGCTGATCAGTGCGGTGGTATCCTTCGCAGCCTCCTGGCTCTTGGAAGCAAGGCTTCTTACTTCGTCCGCAACTACGGCGAAGCCCTTGCCGGCCTCTCCTGCACGGGCAGCCTCTACGGCAGCATTCAGCGCCAGGATGTTAGTCTGGAATGCAATATCTTCAATGGTCTTGATGATCTTCTCGATCTCGCTGGAGCAGTCGTTGATCTTCGTCATGGCAGCCATCATAGATTCCATCATCTGGTTGCTGTTGTCGATCTCGCCGGCTGTCAGGGTGATCTGTTCGTTGATATCACGCGCGTTGTGAGCCGTCTCGTTAACCTTATCTGACAGTTCGCTCAAGGTAGCAACCAGCTCTTCTACAGAGCTTGCCTGCTCTGTTGCACCCTGGCTTAGAGCCTGGGCGCCGCTGGATACCTGCTCGGATCCGTCTGCAACCTGGTCTGCAGCCTGGTGAAGCTGGCTCATGGCATCGTTCATGTTCTCAACGATCTTATTGCCGGAATGCTTGATAGACTCGAACTCGCCCAGATAATCCATATCCATCGAGATGGTCAGGTCTCCTTCTGCAAGAGAATCCATCCGGCTGCAGATATGAGCTATGTAACTGGACAGCGTCTTAAGTACGAAACGTAAATTATCGGCCAGGACACCTAGCTCATCCTTGGACTGATAGGTGATCTGTGTATGCATATTTCCTTTGGCCATTGCCTTTACCGCAGTCTCGATCTCGGCGATCGGATGAGTGATGTCGCGGATCACCCGAAGAGCCATAAATATAGTAAAGATAAGACTGAAAGCAGCGAGTCCAAACAGGATCAGTGTACAGATCTTCTTGGTCGTATGCCCGGATTCGTAATAATTATCTGCCTCTGCCTGGGCAACCTCGATCAACTGGTCCGTAATATCGGAAAAGGCAATACCGGCCTCCGCATATTCGCCGTTCAATACGGCGATGGCATTCTCCTCGTCGCCAGAGGTGAGATAATTAAGGGCAGCCTGTCTTGCAGTTACAAGATCGTCTGCGGCATTGTCAAGAGTAGTCATCAGCGATTGGTCGCCATTATAAGATGCCCGCAGGTTATCAAGGGCGGTATTCATCTTCGCTGCTACCCCGTCGATCTCATCCAGCAAGGCCTGGGCTGTTGCATCATCAGTGGCCACAGCGGCGCGGTACATGTTCAGCTGAATCTTACGTGTGGAGGTCTGTGCTTCCAGAGAAGACTCCACCATAGGATACGGCGTATCATAGAAATCTTCCAGTCCGCCAAGTACACTGCTCAGTCCGATGTTCGCCGCGACAATTGCGATAATAAAGAACAATATCGAAATGCCGAATGAGAGAGCGAGCTTACTCCTCACTTTTAAGTTTTTTAACACGATTCATTCCTCCTATTTACTTTAATATAAAAATACAATGTATAAATCTATTTTATTACGATTTTGCTTGAATGTAAATATCTGATTTGCTGGTTTTGTACCATATTTTGTTGGAATTTGTAAAAAAGATATGGAAAAAATGTGAAAACGAAAAAAAATAAACAAAATGTCTTTTCATTAAGGCTTAAAAATGGTATAAATATAATGTTAAACAATAGATTGGTTTTAAGGGTATATGATTTTGGCAAGAGCCGGGAGACAGAGATTATGGCAGTAGACTATACAATTTATGAGAACTGGTACAAGTATATGAGCAGTGTTTTGAATCAGATACAGGGCGGCGCGGATTATCAAGGGACGTCTTTGGCGGGCCGGGCGGCAGTGTCGGATCAGAGCTTTACGAAAGAATTTATGAACACCCTGCAGAGATTAAGAGGGAACACGGTCTGGGATGCAGCGGGAAGCGGAAGCGTGTACGGCGCCGGGAGAGCGTCCGCAGGCAGGGAAGCGGCACAGATACAGACTGGATCTGAGAGCATGGATGCGATCTTCGAGGAAGCGGCAGAACGGTACAATGTACCGCTGAATCTTCTGAAGGCCATCGGAAAGGCAGAATCAGGCTTTAATGCCAATGCGGTTTCACCCGCCGGAGCCCAGGGGGTTATGCAGTTGATGCCTTCCACGGCCAGGGCGCTCGGAGTTGACGATCCCTTTGACGCAAGGAGCAACATCATGGGAGGCGCACGATATATAGCCGAGAAGCTGAATCAGTATAACGGAGACATAGAACTGGCGCTGGCAGCATACAATGCAGGAAGCGGGAACGTTGCAAAATACGGAGGGGTCCCGCCTTTCGCGGAGACGAGGAATTATATCAGCAGAATCAAAGGTTATATGAACGGTGACTTGACTACGGGCAAGACAGTAGAAAGAAGCGCATCCGGTTCGGAGAGCGCAGACGGGGATTCGCGCCAGCTATCCGGTACAAGCCTGAATTATCAGGACTGGCTGCAGGTAGGGCTGTCTTCGGGATATCTGTCGGCAGCGGGCAGTAAGTCCCTGCAGAGTACATATGATCTGACGAAAGAGAACGCACAGTACTTTGTCGATATGATGAGACTTCAGATGCTCAGCAGAGTCAGCTCTCTGAGTACATTGAACTGGTCTTCGGACAATTCGGACGGGAATAATTTCTTTCTATAAGTAAGAAATTATAACAGAAGCGTTTGAGGGAATATATAAATAATATATGAGCTTCTGGAAGGAATTCCCGGCCTGAAAAATTACTAAAACAGTACGAAAAGTGTGGACTTTTTGCGAAATGAGCGATATAATGAATGAGAATGGCTGTATGATGTCATTTTTTAGCGAAATAAGGCAGAAGAAAATATATTATGAGGAAGTGGTGACACGATGTTTGGAAATACAATTTCAATGGCGCATAAAGCGATGGATTTTCTCTGGAAGAAGCAGGAAGTGATCGCGTCGAATATTGCGAATGTAGATACGCCGGGCTATAAGAATAAGAATGTTGCCTTCGAAGATATTTATCGGAGACGCCTGCAGGCGGCGAGCAAGACGAAGAACAGCGCGACGATGCGTCAGGCGATCGAGCAGGCGGACTGCCTGCAGTATAGCTGGGACAGCTCGGGAAGAGTAGATGAGAATAATGTCAATGCAGATGTTGAGAATACGAAGATGGCAAGGACGACGTTGCATTATCAATATCTTCTGCAGACGGTTACCAACGACATTAAGAGATACCAGAGTGCGATTAAGTCGCAATAGTTGTTTTGTACAGGATAGTTTTTAGGAAAGGACTGACATAATATTATGGAAGAGATGTTTATCACTCCAATACAACCGCTGGACTTGACCGGGAAGATAACCCCGATCCAGCCTCTTAGAAGCCTGTCTGAGGTACAGGGGACCGGCGTATCTGCGCAGGTAGAGGGAGCAGAAGGGATATCGGCGTTCAAGTCTATTTTCGAAGAGATGATAGGGAATGTAAGATCGACAGAGGACACGCTGGTGAAGCAGCAGTATCTTCTGGCGACAGGACAGATTGAGGATCCACATACAGTTGGAATTGCATCATCAGAGGCACAGCTTGCGGTAGATATGCTGGTGTCTTTGAGAACAAAGGCGTTGGAAGCTTACAATGAGATTATGCGTATCAGCCTGTAGGCATGTATAATCCATACCAGATACCTTGCTGAGATGTCAGAGTATCTGGTATGGATTATATGGATTATGTTGGTGTGTGCGGGCGGATATTTTTTGCTGCAATTATGCGGCACTAAAAATCGAGAAGAGAGTTGTGGATCATGAAAGAAAAGATTGGACAGTTTAAAGAATTTGTAGGCAGATTCAGCCGGAAGACGATCGCGCTGGTGGTCGCCGGGGTGGTTGTTCTGATCGCGGCGGCGATCGTGATCGCGGTTGTCCTGAACAACCGGCCGTATACAGAGTTGTTCTCGGGGCTGGGTCAGGAAGAGGCGCAGCAGATCGTTGATAAGCTGCAGGAAGATGAAATAGATTACCGCTTTAACGGAGAATCCACGATCATGGTTAAGAAGGATGTGGTGGATCAGGTTAAGGCTACCCTGGTTCAGGAGGGGTATCCGAAGAGCGGATTTACATATGATACATTCAAAGATAACGCGGGGATGCTGACGACGGATTCGGATAAGAATACCTATAAGCTCTATGAGCTTCAGGACCGTATCGGAGCTACCATCCGCTTGTTTGACGGAGTGAAGGACGCTAAGGTAACGATCGCTCTTGGAGAAGAGAGCAGGTATGCGCTGAATGACGATGGAGAGAAGTCCAGCGCAACGGCGGTCGTGACTATGAAAGACGGCGGTTCTCCTACGGCGGAGCAGGCGGTTGCGATTCAGCGGCTCGTGTCGAAGAGTATTCCGGAGATGGAGCTTGAGGATGTGGCCGTGTTCGACGGCAACGGCAATGATATTTCTTCGAATGCGGAGAACAATAGCCTGAACGGTGGTTCAACGGCGGATGAGCTTGCTCTGATCCTGGAGAATGCGATCGCGAATAATGTTATGAAGGTTCTGGGGCCTATATATGGTAATGAGAATGTCCGCGTGTCGGCCAAGGCGAAGGTCAACATGGAGAAGCTGGTCCGTGAATCGAAGACCTATAACACTCCTGATAAGATCGACGCGGAGGACAAGAGCGGGATCGTAAGCCATGAAGAGCTCTATAACGAGCAGACGGGCGGAGCAGACGGAGCAGGAGGCGTTGCGGGGACAGAGACCAACGCGGACGCGACAGAATATAACACAGACGGAACCACCGACGGGACCGGCGCATATAGTGAGAGTACAGTCAGGGATTACCTGGTCAATGAGGTGACGGAGCAGGGGCAGATCGATCCGGGCAACCTGGATGATCTGACGGTATCGGTTGCGATCAATGGCAATGGATACGGAAGTTTGAGAGAGAACCAGCTCCGATCCTTGGTAGGGAATGCGGCCGGTATCGCGGCGGACGTACAGGAAGAGAAGATTACGATCGTGAGCGCTCCGTTCGACGGTGTTGACAGTGATGATGATTCAGAAGAAGCTTCCTCCGGAAGAATTCTTGAGAATATACCGCTGTGGGCGATCATCGCAGGTATTGCGCTGATTCTGGTACTGATCGCAGTGATCGTGATCCTGGTAATCAGAAGACGCCGCAGACAGGATGAAGAAGAGGAAGAAGAACTGATCGAAGAGGAAGAAGAGGGAGAAGAGCTGCCGGATGTGCTTGATCTCAATGATGAGATCCAGGAGATCCAGAACGACAGAGGAATGCAGCTCAAGCAGAGCGTAAGGGAATTCGCGGAACAGAACGCGGAGATATCTGCGCAGCTTCTGAAGAACTGGCTGAATGGGGGTGTAGGAGATGGAGGAGACTAGAGAGAGTAAGCTGGCGCCGGAGCAGAAAGCGGCAGCGGTCATCGTATCGCTTGGAGCCGATAAGGCATCTAAGATCTATAAGCACCTGAGTGAGAGCGATATCGAGAGGCTGACCATAGAGGTGGCGAAGTTAGGTTACATCAGCCCGGATGAGATGGAACTGGTGCTGGATGAATTTTATAAGACCTGCCTGACTCAGAAGGTAGTGACCGACGGCGGTATGGAATACGCCAGGGCGGTACTTGAGAAGGCGTTCGGTGAGAGCACGGCGCAGTCCTTGCTGGATAAGCTGTCGAAGTCTCTGAAGATCCGGCCGTTCGAATTCATCCGCAAGAGCAATGCGAAGAATCTGATCTCATTCCTGCAGCATGAGAGACCGCAGACGATCGCGCTGGTATTGGCGTATGCGGATTCGGATCAGGCCTCCGCAGTTATCGGTGAGCTTCCCAAGGAGAAGCGGATCAAGGTGGTAGAGGCGATCGCCAGAATGGAGAGCGCGTCTCCGGAAGCCATCAAGGTTGTGGAAGATTCCTTAAGGAAGCGCTTCGAAGGTATGGTTACTACAGACGTCACTACGGTTGGCGGTATTGATTACATAGCAGACGTCATGAACCACATGGACAGGGCGAACGAGAAGTACATCTTCGACGAACTGGGCAAGAGCGACGAAGAGCTTGCCGAGACGATCCGCAAGAAGATGTTCGTATTCGAAGATATCGTATCTATGGACAACAGATCGATCCAGAGATTCATCCGCGAATGCGACGTCAAGGATATCGTATACGCTCTCAAAGGTTCCGACGAGAATATCAAAGAGCTTGTATTCTCCAACGTATCTTCACGTATGGCTGAGAGTATCCGGTCCGATCTTGAGATTACAGTCAATGTACGTCTGAGAGACGTAGAAGAAGCTCAGCAGCGTATTGTCGGCGTGATCAGAAGGTTAGAAGAAGCCGGAGAGCTGATTATTGTTAAGAGCGGAAAGGATGAAATCATTGCCTAGGATTGTAAAAGAACCAGAGAAAGAACAGGATATAAAGCCCTATGACTTTTTCGCGGGGTTCAGGATCGACAACCGGCTTAACAGCGAGGAAGAAGAGGATGACGGGGAAGAAGAGGAAGCTGAAGAAGAAGAGCCGCAGATAGATCAGGCTGCCATTGAAGCGATGCTTGAAGAGGCAGAAGAGAAGGCGAGGATTCTTGTTAGCGACGCCAGGGCGCAGGCGGAGTATCTCCGCCGCAAGGCGTTCGAGGAAGGGCACGAGGAAGGCCGTCAGGCTGGGATCCGCGAAGCATATGACGAGCAGAGGAAGATACTGGACGAAGAGGTCAGGGAACTTCAGAATAATATATCCGAGGTCTTGCAGAGTGTCTCTATAGAGAAGGAGAAGCTTCTGGAGCAGTATGTGGATGATCTGAGGAAGATCTCGCTTGCCATAGCGGAGAAGATCGTTCAGACCAGCCTGCAGTCCAGCAGTGATATCATCAAGAGGATGATCCTTGCGGCTACGGATAAGATCACGAAGAAGCAATGGGCGAAGATATACATTACCAAGTGCAGCGCCGGCGTATCCATGGAGGTGGATGCGGAGTTTTTGGAGGCGCTGTCCCGCCTGTCGGATAATATTAAGATCGTTACGATGGATAATGGTGAAGAGGGAACCTGTATTATAGAGCTCCCGGACGAGATCATAGATGCAAGCGTAGGCACACAGTTAGAGAACATCAAGGACATCCTGAATAATGTCAGAGTATAACCGAGGTGAGAAGGCATGTTTTCGAAATTGCCGGAAATGATACAGAAGGCTGAGACGATCAGTTACATAGGGAAAATAGAGAATGTCATCGGTATGGCAATGGAGTCTTCAGGAAACCGTGCCAGCATCGGTGATATTGCCATGATTTATAATGAAGAGAAGCATCGGCAGATTCCGGTTGAGGTTGTAGGGTTCCGGGGAGATAAGATGCAGTTGATGGCTTACGAGAACCTGAACGGGGTCTCGGCGGGAAGCTTTGTCAGGAACACGAGGAAGAGGCTTAAGATACCGGTGGGCGAGTTCTTAAGAGGAAGGATCATTGATGCTACCGGGAATCCCATGGATGACTTAGGCCCTCTGCCGTCTTCCAGATACTATTATGTTGAGAACACATATATCAATCCGCTGACCCGTCCGCCCATCACGGATCCGCTGGAATTCGGAGTGAAGGCCATAGACGGCTTGAACACCGTCGGCAAGGGGCAGCGTATCGGGATATTCGCCGGCAGCGGTGTGGGCAAGAGTACCCTGCTTGGCATGATTGCCAGGAATGTGAAGGCGGATATCAATGTCATCGCGCTGGTAGGAGAGCGAGGCCGTGAGGTCCGCGAATTCATAGAGAAGGATCTTGGTCCGGAAGGGATGAAGCGCAGTATCCTTGTGGTCGCGACTTCGGACCAGCCGGCCATGCTGCGTATGAAGTGTCCGCTGGTCGCGACGACGATCGCGGAATATTTCAAGGATCAGGGGAAGGATGTCCTGCTGATGATGGACTCTCTCACCCGATTCGCCATGGCGCAGCGTGAGATCGGGCTTGCTACCGGAGAGCCGCCGGTGGCAAGAGGTTATACCCCTTCTATCTACGCGGAGTTTCCCAAGCTCTTAGAGCGGAGCGGGAAGTTCGAGAAGGGATCGATCACCGGCATCTACACGGTGCTGGTAGAAGGCGACGACACCAATGAACCGGTGGCAGATACCGTCCGCGGTATTCTGGACGGGCATATCGTACTGACAAGGAAGCTGGCGAACGAGAATCATTTCCCGGCGATCGATGTGAATGCCAGTATATCCCGTCTTATGGTAAATATTGTCCCGGAGGAGCATAAAGAGGCGGCGGCGAGGCTCAGGGATATCCTGAGTATCTATGCGAAGAATGAAGACCTGATCTCTATCGGAGCATACAAGTCGGGGACGAATCCAAGGCTTGACGATGCCATAGCAAGAATCGACAGAGTCAATGCATTTCTGATGCAGAAGATTGACGAGAGTTTCTCGAGGGATCAGTCCGTAGAGATCATGAAGGAGATATTGCGATGAAGAAGTTCTTTTTCTCATTGGATACGGTGCTTAGTTATAAGGAGCAGGTGCTTGACGGCCTGAAGGCGGAGCATGCCAGGATCTTGCAGAAGGTCAGGGAATGTGAGAATGCCATCGAACGGATGGAAGCGGAGCACCGGGAATGCTGTATAGAGTTCAGGGAGAACCGGATGAAGGGCATGAAGATCAGTGATATCCATACTTATGAGAATTATCTGGACGCCCTGGGCATAAAGATACGTAAGAAATACGAAGAGCTGGCGAAGCTTCAGCAGAAGGAAGAGGAGAAGCGGGCAGAGGTCGTAGAGGCGAAGAAGGAGACGTCCTCCATCGATAAGCTTAAGGAGAAGAAGTTCAAGGAATATGAGAAAGAGGTCCAGAAGGAAGAAGAACACTTCATCGAGGAATTCGTAGCCACCAAGAGAGCGATGGCAAGAGTTATGGGGTAATCCTGCACACAGCAGATTACTATAAATATTATATATAGAAGAAAGGAGGTAAGACCAATGGCAATGGATCAGTTAGGCATGAAGGTTGCGGATGTGGGTTTTCAGACGGCAAATGTCAGTAAGTCCGGCAATCAGGTTGGAACGGTGTCTGATGATTTCCGTAATCTCCTGAACAGTAAGCAGGAGGGAACGAAGGAGAGCCAGGACAGCAGCCAGGTATCCAAGGATACGAAGCCGGAGAAGACAGACGAGGTCAAGGACGAGGTCAAGACAGACGGAGAGAAGGGCGACGAAGTCAAGAATGAGAAGCCGGAGGAAGATACCGGCAAGACGGATGAGATGCTTGCGGCGTATCAGGCGAGCCAGAGCATGAGACCGGAGATCCTTATGACCGTACCGGAGCCAGAGACAGCAGAAGCCGTACCGGATATGGCAGCGGCAGAGACCGGAACGGAGGTTGAACTGGCGGCACAGATCCCGGAGGAGGTACAAGACCGCGGGGGACAGATGCTTGCGGGAGAGCTTAAGGGCCGGCAGGTGAATGAAGCAGTGAAGCCGGCGGAGAGCCGGGAAGCAGATCTGACAGCAGAGACCGGTGCGGCGGTGAAGGCAGAAGAGGTTACAATGACTGCACATACGGAAGGCTCAGAAGACCGCCGGCAGACTTCGGACTTCGCATCTGCGCTTAAGCGTACAGAGAAGGCACCGCAGGCCAAGGAAGAGACCCAGGTACAGAGTGAGAACTTCGCGGCGGAGCATGCGGCAGCGGCGGCATCATCAGAAGCGCCAAGGACGGTACACGTGGAGAAGCGGGAGTACACTTATACACAGCCGACGACCATTCATGTGGAACAGCCGGAAGAACTGCCCAAGAAGGTGACAGACCAGTTACTTGCGAAGCTTGCAGAAGGCGTCAAGGAGTTCGAGATCCATATCGAACCTGCCAACCTTGGGAAGATCGCAGTCAAGATCTTGTACGAGGGAACACAGGCACACGTCTCTATCATATGCTCAGAGAAGCGGGCGCTGGATGTATTAGGACAGAATGCGCGCGATATCGGCAACGTACTCAGCAAGAACTTCGGCGGTGAGACTACCATCATTGTAGATAAGCAGGAAACAGATTATCTGAACCAGACAAGAGACGAGAACGAACAGGCGAATCAGGAACAGCAGAAACAGAAAGAGAACAGCAAGAATCAGGACAGCGAAGATGCAGAGCAGTTCCTGCAGAAGCTAAGACTCGGATTGGTAGGTTAGAAGACCAGAAGTCCGGGAAACGGAGCAAGTAATCAATACAATATAATAATAGAAAGGATAGAATTATGGCAGTTAGTACACCAAATGTCAGCAGTGATGCGGCCAAATATATCTATGACGCTACAAAAGCGACACAGACGACGGCGGTAGCGAACAACAGCGATATGACGATGGATGATTTCTGGCAGCTCCTGGCGGCGCAGCTTAAGTACCAGGATATGTCGAATCCTATGAGCAACAGCGAGATGATGAGCCAGATGACACAGATGGGCTCTATGAGCGCTATGACTCAGTTGTCAGAGGCTATCGCGAGTATCGCAACCGTAACCAACAACCTGTCACAGGTAACCTTGACAGGATACTCAACAGGGCTCTTAGGCAAAGAGGTAACCATAGCGATTACTGAGAAGCAGAAACAGGCAGACGGGTCAGAGAAAGACGTGATCGTAGAAGAGATTAAGGGCGTTGTAACAGGGGTAGACCTTACAGGAGCAACCTCCGTATATGTGAACGGCAAGAAATACGAGCTGTCACAGATCATGGCTGTGGGAGACGTTCCGAAGAAGGAAGACGGAGACAAGACGGACACTGACAAGACAGACAACGATAAGACGGATACAGACAATAAGACAGAGGGGACTGACACTGACAAGAATGCCAGTGCGTAGATAGTATAGGGGATCAAGAGAGATAAAGGCGGTGCAAAATGAGTGAATTGAATAAGCTTACGAATGCCGGAGCTCTTAAGCTGCAGCATGCATCGGCAACACAGTTGCAGGCACGCCCAGCGGGTCAGAAGGGAATCGATACCCCGGCAAATAAAAATCCAAATATACAGTTTGCCGATCTCTTGCAGCAGGAAGCAGAGAGATCCCAATCAGTACATTTTTCAAAACATGCGGTTCAAAGAGTGCAGGAACGCGGAATCGAGATGACCGACAATCTTCTTAACGACCTTAATCAGGCAGTTCAGAAAGCCAGATCCAAAGGCGCCAGAGACGTAGTCATCATAGGCGAGAGCGGTGCATTTATCGTCAACGTCCCTCACAACGTGGTGGTAACAACCATGTCCGGAACCGAGATGAAAGAGAACATATTTACTAATATAGACAGTGCTGTCATAATGTAAGCCGGACCATTAGAGGAGGCTTAAGGGCTTGCGCGACTCGCAAGCCCTCCCCGACAGCGGTATAATAGAAAGGAAGTATGAAAAATGGTCAGATCAATGGTAGCTGGAGTCGCAGGACTCAAATCGCATCAATCAAAGCTGGACGTAATCGGTAATAATATTGCCAATGTAAATACCTGGGGATTCAAATCCTACAGTTACAACTTCAAAGACGCAATGTATACGAATTCTATCAACAGTACCGGAGGAAGTATCATAGCCGGAGCGGCCGGAGGACATAACGCTTCTCAGGTAGGTTATGGTTCCACCGTATCATCTATCTCCAACGTATACACTACAGGGGCACCGTCGCCGTCTTCAAGGACTATGGACTGTATGATTGACGGAACAGGATTCTTCCTTGTGGGAAACATGGTAAACGGTTCCTTTACGAATGTAGAGGGATCGGGATTATTCTTGTCAAGGGTAGGAATCTTCAGTGTGGATAACAATGGTTATCTGGTAGATGATATGGGAAGTTATGTATATGGTTATGCAGTGCAGGAAGGAACAGGTATCCCTGAGAAACCGGCAACGGCGGCAGAGTACACCGTAGAAGATGCACAGGTGAATATTACAGAAAAAAGAGAAGATCTTAATGATCAAAATAAAATAACTTCTTATGATGTCACAATAGGTGGTATTACGATTAATACAAAACAAGCAGATTTCAAAGACCAGGTACAAGATTGGCTTACAGCTGTGTCTGGGAAAGCGCAAGATGTTCAAGCAGGAACGAACCCAGATTGGAATTTTAGTCAATATAATATTGCTTTAAATAGGTATCAAGATCCAAGAACTGATACAACTCAACAGCCTCCTAATGATAAAATACCTGGAACTGTTGATTTAACTATTACTAAAAAGACAACAGGTCCGGAAACAGGACCTAGTTGGACCACCCCAGCTGGTGGTGGATTTACAACAACGCAAACAAACCCAGGAAATGACCGAGAAGCAGGCACCGCGGCAGTATACCCAGACACGCTCTCTACTATCCGTATCCCAATCGACCCGGATACAGGACAGCGTTACGACATCCAAAGCTGGAGAATCGATGAAGACGGAACGATCATGGGAACAGACAATCAGAACCGTGCTATTCCAATCGGACAGCTTGCACTTTGTACGGTAGAGAATCCAAACGGTCTGGAGAAAGCAAGCGGATATTACTACACCGTTGGTGCGAATGCCGGAGAGACAGAAGCAATCAAACCAAACGGCGGCCCGGCCGGAAAGATTAAGAGCGGATGGCTCGAGATGGCGAACGTAGACCTTGCAAACGAATTCTCCAACATGATCACAACCCAGAGAGGATTCCAGGCAAACTCCAAGATCATCACCGTAACAGACGAGATGCTCCAAGAGTTAGTAAACATGAAGCGATAATCCTAGCAAACTAATATAGAAGAAACACAAAAGTTACGAACTTAATTATAAAGTGAACACTCACCTTCACAGGCAGAAGAGCGCCAACCACAGCCACAGGACAGACAGAATCATCCAACAACGCTCCACAGCCGCAAAAGCGCCGATACGGGTGCGGGCAGCGGGCAAGATGTGCTGCGATCACATCCCCGCGCCTGCTCCGTACATTACTTAAGATTTTGCCAGAGAACAGCAGTTCTGAGGAGACGGCTGCCTTGGCGGAACTGTCGTGAAATTATCTGTACATCTTGACTTGGCTATTTTCCTGATTGCACGAGTCAAAAAGCCTCAGCGTAGCCCGCTACGCCTACGTTTTTTAACTCGTACACTCAGAAAAATATCCGGCGCAATCTGCACAGATAATTTCACGCCAGTTCCTTAGCAGACATTCAAGGGGCGCTTTTAACGAAGGTGAAATCCACTGCTTACGGAGACTTAGGCTCGAAGGCATTCCTGAGAGACTTAGCCGCAGTTATGCAGTTAGTTCACCGAAGTGTTGCCCCAGTCTGCGTGAGACAGCCGTTTCCTCAGAACCGCGTCCACCCCACCAGCAAACCAACCAACGGCTACCCATCCAGGCACCACCTATCATGAGTAGCACATCAGGGGTATATTTTTTAGAGGAATTATGATATGATAATGCTAACCAAACTCAACAACACTAAGATTGTACTGAACTGTGCTCAAATAGAATCCGTTGAGCTGATTCCGGAGTCGAAGATTCTTATGACAAACGGCAAATTTTATATAGTGAAAGAAGATGCAGAAGAGATAATAGCGAAAACAATTGAGTACAATGGTAAAGTACACGGTTACCATTTTGACCATTCAGATAGATAAATTAATAAGGCGGTGAAGATAACGTGGATATAACAAGTATTTTAGGTGTGATCATCGGAACGGTACTGATCGTATTCGTAGGTATCAGTCCGGCAAAACTTGGTAACTTCTGGGATGGACCCAGTATCGCGATCGTTCTTGGCGGTACGGTTGCCGCGGCAATCGCAAGCTATCCGTTCGGGAGGCTTAAGACTCTCCTTAAGCATACGAAGATTTTGTATCAGGGCAAGAAGTATAACATCGGCGCTCTCATAGACACGCTGGTGGAGATGGCGCAGCTTGCCAGACAGAACGGTCTTCTGGCATTGGAAGAGAAGGCCAATGAGATAGACGATATGTTCTTCAAGCAGGGTATCATGCTGATCGTGGACGCGACGGAGCCGGAAGAAGTGCGTAACCTCTTAGAGAGTGATGTGGACGCCATGCTGACGAGGCATGAGGACTGTATCGGTATCTATCAGTTGATGGAGGCGAAGGCGCCTGCATTCGGTATGATCGGTACTCTGGTTGGTTTGGTTAACATGCTGAAGGGTATGAACCTGGAAGGCGAAGGCGGCGCGGGTGATATCGGTCCTGCGATGGCGACTGCGCTGATCACAACATTTTACGGATGTGTACTTGCTCATTTGATTTTTGCTCCGATTGCTGCGAAGCTTAAGGTAAGGAATGACGAAGAGCTTCTGTATAAGCAGATCATGATAGAAGGTATCCTGGCGATCCAGGCAGGAGATAATCCGAAGTTCTTAAGAGAGAAGCTTGTTACATTCGTAAGCCAGAAAGAGCGTCAGAAGCTTCTGGATTCTGAGGGGTCAAGCAAGGGCAGCGCAAGCGAAGAATAGCAGGAGGCAGATATGAAGAAGAGGAATAAGCCGTCTGGCGGCGGCGCCAATTGGATGGATACATATGGTGACCTGGTAACTCTGCTGCTCTGTTTCTTTGTATTATTATATTCGATCTCGACGCTGGATCAGGCGAAATGGATTCAGGTTGTTAAGAGCTTTAACCCGGATGCGAAGGAGGTATCACAGATCGCGGAGAATATGGAGATAGACGCCAACGACGAGGTCCCGGGAGGCGTTGATGTAGACGAGTTCGACGATTTGTTTGAGAGTCTGAAGGAAGCGATAGAAGCTGCGAATCTGGACGGAGAGGTTGAGTTGTTTAAAGGGGATGGATATACGTTTATCACATTCCAGGATAACGTATTCTTCGATGGAGACAGTTCTATTATCAAGGATGAGGGGACAGCGATCCTGGCACAGTTTGCTTCCATTATGTCCGGTGTGAAGGATGCTGTGAAGGAAGTTCAGGTCCTTGGACATACGGCACAGGCTGATCCGAATGTTCCGAACAATCCGGTGAACGACAGAGTTCTGTCGGCAGAGAGAGCGGCGCGTGTAGCAGCGTTTATTCAGCAGCGGACAGAAGTTTCCGGAGATAAGATCGTGGCAGTCGGTTATGGACAGTTCCGACCGATCGCTCCGTTCGATACACCGGAGAACCGTGCGAAGAACCGCCGTGTTGAGCTGCTGATCACGAAATCCGATGCTGTTGAACATAGTCTGGAAGAGTATTATCAGGAAATGAACAGATAATTATAAAGGAAAGTGGGAGTTTAGGATGGCAGATGTATTATCGCAAAGTCAGATAGACGCGCTGCTGAATTCAATGCAAAATGCTGATTCAGGGGGTGCGCCTGAGACAGAAGAACCGAAAAAGCCCGAGAAGGAATATAAGAAATACGATTTCTTCAGTCCTAAGAAGTATACAAAAGATAAATTAAAGATGCTCAACAGTATCTATGACAACTATTCCAGGATTCTGGTCTCACAGATCAACGGGCTGTTCCGTGTGGCAAGTGAAGTAGAAGTCATAGGCGTTGAGGAACAGAGGTATTATGAATTCGGCAATGCGCTGAATGAGTCGGACGTACTTACGATCGTAGACGTAGAGCTGCCCGACCGTTCTACGAATCCGCCTGTGCTGATTCATATCAGTCCTCTGGTGATGGGATCCATGATCGACCGTATGCTTGGCGGTTCGGGTACAGATATGACCATTGACATGGCATATAATTATACGGATATTGAACTTGCGCTGTATGCGAAGATCATCAAGTATCCGATCTCGATCATGAATGATGTGTGGTCCGGCTATATCAGTCTGAAAGCACAGTATGACAGTATCGAGGAGAATCCGAGCATGTTCCAGGGAATCAGTGTGGATGAGACGGTCGTGATCATCATGCTCCATATCAAGATGGGGGATATTGAGGGAGCAATGAATATCTGTATACCGGGAACACTCTTGAGCAATGTATTCGAGATCATCGACAAGACGAAGCATCTCGCGAAGAAGAGCGACAGAGTCGGTATCCGCAATACACGCGAAGATATTCTGGAGAACATTAGAGAGTCCAAGATGGATGTTACCGCACAGCTTGGTGTGGCAAGGCTCAATCTGGACGATGTATACAACCTGCATGTGGGCGACGTTATCGATCTGAACAAACCGCAGGATTCTCTTGTTTCTCTGTATATTGCGGGCCAGCCGTGGTTCAATGGTCAGCTTGGCGTACATAACAAGAATGTTGCAGTCAAGATTGAAGACCGTATTCTTGAGTATAAGGATGACGGAGACGATGAGATTATAAGTGCAGAAGCAGAGACAGAGGCGGAGGCAGTATAACTACCAGATAAATCCATGGAATTATCTGAGTATATAAATTATAATGATAATAAACAATAACAAAGTGAGGTAGAGAAAGATGGCAAAGATTTTATTAGTTGACGATGCGGCGTTTATGAGAATGATGTTAAAGAATACGCTGACACAGGCAGGGTATACGGATCTTATTGAGGCGGAAGACGGTGTGAAGGCAGTGGAAGCTTATACGGCAGAGAAGCCGGATCTTGTCTTCATGGATATCACAATGCCGAACAAGGATGGACTTGAGACGTTAAAAGAGATCAAAGCGATGGATCCGGGAGCGACGATCGTAATGTGCTCTGCTATGGGTCAGGAGACGATGGTTATGGATTCCATCAAATCAGGCGCGAAAGACTTTATCGTTAAGCCATTTAAGCCGGAGCGTGTTCTTTCAACTGTTAAGAAGATCCTCGGTTAATTAAGGAGGTAATTTATGTCTTTTTTGAGTTCATTTGATATCAGTGCATCAGGCATGACGGCTGAGCGTCAGCGTCTTGACATAGCATCTGAGAACATAGCAAACAGCAACACGACCAGAACGGCAAGCGGCGAAGGCCCGTACCGCCGGAAGATGGTTGTATTGCAGGAGGTACCTTCAACTACGACTTCTTTCCGAAGCAGATTCAACAGCCTTCTGAACCGCACGGCGTCTAAGGGCGGTGTGAGGGTAACGGAGATTATAGAGGATCAGAGAGATCTGCAGCCTGTCTATAATCCAGATCACCCGGATGCGAATGAAGAAGGTTATGTTATGATGCCGAACGTGGATCTTGTCAAAGAGACGGTAGACGGTATGTCTGCGACGAGATCTTATGAGGCGAATATCACGGCGTTCAATGCGATGAAGTTAATGGCGCAAAGGGCGATTGATATCGGCAAATAGAAACAGGGGTGATGTTCCCGGAAGGAGAGAAGGGTTAATATGAATTCAGATTGCTTTAGTAAACTGGAAATAGATGCTATAGGCGAGATACTCAATATCAGCCTTGGCGCGTCTGCGACAGCAGTTTCCACGATGTTGAATGCAAGGGTAGATATTACAACTCCGATCGTCAATGTCGTGAATAAAGAAGAATTTGAGATGGACAGGGTGGAACCGGCAGTCTGCGTCGAGATTACCTACGTTGCAGGATTAGAAGGCGAGAATGTCATGCTCCTTAAGAGGCATGATATCAAGGTGATCGTGGAGATGGTCATGGGCATGGAGATTCCTGATGAAGATTTCGAGCTGAACGAGATCAACATCAGTGCGGTCTGCGAGGTCATGAACCAGATGATGGGCGCGTCTGCGACAGCGCTGTCCGAATTCCTGGGAAGAATGGTGAATATCTCTACTCCGATTTCTTTTGAAGTGGAGAATGAGCAGGAATTTATAGAGAAGTATTTTGTAGATGATGAGCCGAAAGTGGTAGTTGGGTTCACGTTGAAGATCGCGGATAAGCTTGAGAGCGAATTCTTCAATGTAATGCCGATCGCACTGGCGAAGGGCTTGGTAGAAGGCTTCCTTCCGCCGGAGGCGATCATTCCGTATGTTCCCGGAGGAGCAAAGGCTCCGGCTCCGGCGGAAGAACCGGCTCCGGCAGCGTCCTCAGGGGGAACTATGTCCCAGGAGGAGATCGAACGGATGTTAGCGGGTATGGACGATACACCGGCCCCGGAACCGACACCGGCTCCAGCCCCGGCAGCGCCGGCATCTTCGGGAGGCACCATGTCTCAGGAAGAGATCGAGCGGATGTTAGCGGGTATGGATGATACACCGGCCCCGGCTCCGGCAGCGCCGACACCAGCCCCGGAACCGACACCGGCCCCGGCAGCGCCGACACCGGCTCCGGCGGCAGCGCCGACACCAGCTCCGGCAGCGGCAGTACCGCAGCAGGCGGCAGCGATGCCGATGGTACCGCAGCAGACGGTGAGTCCGGATGTGGCTATGATGCAGATGCAGATGATGCAGCAGATGATGCAGCAGATGCAGCAGATGCAGCAGATGCAGATGCAGGCACAGGAGCAGAAGAAAGCGGCGCCGGAACCGAAGATGATACATGTGCAGGCTCCTGCACAGACGAGTTTGAAGCCGGATAACGGTATCGTTCTTGAGGGCGAACAGGAAGAGAACATGGAATTGATCATGGGTGTTCCGCTTGAGATCTCGGTTGAGATCGGAAGAACGAAGAAGCTGGTGAAGGACATTCTTGATTTTACGAAGGGATCGCTGGTAGTTCTGGACAAACTTGCAGGAGAGCAGGTTGATCTCTTTGTCAATGGACAGTGCATTGCCAAGGGTGATGTTGTAGTTGTGGAAGACAACTTCGGAATCAGGATCACTGAGATCATGAAAGTGAACCTGATCGCATTAGAGCAGCATTAAGAGTAAGGAAGGTATTGTATGTGGAGAGTGATTGCTACCTTTGTTGCAGTTGCAGTGATTATATATCTGAGTTATCTGGCCAGCAAGTACATAGGTAAGGGGATGAGCCGGGCCGGCAGTTCCCAGTATATGCGGCTGATAGATCAGATCACGCTGGGTCAGGACAGACACATGGCGATCGTGCAGGTCGGCGGCAAGTATCTGCTGGTAGGCGTTACATCCGGCCAGGTCAATGTTCTGTCTGAGATCCAGGATGATGAATTATTTCCGCTGGAACCGGACGCGCAGGAAGGTGCGTCCATGATACCGGACTTTAAGTCGATGATGGAGAAGCTGGGTGACATAGGAAAAAGAGGAGGGAAAAAGTAGTGTACGACTCACCATTAATTAATGTGAATGGCAATCAGGTTCCTACGCTGGATATTTTACTGATGCTGACGGTCATATCACTTCTGCCCTCTCTTTTGATCATGGTAACCTCTTTTGCAAGGACAGTAATCATTCTTTCATTTCTGAGAAATGCGATAGGAGTTCAGCAGACCCCGCCGAATATGGTAATCGTAGGGATTGCGATCTTCCTGACTTTATTTATCATGGATCCTGTGATCAAGGAGATCAATACACAGGCGTATACGCCGTATAAGAACCAGGAGATCTCCCAGGAGGAAGCGATCGCACGGGCGCAGATACCGCTCAAGGAATTCATGCTGACGAATACGGAGAAGAGTTCTCTGAATATGTATGTGGAGATGTCAGGGAACGAGGAAGTGGAGGAGGTCACGGAGCTTCCGATGACGGTGATCATTCCTTCTTTTATAACAAGCGAACTTAAGAAAGGATTTACCGCGGGATTCCTGCTGTATATTCCGTTTTTGCTGATAGATATTGTTGTTTCGAGTACATTGATGTCCATGGGTATGATGATGCTGCCGCCGGCGATGATCTCTATGCCGTTCAAGCTGCTTCTGTTCGTAACTGTGGATGGATGGCAGTTGTTGTTCTCAACGATTGTGAACAGTTTCCGGATCGGGTAAGGAGGCGTATTAGATGACGAATGGAGAAGTTGGAGATCTGATGTATGAAGTATTTATCATGGTAGTCCAGCTGGCAGGCCCGCTTCTCGTGATCAGTATGCTGGTTGGTATCTTGATCTCGATCATACAGGCCGCTACGCAGATCCATGAACAGACGATCACGTTTGTGCCGAAGCTGCTGGTGATCGGCGTGATCCTCGTATTCACCGGCAACAGTATGCTGGAATCTCTGCAGAGTTTTACCTTGAAGATATTCCAGTTGATACAGGGATGATGTGGGGAGTGATGACATGTCGATTGATAGTATCGCGCAGTTAACTCTGTTTTCCCTGATCCTTATGAGGATGTCAGGGTTTATCCTGATGAATCCGATACTGGGAAGAAGAAATATACCGGCGCGGGTGAAGGCTGGTTTCATCTTTATCCTGGCGCTTGCGGTGTATGCGTCTTCGATGGAAGAGGCGTTCGAGATCGCCAGTACGGTGGAGTTCATGTTTCTTCTGCTGAAGGAATTCGCGGCGGGATATGTAATCGGATACGTCATGCACTTGTTTTTTTTTATTGTAAGTTTTGCAGGATATATTATAGATTATCAGATGGGGCTGTCCATGGCTACCGTGTATGATCCCCAGAGTAACGCACAGATGCCCGTAACGGGAAGTCTGTACCAGGCATGGCTGATCCTGCTCTTCTTCGCGGTGGACGGTCATCTCGCGCTGATGCGGATTCTTCTTACATCCGCCGAGATCGTTCCCTATGGGGGGATCGTGTTCACGGAAGGGCTGGCGCTTAAGATCATAGATATCTTCGTTCAGTGTGTGGGGATGGGCATAAGGCTTGCAATGCCTATGATGGCGGCGGAATTCCTGATAGAGATGGGCGTCGGGATTCTGAATAAGGTCGTGCCGCAGATCAGTATATTTGTAATTAATATCCAGATGAAATTAATCGTCGGTACAGGACTGCTGGTTCTTCTCTTCGCCCCTACGGGCGAGTTCATAGAGAAGATCATGACGACTATGATGAAGTCGGTCCAGGGGATACTGACATTCTTATAAATGACAGATTCATAAAGGAAGTGAAAACCTTTGGCGTCAGATGAAAAAACCGAAAAAGCCACACCTAAGAAGCGAAGAGACCAACGTAAGAAAGGTCACGTTGCCTCTAGTAAAGACGTGATTGTGGTCGCTTCGCTTATCGGGTGTTTCTATTGTCTACAGATGTTATTTCCGTCAATCTACAGGGCGCTGAGGGATGCATTGATATTTCAGGTGTCGTCGATCTCGGAGATGGAGGAGCTGTCTCTCTCCAATCTTCAGTTGATTGGGATGAAGTCTGTGAATACGCTGGCAAAATGCATCTTCCCTCTGGGGGTGATCAGCCTTGCCATCGGTGTGCTTGCAACCGGGGTACAGACCAGATTCCTGTTCACCAAGGAGCCGCTGAAATTCAAGCTCAGCAAGCTGAACCCGCTTAACGGGATCAAGAATATGTTCTCTGCCAAGCAGGTCGTGGAGCTTCTTAAGGCATTTATCAAGATCATCATCCTGGCTGTGGTATTATACGGGATCCTGAAGGATGAGCTGGTGATGATCGCACAGATGATGGATGTGGATCCGGCGAATTCATTTGCCTATGTCCTTAAAGAGGTCATGAGCATGGTCCTTAAGATCGGGATGGTGTTCGCGGCGATCGCCGGCTTCGACTACTTCTATCAGCGCTGGTCCTACGAGAAGGGGATCAAGATGTCGAAAGAGGAAGTCAAGGAAGAGTATAAGCAGATGGAAGGAGATCCCAAGGTCAAGGGCAAGATCCGAAGCCTGCAGCAGAGTATGGCGAGAAGCAGGATGATGCAGGCGGTGCCGGATGCGGATGTTATCATCCGTAACCCTACGCACTATGCGGTTGCCTTGAGATATAACATAGACCATGATAATGCCCCTGTCGTGATTGCGAAGGGACAGGATCTGATCGCTCTTAAGATCGTGGAGATCGGAGAGCAGAACAAGGTGACGGTGATCGAGAACAAGCCTCTTGCGCGGGGCTTATATGCCTCGACACCTCTTGGCGGACAGATACCTGCAGAGTATTATGGAGTGGTAGCGGAGATCCTTGTTGAGGTATTCCGTCTGAATAAAAAGTTGGAGTAGAAGATGAAGAATATATTGAATAATGTGGTATCATTGATCGTAGTAATGATCGTACTGCTGTTGATCATACCGTTAAGTCCTTTTTTCCTGGACGTAATGATTATTTTAAATATAGCTGTTTCGCTGATCATTCTGCTGGTCAGTATGAATATCAAAGAGGCGCTGGAGTTCTCGATCTTCCCGTCCCTGCTTCTTATTACAACCTTATACCGTATAGGGATCAATATCTCGTCAACAAGAAGTATCCTTAGTAATTCGGGTACGGCGGGCCAGGTGATCCAGTCCATGGGCGACTTCGTTCTCCAGGGCAATGTTGTTGTCGGTGTTATTATATTCCTGATCATCGTATTGGTACAGTTCCTCGTTATCACCAAGGGTGCGGAACGTGTCGCTGAGGTAGCGGCAAGATTCACCTTGGATGCTATGCCTGGTAAACAGATGGCGATCGACGCGGACTTAGGAAGCGGTCTGATCACGGAGGATGAGGCGAAGGAAAGACGTTATAAGATCCAGAAGGAAGCGGATTTCTACGGTTCTATGGACGGTGCTACCAAGATCGTTAAGGGTGACGCGACCATGTCGCTGATCATCACGGCGGTCAATTTCCTCGGCGGCTGTGTGATCGGTATGGTGCAGGGCACGATGGGGTTCACCGAAGTGCTCCAGGTGTATTCGATCGCGACGATCGGCGACGGGCTGGTGTCTCAGATCCCCGCGCTTCTGATCTCTACGGCGACAGGTATGATCGTAACCCGTGCGGTTGCGGAGGACAGCCTGAATATAGATGTAACAAGACAGTTCGGTGCACAGCCCAAGGCGATCATGATCGCGGGCGGCGTGCTGGCAATCCTGATAGCGATCCCGGGGATGCCGAAGTTCCAGCTTGCAGTGATCGCATTGACCATGATGCTGGGCGGATGGTATCTGCTGCGGCGCATGGAGGAGTTCTCCAGGGTTCCGGAGCCGGCTATGGCGCCGGGCGGCGGTATGAGTCCGACGGATATCGAACAGATGCAGATGGAGGACGAAGAGAACTTCAAGGATATCAACAGTGTATATGACCTGTTATCTGTAGAGCCGATCGAGATGGAATTCGGCTACAGCCTGATCCCGCTTGTGGATGAGGCCAGCGGCGGCAGGATGATCGACCGTATCGTGATCTTCCGCCGGCAGTATGCACAAGAGATGGGGCTTGTCATTCCGTCTATACGGCTTCGTGACAGCTCCAGCCTGAATACGAATCAGTATGTGATCAAGATCAAGGGCGAGGAGGTCGCCAAGGGCGAGATACTGGTAGATTACTATCTTGCGCTGGAGCCGCCGAATCTTGAGAAGGAGATTGATGGTATAGATACCATCGAGCCTGCATATGGTATTCCTAGTAAATGGATCACGGTGGATAAGAAGGAGATGGCGGAGATCTACGGATATACGGTTATCGACCCGCTCTCTGTTATGCTGACGCATCTGTCCGAGACGGTGAAGAAGCATGCGCATGAACTCCTGAACCGTCCGGAGGTAGTACGCCTGGTAGAGAATATGAAACGGCAGGCGCCGGAGCTTGTGGAAGAGCTGATTCCGCAGCTGATCTCTTACGGTAATTTCCAGAAGATCCTGACCAATCTGCTGAAGGAAGGGATTCCGATCAAGGATATGGAGACTATCATGGAGACGATCGTGGATTCGTCCATGACGGTCCGGGATCTGGATTCGATCACAGAGAATATCCGTGTTGCACTGAAGCGTACCATCACGAGAAAGTTCTGCGAGGGCAACAGCATGAGAGTGGTGACGCTGGATGCGGAGTTGGAGAAGACGATCATTACAAGTCTGACCAACGGCGATCATGGGGTATACCTTGCGCTCAGCCCAGAGGTGATGCAGGGCGTGATCACACAGATGACGGAGGAAGTAAGGAAGTTCCAGGAGCTCGGACAGGTGCCGATCATCCTGACCAGTCAGGTGGTAAGAGTACATTTTTACAGGCTGGTGGAACAGTTCTTCCCGGATGTATTTGTGCTGTCATTTAACGAGATCAGCAATAACATCCAGATACAGGCGGTAGGAAATATTGCGGTGTAGACTAATAATTTATTGGAGCGTCCGATATGAATGCACAGGAACAGTATAAAGAGAAGACGAACGAAGAGCTTTTAAAACTGTATAAAGAGACGGGAAGCCTGGAGGTAAAACAGGAGATCGTCATGCGTTATATCTATCTTGTGAAGAGTATCGCGCTTCAGATGAGGGATATTTACATGAGCTTCACCCAGGTGGACGATATTATCAGCGAGGGCGTGATTGCGATCATGTCTTCTATTGATAAGTTTGATATAGAGAAAAACGTCAAATTTGAGACATTTATTTCCAAGAGAATCAAGGGAATGATCATCGATCTGGCAAGGAAGCAGGATTGGGTGCCAAGAAGTACAAGAAAGAGCACGAGAGATATTGAAGAAGCGATGACAACGTTATATAATAAATTAGGGTACTATCCTTCGGTGCAGGAGGTAACGGAGTATCTGAATATTACGCCTGAGAAGTATCAGGAGACGATGCGCAAGGCTGCGCTGTTCAATATCTTGTCGCTGGATATGGTCCTGGCGGAGGCGCAGGGGAATGAAGTCGGGGTGTCGCTGCCCCAGGGGGAGAAGAATGAACAGCCGGAGAGCAAGTTCCTTAAGAAGGAGCTTACGGAGGTTCTGGCAGAAGGGGTCGGAACGCTTAAGGAGAATGAACAGCTTGTGATCTCGCTGTATTATATAGAGGAGTTGAATATGAGACAGATTGCGGACGTACTTGAGGTAAGTGAACCGCGTGTATCCCAGATTCATACGAATGCTATTAAGAAACTACGCAAACACATGGAGAGATTCAACGAAGAAAGGGAGAGTAAGAAGAATGTTTCAAGGATTCTACGATCTGACGTCTAATATGATCACACAAAACCGGAATTTGAATATTATAAGTAATAATATGTCGAATGTTTCTACTCCGGGCTTTAAGATGGACAGATTAATGCAGAGCACGTTCCGGGACGAGATGATCTATCGGTATGACAAGTACGGCAAGACAGCAGTCGGGGCGGTATCACGGATGAATATCGGCGATGAGCGGATAACGGATTATACCGAAGGAGGTGTCCGGGAGACCGGAGCGTCTATGGACGTTGGCCTTATCGGCTCTGGCTTCTTCGAGATTCAGACGGATAACGGCATGGTGTATACAAGGAATGGTTCTTTTAACCTGGATGACGCGGGATATCTGGTTCTGCCGGGATTCGGAAGAGTGCAGGGAACCAATGGGCCGATCCGGCTGACAACGGATGAGATCACGATCGACGAGACGGGAAATATCACCGGGACAGAGACCGGGCAGTATTTCGGAAGGCTCAGGATCGTGGATTTCACGGATTATGATCAGCAGCTTACTAAGGTGACGGGAGGCGTATTTGCTGCGAATGCGCAGCCTCAGGCGGCGCCGCTTGCGACGAAGACCATGCAGAAGGCGTTGGAGGATTCTAACGTATCTATGGCAGAAGAGATGACTAATATGATGAGCGGTCAGAGAGTGCTGCAGAGTTCGGCGCAGCTTCTGAAGATGTACGATCAGCTCACGTCGAAGATGGTTACAATTGGTTCAGCTACTTAGTGAGGGGAGAGAAGGCTTATGTACACATCATTTTATACCGCTGCAAGAGGGGCGATGGAGGAGCAGGAGAAGCTGAACGTCGTCGGCCATAATCTTGCGAATGCGAATAATTATGGTTATAAGGCGAAGACGACGGTGTTCACAGACCTGATGTATTATAATCTGAATAACTATACCGGAGAGGACACAAGGTACAAGGCAGGAGTCGGTATTAATGTTGAGAAGACGAATACGGACTTCAGTCCGAAGGGTCTCATAACTACAGAAGAGAAGTTTGATTACGCGATCAACGGCAAAGGATTCTTTATGCTGAGAAGTCCGATTACGAATGAGATTACATATACAAGAAACGGGCATTTCAGTATGTCAAAACGCGGCAATGAATTTTATCTGGTGAACGATAACGGGAATTTCGTGTTAGATGAGAACCGTAATCCGATCCGGGTGCTGGACGGTAATGCTGGGGTACTGAGCGGCCAGATCGGTGTCTATGGTTTTAATATCCTTGACGGAATGCAGAGTACCGGGAATAATGAGTTCACTCCTGTTCTGAAGAACGGGGAGCCGTTCCTGATGAGGGATGCGAAGCTTGTCGACAAGGCGTTGGAGATGTCGGGAGTGGATGTAGCAGATGATTTTACACGTATGATCGAGGCACAGAGGGCATATTCATATGCGCTTAAGATGGTACAGACATCGGATGAGGTTGTGAATACGATCAATACGCTGAGAGCATAGAGAGGTGGCTTATGGCAATAAAAACGTATGAAGAGATGAACGAGCTGGGGTTGGATATCCTGAAGGAGATCGGTACGATCGGCGGCGGCAACGCGGCAACCGCACTGTCAAGTATGCTGAATTCCCAGGTAACGATGGCAGTTCCGTCAGTGAAGATTCTGGATTATAATGCGGCGCTTGGCAGTCTTGGGGATCCGGAAGAGCTGGTTGCGGCTATATTTGTTGAGATGTCAGGGGAATTGGGCGGTATCATGCTGTTCGTCCTGACGAAGGAAGTATCGGATGAGATTCTGTTCAGGATGCTGGGGAAGAAGGATTCTGACCTTCTTGCGCTTGAGGAGATTGATTCTTCTGTTCTGATAGAGATCGGGAATATTGTGATATCCTCATATATTACAGCAATGTCTTCCCTGACGGGAGTGAATGTGGAGTTGTCTGTTCCGCAGCTTGCCATTAATATGCTTGGCGGGATCATGAGCGTGCCGATCGCGATGATGGGACAGCATTCAGACAAGATTATGATGATAACAGGAGATTTTAAAATAGACGGGAAAGCATTGGACAGCACAATGCTGCTTCTGCCGGACGTAGAGTCTTTGAATGTTCTTATGAAAAAGCTAGGAGTTGAGTAAGTCAATGGAAAAAAAGATATCGGTCGGAATTGCAGATATGAAGATAACAAGGCAGGAGGGTATACTGATCACATACGCGCTGGGATCATGCATCGGGGTCTCATTCTACGATCCGATGATCAAGCTTGGAGCGCTTCTTCATATCATGCTGCCAGAAAAAGGGAAAGCAAGTGACAGCAACGTCTTTAAGTTTGCGGATTCGGGAGTTAAGGAGACGCTTCGTAAGCTCACTGCGTTCGGAGCTACGAAGAGGCGGCTTGTAGTGAAGATTGCCGGGGGCGCCAAGATGTTCGAGATGAAGGGCGGCGGCGGCCTGGGTAATATCGGTGAACGGAATGCTCAGAACGTTAAGAGAATCCTGATGGCGGAAGGGTTACGCGTCACCAGTGAAGATACCGGCGCTAATTACGCGAGGACCATGCTGCTTGATGTGGCGACGGGACAGGTGTATATCAGGTCGGCCGGGAAGCCGGAACGTATGCTTTAACCCCTTATTCTGAGAGAATATTGCGTCGATAAATATACATAGAATATAAAGGAGTGAGTGTGTATGGCTGATACAGAGATTTTATTGGAATCAGGAACAAATGAAATTGAGATTATGCAGTTTACGATATTTGGTGAATTGTACGGAATCAATGTGGCGAAGGTACGCGAGATTATGATGGCGGATAAAGTGAAGCCGGTGCCGCATTCTCATGAAGCTGTTGAAGGGATTTTTAAGCCAAGGGATATCCTGCTTACAGTGATCAATCTGCCGAAGTATCTGACAGGTGACAGCGGAGACAAGAATGAGAGGGATCTGTTCATTGTCACGAATTTCAATAAGATGCATATAGCATTCCGTGTGCATACGGTGGTTGGAATCAGCAGGATCTCCTGGGAGGATATCCAGAAGCCGGATAAGACGCTCACGAACGGAGAAGACGGAGTTGCGACAGGTATCGCCCAGTGCGGCGGACAACTGGTTACGATTCTGGATTTTGAGAAGATCGTGGCAGAGATCGCACCGGAGACAAGCATCCAGGTGGATGAGATCGACAGGTTAGGGGACAGGATTCCAAGGGATAACAGGATCATCCTTGCGGAGGATTCGATCCTTCTGACTAAGATGATTAAGGATTCTCTGTTCCGTGCGGGCTATAGTAATCTTATGAATTTTAATAACGGCAGGGAAGCATGGGATTATCTCAGCAGTATCCGCAACGAGCCTGATTTTTACAAGCGGGCGGCGCTGTTGATTACGGATATTGAGATGCCGGAGATGGACGGACACCGTCTGACCAAGCTAGTGAAGGATGACGAGAAGATGAAGAGGATGCCGATTATTATCTTTTCCTCACTGATCAACGAAGAGATGCGGATTAAAGGAAAGCAGCTGGGAGCGAACGAACAGCTATCGAAGCCTGAGATTGGGCGTCTGGTAGAGGTTATGGATGAGCTCTTAGACCGGGGAGGAGAGTAATAATGGATAGTTGTGTTGTAAGACAGGCTATTAAGGATCAGGCGACTGATGCGGTCATCGGGTATGAGCTTGTAATCCAGGAGGACAGGGATAGTCTGTATAATCCAAGTTCGGACAGTGTTGCGGCGAATACGATGGTGTCGTTCCTGTCTGAGAATTCTGACCGCATTTTCAAGGATAAGAAGACGTTCATGACATTTACGCCGACGCTTCTATTCAGGAATACGCCGAAGATATTTGATAAGGATAAGGTTGTAATACAGATCGGAGACAATATTGTGATCCATTCGCTTGCGGCGATCCTGATCAGTAAGTACCGTGAGGACGGGTATCATTTTGCGATCAATGATTTCCAGTTTACGCCGAAGTATTTCAGTATGCTGGAATATGTAGATTACATAAAGCTAGATGTAACAGGTAATATGGATGAGACGCAGAAGCGTTCTATTGCCAATGTTGTGGATATGGCTCATGGATTCCAGAAGAAGTTCATTGCAACAGGCGTGAACAGCAAGGAAGCATATGACTGTGCGGTGGAGCTGAATGCGGATTTCGTGGAGGGAAGCTATATCTCAGGAGCTACGATAACGAAGACCAATAAGCTGGATTTCATGCAGGGCAATCTGTATCAGCTCATTATAGAGATCACGAAGGATGAGCCTGATGTGGAGGTCTTAGAGGAGACGATCACAAGGGATGCGGCGCTGACATATGCGCTGCTCCGTATGGCGAATTCAGCGTATTTCGCGGTGCATCATGAGACGACTTCAGTGCGTCAGGCACTGGTGCGCGTGGGAATCAGCCAGTTGAAGCAGTGGATCTATCTGCTGAGCTTTGAGGATAAGGAGAATTCATCAGAGGAACTGCTGAAGACGTCTTTCATGCGTGCAAATTTCGCGTCTGCGTTGGTGAAGAAGCTTAAGAACTTCACCATCAATATGTCCGACGCATATCTTATGGGTATGTTCTCTACTCTCGAGTATATGATCGACGCCTCGATGGCAGAGATCCTTGAAGATATCCCGATCGTGGAGGAAGTGAAGACGGCGCTTGTTACCGGAGAGGGTAAGGCGGGACGCCTGTTCGAACTGATCCTCTGCTATGAGAAGGCCGAGTGGGTTGAGATCAAGGAGATAGCTGAAGAACTCGGACTTAAGACGAATGAACTGGCACAGATCTATATGGACTGTGTTGAGGAAGTGAACAACATCTGGGAGAATGTTGTCGGCATGTCCGAGAGCGAATAGAGTAACAGTTCAGGCAAGCGGCTCTGTTACTGAATAGATTCTTGTTATAGATTCTTGTTAGTGTGATGGGAAGGTGAATGTTATGGTAGGAGGTATTTCGGCAGTTAATCCGTATGCGGGACGATATGCCGGGTATGTTCGCCCAAGCGCTGCCTTGCAGGGTGCACGGAGTGTAGATGCGGTATCCCGGAGCGCATATGGGCAGCCGGTGCAGGGTGTCAGAGGTGTCGGAGCGGCAGCGCCGGTATCGGGTGTAGCGGCTGGCCGGGAGGTTAACGGTGCAAGTACGGTTCCTGTACCGGGCGTGTCTGCCGGTCAGGGAGCCGGAGCGGCGGCGGGAGTGACGGCAGGCCAGAGAGCCGGCGTTGTGTCGGGAGTGACGGCAGGCCAATGGATCGGAGCCGGCGGTGCGGTTCGGGGCGCAAGTCCGGGGACGCCTGTAGAGCCTGTGAGCCCGATAGGGGCTGTGAATGTGAACGGGACGAACGGAATCGCGAATGCGATCCCATTCCTGCGTAAGGGAATGGATCCTGCGGAGCTGGCGGTGCGTATGCGGATCCAGTATGCGGATCCCTCCAAGGAAGAAGGAGCAGGCGTAGACGCAGCGCAGAAGGCGGCAGAGGACGCCGAGTGTCAGACCTGCAAGGAGAGAAAATATCAGGATGGTTCGGATGATGCGGGAGTTTCTTTTAAAACACCTACACATATATCGCCGGATCAGGCAGCTTCAGCGGTCAAAGGCCATGAGATGGAGCATGTGGTGCGTGAGCGCGCGGCTGCAAAGCGTGAAGACCGCCGTGTAGTAAGCCAGTCGGTTACGATGCATACGTCGATCTGCCCGGAGTGCGGCAGAGTCTATGTATCGGGCGGAACGACGAGGACTACGACGGCATCTAAGCCGGATACGGCGGAAGCTATGCAGCAGCAGGATGGCAAGAATTTTTCCGCAGCCGCATAAAATATATTTGACAGTGAAGAAAAGAGGGAGTTATCCATGCGAAAGAGTATCAATAAGATGGTGGGGATTCGGGTGGCGACTACGGTTGCTGCCGTGCTCATCTATAGTTTTGCAGTAACTGCGAATATTTTTGTGATCAAAGATACGCAGAGGGACAGCATTGCAGCGAATACATTGCTGGACACGATCGAGAAAGCAGAGGTGGCACATTACAAATGGTCTGCCGGATTAAGTAATGCATTGTACGCGGAAAAGGAATTTACCGGAAGTATAGATCCTACTACCTGTGCCCTGGGACAGTGGCTCTACGGCGAGGCGGATACAGATGATGAAAAGGTACTTGGGCTGAGAGAACAGTTGGAGCCGCTGCATAAGGAACTTCATGAGTCTGCTAGCTATGTACTGGATCTGCTGAAGACAGATCCGGATCGTGCGCAGGAGTATTATCAGGATACGATCCAGGGGAATCTGGCGACGCTGGTCGGATATCTGGATGAGGTTGTGGAAGAGGGAACGATGCTGAAGGATAAGAGTGCGGAGAGTATGGAGAGAACTCTCCACATCGTACAGATCGTATCCGGGATCTGCTTCTTCCTGGCGCTTATATTCCTGATGAGCCTGGTTCGTTATGTATTAAAACAGATCGTCAAGCCGATGGTATATATCAGCGGTCAGGTACGTCCGCTGCAGGATGGCAAGCTGGAATTAGATCTTGATTATGAAGCGAATAATGAGCTGGGCGAACTGGCAAGTGTTATAAGAAATTCTCTGTCAGTAATCCAGGGGTATGTGGAGGATATCAACCGGATCATGGGTCAGCTGGCGAGAGGTGATTTTAACGTCAGCACTTCAACTGAGTTCATCGGTGATTTCCGTTCCATTGAGGAATCGATCGACAGTTTCACTGCAACTATGTCGTCAGCGATTGGAAGTATCGGAAGAGCCGAGCATCAGATCTCCGGCAATGCAGAGCAGTTGTCAAGCGGATCCCAGTCGCTGGCACAGGGTGCGACCGAGCAGGCGAGCGCCGTGGAGCAGCTCTATGCAACGTTGGATGAGCTCTCTAAGAATGCGTCCAAGAATGTTGAGATGGCGAACAACGCACGTGAGAACGCCCGCCTGACAGGCGAGCAGGTTACAGTCAGCGGTCAGCAGATGGAAGAGATGGTTGCGGCTATGAAGGATATCACGCAGGCGTCCCAGAAGATCGGTGAGATCATCGGTACGATCGAGAATATCGCGTTCCAGACGAATATCCTGGCGCTGAATGCGGCGGTAGAGGCGGCGCGCGCAGGATCGGCAGGTAAGGGATTCGCTGTTGTCGCGGATGAAGTCAGAAGCCTTGCGGCACAGTCTGATGAGGCGGCCAAGGAGACGAAGGAATTGATCGAGGATTCTGTGAATGTTACGGAGAGGGGAAGACATATCGTTGACGAGGTATCCGTAACTCTGGCTAAGACTCTGGAGCTTGTGACGGAGTCTAACAGTGCGATCAGTTCTATTACCGAGGCGATTAACGGTGAAGCGGAATCTATTAAGCAGGTAACGGACGGAATCAGCCAGATCGCCGATGTTGTACAGACGAACTCGGCGAGCAGCCAGGAGTCCGCGGCGGTCAGCGAAGAATTGTTCGATCAGGTTCGTTTGCTGAGAGAAGAGACCGGAAGGTTCCGGCTTAAGAATGGAAGATAGAGGCTGAATATAAGCACCGCCCCAATCTATGAAGAGAGAATGGATTGGGGCGGTGTTTTTGACTGCATTTCTTGACGGGGGTAAGATTACTGTGTACAATGGGAACAAGAAAGGGGTGTTGCCGGATGGCTAAGATTTTTAATGTCAATGGCGCCTGTAATCCTGACAGATATTTTATCGTTGATCTTGAGGGGCGGATTAAGGAAATTAAAGGAATGATTGATGCTGGCGAATATTTTGTCATTAACAGAGCGAGACAGTATGGGAAGACGACCTTGCTGAGGGCTCTTGCAAGATATCTTAAGGATGATTATCAGGTGATCAGTCTGGATTTCCAGAATATTGAATCGGGCGAATATGTGAATGGAAGTACGTTTGTACACGCTCTTGCAAGGGAGATTCATAAACGAATCCGGCGTATGACGGACATTCCGGAGAAAGTAGAAGAAGAGATAGCCAGTCTGGCTGAGCATACGGATCGCTGTGTACGGATGGCGGAGATATTTGCCTGTTTTAGTGAATGGTGTGAGCAATCGGATAAACCGGTGATATTGATGATTGATGAGGTAGATACGGCGGCGAATAATCAGGTATTTATTGATTTCCTGGCACAATTGAGAGCGGCTTATCTCGATCGGGATGAGGTTCCGGCATTCTGCTCGGTGATTCTTGCAGGAGTGTATGATGTTCGTAATATTAAGAGAAAGATTCGTTTAGATGAAAATCATCTGGAGAATAGTCCTTGGAACGTTGCGGCAGATTTTGATGTGGAGATGAGCTTTTCCAAAGAGGATATTGCCGGAATGCTTAGACAGTATGAGGAGGAGTATCATACGGGGATGGATATTGACAGGATTGCAGAGTTGATTTATGATTATACGTCAGGTTATCCATATCTGGTATCGCGTATATGCAAATTCATAGATGAGCGAATCACAGGAACAATGGAATTCCCGGACAGGACGAATGCATGGACAGAGAAGGGGTGTCTTGCAGCGGTAAAAATATTGTTGGAAGAGAATAATTCATTGTTTGATTCAATGATAAGTAAGTTAAATCAATTCCCGGAATTGAAATCGGTCATCTGCCGGCAGTTATTTCAAGGAAAGCCAGTTGCATATGCAGCAGATGACAGCGCTGTCAGAAATGCGAAGATGTTTGGGTTTGTAAAAACAGCGGAAGGGGTAGTTCAGATTGCGAACAGGATATTTGAAACCCGTCTGTACAATTATTTCCTTACTCTTCCAGAAGCTCAGAATAGTGCATTGTATCAATGCGCATCTCTGGATAAGAATCATTTTATTCAAGACGGGAGACTCAATGTTGAGCGTATCCTTGAGAGATTTGTAGAACATTTTAATGATATCTATGGTGAT
This sequence comes from uncultured Dorea sp., assembly GCA_947652615.1. Taxonomy (GTDB): domain Bacteria; phylum Bacillota; class Clostridia; order Lachnospirales; family Lachnospiraceae; genus Sporofaciens. Next base: position 3,033 of record CANTDX010000020.1, on the reverse strand, counting down.
CAGGCGCAAAGGTTTTATGAAGAGGATGGAAGAAGATATTTCTTATTATATTTGAGGCCGATTATAAATGGTGTGGATTATTGAGATGGAGTTGTGGAGAGGCAATGCCTATAATGAACGCGGAGAACGGCAGCTTATGGATTATCTGGATTATTATCACTTGGAGAAAGGGTATATGCTTAGTTTTAACTTCAATAAGAAGAAAGAAATCGGTGTGAAAAAAATTGTACTGGGTAATAAAGTATTGGTTGAAGCGGTAGTTTGACAATAGCCGTAACGGGAATAAAAAACAAGTCAAGAGAAATGAGAGTAACAGTTCAGACAGGTCTGCGCATTCACTGCGCTGACCGTGCCATAGAGTAGAGCCCGAAAGCATACGGCCCATCGCGAAGCGATTTTTATGGCCGGATGCCTGTAACAGTGAAGGTATCTGAACTGTTACAAATGAGACGCTGTCCCGACTCAGGAAAGCAGAGTGGGTCAGCGCCTAAGAACTCTTAAAAGATATACCTATTGATGGAATAAAGCCACGATCTCCTGAACCTCTTCCACAGAAATATTACATTCAGAAGCAATGGCCTCATCGGATAAATGTTGTGAATGCAGACGGCATACGTTGCTGGCCAGGCGGATTCCACTCTTTCTTGCGCTGCTCATGTTTGTATTATAGTCTTTCAAAGCTTTGTCGCGTGCCTCGTATTCCAGACGCTTTATATCATCCGCACTTAACTTTTGAAGCGCTTCGTATGCTTCCCCTAAATATTCACATGTCTGTGCCATATGTCTAAACTCCTCTCTGCTCTTACCGTTAAAGAAACGCATCCAATGAACGATATCTTCCCCTGTCTGGATTTCTGCAGGAAGCTATTTATGGAATAAAGCCACAATCTCTTGAACCTCTTCCACAGAAATATCACATTCAGAAGCGATGGCTTCATCAGATAAATGTTGTGAGTGCAGACGGAATACGTTACTGGCCAGACGGATTCCGGTTTTTATTCCGGTTTTTATGCCGATCTTAATTCCGCTATTTTTTGCACTGCTCATGTTTGTATTATAATCTTTCAAGGCTTTCTCGCGTGCCTCGTATTCCAGACGCTTCAAGTCATCTGCACTTAACTTCTGCAACGCCTCATAAGCTTCACCTAAGTATTCGCTAGTCTGTGCCATATGCAAAAACTCCTCTCTGTTCTTACCGCTAAAGAAACGCATCCAATGAACGATATCTTCCTCTGTCTGGACTTCCTTAGGAAGCTTCTTAAGTTCTAAGATCTGTAATTCCATCTTATCATTGTAAAGCGCATTGTCGTCATCATCACGAAAATGTATCGTACGATAGCACTTCTTATCCCCCGAGAAACGAATAAAATCCAGAATGCTGACATGAATGCATTTCTGCAGCATGCCATAGGAATCGCCAGACTTCAACTGATCAGAAAAGATCTTACTGATATAGAATAAAGCCCGTTCATCCCAGAATTCGTAATTACGCACTTGCATTTCCAAGTTAATCTGGACGCCGTCTATCAGCTTCACACGTACATCCAGGATACCAAGCTTATCATCAGCATATTCACGATGCAGGTGTGTGGGAAGAAGCTCCGTCTCGGCAATCTCCTCCGGGCGGACCCGCATAACAGCGGCACAGAATCCCTTTCGTACTTTGGGATTCTCCATGAGCCCGGCAAAGCAGACGTCATTGGTGGGAAGCATAATAAAATCGTCATGTGTCTGAGTTCCCATTGGTGTGTTGTCATTAATAAAATTCATAAAAGTCTCCTTTCATCTGCAAGGAATTATGAGATCAGATTAAGAAGACCTTGATATATTATGTACAATCATAACATAAAATACGGTATCAGAAAAGCGAGAATTGTAAAGAAATCAGAAATTATTACAAGCTTTACATATAACAATCTTCGAAATCTAAAGAAATAAAAACCAAGCATTATAAAATAAATTTTCGATAACATTCGGCGAATTGCCGATCAGAATATAAAAAAAGAGTTGTATTAATTGAAGAAAGAGAGTTCGTTAAGACTGCATATAGCAATTCGAAAGATTCGCTGCTATTTGCCAACGATCAGACGCTGTCCCGACTCAGGAAAGTAGATTGGGTCAGCGCCTAAGAACTCTTAAAAGACATACCTATTGATGGAATAAAGCTACAATCTCCTGAACCTCTTCCACAGAAATATTACATTCAGAGGCAATGGCTTCGTTGGAAAGATGCTGTGAATGCAGACGGCATACATTGCTGGCCAGGCGGATTCCAGTTTTTATCCCTGTCTTAATTCCGCTTTTTCTCGCGCAGCTCATTTCCGTATTATAGTCCTTCAGAGCCTTGTCACGTGCCTCGTATTCCAGACGCTTCAGGTCATCCGCACTTAACTTCTGCAGAGCCTCATAAGCTTCTTCCAGATATTCACTTGTCTGTGCCATATGTCTAAACTCCTCTCTGCTCTTACCGTTAAAGAAACGCATCCAATGAACGATATCTTCCCCTGTCTGAACTTCTTTCGGAAGCTTCTTAAGTTCTAAGATCTGTAATTCCATTTTACTGTTGTAAAGCTTGAAATCAAGTCTCCTTTCATCTGCAAGGAATTATGAGATCAGATTAAGAAGACCTTGATATATTATGTACAATCATAACATAAAATACGGTATCAGAAAAGCGAGAATTGTAAAGAAATCAGAAATTATTACAAGCTTTACATATAACAATCTTCGAAATCTAAAGAAATAAAAACCAAGCATTATAAAATAAATTTTCGATAACATTCGGCGAATTGCCGATCAGAATATAAAAAATGAGTTGTATTAATTGAAGAAAGAGAGTTCGTTAAGACTAGCAATTCGAAAGATTCGCTGTTATTTGCCAGCGATCAGACGCTGTCCCGACTCAGGAAAGTAGATTAGGTCAGCGCCTAAGAACTCTTAAAAGACATACCTATTGAAGGAATAAAGCCAAGATCTCCTGAACCTCTTCCACAGAAATATCACATTCAGAAGCGATGGCTTCATCAGATAAAT
>CANTDX010000019.1 GCA_947652615.1 uncultured Dorea sp. | reverse complement strand
CTCACCCGTCCGCCGCTCAGTCACAAGAATCCTCATCCGAAGAATCGTATTCAAGCGCTTCGCTCGACTTGCATGTGTTAGGCACGCCGCCAGCGTTCATCCTGAGCCAGGATCAAACTCTCGTAATAAAGACTTGGGTTCAGTTTTCCACAAACCTTAGTCGTATTACACTCCTTGATACTTAGTGAGGTTCCTCACGAACTTAGTATCTAGGAGCTTCCTTTAGACGCTTCGCAATACTTAGCGAGGTTTTTCACGAGCTTAGTATTGTCGAAGCATCCTTTAGTTCAATCCGAGTCAAGAAAAATGCTTAGCTTTTCTTTTCCCGTTTACTTTACTGTTTTAAGGTTGACATCTTTCGATGTCTCGTTCTGAATTTTTCTCTTATAAGAAATTTTCAGGGATGTTGTCTATTGTTTAATTATCAAGGTTCTTTGTTGTTGTCTCTTGCAACAGCTATATTAGATTATCACACCGTTCTACATTTGTCAACAACTTTTTTTCATTTTTTTATTTACTGTCTTCTGTTGAATTATCTCTCAACCGACAGCCATGTTAGATTACCATATCTGACAAAACTTGTCAACAACTTTTTATACTATTTTTCAACTATTTGTTACAATTCACACCCCGCCAGATTCCATAAAGTTTTTATTCTATGAAGGTGCGAATTGTAACCGGTGCACATGTTCAGCACGGATCGTAGTCAGATGTACATGTAAGCATGCCCGCTTAGCTCGTTGCTCGCGGGAATGAACTTTATATCTTGTATAAAGCTAAGATTCCCTTTACTTCTTCCTTGGATATATTACATTGACGTGCAATCTCCTCATCCGTCATACCTTGTACATGTAAGCCGACTGCCCGAACAGCCATTTGAATTCCTTCTTTTCTCCCTTCTTCCAACCCTTCCTCTTTAATGCCCTCCAGCATGTTGATATGATCTCTCAGGACCTTTGCCCGCGCCTCATATTCCAACCGCTTCTCATCATCTGCGCTCAATCTCTTCAATGCTTCATATGCCTCGTCCAGATATTCATCTACTCGTGCCATATCCTCAAACTCCTTTCGGTTCTTCCCATTAAAGAAACGCATCCAGTTCGCGATATCCTCTCCTGCCTGAATCTCTCCCGGCAGTTTCTTAAGCTCAAGAATCTGTAATTCCATCTTATCATTATAGAGCTTTCCTGTCTCATCATCCCGAAAATGCATCGTGCGGTAATACCTGGCATCATCCGGAAACAGAATGAAATCCAGTATACTGACCTGGATAGACTTTTTCAGTCTGCCGTAAACTTCTCCCTCCCTCAGCTGCTCCGTAAACATCTTGCTTAGATAGAATAATGCGCGTTCATCCCAGAACGGATACTTCTTCACCTGCATTTCCATGTTGATCTGTATTCCGTTCTTTAATCGTACCCGCACATCCAGGATACCAAGCTTATCATCTGCGTATTCGCGGTGAAGATGTGTGGGAAGAAGCTCTGTCTCTTCAATCTCTTCCGGCTTCACCCGCATCACGGCGGCGCAAAAGCCCTTCCGCACAGTAGGATTATCCATCAGGCCGGCAAAACATACATCAATTGTAGGATGCATTATAAAATCTTCCTGCGGCTGTACTTCATTCATGCCGGGCAATGAACCTGCCAGATTGTTTTCTGTCTGCGTTTCATTTGGTGTGTAAATCATTGTTTTCATCATAGAAATTCTCCTTTCCTTTGCACAGCATTACAGTATCAGATTGAGAAGAATTCCTCTTGCTGCTTATCATCATACCATGAAACAGACTTCTATAAAAGGCAATATCTTGAGCAATATAACTCAACCTGCAGTTAATGTTACAGTACACGGACTAACCGTCCGCGAACTGTAACGCATCCAGCCCATTAAAAGTCGCCTAAAGGCGAGGGGCTGGATGCCTGAAACCGTGATTTTATTGGCCGGATGCCTTACAGCGGGGTGCAAGGCACCGTGAACAGTAACCAGTTAATTCTGTAATAACTCTGCATTCATTCATAACCTTGGATAACTCTCCGGCGAATTGCCGGTCAGAATATAAAAGACGAACGTCTCTTAGAATTCTTAGTTTGAAGTATAGCACATCCTCTTTATACATACAATCCCCGAATATATTTTCGGGGACTGAAATACCATCTAAAATCTGCCGCATAACCTTTCTAAAAGCTCCCTTCCCTCCTTTACTTCGACCTCTGCCAGACTGTTCAGAGACGGACAAGGACGCTTCCTGTGGTTCAGCCATACGGTATGCCAGCCTGCATGGCTGGCACCCTCCACGTCAGATTCATAGCTGTCCCCTACATACCAGGTATCCCCCGGCCCGAATCCGGTCCTCTCTTCTACCGCACGGAATGCACGGATATCGGGTTTATGATACCCAATCTCTCCCGTAACAAAGATCCTGTCCTCTTCTATCCAGCGGTTCAATCCCAAGGCTCTGGTCTTCTTGCGCTGCCCTTCACTGTTCCCATTGGTCAGGACCGCCATTGGAATCCGCTCCTTCCTGCAATAATCCAGAATATCCTTCATAAAACCGAACATACGGATCCTGCTCTGCCAATACCGGTATTCCTGTTCAAATCTGTCACTTTCTTCCCGGGTAACATCGATTCCTGCATCCTGATAAGTCCTCTGTATCCTTCGGAAGAAAGCATCTTCACTTCTGACAATGCCCTGCCTCTCCTGTTCCAGGATCACATCTGAATATATTCTGGACTGATCAAAAAGTCCGGCACAATCTGCCATAGTCCGGTCTGCAAAGTATCTCTCATGAGCCATCCTGAACGGCTCCATCAGATCGTATATGGTATCATCTACATCAAATACGATATTCATAGGTCTGGTCAACCTCCTGTCGTCATAATCTATTCCGCTGTCCGAAGTCTCTCCACAACACTCTGCTTCTCAAGCTTCCGGAAACAGATATACGGAATCACAAATGCAAGCAAGATCAACACCGGCGTACATCCCACAAGCGGCATCAGCGTAAACTGGAAGGTTGCGTATCCGCCGGCGACCAGCGCACGCACGATCACACCTACGGCCACTGTGCTCAGGATATATGCGATGAGCAGCGTGAGCACGACATAATAGAGTCCTTCAAAGGCCAACATCCTTCGAAGCTGCCGTTTCGTCATACCCACACTCTGGATCATGGCGAACTCCTTTTTCCGGGAAATGATCGCCGTCACCATGCTGTTGATATAATTCAGGATTCCCACCAGTGCGATCACGATACTGACGGAATAGCCCATCACAGCCTTCGATCTCGTCTCTGCCTCATACTGTTCCTCCATCGTTTTCCGCGATACAATATTCATATCAGCGCTCTCCGTCTGCTGATATGCCTGCAGAAGCTCTGCCGCATTCTCCATATTGCCGTCATCCACGTCAAAATAAAATTTTCTCAGATTGCTTCCCGGCCAGAGCTCTGTGAAGACCTTCGCCGGCATGACCAAAGGAACGTCAAATACCGGGTGCGATCCCTCCACCATCGGCTGCAGCGGATTCAGTACCGCCATAACTGTGAATTCCCGGTTCTCAATCTGAATCTTCTCTCCGACGGAATACGTCGGAAGAACCTCTTCCGGCGCTTCGAGCGAAGGCCCAATGGCGAGGACATAGTCTCCGCCTGCGAATCTTTCTGCATCATACTCTCCCGCCAGAATATAATCCTTGCCGGCTACCGCTTCAAGGATCATGCCGTCCGCCCCGTAGACGGTATGAATCGCTTCCCCGCCGTTCATCACATGGTCGAAGTTTTCCTTCCATTTGGGAAATGTGGGGTCAAAGGAAGCGTAGTTCTCCAATTCTTCCTCCGTGTAAAATTCCTGGTAATTCTCACATGCCTGAATGCTCAGCGGCATACTCACTTCTCTGGAGTACAGCCGTCCGGTTCCCTCAAGCCCTTCAAGCGCCGAGATATCCCTGATCAGACCGTCACTAATCGTCCGGCTGTTCGGGTCATAACCGCCGACACGTTCATTCGTCGCATCATCAATCTGATAATCCGCCGCTGCAAGCTCTAACAGATATTTCTCCATATCAAAGCTCGCGTTCTTCGCATAGAAGAAGCTCATCAGCACCAGCCCTAAGGTCAGGGACAGGATCACCAGTATGGTCCTCTTCCGGTTCCGCCACAGGTTCGACCATGCCATCCCGGTCAGAGACGCGCCCTTCTCACTCTTCTTATCCTTTCGTCTGATACCGGAATCAACATCTGTATATCTGAGCGCCTCTATGGGCGATACCTTCCCCGCCAGACGCGCCGGAAGCAGACAGGATATCATTACCGTCATGAATGCGAACAGCGCCGAACCGATAAAGATGACCGGATTCGCGGAGATCACGGCATCCGTGTCCGGCAGAGACATCAGGACCGGCATCAGCACGATCCCCAGCAGATATCCCAACACAAGCCCCGCCGGTATTCCAAGCAAGGATAACAGGCTCCCTTGTCCAAGGATCATTTTCCGGATCTGCTTCCCGGTCATGCCAAGGGTCTTTAACTTGCCGTAGAACTGGATATCCGAGGCAACCGATATCTGGAATACATTGAATATGATCAGATAGCCCGCAAGAAATACCAGCGCCATGCCGACATACATAGGCAAATTCTCCATGAAGATGCTGTGTCTCATCTCGTCGGAATATGCATAATTCGTCTGGAAATCAAGCTCCGGACAGCCGCAGTCTGCAAGCACTTTCTGTGTCTTACCGTCTATATCCTTCGTATCGTCAAAGGAGATTCCCATCATCCGCAGACCGCAGACCTGGCCGTCCGCCGCTTCGCCGGCACCCTTGCAGGCTTCCAGCGCGAATCCCTCGCTGACCCACGCCATACTGGCATATACTGAGAGATTCCCTTCCCAGAATCCGCAGAGGGTAAATGTACTCGATGTCTTCTCTTCAGACCTGATATCCTGACGCCACTCAAGCGTCACCTGCTGACCAAGCTTGCAGGCAATTCCAAGCCGCTCAAGCGTCAGGGTATCCAGCGCGATCTCATCTTCACGCTGCGGCATCTCCCCCGCCGTAGGATAAGCGAAATCCTGCCTCGCGTATATATCATTCCCATACCGGATCTCCACCTGCCGCCCGGCAAGATCCGGGTTCTCCGCCAATCCCACTACGATGCTCTTCCCGCTCTCTGTTACATCCGGGTGTTCTGCAATCTGCTCATACTGCTCATCTGTAACATCTTTGCAGGTCGCGTGCGCACTGGTTCCGGACTGATGCAGGTACATCTGCGTCAGGTTCTTCCCCATACTCTGTGCCAGCGTGAACAAAGTGGTGAACATCATGGTCGTCATAACGACTGCCAGTACCGCTACCAGATTACGCCCTTTGCTCTTCTTCATGCTCCGCTTCGTCAATGTTCCAGTCATGGATGTCTGTTCTCTCATCATCTCCGCCCCCTTTACTCGTAGACTCTGCCGTCTTCAATCCGGATACACCGGCCGGCCTGCTCTGCAATCTCCGGGTTATGGGTGATCATAACGATGGTCTGGCCATATTTCTTGCTGGTGACCTTGAGAAGCCCGATCACTTCCTCGCTGGTCCTGCTGTCTAAGTTCCCGGTCGGTTCATCCGCCAGTATGATCGCGGGCTTGCTTGCAAGTGCCCTTGCGATCGCCACTCTCTGCTGCTGGCCGCCGGACAGGGTGTTGGGCATGTTGTAGATCTTCTTCTCCAGGCCAAGAAGCGCGAGAATATCCTGGATATATTTCCTGTCGGGTTTCTTGCCGTCGAGCCGGATCGGCATGGTGATATTCTCGTACACATTCAGGATCGGGACCAGATTATAATTCTGGAAGATAAATCCGATGCGCTGGCGGCGGAATACCGTCAGATCCTCGTCGCTTAATTTGCCAAGCTCGAAATGATCCACCCGCACGCTTCCGGAGGTTGGGCGGTCCAGCCCGCCAAGCATATGGAGCAGCGTGGACTTGCCGCTTCCGGAGGTGCCTATGATGGCGACAAACTCCCCTTCTTCTATAGAAATATTAACGTCATTCAGGGCATTTACCACGTTCGGCTCTTTCCCGTATTGCTTCGTCAGATGTGTTGTGCTTAAGATACTCATAATCTATCCATTCCTTTCCATGTTATACTTCACTTGCTACCAAGTATAACCGGATGGAGGAATCCTGCCATATCAAATGCTTAATCTAACATCTACAATACATCATCTAAGGTATCGGAATCATGACCTTAAGTATGAATTTGCCGCCTCCCGACTTAACCATGCACTGGCCGTCGTATTTCTCCGCTGTTTTCCTGATGTTCGCAATTCCAAAGCCATGCAGAAAGGTATCTTCCTTGCTGGTCTTTGCATCTGACGGCAGGTCTAACAGTGTGTTATTCTCCACGGCAATCACCAGCATATCATGGATGCGGGACGCTTTCGCCGTGATCAGGCGCAGGCTGTCCGAGAGCTTCTCGCTCGCCTCGATGGCGTTATCAAGTGCATTTCCGAATATCGTGCTGATATCAAGGGGTTCGATAAAACCGCCCGCCTCGAACCGGATGGCAGCCTGGAAATCAATCTGCCTCTCATGTGCTTTCCTTAACTTATCCCGAATAATGATATCCAGGAAATCATTTCCCGTGTGGTAGTAGGCTTCGTAATCCTCGATCTCTTCTTTCAGCTTCACGATTGCTTCTCCCACCTCGCTGGAATGGCTCTCCTGCGCCTGCAGCACGAGAAGATGATTCTTCATGTCATGATAAATGCTCCGCACCCGCTCCTCTTCACTGACCTTGTCTTGATAGTACGCAAGCTTCATCTCGAGCTCCCTGGCGCCGTATTCCGTCCGCAGGCTGTTGCTGATATAGGCAGCCAGGTAGATCCCGCCGAAGCTTGAGAAGATCGCCGCCATACAGATCGGATATACGATCGCCATTCTCTCCGGCATAAAATATATGATCGTGAATATAGATACGCAGGGCGCGATCAGCAGGATATCTACGATCAGCCACATCCGCGCGGTCAGCTTCTCTATGATCTGCATCAGGTATCTTCTGAGGATCCTCCACGCCGCCAGCCAGAACAGAACTCTGACGAGCAGGCTGCAGGTATGGATCAGGGTACTTATCAGCCAGGTCTCATGGGTCCATCCCTCATACGTCCCCGCCGGGACGTCCGTGATCCAGAAGAATAGTCTGCTTCCCGCATCCTGTGCCAGATAATTCACCGCTATGACTGCCGGATAGAATACCAACACTGCCGTAAGCTTCTCCATCCATTTCCCTTTGCTGAATACGATAATATACAAGATAAATCCCAAAAGCGGCCATAGGATTCCCGGAAGGTCGTTGGAATACACGATTACATTAAAAATATGTGCACCTAAGAAAAACGACACAGCCTGCAGCAGCACATTCCCCCGGGGCGGCAGGAAATCCCGGAGCATCAGGAAGACCACGAATGCATTGCCCCAGTTCAGCAGAAACGATATCCCATCCAACAATCGTATCATAGCATATCCCCCCAGTAATCCGTCAATTGCTCCATGACTTCCTTGCGTTTGGGCTGGCTGATTGGAAGAACTTCTCCGGTGACCAGCGTGATCTCAAGCTTCCTGACACCTTTCACATAGAACAGGTTGACCAGATAACTGCTGTGGCACCGCACGAATCCATGGGGAATTAGTTCCTGCGCCGCCTCCTTCATGCTCCTGTAACAGATGATATTCTCCTGCTCCGTATGAAACAACAGATTCCGGTTGAATGTCTCTACATAGCGGAGACTGTTCAGCATGATCTTGTACTTCCCCGAATCATTATTCACCACGATATACGGACTCTCTTCCCTGCTGCGGCGGGAAAGGAATCTGTCAAGCTCCGATCTAAGCCTTGCGTACCGGATCGGTTTGATAATATAATCCAAGGCCTGGTACTTATATCCTTCCAGACCGTGCTGAGTCAGTGTGGTAAGGAAGATGATCCCCACCTTCTCATCCAGCTCGCGGAGCCGCTTCGCCGTCCTTAAGCCGTCTACCAGCTTCATCTGGATATCCAGGAAGATCAGGTCGATGGTGGCATCGTATTTTTCAACCAGCTCCAGTCCGTCGTAATATGTTGTAATCTTGATCTCTTCACTCTTCTCCAGAGCATACTGTCTGATCAATTCTGTCAGTGAATCGACAAACGAACGCTCATCATCGCAGATTGCTATATGTATCATTTCTTATCTCCATTGTTATTTATTATTATACTCACGGCCGATGTAATCTGACGCTCAGTTTATAGACCGGCGCTGATCGCTTCTCCGACGCTTTTCACGCCGATAACCGTAACTCCGTCAACCTTCCCCACCGCCTTTACCGACACCTCGGGGAGCACGCAGGTCTTGAATCCCAGCTTCTTTGCCTCTGCTACCCGCTGCTCCGGCATGGTGACGGCACGCACCTCGCCGCTTAAGCCCACCTCGCCAAATACGATCACATCCTCCGCGATCGGCCGGTTCTTGTAGCTGGAAGCAATCGCCATCACGATCCCAAGATCCGCCGCCGGTTCATTAAGGCGGATCCCGCCGGCGATATTCACATAGGCGTCATAGCTTGACAGGGGCAGCCCTAAGCGCTTCTCCAGCACCGCCATCAGGAGATTGACCCTGTTATAGTCAAGCCCCGCCGCCGTTCTTCTCGGCATCCCGAAGTTACTCTTGCAGACCAGCGCCTGGATCTCCATGAGCATCGGCCTGGTACCCTCCATCGCACAGGCGACCACGGAACCGGATGCGTGCTCCGGCTTGCCGCTCAGCATGAATTCCGACGGGTTCTTCACCTCTGCAAGTCCTTCTTTGCGCATCTCAAATACTCCGATCTCATTGGTTGAACCGAAACGGTTCTTCACCCCCCGCAAGATCCGGTAGGAAGCATGGCGGTCCCCTTCAAAATACAGCACCGTATCCACCATATGCTCTAAGACTCTTGGGCCTGCCACCGTTCCTTCCTTGGTTACATGTCCGACGATAAAGATAGAGATATTGAAGCCCTTGGCAAGCTGCATAAATATATTCGTAGACTCCCGTACCTGGGTCACGCTTCCCGGCGCAGAGGCGACTTCTTCGTTGTACATCGTCTGGATGGAATCGATCACCACCATATCCGGCTTCTGCTGCTCGATGATCCCCCTGATGACATCAAGGCTCGTCTCACATAAGAGATACAGATTCTCCGTGAACTCGCCCATACGGTTGGCGCGAAGCTTGATCTGCTTTAACGACTCCTCTCCGGATATATATAGAAGCTTCCTTCCGGCCGCCGACAGACGCTGGCAGACCTGCAGAAGCAATGTGGACTTGCCGATCCCCGGGTCGCCGCCGACCAGTACCAGGGAACCCTTCACGATCCCGCCTCCAAGTACCCTGTCCAGCTCTTCGATCCCGGTAAGCATCCGGTCGTCTTCATCAGTCTCCACACTAGAGAGTGTTACGACCTGGACTTCCCGCCGTTCTTTGACTGATCTGGATGCGGCGGGCGCCATCTTCTCCTCCACGAATGTATTCCACTCCTTACACGCCGGACACTGACCCAGCCACTTGCTCTCTTCATGCCCGCAATTCTGGCAGAAGTATACACTTTTCTTTGCTTTTGCCATGCTTATCCTCCTATTCGGCATAAAAAGAGGCCGCTCATGCAGCCCCTCTTTCTACATCCAGATTATTTTCTAACTACTCTGACCGCTACGCTCCGATCTGCCTCAAGCTCCGCACTGACACTCAGCTTTCCGCTCAAGTTCGTCTTCATATCCCCAACATTCACATCATCCATATACACCTTGTACTCGCTGTCTGCCTCAAGCTCCAGGGTGAACTGTGCATCCTTCGTACCGGACACCCGGAACGACACGGTGTCTTCATCTGCCTTAAAATTCTCAACAGCGGTACCTGGAACAGACTCATATACAAACATGCCGTTCTTCTCAAGCTTCGTAATCTCAGCAAAAGTCTTCACCTTATATATATCTCCCTGAAATTCGAATCCGTCAAGTTTTGTCTTGCTTCCAAGAGTATAATCGCCAAAACTAAGGGTTCCATCTGCTTCAGTTTTTAATAATTCTTTCACTGCTGCCATATTGATCTCTCCTCCTGAGGTTCTTCTTTTGTACTCCTATTATATCTCATATTCTGTCTAATTTGTAGTCTTTGGGGTAAATTTTATTTCTTTTTTAGACAGCCCGATAACCACTTCGGAATCTCTCGTGACCTCACCGCTTAAGATCGCCTCCGCAAGCCCGTCTTCCAGTTGGTTCTGGACCGCTCTCCTTAATGGACGCGCTCCGTACTTCTGATCCGTCCCCGTCTCTACGATGTGCTTCTTCACAGAATCCCTGATCGTAAGACGGATTCCAAGCTGATCTTCTGCACGCTTCTCAAATTCTCTGCATAACAGGCCTACGATCCGCTTCATCTGATCCGCATTCAGCGGATGGAATACCAGGATCTCGTCTATTCTGTTCAGGAACTCCGGACGGAAGATCAGACGGATCTCCTTCATTACATTCCCCTTCATCCGTTTATAATCGCCTGCCGCATCCTCCTTGACATTGAAGCCTAACTTCTTTGGATCAATGATGGTCTGCGCCCCTGCGTTGGAGGTCATAATGATCACCGTATTGCGAAAATCCACCTTCCGCCCCTGGGAATCCGTGATATGCCCGTCATCCAATACCTGGAGCAGGATATTGAACACATCCGGATGCGCCTTCTCTATCTCGTCAAACAACACGACCGAATAAGGTCTGCGCCGCACTCGCTCACTTAACTGTCCGCCGTCGTCATGGCCGATATATCCCGGAGGCGCCCCGATCATCTTGGCAACGCTGTGCTTCTCCATATACTCGGACATATCTACCCGGATCATGGACTCTTCATTGCCAAAGAGAGCCTCCGCCAGAGCCTTGGACAGCTCTGTCTTACCCACACCGGTAGGTCCAAGGAACAGAAATGACCCGATCGGGCGCTTGGGGTCCTTAAGACCTACCCGTCCCCTCTTGATCGCCTTCGCCACCGCAGTAACCGCTTCTTCCTGGCCGATCACCCTCTGGTGCAGCACCTTCTCAAGCTTATTAAGCCTTGCACTCTCCGACTCTGCCAGCTTCTGGACCGGTATCTTCGTCCACTGCGACACTACCTCTGCGATATCTTCTTCTATTACCGCCACCTTCCGGTCTGCGTTCTTCCGTTCAAAACGCTTCCGCACCTGCTCCAGCCGCTTCTCCACAGCCTCCTGTTCCTTGCGGATCCTGGACGCCTCCGGAATGTCGCCTTCCCGGATCGCATCTTCTAATTCATCCGTAAGTTCGGCGATCGTCTTCTCAAACTCCATCACGCTCTCCGGAACCTTGAATCCCCGGAGACTGACCTTCGAACAGGCCTCATCCAGCACATCGATGGCCTTATCCGGCAGGAAACGGTCGTTCACATAACGGCTTGCCAGCTTAACGGCAGCCTCCAGCGCTTCTTCCTCGATCTCTACATGATGATGGTCCTCATACCGCTTCTTAAGTCCCTGCAGGATATCCAGACAATGCTCCTCTGTCGGCTCCTCCACCGTGATCGGCTGGAACCTGCGCTCCAATGCCGCATCCTTCTCCAGATACTTGCGGTATTCCCCGATCGTCGTCGCACCGATCAGCTGCATCTCGCCTCTTGCCAGGGATGGCTTCAGAATGTTAGAGGCGTTGATGGCGCCTTCCGCGCCTCCCGCGCCGATGATGGTGTGCACCTCGTCCAAGAATAAGATCACATTCCCCGAAGCCTTCACCTCCTGGATCATCCGCTTCATCCTCTCCTCAAACTCGCCCCTGTACTTCGAACCGGCGATCATCCCCGCCAGATCAAGGGTCAGGATACGCTTATCCTTCATCCCATCCGGAACAATGCCTGCCGCTATCTGAGCCGCCAGCCCCTCTATCACCGCCGTCTTCCCAACGCCCGGCTCTCCCACCAAACACGGATTGTTCTTCGTCCTGCGGCTTAATACCTGGATCAACCGGTTGATCTCGGCCTCTCTTCCAATGACTGGATCAAGCCTGCCCTCTTCCGCCTGAGCCGTCAGATCTGTGCCGTACTGCTCCAGCACGCCGCCTTCTCTGCGCCTTCCTCCGCCCTGCAGGATCTCCTCCTGATAATCCTTGGGATCTCCTCCAAGAACCGCGAAAATATCCTGATATAACTTCTGAACATTGATATTAAGTGTCAGCAATATACGGGTCGCCACACAGTCCGCATCCCGCAGGAGAGCCAGAAGCATGTGTTCTGTCCCGATCCTGTCTGAACGGAAATGAAGCGCCTCTGTCTTACTTTCTTCCAGAATGTATTCAAGCCTTGGGCTGGTCTCCGGCTGATGCGCCACCTCGACGGTTCCAAGGGGCGATACCAGTTCATCCACTACCTTGCGGATACTCTCTTCATTGACGCCGTTCATCCCCAGCACCTGTCCCGCGACACCGGTATAGACCTCCCGCAATCCTAGAAGCAGATGCTCCGTCCCTACATAAGGATGCTTAAGCTTCCTTGCAGTGCTCCTTGCAATCTTGATTACTTCATTTGCCTGTTCCGTATACTTCATGAATGTAGTTTCCTTTCCTGTCTGTTATTATCTATACTCTTCATATATCTCGTCCACCAGAGCGTGAACTTCTTCTTTGGAAATGTTCTTACATCTGCCTCTCGCCAGCAGCACCTGAAGCTGCTCTCTCATCTCCAGGAGCGCCCTCGCCTTATCCATATCAATGGCGATCACCGCACCCCTTCTTCTGTCAAGCTGAATAAACCCTTCCTGCTTAAGTATCGCGTATGCCTTGTTGACCGTATGCATATTAATGCCGACCGTATCGGCAAGCTGTCTCACCGACGGCAGGGAATCTCCCTCCCGGATCAGATTCATGGCTATGCCCATGATGATCTGGTTCTGAAGCTGGACATAGATCGCCTCATCGCTGTTAAAATCAATCTCTATCAGCATTCGTATCACCTTTTCTAATCTTGAATCTTATGTTATAGGCATACTATAACATAATTACAGAAAGCTTACAAGGTAAATTGTAAGCTATGCAGGCGCCGAATATGTTATACTGATAAGAGATCAGATAAAGGAGGGTCTGCCATGAGCTTATTTGACATCCGCAATCCATATATCACCGTCACCGCTTTCTACGCACTGAACCTGCCCGAGTACAGTATGTACCCACACAGCCATCACCGCTGTGAGATCATGTATGTAACGAAGGGAAGCTGCCTGATCTATGCAGACGGACAGGAATTCCGTCTGAGGGAGCGGCAGTTCATCTTCCTGAATGCCGATGTCCTGCACCAATTGTCCATCCCTAAGGGCCGGCCCTGTTCGATCCTGAACCTGGAATTCTCTTGCCTTCGTTCAGCGACAGACATCTGCTTAACCGGATTAGCCGACGAGAGTCCTTCCTTTTCAAGGTTCATTAGCCGCCCCGGAGAATATTTCGCCGGAAATGATACAGGCCATCTGGGATATTCTCTGAAAGACCTGATCAATCAATTGAGAACCAACACCCCTTTCAAGAATGATGTGCGGGATCTGTCGGATCACTACAGTCCCGACCAGAAATGCCTGATCCGGCTGCTGTTCTTCCGAATGATGCTGGAGCTCTCCAAATGTGTGCTGGACCACAGCAAGAATACCGGTATGCTCTACCTGAAAAAAGCCCGTGATTACATCGCCTCTCACTTGACAGAGGAGATACGGATCCCCGCGCTTGCAGAACACGCCGGTATCAACAAATCATACCTGCAGTCCTTGTTCACCAAGTATATGGACTGTACTATCACAGATTACATTAACCGCAAACGGTTAGAGCATTCCGTCTTCCTCCTGGTCAACAGCTCGCTCTCCATCACGGATGTGGCGTTCCAATCCGGTTACAACAGCCGTCAGCATTTCGGAAGCACCTTCGAGAAATATTACGGGATCAGCCCGCGCGCCTACCGCCAGCTTCACGGTAAGAACATGAATCCTTCCACCGGGGATGATTATTACTACATAGCAACAGACGGTACCTGGACCAATATACCCTTAAAAACAAGCATATAGAAGCGGGGAGCACAACACCCTGGATTCACTCCGGTTCGCGTTCCCCGCCATTTCATTTTGCATTATTTATTTTGTCAGGAGCATCATAACTTCATTACTTCTCTGAACGAACGCCGTCATCTCCTCCGGGTTCAGCGGCTTATGCGCCAGCATCGCCAGATCGTACAACTGCTTGCAGATAATGGATACATTCTCATGTTCCTTGTTGTCAACTACAAACTGTACCAGAGGATGGTTCGCATTCAGAATCAAGGTACAGTCGCCTCCCATATCCATGCCGCCCATATTACCCATGCCGTACATCTTCATCATCTCTTGCATACGGCGGCTCTGCTCGGACAGAGTGATCATGGACGCCACCTTCTCGTCTTTGAGCTTCTCTATTTTCACATCTAACTTGTCATTGCCAAGCTCTTTGCGGAAGATCCCGATCAGGCTGTCAGCCGTCGCCTTGAAGGCTTCTTTATCCTCTTCTGCAACCTCTTCCTTCACATTCTCCGTCACATCCGCATCAATCCTCTGGAAACGGATGGTCGGATTCTTCTGTTCTAACTGTGTGATAAACGGAGAATCAATATTGTGGCTTAAGATCACCGCATCCTGTCCCTGATTCCTGAACATGTTGATATACTGGCTCTGCTGGATCTCATCCGTCACATAGTAGATGGTCGTCTTGATCTCTTCTACTTTGTTCTCATCTGTATTCTCATCACCGCTGCCTTCGGCTTCATCCTTCTTATCGTTCGGCTCAACGACCTCGCCGCCGTTCTCCTCAATGCAGTCCTTAAGCGTCAGATACTTGCTGTCAATATTCTTGAACAGGATCGCATCCTTCATCTTGTCACAGAACTTCTCATCCTTCAGGCAGCCAAACTTGATAAACGGGCTGATATCATCCCAGTATTTTTCGTAATCCTCTCTCTTCGTCTTGCACATTCCGGAAAGCTTGTCAGCCACCTTCTTGGAAATGTAATCGGCGATCTTATTGACGAATCCGTCATTCTGCAGCGCACTTCTTGATACATTCAGCGGCAAGTCCGGACAATCGATCACACCCTTTAACACCATCAGGAATTCCGGAATGACTTCCTTGATATTATCGGCGATAAATACCTGATTGTTGTATAGCTTAATGGTTCCTTCGATCGAATCATACTCCGTATTGATTCTCGGGAAATATAAGATTCCCTTCAAATTAAACGGATAATCCATGTTCAGATGGATCCAGAACAACGGCTCCTTGTAATCTAAGAACACCTTGCGGTAGAACTCCTGATAATCCTCATCAGAACAGTCGTTTGGGTGCTTGGTCCACAGCGGATGGATATCACTTAAGGAGACCGGACGCTTATTGATCTTCACCTTCTCTTTGGCAGGTTCTACCTCAACCATCTCTTTTTCGCCGTCTTCGTTCTCCTTCTCCTCCATCTTGGCTTCCTCATGGATATGCTCGACAACCACATCATCATCCTTCAAGTCTGCCTCGTCGATGGTCTCATACTCCTGCTCTGCATTCGCCTTGGAGAGGAAAATCTCTACCGGCATAAATGAACAGTATTTCTCAATGACCTCTCTAACGCGGTATTCGTTAGAGAACTCCAAACTGTCGTCGTTCAGGAACAGGGTGATCTCTGTTCCCACGCCTTCCTTATTGCCTTCATCCATCTCATACTCGGTGCCGCCGTCGCTTACCCAGTGTACCGGCTTCGCTCCTTCTCTATAAGAAAGCGTATCGATATGGACCTCATCTGCCACCATGAACGCAGAATAGAAACCAAGTCCGAAATGACCGATCATGTCGTCTTCTGTCGTCTTGTCTTTGTATTTCTCAAGAAACTCTGTCGCACCGGAGAATGCGATCTGCGTGATATACTCTTCCACCTCTTCGGCCGTCATACCAAGTCCGTTGTCGGTGAACTTCAACGTCTTCTCTTCCGGATTCACTTCTATCTTGATAGACGGTTTGTAATCATCCGGCAACTGATATTCTCCCATCATATCCAGTTTCTTTAACTTCGTGATCGCATCGCATCCGTTAGATACCATTTCACGTGCGAAAATATCATGGTCGGAATATACCCACTTCTTGATGATCGGGAATATATTCTCACTGCTGATTGATAAATTACCTTTTTTTGCTGCCATCTTTATCACTCCTACCTCATTTTATAAATATTCTTCAATAACCTAACAGATATGATAATACGGCAGGTTTTAAAAGTCAATAGAAAATTAGCACTCTTTTTTAGTGAGTGCTAACAAATTTCTTAAAAATATAAAATTTATATTAAATACATGCTATATGATATCATTTTTTCTCATGAACAGCAGACCAAAGGAACCTGGACCGCAATTGCTTGCAATCGCAGAGGAAGCTTTTTGCAGATACACCCTTTCAAACGGACAGTACTGCCGTACCAGATATTGGATATAGTCGAGCCTTTTCTCATCCATTCCGGCATATGTGATAAATAAAATACGCCTGTCGATATTCCTTGTATCCCGGAGTACCTTCCTGATATAGCGTTTCGCCACATGTTCAAAATTCCCCATCTCCATACTGCCGACGGACATCTTGCTCTTCCTGAGCACAATAACCGGATGCAGAAGCAGCGCGTCGCAGAGAACCTGTATCCGCTTGGAGATCCGCCCCGACCGGCACATCATATGCGTGCTGTCGATGATGAAATCAGAAGAAATATAATATCTGAGTCTCCTTACCGCGTCCACGATCTCATTCTTTGATGCATGATTCTCCGCCATGGAAACTGCACATAATACTGCAAGTCCCATACTGCTGGAAAGATGCCCGCAATCCAACACTGTAACATTCTCGAAAGACTTCGCAGCTTCCACCGCATTCCGATACCCTTCGCTGACATGACTTGCCATAGTGATATGGATGATATTCTGCGCTTCCGTCAGCTTCTCCGCAAAGAATCTCTCATAGTCTTCCACCTCCGGAGGCTCCGAACTGCCGTTATGCCCTTTCGACATATGCATCAGCAATTCATCCGCCTTAATCTCTATCTCATCCAGAAAACGTCCCTCGTCTGTTCGCACATAGTAAGGGCACACAGAGATCCGGTATTTCTTCTTGAACGATTCAGGAAGATCACATACACTATCTGTCGTAACCATTACAGAAAGCCTTTTGGCATGCTCAAAGATCAGAACATCCTTCTCAATATCTACCTGTTTCGTCTCTTCGTTCAAGTGTACCAGTTCCTTAGGAAGGATGCTTAAGACGCCTGCCTCAAGCAGTGCGCCGCTGACCGGCTTGGCCAGGTACCCGCTGAAGCCTTCCTTGCGGTAGAGAAGCTGATTATCGCTTCCTGCATTGGCTGTCAGGGCGATTACCGGCACAGTCTGACACAGCCCTCCCGGCTGTGTACGCAACGCATGGAAACATTCTATTCCATCCATCTCGGGCATCATATGGTCCATCAGAATACCGTCATAATACTGATTCTGTGTCAGCTTCAGGCATTCGGCGGCGCTTGAAGCCGTATCTATCTGGATCTTTGTCTCTGCAAGCAGCTTACGCACAACCTCCAGGTTCATATCGTTGTCATCTACCACAAGAATATGCGCATCTGGCGCCTCGAAGCTCTGTCTGTAACGTTCCCCCTCATGGGCATGGGCCCGGGAAGTAAGGGTAAATGTTCCCAGTTCCTTATCATCTATAATATCCTGCTCCAACATGATGATAAATGTCGACCCCTTGGTATATACACTGTTGACGCTGATCTCACCGCCCATCAGTTCTACTAGCTGCTGGACGATGCTAAGTCCCAGCCCCGTTCCTTCAATATGGCGGTTCTTCTCTTCATCCACCCTGCGGAAAGCATTGAAGATATAAGGAATATTCTCCTTCTTGACTCCCTGCCCGGTATCCTCCACAGAATACCAGACACGCACCCGGTTGAGCGTCAGACGCTCACACCGAATAGAGAGCGTGACGGAGCCCTCGCTGGTATATTTTACGGCATTGTTGAGCAAATTGATCAGGACCTGCTTGATCCGCACCTCATCTCCGCAGAGCATGCTGGGAATCGACGGATCCACATGGAGCCTGAATTCCAGCCCTTTCTCCTTCGCCTTGATCCATATCATATTGACGATCTCCGAGAAGAGCTTCCCTGTCTCATAGGAAACATTCACAATCTCCATCTTCCCTGATTTGATCTTGGACAGATCCAGTATATCATTGATCAATGTGAGCAGCATCTTGCTTGCACCCTGGATATTTCTTGCGTTTTCCGCAACATCTTCCGAAATATCTCCGCGCAGGATAATCTCGTTCAATCCGATGATAGTATTGATTGGCGTACGAATCTCATGACTCATGCTGGAAAAGAAATGATTCTCCGCCTCATTAAGCTCTTCGATCTCTTTCTTCTGCTGTAAAGCAAGCTCATTCTCTTTCACATAGAGCCTGTTCAGAAACATCAGCAGCACGCTTGTCAGCATTCCCACCAGTATAACAGACAACGAGGAATCAAAAAAGGACCTCTCCTGTGTATTCCTGGCAACAAACTCCGGGAAATTAAAAGCCGTATAATAGCAACCCAGTATCTCTGACAAGCACAGAATGAAAAATGTGATCATTCGCCTTCCTTCCAGAGTTATGCAGATATAGATAAAGCACAGTACGAACCATTCCGGCATCCCGCTGAAGAA
Source organism: uncultured Dorea sp. (assembly GCA_947652615.1). Classification (GTDB taxonomy): domain Bacteria; phylum Bacillota; class Clostridia; order Lachnospirales; family Lachnospiraceae; genus Sporofaciens. The sequence continues at coordinate 37,391 of CANTDX010000019.1, read as the reverse complement.
TCCGCCCGCCGAAAAGAAGCTGACTGGGAACAGAAGAAGCAGCAGCACCGATATGGCCGTTGCTCCTGTATGGATGCGGTCCTTACGGATACTCATCTTCACAATCAGCGACATGACCACAAGGCTTACCGCCAGTATTAACAGATTCACAACACTCCTGCCCATGAGCAGTATGAACATCAACGCCAACATAGAAATGCCTGTGACAATACGAAACATACGTTCCTGCAGACTGACCCTGTGGTCGAAGATGATTTCAAACCATTTTTTTATCACGCAATGCTTCCTCCTGATATCATAGTGTTATGTAGTCATGGATATTCCCGCAGACTTCTTCATACATACGCAGCAATATGGAGTGATTCTCCCGAATATATTCTATATCCCCGCTTTTGCCTGCAAGTTCCAATGTCTTCGCATGCGCAGACAGCGTCTCTGCCCCAATCGTCAGAGACGTACTCTTCAACGCGTGAGCTTTGACCGCATAATCCGCCCAGTTCTCGGATTCATACAGTGCAATCAGCTCTTCTCTCTTCTCTTCACTCTGAGCGCAGAACATCCGCAGCATCTCCAGATAGAATTCTTCCTCTCCACAACAGTAGCCAAGTCCCATCTTCACATTGACTCCAGCCTGCACAAGCTGCTCTTTCGGAAGGGAGGATACCAGTGTCTCCGCTTCCTCTGCAGCAGTATCCGCCGCATCGCCTGCCTGTTCTGTCTCTTCATCTGCAGAGATGTCTTCCAAAGAATCAGCCTTGATATCCTGGCTTATTTCTTCGGCGGACGTATCCTTAAAACTATTCTCGGTCTTATATTGTATACATTCCTCAGGCAGCACCCGGCGCAGCACCCGTTCCAGAACGGAACGTTCGATCGGCTTGGGGATAAATTCTGTAAATCCCTCATTTCGGAACATCTCCCGCGCGCCGCTGACGGTATTGGCAGTCAATGCGATCACTGGCACATCCTGATACATTCCGTTATTGATCTCACGAAGCTGTTTCAATGTCTCTACACCGTCAAAGCCCGGCATCATATGATCCAGAAAGACGACTTCATAAGGAATCCTGCTGCAGCGTTCGATTGCTTCTCTTCCACTCTGGCAGATATCTACCTCCATCTCATAACTGCCTAAGACACCTTTGGCAACCACCAGATTCATCTCCTCATCATCCACAGCCAGCGCCCGGACTCCCTCACAAGTAAACGGCATTCTGCCCACAGCCTGCGCATCTTCGAATCCATCCCCTCTTCCGGCTCCGCTTAACAGGTTCACAACCGACAGCGCCGAAAACGGCTTGTGGATCACTGACAGCCTGCTTCCCCTGCTTAAGGTATATCCCCGTTCCGAGATCACGACCACCCGAAGCGTATCCGCCAGCTTCTCATAATAATCCTGATACTCTTCATATTCGGCCTGTGCAATAAATACATGAGTCAGCTTATAGCTGCGCTGCAATTTTTTCAGTCCTTCAAAATTATGAACCTGATATCCCTCGACACCAAGCCCCTCCACCATATGCAGAATCAATCTATCATAATAGCCTTTGACATCATCGCAGGAATATTTTTCCGGTCTGAAATAGCAGCCAATACAGAACTGATCCGCATTGGGAAGCACGATGCACGGAGACACGTCCGCCACTCCCTGCGGGACAGCTATATGAGCATGCAGTCCGTGCTGCCGTTCACTGTCAAAATGGACAAAGCCTCCCATCGCATTCAGAATCCCTCTCGCAATGGGAAGACCTAGCCCTAATCCTCCTGCGAAACGGCTGCTTCCTGTATCTGCCTGGTAAAATGCATCATACATCTGCGTAAGCTGGGATTCTGTCATGCCGATTCCTGTATCATAAATGTCTATGATCAGATTGATTCCATAGCTCTCCTGCCGATAGTCAATACAGACGTTGATACCGCCTTGTTCAGTGAACTTGATCGCATTCTCCACCAGGATCTTAAGTACATGGGAGATCTTCTCGGCATCTCCCACCAGAACCGCCGGCACCTTCGGATTGATATCAAACACCAACTCAAGCTGGTGCCTTCCGCTCTGCATCCCCGTCATGGTGATCACATCATTCAGCACCGAAGTGATCATATATTTTTCCTTCACCGGAGTCAGCGTACCTTCCACGATCTCCGTATAGTCAAGCATATCGTTAATCTGGTTGGAGAGACGCTTACCTGCCAACTGTATGGACTGCATATCTGTCCGAATCTCCGGGGAAATATCCTTCCCCAGCGTAACCTCGCTGAGTCCGATCACCATGTTGATCGGAGTTCGGAGCTCATGGGAGACATTCGAGAGAAAATCGGCGTTCTGCCGTCCGGCCGTCTCCATCTTGGCAAAAGCAATGTCGTAGTACTTCCGCTGCTCCCTCCGTCTGTTGATCCAGAACTTTGCGAGCAATACCGCGCCTGTTGTCACTACAATACCAAGCCCCAGACGGATTATCTCCCAAATCTCCATATTATGAGAGATCGTATGCAGAATCAGGAAATGATACAGCACCGCAAATCCATAAAGAGTCTCTATCATATACAGCATCCACTTTTTATCCAACATAAATAAAGCAAGGACCATGATACATGCCACCCCCGGCATATCAAAAAGGCTGCTTTCATGCACTCCGAAAAAGAAGAACTCTGTCATCAGCAGTCCGGCGCACAGGTTCTCATAAAACCCTCCTGAGCCAAGCCTTGCAATATGTAGAAACCACACACTCAAATTGCTCATCATAAACAGCGGAACCATCCATAGCTCCCACGACATCACCATCGTGATCATTATCAATATCACACTGAACGCAGTGATGATGCCGGCCAGAAGCAAATGTCTGCCTGTCTGTCCATCCGTTCCCATTATTTCTCAAACTCCTTTGCTATCCGTTTCATCAGCTCCTCCGGATAAAAAGGCTTCTTCAGGTAATTCACCGCTCCAAGCCTGATCGCGCTCATCACGTCATCCTCATAGCCCGATGCAGTCAGGAAGATCACCGGAACCTTGACCGGCAGCTCTTTCATCCGCTCAAAGGTCTCTATACCATTCATATCCGGCATCTCAATATCGAGAAGTACAAGATCTATATTCTCAGTCTTAAGCTTATTAAGCGCTGCCTCGCCCGACTCCGCAAGAACCACGTCATACTGCTTCCCTAAGATCATCTTCGTCCTTACCAGATTCATTGAGTCATCATCCACCACTAAAATACGTTTCTGCATATTGCCGCCTCCTATTTTACACTCTAAGATTACCTAACTTATTTTAATACCTATTTTAAAACATGACAGAAATAAAATCAAGTCTTCCTGACCGTCTACTCAATACTCTTAAGCGACTCTACCATATCTATCTTCTTAAGTTTAAAATACATCACTCCATTGATCAGCATAGAAAATGTCACCGTAAGAATCAAGCTGTATATGTAACTCGGCATATTGATATTCCTTCCAAACATAGCTGAATCCACTTCCACTGTCTCGATAATGAACAAATGTAGGAATCTTCCAAGTACGGCTCCTACAACCGCCCCCAAAAATGTCAGGAGAATATTCTCCCGGTACACATATTCCGCCACTTCCATATTATAGAAGCCCAGCACCTTAAGTGTCGCCAGCTCTCTTTTACGTTCCGCGATATTCACCGTATTCAGGTTATAGAGCACCACGAACGCAAGCATACCTGCCGAGATGATCAGGACCACAATGACCAGGTTCAAACTGCGAAGCATATCGTCAAGCTGCTTCTCGATATCATGCGTATAGCTTACGCTAAGCGCCCCATCCTGTTTCAGCAGATTCCTTCCGATCTTCTCCAAATCCGCATTCACATCCGAATCTTCCACCTCGAACAGAATGCTGTTGTATTCTGGTTCTTCTCCGTATACCTCCTCATAACAGGCAGGAGTAAAATAGATGTAATGCCCCATGTAGTTCTCACAGATCTGTGTGACCTTCACCTGCTTGTTCCCCTTCTCCTCATCCTTGATCTCTATCGTATCGCCCTGCTTTACACCCAGAAGCTTCGCCGTCTTCTCACTAATGATGCCCCCGTCGTCCGTAAGCTCATACCGCTCCTTAGATCTCCTGTCATGGAAATCCACGAACCACGGGATATCCTCAACCGAACCAAATACACATTCGTAAGCCGCGCACTCCTTCTTGCCGTTGACCAAGGTGATATTCTGCATGTTCGCCTTCATATACCGGCTGATCTGCTTTTCACTCTTAAGCGCCGCTTCTAACTCGTCCTGCTGCTCTTCTGTAATATCTTCTTCCAGATAGATGCTTCCGTCGTAGAATTGAATCTCGGCGAACTGAAGCTTGGCAATCTCATAACAGGAATCCTTCAAGCCGAATCCGACCAGCATCAGCGCCATACAGCCGCCGATCCCAAATATGGTCATGAAGAAACGTTTCTTATAACGCATCAGATTCCGAATAGTAGATTTCCAGGTAAAATTCAGATGTCTCCAGACGACGCCGATCCTCTCCAGGAATACTCTGCGGCCATTCTTGGGCGCCGGCGGCCTCATCAGTACGGCAGGCTGGGCCTCCAATTCCTTATAACATGCCATGACGGTGGCGAACAGCGTACAGAATACTGCCGCGCCGGACGCCATAGCCGCATATCCCCAATCATAGGGTACCAGGATCTTGGGCAAATGCTGATACAGGATTCCATAGGCATACACGATAATATACGGGAGGATCTTCTCTCCGATCAAGACCCCGATCACGCTTCCGCCCGCCGTGGCAAGAAGCGCATATCCGATATATTTGGAAGCAATCGCACCCTTACTGTATCCCAGAGCTTTCATCGTGCCGATGGATGTCCTCTGTTCCTCTACCATACGCGTCATGCTTGTCAGGCTGATCAGCGCTGCCACAAGGAAGAATAATACCGGGAAAACCCGGCCGATGGCTCCCAGCCTCTGGGCATTCTCCCCGAATCCGCTGTACTCGATGAGCGTGCTCCGGTCATAGACATACCATTTGGGCAGCTCTATATCCTCGATATCAGCCTCGGCTTCGGCTATCTTCTTCTCGCCGTCGGCGATCTCGGCCTCGGCTTCGGCCTTGCCCTCTTCGTACTCCTTCTTCGCATCCACAAGCTTCGCCTCATTCGAGACGATCTCGGCCTCACCGTCCACAAGCTTCTGCTCCTGCGACCTTAACTCATTCCACCCGCTGTTAATCTGCGCCTGCCCGGAAGATAGCTTCGCCGGCGCCGCCGCAAGTTCCGCCTCTGCCGCGTCGATCTGGCTCTTTGCCGCCGTAAGCTCCGCCTGGGCGTTATCCATCTCCCGGCGCACCGCTTCTATCCCAGCCTGACCTAACGTGTATGCCTGCCGCTCTCCCTCAAGCCTTGCCGCAACAGCCTGCGCCTGCGCTTCAAGCGCGGCGATCTGCTGGTCTGGTCCCGTATCCGGCTCTCCCGCAGATTCTCCGGTATCATCCAAGCTGTCCTCTGATACGTCCGCCTGTTCCCGCAGGTCTTCAATCTGCGCAAGCAGGGCATAATAACGCTCCTCGTCCGCATTGATCTGTGCCTGCAGCCCGTCCAAAAGCTGCCGGCCGGTCTGAAGCTGCACATCTGCCTCAGCTCTTGCCTCCTCATACTGCAAAAGCCCTTCCTCATACGCCGCTTTCCCGTCATTCAGCTGCGCTACCCCGTCCTGATACTGGACCCGCGCCGCATCCAACTCCTTTTGCTTAGAACTTAAGGTCATCTTCGCATCTGCGATCTGCGCCCTTCCGTCTTCGATCTGTTTTCTCGCGTCCGCAAGCTTCTTCTCCGCGTCTGCGATCTCTTTTGCCGCATTATCAAGCTTCTTCTTAGCTTCTTTTCTGCCGTCTTCTAACTCCTCTCTGGCTTCTTCAAGCTTCTCGTTCGCCTCGTCCTTAAGGCTGTCCTTACGAACTACCGCCCGGTCGTCCGCCAGCGCCTCGATCCGCTTAAGCACTTCTTCGACCCGGCCATCATACGCATCGGTAAATGCCAGCAGTTCCTTCGCGCCTGTCACCTGCATGTAGACCTCCGAGTAGACCTCCATATCGAAGGTATCCTCCGGCACTATCAGAAACGCCCGAATACTTCCGTCGCCTACCGTCGAGCTTCCTCTCCCGTAGGACAGATAACAAGGACTGTTGCCAAGCCCTACGACCTCAAGGGTATCCGTCTTGAGCGTATCCGTCACTTCATCCTCCGTTCCAGACTCAAGCCTGATTTGATCCCCGACTGCAAACGAAGAATTATCATCCGCAAGACACTCTCCCGCACTCTCCGGCATTCTGCCCTTACTTACCGTGACCTGGTTCATCTTCTCCTGCAGCGACATCACATGGAGCACCTGCTGCGCATCCTTTGTGCTGTAGAGAAAATCCGCGCTGTACGCCCCTTCCGCACACGCCACTCCTTCTTCCGCTTCCATGGCCTCTACGTCATCCTCTGTGACACCATAAGTACAGATTGCCTTGATATCCATAAGCCGGGCCTCATCAAAATACGCGTCTCCGGTCAGCCTCATATCCGGCTCAGATGCACGGATGCCGGAGAAAAATGCCACTCCCAGCGTCACGATAAAAAGAATCGACAGAAATCTCCCCCGACTCTTCCTAATCTCCATATAGAAATCTTTCCTAGTAGCTTTCTTCGTCCTCTTCATCTGCCAATCCTACCACTCTATCGTCTCAACCGGCACCGGATACGGATTCCTTGCCATTTCTGCCACCCGCCCGTTCTTGATCTTGATCACGCGGTCCGCCATGGGCGCTATCGCCGAGTTATGCGTGATCAGGATGACCGTCATGCCCTTGACCCTGCAGGTATCCTGCAGGAGCCTCAGGATCGCCTTACCCGTGTTGTAGTCAAGCGCCCCCGTCGGCTCGTCGCATAACAAAATCTTCGGATTCTTCGCCAGCGCCCTGGCTATGGATACCCGCTGCTGTTCCCCGCCGGATAGCTGCGCCGGGAAGTTATCAAGACGCGCCCCTAAGCCCACCTCTTCCATCACTTCCCTTGCATCCATGGGATCCTTGCAGATCTGAAGCGCCAGCTCCACGTTCTCAAGCGCGGTCAGGTTGGGGATCAGGTTATAGAACTGGAATACGAAGCCGATATCATCTCTCCGGTAGGCGGTAAGCTGCTTCTGGGAATAAGACGTGATGTCCTGTCCGTCCACGATCACCTTCCCCTCTGACGCCGTATCCATACCGCCAAGGATATTAAGAACCGTCGTCTTGCCCGCGCCGCTTGGGCCTACTACAACTGCGAACTCACCCTTGCTGATCCGGAAATCGATCCCGTCAGCCGCCATGATCTCCACTTCGCCCATGCGGTATCTCTTCTTAACGTCCTTAAGTGTGACAAATCCGTCCATATAGTTCCTCCGTATCGTAGATCATTTTATTCTTTTTCCAACTGCTTTCTGTAGATCTGATAATAACAATTCCATTCAAAATCATCTGCCGGACTGAAATCCTTCGGAAAAAAAGAACAAAGTCTCCTTTTGACGCCTTCATCCTTAAGTTCCGTGCAAAGTTCTTCTTTGATTCCATTCATCTCAAAAAGATTCCGAATCTCCTCAAGCCCCTCCTGCACCTTTTGAGCCTCAACGGAATAATCCATATTATACCGTGTGTCCGTCTCCCAGCGTGTCAGCGTATCTGCCCGGTCTTCAAGCCAGAAAGTCAGAACAATATTCGAACCATTCTGCCGGGACATTCGGACTAATTTGTATATATCGTGGGTATTAGGCACAGTCACTCCCTTACATTCAAGAAATGCCTTTAAAAGCTTCTCCACTGACTGTTGCAAATGATATGCAATCCCATTCAGGAACGCTTCATCATTCCGGGGAATTTGAAAAATCTCTCTGGCAAGTTCAAACTCTGTATAAGCAGATCTAAACAAACGAATATCACACATAAAGCCCCTCCCTGTCAAACACAACGATTCCCTTCTTCTCAATCTCACTCTTCAGACGCGGTCCAATCGCGTCATAATATACAAGATCTGTTTCTTCCACATATTCTTCCGGATAGTTTCGGAATCCTCTTTCATAATCATATCGTTCGATACAGATATCTAAATCGCTAAAGCTGTGACAGCCAAATTCCACACTGCTTCCGAATATAATCGCAGCTTTTACATTATAATCCTGGTCAAAACAGCCGACATAACTCTGCACAAGCTTCTGCTTCAATGGATGGATATATTGTGCATTCTCAAAGTGAACGCCTTCTTTCGTCTCAAAACGAAAGTGCAGATCGTAATTATTAAATTTCTTCAAAAATACACCTTCTTTCTCTACAATCAGATCCAATTAAATTTTCTTCTTGTACGAAGCTATTATATCACGTATAATGCTATAAGAGAAATCTATAATTATTAAACTATTCTAAAGACGGAGGCATCATATGAATACTGTAAACATACTGCCTGCAAAAACAGATGCAGAAATCCACGAGATCGCTGCTCTTGCCGATGAGATCTGGCATCAGCATTTTACCCCCATCATCGGGGAAGCACAAGTCAACTATATGGTAGACAAATTCCAGTCCTATCCGGCTCTCAGATCACAGATCAAGCAGGACGGCTATGAATATTATCAGATCCACATCTCCCACACCTTCGCCGGGTACATCGGTATCCACCAGGAGGAAGACGCCCTGTTCTTAAGCAAGCTCTATATTAAAAAGGACTGCCGCGGACAGCATCTCGCGACAGAAGCTCTGAATTTCCTGATTCGGTTATGCGAAGAGCGCGGACTTAAGAAGATCTGGCTCACCTGCAATAAATACAATGCACACACACTTAAAGTCTATGACCACCTGGGATTCGTGATCACTGATGAACAGGTAGCAGATATCGGGAATGGATTCGTGATGGACGACTATATATTGACATACGAGATACGATAGTAAGGAGCTGTAGAAAATAACTGATGCAACTTGCGTAGTTATCTTTCTACAGCTCCTAATTTCACAGATCATTGCCCGAACCATGTTCTGTCCAGCTATAACATCTCCGTAAAAGAGATACGCCTGATACATTCCCCAAGAAGCATCTGATTCCCATGGAGATCGCCGTAATATTGGGCCGCACAAAACCCGATTATTCGATGCACTGTCTACTTCATCAATCAATAATACGATCGGTCTGTCCGCCGCTGCACATATCTGGCTCAAACGGACAAATAACTCACGTAAACTCTTCTGTACCGATTCCCTGAAAGTCCATAGACACAACAAAATACTCGTCTTTCAAATATTCTTTTAATGCCCTGAGCGTCGTCGTCTTACCATACTGCCTGCCCCTATTGATAACAAAATATTTCCTGCGGTCTACATACAGTCTTTTATCTTATCCAGTCTGTCATCCAGCCGTACCATGTAATGCTCATCCGGCCTGCACACCCCCCTCAGTATTAAAATACCGCATCAATACTGATCCCTCCCTTTATAATATTACAGCGTTAAATCAACACTCCACGATCACTTCAAAAATATCATGCCCTTTGTGCCTGATCCACTGATCTTCCTTCGGCTTCTTTTTATTTCTGCTGAAACTGATCAGATATCCCTGCTGCTGACCTCTTGCTTCCAGATACTCAGCAAGCTGGTCATACCCTTTCCGTTCATAGGCCTCTCCTCTCCAACACTTTAACTCTACGATAAATTCCTCGTTTCCATAGAAAATCTGAATATCCATCCTTGCATTTTTCCTGGTCTGCGGTTCCACCGCATAATGTCCTGTTCCATTGATAATCGGACGTAAGAATCCAAGAAACAAAAGCCTTCCCTGCTGCTCGATGAACGCTCCGTCCTCCCGGCGATATTCTGATTTCAGGAAAACGGCAAACTTTCTGATCACCTTTTCCATATCCAGTCTGCCCTCACGTATATACCGTGATTTCTCAATATATTCTGAATTGATCAATGCTTTGGTCGCACGCACAGATGTAAAATAATTCAAGATCAGTGTCTCAAATATCACATTAGAAATAGCTGCCTTTCCGTCCTTCTCTGCCAATATCCCGAACATTTCCCCCAAGTCAATAATCGGATTACTGCGCTCGAAAACCACATTCGCCCCGTTGAGCAGAAGCTGTTCTGCCAGATTGGAAAACTCCTGATTACTCCTGATATTTTTGATCACATCCTCAAACAGTGTGTTTCGTTCTTTGAGCAGATCCCGGACTGCCATCCGAAGGTCTGCCGTATCCCAACCCATACACTTTTCATCTATTTTCCGGCAAAGACAGCTTATCAGATATGGATAACCTCCTGTGTAGCCATAGAGTTCTTCTGCCATTCTCTCGATATTCATACCCGTATGATGATCTGCCTCATATGTCCGCAGCATCGTTACGATATCCTCTGGCGAAAAGCTCATATCCACATCAAAATCAGCCGTAATATTCCATGGGCTATTATATCGGTGAACCTCATCTGGTCTGATCTTCAGCCGGAGATTCTTGATATCATAAACTCCGGCCAGAATAACCGAATGGAAAGTCATCGTCTCTTCCCTATTCATATAGTACTCCCGCATCTGCCCCAGGAAATCCAGAAACACCTGGTGATTGGAAACCTGATCCACCTCATCGATCATCAGGACTATCCGCTCAGATGCCGATGCACATATACTGCTGAGCATCTCGAACATCTCTACCAGATCAAAATCATCCCGGCACCGCTCCTCTAATTCCAGAATAGAAGCCGCTTCCATCCTCCCATTCTCTGTATCTGCAGCTGCCTTTTTGATAAAATCCCGCGCAAATGCCCGTGCAAATGAAGCTTCATCTTTGAATTTGGCAGAACTCATTTTTTGAAAACTCATGAAAATGACGATATAATCCTGCTGAAGAAAATCTTTTAATGCCCGCAGTATTGTCGTTTTCCCATACTGTCTGGCACGATTGATCACAAAATAATCTCCGTTATCTACCAGCCGCCTGATCTTCTTAAGCCGTCCATTCAGATCTACCATATAATGCCGGTCTGGATAACAGACTCCGTTTACATTAAATTTTTTTTGCATACCAATCACCTTGACCACACACTTTTTAATTATTCTAGCAGTAAATATATTTTCCGTCAAATGCTATTTACAAAAGCCCCTTACATAACCTTCCCGACCGTCATCATCACCAGCGCCATCACTCCCGCAACGGCATAGAGCTCATTGACCACCAGGCAGATCTTCATAAGAGAATTCTGCACCCTTCCCTTCATGTAGACGCCAAATGTAAATACACCCGCAAATATCATATATGCCGCATAACTTCCAATCACAATCTCTGCCGCCGGGGATTCCAGCGCCCATGCATTCTCCCTCACGATGAATATCGTCCACGGCAAGAACATCATTACACTTGAAATTGCAGTTAATATACCTCTCATACTCTGTTTCATTTTCTCAATCTCCTTCCTTCTACTTTCTCTCATTTCTCCCAAAGCACATACAGGAAACCGCCAGACAGATCCCTGTAAATGCAGCAGCCGCCACAATCCAGGGAAGCAGCTCTATCTCCGCCTCAGACAGGTTCGAAGCCAGCTTCCCGTATTCGGCCGTAATGACATAGAACGGGTAATCCATCGGATACAGGAACCACGCCTTCGTGTTGATCATCAGGACCGACGGCACGATAGATGCAAGCCCGATCCCCACCGAGAAGATGGGCGTCTGAATGCATACAGACAGCATCCAGAAGAACGCGATCATCGGCAATGACGAGACATACAGCTTTCCCGCCTGCGCAAGTACGAACAACGGCGGCAGTAAGAATTCATAATCCTGCATCTGTGACGCAATTGCAGCGCTTATATAATACATTCCCGTCATCATCAAGACCTGGATCGCCGCAAGCCCCAGCAAGATCATGTATTTTGCCAGGCACAGCTTCCCCGCGCTTATAGGAAGGGCAAGCATCCTCAAGATTCCATGGTTCGTCCGCTCTGTCTGCGCAAGCAATACCGTGCCCACTACCATGCTTGCCGGAAACATGAACCATGCCATCCCCATAAATCCCTGTATCAGGAAATTATGCTCCGGCGAGATTCCTTCTGCCTGCATTCCGAAGTTCAGATCCGCATTCAAAACCGACGGGATCCATAACATCACCGTTGCGGTCCCCAGGATCAGCAGAATCCTGGAACGACGCAGCTTCTTCCATTCCACTGCAAGTAACGATAAGAAATTCATGCCAACGACCTCCTTACTCTCAAGAACAGGATTTCCGCCGCCCCGATCACAAGCACCTCTATGATCCCGGCTGCCAGAAAACCTGCTGTCTGCCCCGTTCCTGCCCCTTCTGATATCTGAAACGGCAGTGCGAACGGGAAAATTGCCAATGCAAAGTATTTTACCGGGATCATGGTCGCCATAAATACGCAGACCACGTCAACCCCAAGGGAAATCCACATGTTCTTACATGCAGACGCGATCAGAAGAGACAGGAATACTACCGGGAGCAGCATACAGAAGCAATACCCAAGATTCCAAAGCAGATCTTGGATCAATTCCAGATATGCTTCGGGAAAAGACGCGCCATAGTACGCCGAGAACGCCCCGCCCTCTCCGCCAAACCAGTGAAGAATACACACACTTACAGATAGCATCTCCATTGCCAAGAAACCCAGGCACATCCCGGATAGCAGGAGGGCTTTCAGGAAATATACTGCCTCTTCCCTCATGGGCAGTGTTATGATCCGCTGGATTGCATTGTCCGCATACTCCGTGTGGTACATCATGCATGCTGCCGTGATGACGATCAGCATATTCAGCATCGACATCATCTGCCAGTCTGCCTGGAAAATCGTCCGAAGCGGCGGCTGCATAAGCCCGGTATATTGTTCGGACCGTACCGCAAGCTCCAGGACCGGGATAAGAGCCGCCAGGAACCCGCCTGCAAGGCATCCCGGTATGATTCCTGTCCTTTTTATTTTCTTATACTCTAATGCTATACCCATGTTTCATCCCTCCTTCCGTCATACGGTATACGCCCTGCTGCCTCTTCGAAGGTTATCCTCCTCGATCATCGCGAGAAAGGTCTCTTCCAGGTTATCCGTCGGATATCCCCGCTCCTGCGCTCCCCGCTTCAATTCCTCAAGCGTTCCTTCGAATAAGAGCCGTCCATGATTCAGAATTCCCACCTGGTCAGCCATCAACTCTATCTCCGACAACAAATGCGAAGATACCAGAACCGTACAGCCCAGTTTCTCCGGAAGGGAACGGATCAGGGAGCGGATCTCATGGATTCCCACCGGATCCAGCCCATTGGTCGGTTCGTCGAGGATCAGGATGGGCGGCCGTCCGATCAGGGCGCTTGCAAGTCCAAGCCTCTGCTTCATACCAAGAGAATATTTTCTTGCCTGACGCTTCCTCCACTGTGAAAGCCCTGTTAATCTCAGCGCATCATCCACCGCAGATTTCGGAAGTCCTAAGATCCTCCTGACAATATCCAGATTCTCTTCACCGGTGAGATTCCCATAGAATGCAGGCGCCTCTATGAAGGAACCAACCTCCTTAAGGATCGGAATCCGATCCGCCGGATATCTCTTCCCGTCTATGGCAAAATCTCCGTCCGTAGGTTTCGTCAGCCCTAAGAACATCTTCATCGTTGTAGATTTGCCCGCGCCGTTGGGGCCAAGGAAGCCATAGACCATTCCCTTTGGAATGTGGAGGTTCACACCGGAAACTGCCGTGAAGCCTGCATATGATTTGGTCAGATTCTTTGTCTCGATAATATTCATCCTTCATTACTCCTTTGCTGTTGGTATGCTTATATTCTAAACGAACATCCTTACATCCACATTCTCTTAACCTTACATCTACCTTACATTTGCCACAAATACATTAAAAAACACTCTATCTGTGATATGATAGTAACAGTAACAATCCATATACCGTACCGCAGAAAGGAAAATGATTCATGAACTTAGAATATCTGAAGAATAAACGAATACTGCTCGTAGACGATGAACCCGGTCTGCAGGATATGGTCGCCTCCATCCTGCAAAACGAAGGCTTCACACAAGTAAGAACCGCCGGAAGTGTCCGGGAGGCCCTGACCGCTGCCGGTACATTCCGCCCAGAACTGGCAATCCTTGACGTGATGCTTCCCGACGGCGACGGATTCTCCCTGATGGAAGTACTTCGAAAAGACGGAGACTATCCGGTCCTGTTCCTGACCGCCCGCGGTGAAGAGGAAGACAAATTCAAAGGCTTTGGACTTGGTGCAGACGATTACATGGTCAAACCCTTTCTCCCAAAAGAGCTGATCTTCCGCATCACGGCGATCCTTCGCAGGACCTACAAAAGCGAAGCTCCGGTGGTATCCTTGAAATATTGCAAGATTGATTTCGAGCGCGCCGAAGCGCTGAGAGAAACTGAGCCTAAGGAACCCATCCCCCTGACAGCCAAGGAGCATGCGATCCTTCTTACTCTCTGCCGCAACGCCGGGCGCATCGTGACCATAGATGCTCTGTGCGAAGCCGCCTGGGGCGATAACCCCTACGGATATGAGAATTCCCTGATGGCGCATATCCGCCGGATCCGGGAGAAGATCGAAGAGAATCCGTCCAAACCGGAATCTCTGATCACGGTAAAGGGTTTAGGCTATAAATTGATCGTACAATAATAATCCGACGGAGGAAAACAGCATGAAAAGCGTTCCCAAATTAATCCGGCGTTTCCTTATCATCTTATTACTTGGCACAATCCTGCTCTTCGCCCTGAATATCCTTGTGCTCTTCATCCTGGCTTCCAGGCAGACTCCCGGGGCGTCGCCCTGGACCACTGCTCTGGAAACCGGCGCGGCATTACAGAAGACGGGCAAGGGCCGCGAATACATTCTGCCGGAAGAAGTCTCAGCAGAACTGGCACGAGAACATGCCTGGGGCATCCTGATCGATAACACCACTCATCAGGTTGTCTGGCACACGAATGATCTGCCCGCCGAGATCCCCCTTAGCTATTCACTGGCAGAGATCGCTTCTCTTACCCGCGGATATCTCATGGATTATCCCACCTTCACCGGAGGGGCCGCAGACGGGCTGGTTGTCCTTGGCTATCCCAAGGACCGCTACTGGAAACATATGTATCCAAACTGGGACTATCATTTTATCGAGAACCTGCCCCGGTATATGCTGAACACACTGCTTGTGAACGCCATATTCATATTTCTGATCTACTTTACTGCCAACATGAAGCTTCTCCGGTCAGTAAAGCCGATTGTAGAAGGAATACAGGCATTACCCGCCAAAGAACCTGTCTATGTGAAAGAAAGGGGATTACTGTCTGAGCTTGCCGCAAGCATCAACCAGACTGCCGATCTTCTCCGGTCACAGAATTATCAGCTTAAGAAAAAAGAGACTGCACGGGCAAACTGGATCGCCGGCATCTCTCACGATATCCGCACGCCTTTGTCCATGGCGATGGGATACGCCGGACAACTCTCCTGCAATCCCCGTCTCACGGAAGACGAACACAAGCAGGCAGCCGTCATTGTAAGACAGTGCGAACGGATACGCAGCCTCATAGGCGATCTGAATCTCGCCTCAAAGCTTGAATATGACATGCAGCCGCTCCATAGAACCAAAGAAAATGCAGTCGCCATAGTAAGACAGACTGCCGTAGATTATATCAATATGGATATCGACGGGAAGTATCCCATCGAATGGCAGACCGATCCGAAGCTTACTGCCTGCCTGATCGACGCGGACCGGGATCTTCTGAAGCGCGCCGTATCCAACCTGATCCAGAACTGCATCAACCACAATGCCGACGGATGTACCATCTCTCTCTCCGTACAGGCAGACGGCGGGCGCTGCATCATCCGGGTAGAGGATGACGGACTTGGCATATCGCAGGAACAGCTTGAGAAGCTAAACGGCACGCCTCATTATATGATGTGCGACAGTAATATCCGGCAGCGCCACGGCTTAGGGCTTCTGATTGTCCGCCAGATCGCCGCCTCCCACGGAGGCAGCATAAGGATATACCAGAATACGAATGGGGGATTCGGGGCGGATATTCTGTTACCCCTGTCAAACTAATATTAATTCCCCAAAATCCTTCTTCTCGAACTCCTGTATTGAGATATGCCGCTTATCCGGGTTCGCGTACACGAAGGTCTTATCCACATTCTCCAGATAATTCTGGATCTTATCGTTGGTGGCGCTGATGACCGCCTGAAATCCAAGCCCCCGGATCAGGGAGATACAGCTTGCCACCTTCTCCGCATCCATCTTGGAGAATGCTTCATCCAGTATGACCAGGCGTATGGTCGGATTGCGCCTAAGCTTCACCGGAGTATTGATCTTGTATACCTGGGCGAAGCTTGCAAGCAGCGCCACATACAGCGGATTCTGCCCCTCACCGCCGGAATTCTTCTTGATCATCCTGCCAAGACCGATCGCCATATCCTTCCTTCCATGGACGATCTGCTGCATATCGAAGGACAGGTATGTCCGGTAATCCGCATATTTGTCCATATTCTTCTTCGCCTCGTTCAGTTCCTCCTGCGTTGCATTCTCCGGTGGAATGAATATATTAATCAGCTCATTCATCAACTCTGCATACTGATCCTCATGCTCCATGGTAAACATATTGAGCTGATTCTCCATGGAATCCGTCAACTGGGACGGATGGATCTGCAGCGCATCGTCCATGAACATCTTATAGAATCTCCCATCGGCTCCCTTATTCTTCGTGATGACAAACTGATACTTATCCTTCCCGAAATCCAGCCCGCTGATAATCCGATTCAATTCATCCTTCCGCTGATAGGCCTCCCGGATCGCGCTTCGGATCTTGAAGATAAAGTCGTCCTTGAAATGCTCCACCGCAGAGCGCGCCTGCTCCTTCGCCGACTCCCGGAACGCTTCCAAGTCGTCGCAGGAAAGAGATTCTAACAGTTCATCATAACAGGTATTCTCCTTAATTGCCGTAGAAAATGTCCGGTTCGGATAGCTTCTAACATAGCTGCTCCTCTCCTCCACAAGCTTCTGATAACTCACCTCTTCCGCTTCCCGCAGGGGATAAAGGTCAGACAATCGCTGGCGCTTGAGATAATCATAATTCACTGACTTCCTACCCGACAGATACCGCTGAAATTCTTCTTCATATCTGACTGACGTCTCTATGACGCCGACTCTTTCAGCAGCCGCGATCCCGTCCTCGCTCTGCTCCCCGCCGCCGTCTTTTGACTCTGTCTCCGCTCTGCTGAACTCCCTCGCAAGCTTCCGTCTCTGCTCCGCGATCCCGGATTCTGCTTCCAACAGATCTTCCCGCAGCTTCTCAATCTCCTTCTGATCATTCCAGATCGTCTCCTGAACCCTGGCGATCTGAGCCTTCTTCTCATCCTGACGGTTCTGCAGCTCCTTTTTCTGTGCTTCCCAGGCATCTACCGACTCACTTTTAAGCTTACTCATCTTCTCTTCAAGCTGATTTTTCCTGCGCTTCTTCCCGGATATCTCCCGTATATCCGTAAGCCATCCAAGATAGTCCTCTGCCGGTTGGTTTAACAGCTCCATCTGCATCATCCGGCGGATCGCCTCTAACTCCTCCTGGCAGGGGAGACGCTCTTCCTGCAGGCTCTGACATTGCTCCTCCAACCGTAGGATCCGCTGACGCATACTGACCTCACCGATATACGCACATCTGGTATAGTTCTCCGGCTTAATATGCTGCAGGCGGAAGCTATGATACAATACACAGTCCGGTGTAATACCGATCCTGCAGTCCCTTAACTCCTCTACCGTCTCACATTTCATTACATTTCCCAGGAAGAAATCAATATACGCCTGCACATACGGCTCCTTCGCCCTGACCTCTTCCGCCAGAGCGCCCTTGCGGACCGGATGCGCTTCCTGCATCACCCTCTCCGTATCCAGCACCGACGCACGGAAGAACTTCTTCTTATCCATCTCCTGGTAAATGTCCATGGCAGTCTTCGCATAAGCCGGCTCCACGATCAGGAGCAGCTTATTATTCCCCATATATCCTTCCACCGCATTCTGCCAGCGTTCGTCCTTAAGATCCAGAAGATCCGCCAATATCTGTACGTTGATGAACTTGCCGCAGCGCTCATGCAGACGTCCCCTAAGCTCGAACTTCGCCTCCTCAAGCTCCCGCGGATAAGCTTTCTTCCCCTGCTTCAAGGCCTTCAATTCCTCTCTCGCCTCTCGTTCCTCCTTCTTGATCTGGCGAAGCTTCGCGTCTGCCTCCTGCCGCTGGCCTTCTAATTCCTCCTGAATATCTCCAAGGCTGTCCTTTAGCCTCTGAAGTTCCTCCTCTGATATCATCTCCTTGGCAAACTGATCGATATCCCAGATTACCTGGTTCGGTGTGATATCCTTCTCCTTCCATTCCCTGAGGCGCTCTGCCGTCTGCTGCCATCGGGTCCGGCTGTCCTCAAGGCGTGTAAGAGTCTCGCTTACAGCCCCAAGCTCCGCCTCCATCCCGGAATATCCGCTGTCCGCGATCTGAAGAATGATCTCTTCATATTCCTTCATAAGCCCGCTCTGCTCTTCTTCAAGCCTTGTCTGCCTCTGCTTGCCGGAAGCGATCTCTTCCTTACGGTCCTCGATCTTATCCCGGCATTCCTGCACCTGAGATTCAAGCCTTAACATCTCCAGACGTTCAATCTGGTAAGCGCACAGCTTCGCCGTCTCCCGTTTCCCGTCATAATCCCGGTAGCATTCCCCGATCTGTTCCAATCTTCGAATCTCTTCTAAGGTCTCCTCGATCTTTCCCCGCATCCTTCCATACTGCATCACACTCTCCTGCAGATCTTCAATATGGATGTCCTGCTCCATACAGATGTATTCCTTCACAAATTCCTCAAGCTTGATATTCATGCGAAACGGAATCGCCCGCTTAAAAAGCCTCGGAAACTTCTCCATATCCAGCCCGCCGAGGTAGATGTCATAGAGCTGCCGCCGAAACCGCTCATTACTTGGTCCGCAGTAGAATCTCTCCGCCGGAAATGTCCTCTGCATATATTCCCTAAGTTCCAGCGTCGTCATGGTTCGCTTCCCGATCCGGTAATTTCCCTCAAGGAACTCACCCGCATGCCAGAAAAACAGCCTGCCAATCTCGTTCGACGCCGTCTCCACATCAAACACTACGCCCACGCACTGCTTCTCCCCCGTATTCGTCTGCGTAAGCTCCAATACAATCGTACTTGAGAAATTCTGATTCCTCAGATATTGCGCCTCATTGTTCTCGCTGATATTCACCATGCCTCTCAGGTACTCGATCAGCGAACGGTCCGAATCGTCCGCCGCCGCTTTATTGAAGAACCCTCTTCCGTCCGTGCTTGCGTACAGCACGATCTGGAGCGCATCGATCACAGTAGACTTCCCGCTCCCTGAATGTCCGGTGAAAAAATTGATCCCTTCGCTTAAGGTCAGTACCTTCTTATCTATGTAATGCCAGTTATTCAGACATATCCTCGATAGTGCTTTGAATGGCTGTCTCGTCTCCAAGATTGTCCTCCTCCCCGAATTCTGCCAACAGTTCCTTGATCCCTTCCCCCATCAGTACCGCCTGGATACACGGATAGATAATCATCCTCGTCTCCTCGTTCATCTCCTCCAACACCTCAAGCGGCTCTATGATCTGGTATTTCCTTAGAAGCGCGATGGTACGCCGCATCTCCGTGACGGACGGCAGGCTCTTTAGAACCCGGAATTCACCGGCTTTGCCGTTGACCGCCCCCATAGTCGTCACTATATGGCTGCTTGACGACACCGATGCCATCTGTTCGTCGTAGATGAGCTTCAGCACAAGAAGATAGACCGTCGCAAGCCTCGGAAGCTTCTCGCCCCAGTTAGGTCCGCCCTGAATGTAAATCACACCCATATGTACATTCTCCTGTAAGGTCATCCCCGCAACAGTGAAATATTCCTTAAGGAACTCCAGATGCTTGCTGCACACACGGTATTCCTTCATATACTGCATCCGCCCGGTGCGGCGGTCGTATTTGCGCTCCAACAGATAAGTCTGGCGGTACAGTGTCCGGATCACTTCCGTAACTGCCTCCTGCTCCTCCTGGGTCAGTTGTTCATAGTATTCTATCATACCAATCTCCTTTTCGCTATTCCCCATTTCTTATCTATTTTAACCACAAACACCGCAATAATCAACGTAAAAATACACTGAAAAACCTGAAAAAACCCTCCGCCATAACGGCAAAGGGTCAAATCTGTTCACTGTATACCTTAAGAACTGCCTCTTTGATTCCTTCCACATAAGCCCGGATTCCTTCCGATGACAAATGTGTCCCGTCCTCCACGAAGAACTCTCCATGCCCCTCGCTGATCGTATACCAGTCGATCAGATAAGCATTGTCTACATCCTCCGTGAACTCATAGATCTTCTGGTTGTTCGTTCCTTCCCAGTTTACATAAGGCGCCCTGACTGTGATCACGAATAACGGCTTATCCTCCCCGATCAGCCCCTTCATCTTCTCAAGAGAATCATGAAGCAGTCCGTTTGCACCAAGGGCGAAGATCACACCGTCTCCGTTCCATCCTTTTTCACTGACGTAGGAATTGCAGACTCCGACGCCGGCCGTTGTCTGCCTGCTGACGGCCGTATCACTGATACTGGCCGGGAACTCTGCATAGAACTGATCTATCGCCCCCAATGCGATGGAATCACCGATCAGCAAGAGATTCAAGTTGCTCAGTATCTCTTCATTCGACTGAAGCTTCTTGCGGCTGTCCTGCCAGGCATCCTGTCCGATCGTCTCATTGAGCCGCATGGCTTTCTGGTTCGCGAGCTTCTGCGCTTTTTCAGCCTTCTTCTCCATATCCCCGGCATTGGACAGTGTATTTTCCCGCGGCACGAAGGCCACGCACAGCAGCACACCCAATGCCGCGGCAAGCGTCAGCGCTCCCGCCCTGATACTCCTTCTGATCGTTTTAAGCTGCCTATTTCGTTCCCGCCTCGTTCCAGGTCTTTTTCTGATGACAGCAATGCTTCTTCCTATAGCCCCGCTGCGTATAGGCGTTTCTATATAACGGTACGACAGATCAGATATGATAATAACCAGCAAGAACTCAACGATGTTAACCCACCAGGAGGTTTGTTGGCCCTTGCTCAACAGGATGATAACCGGATAATGCCATAGATAGATTCCATAAGAACGGTCCCCGATCCATTTCAAGAACCGTATACTCAGCAGCCTGTTTAAGATACTGTCTCCATTCAGAAGCGAAAAGATCACCAAAACGGTACAGGCAGAAGCAATTCCCTGACCGCCTCTGTACAGGAAACTGCTGTATCCGTCAACCCTGGCCATCATACAGATAAGCCCCGCAAATGCCACTCCCCCTATTACACGGCTCGTTACCGGGGATATCACCTTCCTCACCCTGCCGCCCGTTGTCTTAAATACCAAAAATGCCCCAAACAACAACGAAAAAAACCTCGTATCCGTTCCGTAATATACCCTGCTGGGATCCTTGGAAGGATCGAACAGGATCCACATAACTCCCATGGAAACGACCGCCAGAAGCGCCGTTACCCGGGAAGCCGCCTTCTTCCAGTTCTTATATTTCTTAATGAATATAAGCAGCAGCGGATATATCATATAAAACTGCGTTTCAATCGCCAAAGACCAGCAATGTGTCAGAGGCGACGGCACGCCTGCGTTCTCAAAATAAGAAATCTGGTTGAATATCTGCCGCCAGTTATTATAACAGAAAATCACGGACAGCAGATCTTCACACGCCTTCGTAAACAACACCCTGTTAAATACAGCGCTTACGAATATCAACACCGCCTCCATCGCCAAAACTGCCGGAAGCAGCCTCCTGATCCGCCTGATCCAGAACTTCTTCATATCAATCGTACCGGTACTCTCCAGTTCCGATACAAGGATCCGCGTGATCAGGAATCCCGATATAACAAAAAATACAGTAACGCCCAGAAGCCCGCCTCTGGCAAACGGCAGCCTGAGATGGTAAGCAAATACCATCAGAACTGCAATTGCTCTTAATCCATCAATACCTGTTACATATTGCTTTTGTCTCTTGTATTTTTTCTCATATGTTTTCATGTATATTTTTCAAATACCCCTACCCTCATTATATTTTGGAAAATCATTGCCAGAGGCAGGCTCTTCATATCTCAGGCGTGCAGCTTGATTTCTTTAGCGACCAATATATTCTCCTGCGGTGCAGATGCCGTCATATCAACAGTAATATCCACCTTCATTCCAATCTGAATATCTTCCGCCTGCTCATTGGCATTGCTTTTGTCAAATGTAAGCACCGCGCCGTCATCCGTCAATATCGTGACCGTATTCATAGTTGCGTCCTGAATCGCCCCTGTATAGAGCGAATTTTCTGCCGCTGTATTCGGATCCTGATCCTGTACTTTGAACACCATCACATTCGGGTCCGCCAGATTACCCTCATATGTGATCGTCACAATATTTCCCGTCTGTATCCCGTTCGCATACTCATGTGCGGCATCCATAATATTGACCGTATAGACCTGCCCGCCTACATCCACGGTCAGCGTATTCATGGTTGCATCGACCACTGTACCGCTTGCCGTCTGCTGCTGTTTCGGCTGATAGCTGCCCGGTGTCCTCGCCGGCGCCGGCTGTGTTCCCTGCTGCAAAGTCGCCGGTGCCGAACCGTCTGTCTTCGCGGGCTTTGCTTCCGGTGCAGGCGCGGCCGTTGTCAGATAATCTCCATAAATGTACGCGTCATGGTTGTTATAAATAACACGCGACCATCCATTGTCACAGATCCCGGTACGCCTGATGGATCCGCCTTTGGCCAACGAACCTACTGTCTCAGATACAGTAGAATACGAAGCACGGATATGAACGCCCGCCGTTGCATATACAGTCTCGTCAACCGCCTTGATATTCATACTCTTTTGTGTCTGCTCGATTTTATTCTCATCATGATCCGTTATCTTCACCACAGCAACATTTTGCGTATTATCCCCTTTGATCTCACCGACATATGTAACTACGATCCAGTTCCCTTCACGAAGCCCATTCCTTATATCATGCTCACAATTATTGGAGAGGAATGTCAGCAGCGTTCCGTCATTCTGCTTGATCGTGATCGTATTCATCGAGGCCTCTACCAGTGTCCCTACCGCTTCTTTTTCTTCTTTATCCGCATTATTATTGCCCAAGTCCTGCACAGCCGTCACTTTTACCCCGGAGGTGTCCGTTCCCGTAAGCTCTCCCTCGTAAGAAACGATCAATTCATCGCCGGAACGCATATTCGTTGTCTTGATCAATGCCTGCGACACATCAAAAATATATTTTCCTTTGGCGTTCTCCAGTGCAATCTCACCTCCGGTGAATTCCAACAGAACGCCTTCCACTTCGCCGGTTTTTACTTCCGGTTTTTCTGCTTCCTTCTCATCTCCTGCCTTCTTCTCACACCCTGTGATGAACATACTAAGAAGCGCCATACATAAAAACATCTTAATCATTAATTTCTTCAATGCTCTCACTCCCAAATCCTCCTATTACCGCATTTTGCGCCGGTCACCCTGGCTATTATTCAGATCATGGCAATTATCTGCTCGTCTCCTGCTCCTGAACACGAAGACAGAAATCATCTCCAGAAGCTCTGCAAGGCTGTCCATAAGGTTTCCCACTATCAGAGCGGCAATCCCGACAACAGCACATAAAATACCAAGTATGATCTACAGTATCAATAATCTTTTTAACATCTTTCTCATTCATTTGTTCCCCCCTTTACTTTAGTATCGCTCACATCTTTATACATCCTATTGCTACATAAAACAAATCTTTTACCGTATTAAATAAAACTTTACCATTTTTTTAGTTCTAATAAACCCTACAATATGTTAATATGAATGCGCCAGAGCGAATCTGGCTCAGATACGCTCTGGCAAAAGGTTTTGCCTTGATTATGCTATTACGGAGGATGTTATGACTATCGCACTTATTGACGACTGCCCGCAGGACCTTGCGCTTTTATCTGAATATATCTGCCGCTACTGCAATGAACACAAGATCCATGTATCGATCAGACAATTCATTCACGAAAAAGATTTCGAGAACACACTGGACAAGGAGCGCTGCGACCTTGTTTTTCTCGATATTTTCATGCAGAATTCAAATGGTATGTTGATTGCGAAGAGGCTTAAGAGAATCAATCCCAAGTGCCAGATCATCTTCTCAACCTCCAGCAAAGAACACGCCGTCAAAGCGTTCCAGCTCCATGCCCTGGATTACCTTCTGAAACCGTACACTTACGCACGGCTCGAAGACGCCCTGAATCGTTTTGAAAATACCATACAAAAATTCGCCCATTATATAGAGTTGAAAGAAGGATACCTAATGACGCGGATCCTGGTCACTGATATCATGTATGTGGACTATCACAACCATTATATTCAGGTACACACCCCCTCAAAGGTCGTCCGTTCTTACATGTTCTTCGGCGACTTTTCCCCGATGCTCACCCCATACAGGCAATTTCTGTGGTGTTACCGAAACTGTATGGTCAATATGGACTATATAGACACCTGGGAGGGCGATGATTTTATCCTGAAAAACGGTGAGCACCTGCCCATATCCAAATCCAAGAAAAGAGAGATCATCCAGGCATATGCCAACTATATTTTTGATTATGTAAATGGAGGTATGATATTATGACAGCCGCACATATCATCAATACACTTTGCTTTATCTTTCCCTGCTTCGCCCTCTTGCTCCTCACATTCAGAAACCGCCTGCACACCCCTGTGTTTCTGCATTTAGCAGGAGCTATCCTTTCGTACCTTGTGGTTACCTTTTACGGCTCCGGCACATATGCAAGCTACGCCTCGCTTCCGCTTAAATACCTTGTCATCGGTCTGTCCACCATTATCCTTGGCGCGGTCATCTTCGACATGGCTGCCGACTACCGTTTCGGTCATGGTATCTTTATCGTTGCTGTCGCAAAATGCTATGCAGAACATGTCACACTCCTTTCCATGTATACCTTTTTCCTGCTGAACGGCCACCTTCCCTCCTTCAACACCTTTGATTCGTTCGTAATCAGGATTGCTCTGACGGTTATCACATTCCCTCTCATTTACCGTTTTTTCCGGAAATTCTTACGCCCTGCCCTGGACTATACTGCCTCCTTTTCCATATGGAATCAGGTATGGATCATCCCGATCTGCAACAACCTCCTCTATAATCTTCTATTTTCTCAGAATATCTCTGCCCCGGGGTCTGTGCCGGACAGATTCTTCTACTTCATCCCGCCGCTCTGGGTGATCCTTACCTTCGCCACCTATGTCCTGATCATGCGGATGGTCATTGTCATCAGTGAAAATGCGAATCTTTCCGAGAAGCTGCATATCTCCGAGACTGTCTCTGACTCTCAGCACAAGCAGGCAGAGACTCTCCAGCGCCAGATTGAACAGACCGGCAGACAGCGCCACGATATGCGCCACCACCTTCTGGTGATCAGCAGCTATATTAAGGCAGAAGATATTCAGGGATTGAATGATTATGTAAAAGAATATCTCTCCTCCCTAGCTTCTCCGGCAGATATATTCTGCGATAACCTCGCCCTGAACTCCCTGATCGGGTATTATAAGGAGCTTGCAGAGGATCGGGACTCTGCCTTCAATGTCTCCATATCGCTCCCAAAAGAACCGCTCCTCCCCGAAATAGACTTGTGCGCCGTCATCTCCAACCTTCTGGAAAATGCCGTCGAAGCCTGCACACGGATGAAGTCACAAGACCGATTTATCAATGTAAAAATATCAGCAACCACTAATTTCCTACTGACCATTATTATCGAAAACAGCTATGAGGGAGAGATCCTGAGATCCGGGAATGTCTTCATTTCTTCAAAGAAAAAAGGACGTAAGGGGATCGGAATCTCCTCAGTCCTTAATATTATTGAACAATATAATGGAGTATCAAAATTCGAATATCAGAATCAGCTCTTCAAGGCAGCAATACTATTGAAAGCAAAATAGACGCGGCGGCCGCTTCTGCTGCCTGATAACCTGATCCCGCTTACCGCTTCGCCTTGCGGTAGCCTGCTGCTTCTGCCTCCTGTTCCGTCTCAAATATCACCAGGTTCTTAGAACCCGCCATCTCCTCATAAGCCGCCTGCCCCGGGCAGTGGTAGATCTTAGACCTGGAATTGCCGCGTATCTCGCCCGCCTGCGCCTTCGCAGGCACCTTTTCCTCCCCAGATAAGGCGCTCTCCCCCGTCGCATAATCAATAGAGATCCCCGGTTGGGCATTGTAGACGAATACATGAAACAAGATCCCTTCTCCTTCATCCTCTACAGAGAATGCTTCCATCTGCACACCGCTTGCCAACAGATTCTCCCCTTCGAAGATCGGTGTCACCCGGTACAGCACATGATTGCCGGTCTCCTCCACATAGTCCGCCACCATGTTCTCGAAGGGAAGCATACCCTCCACATTCATATACCGGGTACCGGTAATCAGGTTCTGTTCATTGTCATTTTCTCCGGATAACTGGTAGCCGATCAGATGGCAGCGGTTGTACAGATATTTCCCGTCCACGCTGTCATATTTGATGGTATGCCATCCTGTCGGCTTCACCTGTCCGATGCTCCCGCGTTCTTCTGTTGGCATCAGGTCTCTCCCCACACAGGCGTACGCCGTACCGCATCTTCCAAGAGAATCCTGTTCGCTGTACATCTCAAACGAGTCTTCAGACCATTCCTCCTCTGTAAAATCCGGCTCATTCCCGTTGATTATAACATAAGGCTCCCCTGCATACTCCGGTATCTCTGCAAGCGATACCGTCTCCTGCAGATCCGATGCGTCCTGCAGATCTGTGACAGGCAAAAATCCTGCGCACGCCGTACAATACAGGCAGCAGAGCCAAACCAGCAAAAGCGCCCATTTCTTACTTATGTACTTCATCTTATCCCCTCCCATTTCCTTATATTTTAACCAG
The DNA here is from genome assembly GCA_947652615.1 of uncultured Dorea sp. Classification (GTDB taxonomy): domain Bacteria; phylum Bacillota; class Clostridia; order Lachnospirales; family Lachnospiraceae; genus Sporofaciens. The sequence continues at coordinate 10,424 of CANTDX010000019.1, read as the reverse complement.
AAACACTTCAATAATCAATGTATAAATACATCAAAAAGCCCTCCGCCATAATGGCAAAGGGCCAAAACAATGTTACTCTGTATTCCGGGACTGTAATTTCCTGTTCTTATCCTTGTCGGAAATCAGGTAGCCGCTCAGCCCCTCTGTCAAAAATCGGAAGATCGTGTCCTCAGTCTCCTGATTATCCGGAAGCACTCCTTCCACCACATACTTGGCATACATCACCGTACTGGTAAGCACATGAAGCCACAGTAAATCCTGGTTAATCTGTCTCAAATTAGGAAATGCCTCCCAAAATACCTGTACCATTCCAACGAATCTATCAAAATAACTGGCATCCCGGCTCTTATCGTATGCCGGAAAAAAAGCGCTGTCCCGGAACCGATGATAAAAGACCGTCTCATCCGGTCTTGCCAGCCAAAAACGAAAATATGGCACCCACAGGCTCCTCACTGCTTCCATCGGATCTGTAAGCATATTCCGGGGATCAAACTTCATGCAGTCAAAAATCCCGGCCGCCTGCTTGTCTACATAGGTGAAGCATTCCATCATCAACTGTTCTTTACTGTCGAAGTAGCGATACAACGCCCCTGGAGACACTCCTGCCAACTTACTTATGTTCTGAATCCGCACACCTTCCAAGCCGTACTGCCGCACGGCCTTCATCGCTGCCGAAATAATTCTCATTCTTGTGTCATCCAATAGCGATCACTTCTCTCAAAAATAATCGTTTATTTGCTAATCCGTTAAATTATACACTACTTGATTCCCGTTGACAATACTTTTTAATTCTTTTCCTTTCTTTTAACGGTGTTAAATCACAAGCATCGCATCCCCAAACGAGAAGAACCGATACCGTTCCTTCACCGCTTCCTCGTAAGCCGCCAGTACATTCTCACGGCCTGCCAGCGCGGATACCAGCATGATCAGCGTCGATTCCGGCAGATGAAAATTAGTAATCAGGCAATCTAATACCTTGAACCGATATCCTGGATAGATGAAGATCTCCGTCCACCCGCTGCATGCCCGAAGTCTCCCCTTCTCATCCGCCGCAGATTCAACCGTCCGGCAGCTCGTCGTCCCGACACAGATCACCCGTTTCCCATTCTCTTTCGCACGGTTGATCTTAGCTGCTGCCTCTTCATCTATCTGATAGAATTCCGAGTGCATATGATGATCCGTGATCTCATCTACCTTGACCGGCCGAAACGTCCCAAGCCCCACATGGAGCGTCACCTTCGCAATATCCACTCCCCGCTCTTCAATATTCTTAAGTAATTCCGGTGTAAAATGAAGCCCCGCCGTCGGCGCCGCCGCCGAACCTGTATGCGCCGCATAGACGGTCTGATAACGGTTCTTGTCCTCCAATTGATGTGTAATATACGGCGGCAGCGGCATCTGGCCAAGCTGATCCAATATTTCCTCAAAAATTCCCTCATACGTAAATTGAATCAGACGATTCCCCTCTTCTACAACGTCAACAACTTCTCCTGTGAGAATGCCGTCCCCGAAATGGATCTTCGTTCCGATCTTCGCCTTTTTCCCCGGTTTTACTAATGTCTCCCATATACTATTCTCTCTGCGTTTCAGCAAAAGTATCTCTATCTTCGCATTGGTTCCTTCTTTGGCCCCAATCAGTCTTGCCGGCAGAACCTTCGTATCATTGATGACCAGACAGTCGCCTTCCGTCAGATACCCGGTAATCTCCCTGAACACATGATGTGAAACAACTCCAGACTCCTTGTCAAGTACAAGAAGTCTGGAGCTGGAACGATCCTCTAACGGATCCTGTGCGATCAGTTCTTCCGGCAATTCATAATAAAAATCCTGTCGTCTCATTATATGAATCCCTTCTCTAATCTTTCAATTCTGATTTGTCCTCCCAGACGCCGCTCTGATCCTGCATTCCGGCCTTCTCCTGAGGGCCTGCCTGCGGGGGACCTGCATACCTTCCGTCCGAGTCCAGAGCTCCGCCCTGCGGCGGGACTGCATACCTTCCCTCCGGCCCCGGCGCTCCGCCCTGCGGCGGTCTGCCGTACGGAGGCATCGGTACCGGTCCTGGTCCCGGCCCCGGAACCGGCGGCACATATCTTGGCGGCTCATACTTCGGCACCACCTTGATCTTCTTCGCATAGACGACCCTCGTATCACAGATCATATCATGAAGCCCTCTTTTCTCACGGTCAACGCCCGCCATGATATATCCGATCCCGACAGACAGGCCGCATAAGAATCTTCCCACCGTCTCCCGGTACACTACATCGACCAGGGACAGCCCGGGACTTAGATCCGCATTGACCACACGGAGATTCAGAAGCCTCTTCCCCGGAGTCGTCCCTGTTCCATAGGTAAGCAGGATAAAATACAACACCTCAAACACATACAAGATGATATCCCTTGCGGAATACCGGAAAAGCAGATGCGCTTCAAGTATACCGACGCCCGATACGGAGAATATCCCCATTGCAAGCTTTACAAACAACAGACCTGCCCAGACAATCGCGCTGTCGATACAGTATGCCGCAAGACGCACCCAGAAGCCTGCATATTCGATCTCCTGCCTGCCGCGGTTAACGAAATTGTTCTGCATAGTACATCGGCACCCCGCTTTCCATATCTGCCGCGGTCTCTGTCAAGATCTGAGCCTCTGACTTTGGAATCACGCTCTCCACCTTCGCAAACAAAGATGAGAAAAAGGAAATCTCACTTTCCGGCTCATAGAATTCATAAGCCCCAAGCTCGCTGCTCATAGCCGCCGTCATATCCTCGTACAGGCTGATCTCGTCCACCAATCCATTTTCCAAAGCCTGATTCGCTGTGTAGACACGCCCATCCGCAAGAGTCTTCACATCTTCCTCGGCCATACCGCGTCCTTCTGCCACGATTCCGACAAATTTGTTATAATACTCATCCACCTGTTCCTGATAGACCGCAATCTGCTCATCCGTCATCTTAGAACTGTCTTTGAAATCTCCGCTGGTGATGCTGACATAACGAATACCCAGCTTCTCATACAAGCCGGTCATATCAAATCCCGACATGATAACGCCGATGGAACCGGTCGTGGTATTCGGATTTGCATAGATCTTATCTGCCGCCATGGAGATCAAATATCCGCCGGACGCCGCATAATGCGCCATATAATCCCAGACCGGACGGCCGGTCTGCTCCTTATATTCCTTAAGCTTCAGATACAATTCTTCTGATTCATACACTGTTCCGCCGGGAGAATCCACATACAGCAGGATTCCCTGGTTATTACCGTCGCCCATGAGATTATCAATATAATCCAGCGTCGTAATGTGCTGATATCCCACCGGCACATCGAACATTCCCGCCGCCGTCTGTTCCTGAATCGTTCCTTCCACCCTTACGACCGCGATATAATCATCACTCGGAGGGTCGAACCCAACACTGTCTGTCAGGATCTGCTCCATACTGTCTGCCAGCATCCTTTCCGAAAATGTATTCGTCAGTACACTGGACACTCCTACGGCAATAAATAACACGGCAGCTATGATCAGCCCGCCTATCTGTTTTTTATTCATGACCTATCTCCATTTCTTATAGACCTATTTACGCAGTTCAATACCCATGCCCTCTAATGCCTTCAATATCCGGCCCATGGCCTCTGTTACCTCGGCATCCTCAAGTGTCTTATCCTTCGCGCGGAACACGATAGAATACGCCACAGACTTATATCCGTCCTTGATCTGAGAGCCTTCATAGATGTCAAATAGTGCATAACTCTCCAGATATGCGCCGCCCTTCTTCTCGATCACCTCTTCTACCTGGCCCGCCAGAATCTCTTTGGGCATCACCATACTGATATCGCGTGTTACTGCCGGGAATCTTGCGATTCCAGTGTATTTCCTGTCAAATGACGCTCTCTCTGTGATCTCAGGCATATCAAGCACTGCCACATAGGCCTTAGTCCCAATCCCATAGATATCTGCAACGTCCGGGTGCACCTCTCCTAAGTATCCGACAACCGTTCCATCATAGATGATATTCGCCTGACGGCCCGGATGAAGATATGGTTTCCCGGCATTTGGATCGTAAGTTTCTTTCTTATGCATTCCGATCTTCTCAAAGAATTCTTCTATCACACCCTTCATGCTGAAGAAATCTCCTTCTCCATACATTCCAAGCGTGAACTGCATCCTCTCCTCTGGAAGCTCGGTAAGCGGCAGCGTCCCTGGAAGATAAATATTTCCCAGCTCATACAGCCTTACGTTCTTATTTCTTCTATTATAATTAGTTGCCAGTGAAGTCAGCATACCATTCAGGGATGTGGTACGCATTATACTGTAATCCTCACCTAACGGATTCATGATCTCCACGGTCCTTCGAAGCGGTGAATCCTCGGGAAGCTTAAGCTTATCGAACACCTTCGGGCTCTCGAAGGAATAAGTCATGCCCTGGCTGAATCCGCAGAATTCCGCAATATCACGGGCAACCTCCTCCACACGGAGCTTGAAGGATAATTTGCCGGTTGTGGCCTCGCCCCTTGGAAGCGTAGTCGGGATATTGTCATAGCCATAGAATCTTGCCACCTCTTCCGCCAGATCGGCAATACGGAACAGATCATGACGGAAAGTCGGCGCGATCACCTCATTGGCCGCCTCGTCGTAGGAAAGGCCGATCATCTCAAAATATCCTAACATCTCTTCTTTGGAAATATTGGTTCCAAGAAGGCTGTTGATCTCATCTGCGTCAAACGGAACTCTTACCGGCTCCTTCTTCTTGGCGTACACATCTGCCATACCGCCTACTACTTCACCGGCTCCCAATTCCTCTACCAACTGGCAGGCACGATCGATCGCAGCCTGAGCATTGTTTGGATCCAGACCTTTCTCAAACTTCCCGGAAGCATCTGTACGAAGCCCGATCTTCTTGCTGGATCTGCGGATATTGGTTCCGTCAAAGCAAGCCGCCTCAAAAAGCATGGTGCTTACATCATCCGTGATCATGGAATTTTCACCGCCCATGATTCCAGCGATACCGATGGATTTCCTGCCGTCACAGATCATCAGTACAGATTCATCCATCTCGCGCTCCTGCCCGTCCAGAGTCGTGAACTTCTCGCCTTTTGCCGCCGTGCGTACGATGATCTCACGCTCTACAATAGTATCCAGGTCGTAAGCATGCATTGGCTGCCCGTACTCTTCCATCACATAATTAGTGATATCAACCAGGTTGTTGATCGGACGGATGCCCACCGACGCCAGACGCCTCTGCATCCATTTCGGAGACGGACCGATCTTAATATTCTTGACCACTCTTGCACAATACCTTGGACAGAGATCGGGATCCTTCACCGTTACCTTGATGTAATCATTAACATCCTCCGAATTGCCGGTCTTCGTCACAACCGGCGGATGGAATTCCTTCCTGAAGGTTGCGGCTGCCTCCCTTGCGATTCCCACCACGCTGAAGCAATCTACACGGTTCGACGTAACCTCGTATTCGAATACCACGTCATCCAATCCTAACGCCTCTACGGCGCCGGCGCCCACCTCTGCATCGTCCGGGAAGATATAGATTCCCTCTTCCGGCGCCTCTGGGTACATATCGCGGTTTGATCCCAGCTCCTCGATCGAGCACATCATACCCTGGCTCTCAATACCGCGAAGCTTCCCCTTCTTGATCTTAACACCGCCCGCTACACGGCTTCCCGGCTCATGGCCGCCTGCCACACGGCCGCCGTCCAGCACGACCGGCACCTTGTCGCCCTCATGTACGTTCTTGGCGCCCGTCACGATCTGCACAGACTCATTTCCCACATTCACCTGGCAGACAATTAATTTATCCGCATCCGGATGCTTCTCGATCTTGTCGATCTGACCGATCACGATCTTATCAAGATCCGCATCCAAAACCTCATATCCTTCTACCTTCGTTCCGGATAATGTCATTGCATCTGTGTATTCCTGCGCGGTGACATCAAGCTCCGGAACATACGCTTTTATCCATGATAATGATGTATTCATCCCTCTACCCCTTTCTAAAACTGCTTCAAAAATCTGATATCATTCTCGTACAATAATCTCATATCGTCAATCTCATATTTCAACAGCGCAATACGTTCCAATCCCACGCCGAATGCAAATCCTGTGTATTCATTCGGGTCGATCCCGCACATCTCCAATACATGCGGATGTACCATACCGCATCCAAGGATCTCGATCCAGCCTGATCCTTTACAGAAACGGCAGCCTTTCCCGCCGCACTTGAAACATGTTACATCCACCTCCGCGCTCGGTTCGGTAAATGGGAAATGATGGGGCCTAAACTTCGTCTTCGTCTCCGGTCCGAACAGCTCCTTGGCAAATACTTCCAATGTTCCTTTCAGGTCTGCAAAGGAAATATTCTTGTCGATTACCAGCCCTTCAATCTGATGGAAGGACGGTGAATGGGTCGCATCCACTTCGTCGGAACGGAATACACGTCCCGGCGCGATCATGCGGATCGGCAGCTTCCCCTGCTCCATCACACGCGCCTGAACCGGAGAGGTCTGGGTGCGCAGGACGATCTCTTTGTTGATATAGAAGGTATCCTGTTCATCCTTCGCCGGATGTCCGTCCGGAATGTTAAGCTTCTCGAAATTATACAGGTCATACTCCACCTCCGGGCCTTCTACCACTTCATAACCCATCCCAATGAAGATCCTCTCGACCTCTTCTAAGGCGATCGTATTGGGATGACGGTGCCCGACCATATTCTTCTTGGACGGAAGCGTAACATCGATCACTTCCTGCTTCATCCGCTCTTCGCGGATGGCGCGCTCCATCTTCGCCTTGCTCTCTTCCAGAATGTTCTCGATGGCCGCCCTTGTCTCATTGACCAACTGCCCAACTTTTGGCCTCTCTTCCGGCGCAACATCCTTCATTCCCTTTAATACTGCGGTAAGCTCCCCCTTCTTGCCTAAGAATCTTACACGCACATCATTTAACTTCTCCGGCACATCAGCGGCTTCAATCGCTCTCAACGCTTCATCCCTGATGCTCTGCAGTTTTTCTTTCATCGCTTCTCTTCCTTTCCTACTCTCTTACAAGATTTTTGACATAAAAAAACTCATCCCCTGCAAAGGGACGAGCAATTACCCGTGATACCACCCTGATTCCCGCCTCAGACGCTCACCAAAGACCACTTGGACCTTCGAATACAGCCGCCTGTCATGCGGGCACTCATTCATGCGTAACGTGCATCCTGGGGGTAACCCCTACGGCATCTCCTACTTATCACTAATACAATATATCAGGATTTCAAAAATGCAGCTCGCGTGGGAAATTCGATCACCACCTGAACCCGGGAAGACTTCCAGCCCAATGATCTTCCTTCTCTGTCGGAAAATGGATCTCTACTGCACGGTCATAGCCTTTACTCAACTATTATTCTCTAAAATTATAGCACAAGAACGGATGATGTCAAGACATTATTCTGCACTTATTTATTTCTGACTGAACTGCTGCAAAAAATCTTCCCCTCCATGAGTACATTCATCTCCGCGCCCAGCAGAATACAGTACATACAGAAATACATCCACAGCATGATCAAAACTATGGTCGTGAGACTGCCGTACATACTCGAAAATCCCTTGAATACATCCAGATATATGGAAAATACCCAAGATATGACCATCCAGCCCACGGCTGCAAACATGGCGCCCGGGAGCTGATCTCTAAACCGCCCTCTCCTGTTGGGAAGAAATTTGTAAAGCATCAGGGAAAATATTACCAGCACCGTCGGCGTGATAACCGCTCTCGTCTCGATCAGCCAGTCCGCCAGTCTCTTAAGAAACGGTATATGCCTCGCAATAAACAGATTCAATGTATTACCGAAAACGGACAACACTAACAGCAGAATGATCACGGCAATAAATAAAAGCGTATAGATCGTCGACCTGATCCGAAGAACAATGTAATTACGTGTCTCTCTGCAGCTATAGATACAGTTCAGCCCAGACGCCATCGCAAGAACGCCCTTGCCCGCGGACCACATGGCGACAATAATGGTAACCGGGATGATCCCCATGGACTGGTTATAGACCTGATTCACGATGGACGTGATCAGATTCTCCACCGATGCCGGAAACACCTGGATCACGGCCGTCATCACATCTGCCTTCGTTACAGGCGTATACTGCACCATGGTGATCAGAAGCAAAATGATCGGAATCAGACACAGCATGAAGAAATACGCCGACTGTGCGGCATAGGCTCCTACATGGTCTGCAGCGATATCTGCAGTAATGTTCATAATCTTCTGATAGATATCCTTTATTCTCTTCATAACATTCTCCCATATATTTGCCCTTTATTTTACCCGATTTTTCCAGATTTGTCTATCTTAACTTATCCGCCTACCGATACCTCTCGGAAAAACATGGTCAGTATGTCTATGTAATTCTTCCCCTTTTTCGCCATCTCGTTGGCTCCGTTCTGGCTCATTCCGATACCATGCCCGAACCCGCCGCCGGATATGACAAATACATCCCCCTCTCTTCGGATCGTGAAAAATGCACTGGGAAGCAACGCTGTACTTGCCACCGCTGTCCCCGCTTGATTGACGATCTCGTAACCGCTGCCGCCAAGAGCCCTTCGGATCTTATTCTCCGTATCCACAGTTACCGAACCGGCATCTCCCGTTGCACAGATCTGAAGCGCCACGCCCCCGGCTCCCGACCTTGTAACCTCAACGCTCTGCAGTGTTCCCACATTCGTTCCGGTGTTCTGGCTGATCAGGCCGGATAATGTTGCCGCCGGTATCTTCGCCTCCCAGCGATACCAGGGCAGCCCCGCTTCATAATCCCCTTCTCCATCCTTTACCTCCACAGACTGCAGATATTGATTCTCCGCGTTGGGCGCTGTCCCCCACGCCTCCACGCCCGCCGTCTTACCGCAGGAAGTCGAATAATAATAGGTTGTAACAAGCCGGTCCTGGTAGCGGACCACCTGCCCTCCTGTCTCTGCCACCGCCTGATTGGTCGCCTCCTGGGGCAGAGAATTGCCGTACACCTGATAATCCGTACTGTCATTCACGTGCGCCTCATACTCCGGGTAAGCGAAGCTCTGCATCTGCTGATAGGCATAGCTTCTGGCGCATACCGCCTGCGCTTTCAGCGCTTCAAGCTCATAGGTATATGGCATCTCGCTTGGAACGACCCTGCACAGATATGTCTCTACCGGAAGTTCATTGATGACCGCAATCCCTTCGGCAGTCGTCCGAAGCTCTATCACTCCGGCATAAGAAGGCGTCCCGCAGCCCCTCTGGATGCTGTTAAGGGCGATCTCTCCTCCGTCCCTGGCGCTGACCCTGACAGGACCGCTCTGGAATCTGGGATCATCCGGGGCGAATGTCAAGGGCTGCTCCGGTCCCGCTTCCTGGGTCTGATCGCCAAAAGTAATACAGAATCCACTGGCCGATGACATTTCCACAGAAGGATGAACGATATTAGCATACCCATTTGTCATGATCAATACCCGTATGTTCGGATTATTGATCACGATCTCCGGAGCTTCTTCCTCCTTGGGGGCTTTCTCTCCCTCATCTGCGTCCTTCTTCCGCTCCTGGCGGCGCATCCTTCCGATCAAGCCTTCTTCCCGGTGTGTGAGCGCCGCCAGAAGCCCGCCTATGATCAGAAGACAGACAAGGATCAGCATGCCATAGATGAAATACTTCTCATATCTTGCCTGATATCCCATATAATTATGTCTTTTATATAGTTTCTTTCTGGTAAATCCTCTCAATTGACCTGTACCCTCTTGTCCAATAACCTTTTCTTAATGTATGCTTTAATGATATAAAATATGTGGATCTGATCTTTACATCTAAATCACTGATTGATATAATAAAGGCATCACATAAACATCAACTTCATTTCCAGAAAGCAGGTGATCATATGCCAAGTGATAAAGAGATGCTCAATTACTTAATTGATAGTTATACCAGTTTACAGCGAATAAAAAAATCGAATGATGCCGAAAAAGAAATTAATTATCAATTAAAGATATTAAAAGCAAAACTCGAATCATTCGGAATTGTGACAACCGACTTGGATTTGTAATAGCGCCGTAATAGAAAAAACGCCGTAAACACGGCGTTTTTTCAGTGGACCTGGCGGGAGTTGAACCAGATAAACATAATTTTGCGGAAACGGCGTATTTTCAATGAATATTCGAAAACGGCTTAAATCCAGGCTTTTTCATTGTTTCTATGTACAATAAATCACAACTTCACACACATTTTTGCATCCAAAAACAGGACTATGCAACACGAAATGCAACACGAATATTTTACCATAAATATTCCAAATTGTCGATGTCGAAATCTGATGTTCGATATTCCTGGCATCTTCACAGGACATCCCCTATACTATGTAAGTGGGGTTCTGAACAGAAGAAACGGCCGTTATGCTCTCC
>CANTDX010000018.1 GCA_947652615.1 uncultured Dorea sp. | reverse complement strand
TAATTCCTTACTGGCTGTAAGGGAGATTAACCATAAATATATTGTAGTAGGAGGATATCTGTAAGACTCCGATCAATGCGGCGGATCTGCTGCGGGGATGGGCAATGTTTGAACAGCCGAAGAAGAAAGAATTCAGCAAAAAAGATATGAAAGCTTTGATCTCTGCAGTAAATGCGGAATATGAAAGACCCCAAAAGAAGGTTAAAATAGGGAGAAATGATCCTTGCCCTTGCGGGAGCGGGAAGAAATATAAGCATTGCTGCCTGAACAAGCCCAAAGAGCTGACAGATGAGGTACAGGCAGAATCAGAACAGGAGAGGAAGAAATGGCTGAAGTATTATCCTGTCTCGGCCAGTAACCGGGAGGAAGGAAGAATCTATCTGGAGGATTTCTTTGATTCAGAGAGTATTGAGATTGACAAGCTGCTTTATCTGGCTTTGAGGCATCGCCCGATTCCGATGTGGCGGAGGGAAGAAGAAGAATTGGCAGATAACAGGAAACGAATCTATCTGTCGGAGGCTTTCGCGAAGTTTGGAGAGAAGGTAGAGAAGGAAGATATTAAGACATTTCGAGAGTACGATGAAAAGCATTCTATCCATTATCAGTGCAGAGAATGGATGGGGGTTCTTCAGATGTTATTAGAGAAGAACGGAGACTGTGAACTTTTAGAAGCTGTTTCACAGTGCCGTAAAAATATGAACGGCTGCGGTTAAGAAGGAATTGAGGAATGGATAAATGTAAAATACTGATAATAGAAGATGACAGCGACTTAAGAGAAGGGCTATCCTTCTCTTTTTCCGGTGACGGATATGACGTCGCGGAAGCCGGGACGAAAAGGGAAGGATCAAGAGAGATCGCGAAGGGCTGTTATGATATCGTGCTTCTTGACTGCAATCTGCCGGACGGAACAGGCTTTGAATTATGCAGAGAGGTTCGCAGCTACAGCAATATACCGATGATCATGCTGACTGCCCGCGATACGGAGATGGATGAGATTAAGGCGTTGGAGCTGGGAGTCAATGACTATGTATCGAAGCCGTTTTCTCTCGGCGTGCTGAAGGCGAGAATGAAGAGGATCCTTCAAGACAAATCAGAGACGATGAAGATCGTCTCCGGTTCTGTCACTATCGATCAGGATATGTGCAAAGTATACAGGCACGGAGAGGAAGTTAAGCTCAGCAAATTAGAATACCGCCTGCTTCTGTATCTGATCGAGAATAAGAACCATATTCTTTCTAAGGAACAGATTTTAGACAAGATCTGGGACAGCGACGGCAAATACGTGGATAACAATACGGTGTCGGTCAATATCAGCAGGCTTCGGACCAAGATAGAAGATGATGCGTCAAGTCCGGTACGGATCAAAACCGTACACGGGATCGGATATATCTGGAAAGAATAGGATAAAGAATAGGATAAGGAATAGAAGCATGTGGATCACGAAAATTTTGGCGGTACTTTTGTGCCTGTCGGCGGGCTGCTGCATTTACCAAAAGAGAAAGACCTACCGTATGATCGACCGTCTGCTGGACAGTGTGTTAAGCAGGGAGACGGTTGTTCATTCTGATGTGGAGGAGGGGGAATATTCCGCCCTTGTCAGTAAGATCAACCAGATACAAAGGGTGCTTGACAATCACGCCAAGAGCGCCGAGAAGGAAAAAGAACAGGTAAAAAGCCTGGTGTCCGATATGTCCCACCAGCTGAAAACGCCCCTTGCCAATCTTTCGCTTTATGCGGATATATTGGGAAGAGGAAAGATCGAACCGGGGCAGAGGGAAGAATTCGCCGGTAAGATGCACAGACAGGTGGAGAGGCTGAACTGGATCGTGGAATCTCTGTCTAAGATGGTAAAACTGGAACAGAATATTGACGGTTTTGAAGTCAGAGATACGCAGATCAGGCAGACGATCCTGGATGCGGTTGATACGGTCTATGAAAAGATGGAGAGCAAGAAGATCGATTTTATCCTGGAACCGTTTGAGGATATGAAGCTGTATCACAACCGGAAGTGGACGGCGGAAGTATTTGTCAATCTGTTGGAAAATGCGGTCAAATATACGGCAAAAGGCGGATCGGTTTCCATCCGTGTCCGTTCCTATGAATTATATACAGAAGTTATGATCGCAGATAACGGGAGAGGAATCCGCCGGGAAGAGCTGACGGATATATTTAAACGGTTTTACAGGAGTCCGGAAGTACAAGATGCGGAAGGCTCCGGCATTGGCCTCTATCTGGCCAATCTGATCCTGGAAAAGGAGAAGGGATACATGACGGTAGATTCTGAGTATGGGGAAGGGAGCTGCTTTTCTGTGTTCTTACAAAACTGTAAGAACTGACCATCCGTTTGTAAAGAAATTGCAAGATACGGCAGTTATACTGCTAGACAAACGTATCAGGAAAAGGAGTGATGACGGATGAGTATATTAGAGCTGCGGCATGTAGAAAAAATATACGGAGAAAGGGAGAATCAGGTAAATGCGCTGAAGGATATCAGCCTTCAGGTGGAGGAAGGTGAATTTGCCGCCATTGTAGGAACCTCCGGTTCAGGCAAGTCTACGCTGCTCAATCTGATCGGCGGCCTGGACAATCCGACGAAAGGGGAGATCTTCGTTAAAAACAGAGAGATCGGTTCGCTTTCGAGGAAGGAGCTTACCATATTCCGCAGAAGGAATATCGGTTTTGTGTTTCAGAATTACAGTCTGATGCCGGTGCTGAACGTGTATGATAACGTGGCGCTTCCGGTGACATTTGACAGGGGAAAGCATATCAACCGGGAATATATCGAGGAATTGCTGCGGGAGCTTGGTATCTGGGAGAAGCGCGGGAAATATCCCAATGAGTTGTCAGGAGGGCAGCAGCAGCGGGTAGCGATCGCAAGGGCGCTTGTGAACAAGCCTCATATGTTGCTTTGCGACGAACCGACGGGCAATCTTGATTCGGCCACAACCATTGAGGTGATGGGATTGCTGAAGGCAAGCAGCAGAAAGTATAAGCAGACGATTCTTATGGTGACCCACAATGAAGCGATCGCGCAGACCTGCGACAGGGTGATCCGCATTGAGGACGGGCGTATCGTCACGGGGAAGAGAAGATTCCCGGCAAAAGGCGGTGATGACGCATGTTAAAGCTGGCATGGAAATAAATGCGGTATTATAAGAGCCAGACTGCGGCGATCTTCGCGGGCATCCTATTGACAGCGTCGCTGCTTGCCGGAATCAGTTCGCTTATCTACAGCAGTCAGAAGAGCGACCTTCTCAACAGTAAGACCATATACGGAGACTGGCATTACTGTGCAGAGACCGATAAGGAGCAGTTTCAGAAGACCCAAAGCGGGGAAAAGGGCGAAGGATATCATCTGAAGCGGTGCGGGAAGATGGAGATCCGGGATGTGGCTGAAGAGGAGTTTTTGATTTATTTTATCAGTACCGATGAGACCTACCGCCGGATGGCGCACAGAGATCTCTTAGAGGGGACGTATCCCAGAAGAGAGGATGAGATCGCGGCGGACGGATTCGTATTAAGCAACCTTGGATTTTCCGGTAATCTTGGGGACTCTGTTCATATCGGAGCACGGGATTATACGGTGACAGGAGTGTTAAAAAGCGAATGGGCGGCAAGTGCGGGCGAGATGGAGGTCTTCGTAAGCGATTCTTTTGCGGGACGGATAAGTCAGACGTTTCTATATCTCGGGTTCGATGAAGATGAGAAGCTGTACAGACAGTTGGACGCTTTCCTAAGAGAGCACCGGATATCTTCTGACGCGGTTGAGGGAAATGATGAAGTGACAAAGTATCTTGCAGGCGAGGAGCCGGGCAGTATCTATGATATCGTGAAGTTTGGCCTGACCGATGAAGAAGGCAACTTCACCTACATTGTCCTGAAGTTACAGAGCGACTATAATCTGGCTTATAACGGAATGCTGGTCCTTCTATGCCTGTTCAGCATATTCGCCGTGTACAGTGTCTTCAATATCTCTGTGGCAAAGAGAACGTCCGAGTACGGGATCTTGCAGACCTTAGGAATCAGCGGGAAGCAGATCGGTATAACATTGCTTCTGGAACTTTGGATGCTGTTTATCGTTGGATATCCGCTGGGGTGTTTATTGGGAAATGGCTTCTTAAGCCTGGTATACCGCAGCTTCGGCGGGGTATTCGGCGGGAAGGGCGCAGGAGTAACGGGAAATGGCCTGTCGGCTGCGGACCAGACGCTGGCAGAAGGAACGAATACCCTGCAATTCTATCTGGCGTGGGACGCTATGATATTCGGTTTTGTATTCCTGCTGGCCGCGTTGGCTGCTGTCGCGTTTCTTGTTGTCCGTTCGCTTGGGAAGCAGACCTTAAAAGAGGTTATGGGCGGAGACACTTCATTTACGGCAAAGAGAAAAATATATGCCCTGCATCATGTGAATATGGCGGGAGTGGTTGTCCGAAAGTTCATGTTTGCGAACAAAAGGAAAGTGATCGGGATCCTGTTATCCCTAGCGTTGGGCGGCAGCATCTTCTTATGTACGGTTTATATGGTAGAGAATCTAAAGGTCCATGCAGAGCTTTCGTTAAAATCAGACGACGGTCTTGGCAGCGAATACCGCATTTCCCTAAAATCCAATTCGCTTAAAGATACGATCCCGCAAGCGGCAGGGGATAAGATCAAAAATATGCCGGAAACAAAGAATGTCTATCCGACGAAATTTACTCTCGGGGAAGTGACTCGTATCGAATCGTTAGAAGAGTGGGATTCCTTTTTTGATTACCAGAATGCGGATCATTATTTTGTCCGGCGGTACGGGGGGATCTGCCTGCGGCAGGAGGACGGCACGTATAGGATCAAATATGACGTATATGGTTATGAGGACGGATTGATCGAACAGCTTAATGAATTCATCCTGGAGGGGGATATTGACCCGGCGGCGCTTAAGGAGGGCAATAAGATCATTGCGGTTGCCAACATGGACGGACAGGGGAATTATTATTTTTACGGCAAGAAGTCTGGAGATATGATCAGTCTGCGCGTTCCTAAGATGGACGGTTATGCGGATGAACTGCTGAAGTTCCAAAGCGGTGAAGAGAACTATATAGAGAAAGAATTTGAGATTGCAGCTATTGTAAGCCGTCCGCTGGCGCGGGAGCAGGGATTTCTGCAGGAGGGATTCTATAAGGACAGCGTGATGCCGGGCCTGATCATGACGAATGAGCAGATGGAAGAGAATTTTGGAATCACCGATTATAGCTTTATCAATGCCTCGCCGGCAGAGGATGCAGAAGCCGGGAAGGTGAGCGGCCAGATATTGCAGATCATCCGTGATGTTCCCAAGGCGGTATTGGTGGATTACAGCGCTGCGATCAGGACACAGAAGAACTACTTAAGACAGCAGCAGATATTTTTTTCCGGTATTGCAATCATTCTGCTGGTCATTAGTTTATTCCATATCGTGAACAGCATGAACCATACGATTCTTGCGAGGAGGAGAGAGTACGGGATCATCAGGGCTATGGGTATTACGGACATTGGTTTTTACAAGATGATCTTACAGACCGGTATCTTATACGGACTGCTTGCGGATGCGGTGATCTATTACATTTACAATCTGATTCTCCGAAGGGCGATGGATTACTATATGGCACATATACTGCAGTTTTTACATGTTCAGACAGGGGTTCCCAATCGGGTCTTATTCGGCATCATGATCCTGAATATGGTGATAGCGGTCGCGGCGGTCATGTTCCCCGCAAGGAAACTGGTAAGGGAAAATATCGTCAGTGAGATTACACGGTAGACAGCGGGGAAAACAGCGATTTTAATAATGTCTTGACTTCAAGCTGATAATATGATTTCATAGAGGAAACAGCATAATATATTTATGAAAACCAGGAGGGAATAATGGAGAAATCAACGGTATATTTTACAGATTTCAGATGCCCGGTAGGGACGAGCCGGCTTGAAAAGCTGAGAAAGCTGTGTATCGCGGCAGGTATCAAGGATATCGATATGGAAGGGAAGTTCGCAGCGATCAAGATGCATTTCGGAGAACTTGGCAACATGGCATTCTTAAGGCCGAATTATGCGAAGGTTGTGGCTGATCTGTGCAAGGAGCAGAAAGGTCTTCCATTCCTGACAGACTGCAACACCCTTTATCCGGGAAGCAGGAAGAATGCTCTTGAACATCTGGACTGTGCGAATCTCAACGGATTCAACACGGTGACTACGGGGTGTCAGATCATTATCGGAGACGGACTTAGGGGAACCGACGAGGTAGAGGTTCCGGTGGAGAACGGAGAATACTGTAAGACTGCTCTGATCGGAAGAGCGGTCATGGATGCGGATATCTTCATCAGCTTAAGCCATTTCAAAGGGCATGAGGCGACCGGATTCGGCGGTGCGATCAAGAACATCGGAATGGGCTGCGGCAGCCGCGCCGGTAAGATGAAGCAGCATGCCGACGGGAAGCCTGCCGTAAGTGAAGAGCTCTGCCGCGGATGCGGCCGCTGTGCGAAGGAATGCGGAAGCGACGCAATTACATATGTGGATAGGAAGGCTGTGATCGATTATGATAAGTGCAAGGGCTGCGGCCGCTGTATCGGCGCATGCAGCTTTGATGCGATCGATAATCCGAACAGCAGCGCCAATGAATTGCTCGACCGTAAGATGGCGGAGTATGCGCAGGCAGTCTGTCATGGCCGCCCGTGTTTTCACATTTCGCTGGTGCAGGATATAAGCCCGAACTGTGACTGCCACGGAGAGAATGACGCGGCGATCCTGCCGGATATCGGAATGTTCGCAAGCTTTGATCCGGTTGCGCTGGACCAGGCATGTGCAGACGCCTGCCTGCGCGCTAAGCCGATTGAGAACAGTCAGCTTGGCGAGCATCTGGCCGAAGAGGGATGGCATTGTCATCACGACCATTTTAAGGATTCTAATCCAAACATCGAGTGGAAGGCTACCCTTGACCAGGCTGAGAAGATCGGTCTTGGGAGCAGACAGTATGAGTTAAAGGAAATCTGATCAGCGGCGGATGAATTGGGGAAGCTTTCGGGCTTCCCCTTTTGCAGGCTTTGTTCTGATTGATAAGACAGCTTATTTCTGCTATGATGGATAGTACAAAAAGAGTACAGTTCTTGAAAGGCGGTATGATATATGGCTACATCGAAGGAATTTCATGATTATATTGTAGAAAATCTGCAAAAAGCCGGTAAGGTGACTACAAGAAAGATGATGGGAGAATATTGCGTTTATTATCAGGCAGAGGAAGATCTGGAAGAAGGATGCAGGAAACTTATAGGGGATATCTGTGAGAACTGTCTGCTGTTAAAACCGACAGAGACGGTGCTTCGGCTGATGCCTGATGCTAAGAGGGCTTATCCTTATGAAGGTTCCAGAACGTTGATGGTGGCAGTTGAAGACGTAGAGAATACAGAGCTTATGACAAAGGTGTTGAATGGGATGTATAAGGAGCTGCCGAAGCCAAAAAGGAAATAAGATGATAGGGATTATTGAGGATGACAGATTGCTGAACCAGGCGCTGAAACTGACGCTGGAAAAAGCAGGCTATGAGACGATGACCGCGCACACGAAGAAGGAGGCGTTATCGCTGTTGGGGAAGGGAGAGGAGCTGCTTCTTGTGGATATCGGTCTTCCTGACGGGGACGGGATCAGTCTGTATCAGGAGCTTCGGGGAAGACAGAAGACTCCGGCGATCTTCCTTACTGCCAGGGATGAGGAGCGGGATATGCTGGCGGCATTCGATATCGGCGCGGACGACTACGTGGTAAAACCATTTTCCATGAAGGTGTTGTTGAAGCGGATCGAAGCGGTATTAAAGCGGAACGGTGAAGCCAGCCCGCTTACTTTTCGGGAGCTGAGTCTGTATCCGGCAAAAAAGCAGGTCTTCATGAAGGGGCAGGAGATCAGGCTTACGGCAAAAGAATATCAGTTATTGGAATATCTGATGCGGAACCAGGGACAGGTGCTCACGAAAGAAAATATTCTGGAGCGGATCTGGGGAATTTCCGGTCAGTTTGTGGTGGATAATACGGTCAGTGTCACGGTTGGCCGTCTGCGGAAAAAGATTGAACCGGATGCGAGGCAGCCGGACTATATTAAGAATGTGTTCGGGCTTGGATACCGGATAGGGGATTAATAGCATGTATATGGAAGCTGTGGCGGCTCTGGCGGGATTAGCGGCAGGTGCGTCTGCCGTATATGTCCGGCAGAGAAGATGCCGGGAACGGGAATTAGAAGAAATTGCCGGGCTGACGGAGAAGATCTTAAACGGGCAGAGGATCGAGGCGTCATCATCAGGAGAAGAGACGCTGTATGCGAGGATCGAGAATCGGCTGGTGCGGGTACAGGAATCGATGCAGGGCAGAACAGATGCGGCAGAGAGAAGCCGGGACGAGATCAAGAGGCTGATCTCGGAGATCGCCCATCAGATGCGGACGCCGCTTGCGAATGTAGAGACGTATCTTGGACTTATGTTAGACGGGCTGGAAGAAGAAGATCTGTCAGAAGAGACGGCGGCAGAATATGCGGATGCGATGAAGAGAAGCGCTGAGAAGCTGCATTTCCTTGCGGAGAACTTCATTAAGATGTCAAGGCTTGAGCATCATATCATACAGATCAGGAAGGAAGACGCGGACATATTAAGGACCGTTCGGAATGCGCTTGGACAGATACACAGCCAGGCAGAGGAGAAGGGGATCGCCTTCGAGGTAACGCTGCCAGGCGCAGCGGCCTGCCTGCACGACCCGAACTGGCTTGGCGAGGCGGTCTATAATCTTCTTGACAATGCGGTGAAGTATTCTTTGCCGGACGGCAGAGTGGAAGTGACGGTGTCAGTCAATGAGATGTTTCTGAAAATCCAGGTAAGAGATTTTGGAATCGGTATTGAACCGGGGGAAGAGAACGCTCTATTTCAGCGTTTCTATCGGGGAAAACGTGTCACGGACCAGGAAGGGTTCGGAATCGGGCTTTATCTGGCAAGGGAGATCGTGAACCTTCACGGAGGGTTCATAGCGGTGAGAAGGATGCGGGAAGGGATCATGATGGAGATTGATCTGCCGGTTGGGAATCTGTTTTAAGGGAGAGATTGTTAGAAGTTTGTTAGATTTATCCTGTACAATAATTGGTACAAGTATTAGACAGGAGGATAATCTATGGAGATCGTAAAAGCTGTTGGGTTGAAGAAATACTATATCACGGACACCTATGAAGTCCGTGCGTTGGACGGCGTGACATTTTTTGCTGAAGCCGGAGAATTTGTGGCGATCGTTGGAACTTCGGGGAGCGGGAAGACGACGCTTCTGAATATGATCGGAGGGTTGGACGTACCGACAGAGGGAGGTATCTGGATCCGCGGGAACAGCCTGAGGGATATGGAGGCCGAAGAGCGGACGGTGTTCCGCAGGCGGAATATCGGCTTTGTATTCCAGCAGTACAATCTGGTGCCGGTGCTCAGTGTGTATGAGAATATCGTACTTCCCCTTCGTCTGGACGGCGCCGGGATAGATGATGCGTTCTTTGATGAGGTTACGGCGCTTCTTAGTATCAGGGAGCAGTTAGACCGCCTGCCGCAGATGTTATCCGGCGGTCAGCAGCAGAGGGCGGCGATCGCCCGGGCGCTTATGACCAAGCCTGCGATCCTTCTTGCCGATGAACCCACCGGGAGCCTGGATTCGGTTACCAGTATGGAGGTTGTGGGGCTTATGCGTTCTTGCGCAGAGAGATTCCATCAGACGGTGATCGTGGTGACACATCAGGAAGAGGTTGCTCAGATGGCGGACCGTGTGGTGCGGATAGAGGATGGAAGGCTCTGCGGCCATGAGGGAAAAATGGCAGAGGAAGAGAGCATTTCCGGCAACATACCGCTGATACGAGGGAGGGATAGATGATGAATGGAATTCAATTTATCCCGAATAACAATCGGTCTGTGATCCGCATGCTGTCAAGAGAATACGAACGTTATAACAGAGGAAGAAACCGGATTCTCATGGGAGCGGTCTGTCTGTGTATTATCACGCTGACGATGGTGTTTGGGATTGCGGTAGGCAAGGTGCAGGCGGAATATTTGAAAGAGGCAAGGGCGGCGGGAACGACGGCGTCCGCCAGTATCGGCGGTGCAGGGACTTCCGTCTATCAGAAGGTGCGCTCTCTTGGATATGTAAAGCAGGCAGGGAGAAGAGTGTCTGTCGGATGGGCTTCTGCCGCGAAGTCCGCTGAAGGAGACGGAGAGATCACCATTCAACTGTTGGACGGACCCGCATGGGAACGGATCATAAGTCCCGCGTATACGGATATCCACGGACATTACCCGGCAGAAGAGCAGGAGATCATGCTTCCTGTGCGGGCAATGGAAGTATTAGGAATCGACGGGCCCGTAGAAGGAATGAAAGTCGGACTTACGGTCAGTATCGGGTTGTTTCGAAAGGAGCAGGAGGAATTCATCTTAAGCGGATGGTATACGGATTATGCAGACTTATCAGCGGATCGGGGAATCGGATATATCTCGGAAGCAAAATATAAGGCCTGGGGTTATGATATCGGGAATGAATCGGACATTCTGATCTGCCAGTCTGACAGCATGGATTGGCGGGAGACGGAAGAGCGGCTTTATCAGGATGCTGTAGGGAAGGGGTCAGATCTTAGGGTTACCGCCTGTAACACTTTTGCCGGGGATGCGGTGAACCGGATGACTGGAAGCTATGAGATGGCAATACTCGGCGCGCTTATCATCTTAAGCGGTATGTTCTTCCTGATCCATAACGTGATGCAGATCTCTATGGCAAAAGATGTGCGGCAGATGGGGCTTCTCAACACGATCGGCACAACGAAAAGGCAGCTTCACAGGATCTATTTGGGGCAGATCCTAAGGCTTCTGGTTCCGGGCGTGTTATCGGGGGCGGTATTATCGGCGTTCATCCTGCTGGTTTTGATTCCTGAGATGTTAGGGGGACAGTATTTGAGCAATTACGGGGGAGCGGAAGGTCTTCGGATCTTCCGGCCGGGAATCCTGGCGGCGGCAGTTGGATTCGCGGTGCTTCTCACCCTTTTAGCGGCGGCAGGCGTGATCTGCCGTGTGGTAAACGTATCCTGCGTGGAAAGTATGAATTATGTATCTGCCAGAGTGAGCTTACAGGGCGGGAAGGGAGGTATAAGAAAGGGGAGATTAAAACGGACGGATTACCGGAGATGGAGTGCTGGCCGGGAGCTGTGGTATATGGCGTGGCAGAATATAAGCAGAAATAAGGGCAGGTTTTTGCTGACCGTTTTTTCCCTGTTCCTTGGTTTGGAAGCTTTTCTTGGGACGATCGTCATTACAAAGGGCAGCGATTACAGCCATGTGATCGAGAGCCGGCCGGATTTCCTGATCGCGGGAGAGTTCAGTGATTGGGGACAGGAAGAAGGCTATGGGAATGAATATGGGACGAGAGACGCGGGAGAAGATCCCCTGGAGACGGAAGGGGATAACTTCGTCTTGCTATATGGGAATCGGTATGATGAGTTCTCCCCCATTTCCCGGGAAGCAAGAGAGAGACTTTTAAGTCTTGACGGAGTAGACCGCAAGAAGTCCTATGTGATGGAAGGGGCCTATATGTCTTCAACGATGTCCGGGAAAGGAATAAAACCGCTGACCACTCCTGGTATATTGGGGATTGCGGAGACGAAAAAGGCGCGTGAATCGGAAGCTTCTATGATGGAGGTTTTCTCAGAAAATGTTGTTCAAATCCTGCATGATGAAGAGCTTCTTGAACTGCGTCAATATGTACAGGAGCGGGAGCTTCCGGTAGATATGGACAGCCTGGCAGACGGAACGGGGGTGATGATCCTGCATGATCATCGGCTGACACCGAAGCAGGAGAAGCAGGCAATGGCAAGTGTGGGGGAGCCGGTGTATTTTACAACCTTGCAGTCTAAAGAAGACTGGATCCGCTGGAATCAGGCAACCGGCGAAGAGCGGGATGTTATGGAGGATACGAGAAAGCAGTCGGAGACATTTACTTTAAGCGGCTATCTGGATAACCGTGAGGAAGGATTCCCGCGGATACGGCAGACCTGGCACGGTTCGGAAGGAACCGTCTATTATCTGATCGGCGAGAAGGGATTTGAGAAGCTGCCCACAGAGCGAAAGACACTCTATATGGAGCTGAATGCGGACGAGGAGAAGGAAGCGCAAGTAAAAGCAGGGAGCCATGACATCATATCCTGGGAGACTCAGAGGCGCAGGAGGAACAAGACAGTTCTTGGAACGGGCAGCGATCAGGAGGAGGTGGAAGAGGCCGGAATCTTCTGCATCAGCAAGTCTGATATTCGCTCTGAGGCGGCAGATACGATCAGGGGCAGCAGGCGGATCCTTGGATGCATCAGCATCGTTTTGCTTCTTGCGGGATTGACGAATTATTTTAATGTGATGGTTACGGGAATATTTGCGAGAAGAAAGGAATTCGAAGTCATGGAGAGTGTCGGAATGACACAAAGGCAGAAACGAAGGCTCCTGATCGCGGAGGGGATGTATTATTGTATGATCGTGGGAGTCCTGCTGCTTACGGCAGGAAGCGGCATATGGAAGCTGATCAGCCTTTATATGAAGGGAAAACTCTCGTATTTTGCATGCGGCTATCCGCTTTGGTGGGTGACCGGAACGATCACGGGACTGGCGGTTATCTGCATTGGTCTGTCAGCCGTTATATCTGAATTTGAATAACTCCGTAACAAAAAGTATATTGAAATTTCATAACTCTGCGTGTATATTGAAGACGAAAGGTTGTTTTTGGGAGGCAGGAACTGCTGATAAGAGAGAAAGCTATGAGATGTTGGAGGTATGAAGAGTTATGGAAATGGTTATGGAACTGGCGGCTTCAAGAAGGAGATTTTTGCCCTGGGAATGTATTGTAAGAAGCGGGGTGGTGCTGACGATGATCGGGCTGCTGTGTGTCGGCAGCAGGAGTTATGCGAAGGAATGTACGGCGAAGCCGGCGGGATACATTGTGAATCCTGAGGCAGGAGAGAATATCTTAAGTCCGAAGGCAAGAGAGTGTGAACAGAATACCAGAAAAGCGGCTATGAAGCTGGGTGATGAGACTGGAATTTTAGAGTATACCTGGAAGGAAGATATGGTAAATGTATTAATCTTGCCGGACAGGGCGGCAGATACAGATGATGTCATAGAAGAGAGAAATGCAGAGAATAAAGAGTTTGTTGCTAAGATAGAAGCGGAAGAGCTGCCGGTGATCACAGAGTTGAAGCCGATCGGTGATGATTTTGACGTACTGGAAATGCTGTATCCGAGTGAGAATGCTGAAGCAGAGACGGATGCCGGAATCACATCGGATGCAAAGGAAGTACCGATTATAGTTCCGCCTGTTCCCGCAGGGGATGAAACGAAGACAGATATTCCGTCTATATCTGTGAAGGAGGAAGCGCCGCTGGTTGAGGAAGACATGGAAACGGATATTCCGCCTGTCGGTGCGGAGGATGATAAAGCAGTTGACGAAAGTGACGGAAGTGAAGAGGAAGGTGCAGAAGATTACGGACTGAGAGAGTTCGCCGGTTTTCTGGTAGATGAGGAGGGATATATCGCAGGAGTTACAGAACGTGTCGATCTGACCGACGGCATCCTGATATTAATCCGGGATACGGAGTGCATCGGAGTCCGGGAAGGCGCGTTGTCAGAGCTTGCAGGGTGTGTGGCGGAGATCTATATTCCGGCGAATATCCGTGAAATCGAACCGGGCGCTTTTGATGCATTTGCATCCGCGGCATATATAGAGGTTGCTGGGGATCATCCTGGTTATTACAGTGAGAGTGGAAGATTATATCCCAGGGAGTAAAAAGTAGAATATGAGGAGAATCGGATTGGTCGCAAGTCCGGTTGCGGGAGCCGTGAAGGTAGGATAGCCTTTGCGGCTTTTTTCTGATTATTTTTGAAATTTCCTGTGGCTGTGGAGATTTTGGGACACCTGGTTTGATAAACTAAGGAAGAACAAAAGGAAGTAATACAAAATCCAGCAAAAACAGGAGGTGCAGATGATGAAAGGCTATTTTGTAGATAATGGTTATATGGGATATGTGAATGGAAGCTATCTTCTGTTTGCAGACGAGAGTGACTATCGGGAATT
This sequence comes from uncultured Dorea sp., assembly GCA_947652615.1. GTDB lineage: Bacteria > Bacillota > Clostridia > Lachnospirales > Lachnospiraceae > Sporofaciens. The sequence continues at coordinate 42,276 of CANTDX010000018.1, read as the reverse complement.
TCTGGAGGAAGAATAATGAGAGAAATATTAGGATTTATGTACGATTATAATAATGACGAGGATATGAGGGTATTTGATAAAGTGACCGAGGTCTTGTTCCTGGCAGATCCGGTCGGAGAAGATAAGACAGAATTTGAATTGTCAGGCTTGATCGCGGAAGAACTGGAAGTGATGGGAGGGAAGGAACGGAGGGCGGTTATGATGAAGGCGGGATTGAATCCTGATGAGTATGATTTTTAGATTTGATATGTTATAATCTACCTTGAGAGAAGAGTATTGCTCTCAAGGTTTTTTTGGGTATAGGAAAGGTTATAATTGCGGAGGAATGTAGATGGCAGTTTCACAAGGAAAATTAAGAATATTGTATATTATGAAGATACTTCTCGAGAAAACAGATGAGAGGCATACCATGTCGTCGGCAGACATTGACAAGGAGCTGCGCAGATACGGGATGTCGATCGACCGGAAGACCGTGTACAATGATGTTGAGACATTGAAGGCATTTGGGATGGATATCCTGCAGGCGAAGGGGACCAACAGCGGTTACTATATCGGCAGAAGGAATTTTGAATTGCCGGAACTTAAGCTTCTGGTAGATGCGGTGCAGGCCTCCAAGTTCATCAGCCGGAGGAAATCCGAAGAACTGATCGGGAAGCTGGAGGGTCTTGCGGGCGAGCATGATGCAAGGAAGCTTCAGAGGAATGTCTTCATCTATAACCGTCCCAAGACCGGGAATGAGACGGTCTATTATAATGTGGATCAGATACATACTGCCATCATGGAGAACAGGCAGATTCAGTATCAGTATGCAAAATGGACGATGCAGAAGGAATTAAAACCAAGGAAGAAGGGGGCCGTCTATACGGTCAGTCCATGGGCGCTTACCTGGGATGACGCGAATTATTATCTGATCGCATATGATGAGGATGCGGACTGTATCAAGCATTATCGGGTGGATAAGATGCAGCAGATTTGTGTGACCAGGAAGGAACGTATCGGCAAAGAGAGATTCCAGGATTTTGATCTTGTAGAATTCTCTAAAAAGACGTTCTCCATGTACGGCGGGCACGACGAGGAAGTCACCTTGCAATGTGATCGGGATATGATAGGGGTGATTCTGGATAGATTTGGGACGGATGTGATGATCATTCCCGCAGGAGACAGGCAATTTCGGGTGCGCATATTGGCGGCGGTCAGTCCGCAGTTTTTTGGATGGGTCACGGGAATCGGAAGTAAGTTGTGTATTGTCGCACCGGAATGTGTAAGGAGAGAATATAGAGAGTATCTGAAGGACATTTTGGAGAAGTATTGAATAGATATTGCAAATCTATTATACTGTTGTTAGGAAATATATCAGCAAATGTAAAGGAGATTGAGATGGATTTTGTACAATATAAGTGCCCCTGCTGCGGGGCGGCACTTCAGTTTTCTCCGGAAACCCAGAAGCTTTCCTGCAGAAGCTGCGGGAACCACTATGATCTGGAGACGATACAGCAGTATGAGCGGGAAGAGCAGGCAGAGGGAGAGCAGGATTTGACCTGGGAGTACCGGCAGGGAACGGAAGGAGCGAAGAAGACGGAGGACGGACGGTATATCTGCCCTTCCTGCGGAGCCGAGATCGAGGCGGATGAGCAGACGGTAAGTACGGTTTGTCCGTATTGTGATAATGTGGTAGTGATCGGGGCTTCCGCAGCAGGAGATCTAGAGCCGGATGTCATGATCCCGTTCCGGGTGCAGGGGAACCAGGCCAGGCAGATGCTAGAGAAGTTCTGTAAGGGGAAGCATCTGCTCCCGAAGAATTTCCGTGACAGGAGTTATCTGAAGAATCTGAAGGGATGTTATGTTCCGTACTGGCTGTTCGACTGTAAGGCGAGCGCGGATATGAGCTTTCATGCCACGCGCGTGAGGGCGTGGAGCGACAGTGATTATGACTATGTGGAGACTTCATATTATCTGGTACAGAGGGCGGGAACGATGGAGTTCTATCATGTGCCGGTGGACGGAAGCAGAGAGATGGACGATGACACGACGGAGTCCATCGAACCGTTCAACTACAGTGATCTGACGGAGTTCCGTCCGGAATATCTGGCGGGTTATGAGACGGACAGATATGACGTGGATGCGAAGACGGCGGAGGTCAGGGCTAAGGAGCGGCTCTATAACAGTGCGGAGCAGGTGCTTCGAAGCACGGTTCAGGGCTATCAGTCCGTGAGTGTGAAGCGGAGGCATCTTGCGTCCCAGAGAGGGCAGGTCCAGTATGCACTGCTGCCGGTGTGGCTGTTCGAGACGGTTTACCGGGATAAGAAGTACCAGTTTGCGATCAACGGGCAGACAGGGAAGATGGTAGGGGAACTGCCGGTGGATCAGGGGGCTTTTTGGAAATATCTGTGCGGATTCACGTTCCTTGGAACGGTGCTATGTTCCATTCTTGGAATCTTGTTGTTTGGGGGTGTGCTGTGATGGAATATTGGGGATATGATCGAAATGTACGCTCAGAGGTGTGTGTGCCGGGAGGTGTGTTATGATGGGGAGACAGAGACGGAAAAAAGCTGCGTCCGGGCTATTATGCATGATTGTTTTTGTTATTTCAGGCGCTTTTTCTGTTATTTGCCCCGGTATGTTCTGTATGGCGGGTATCGCTGAGGTATCTGCGGCAGGAACAGTGCCGGAATTTGCCGGATGGGTGCAGGATGATGCGGGTCTTCTGTCATCGGAGGAAGAGGATGCGCTTGAGAAGGAGTGTGCCAGAGTGTCTGAGGTGCACGGCATGGGGGTTTACATTGTCACAACGCCGGATTTTGGCGGAGGGGATATCAAGAACTGGCAGCGGCAGATATTTACGGAATACGGACTTGGAGCCGACTGTGCCGACAGCGGCGTGATGCTTGCCATCAGCATGGCGGCGCGTGACTGGGGGCTGGTTGGTTTTGGAGAAGCCCAGGGAGCATTCACTACATATGGAAGAGAACGGATGGGAGAATTGATCCTCGATGATCTGTCTGACGGGGAATTCTACGATGCATTTGCCCGGTATGTATCTATGGCGGACGACTATCTGACGGCATACGGGGAAGGGAAGCCTTATACAGAGGATCATCATTATGGAGAGGGATGGAGGATTCCGCTCATCATCGGGGTATCTTTCCTGTTGTCGCTTACGGTTTCGCTGATTATTGTGCTGACCTGGAAGAAGAGTATGAATACGCGTGTCAGAAGGGACGGAGCATTGGAATATATGAGGGAAGGAAGTTTTCGGCTGTCGAACCGGACGGACCGGTTCTTATATCATACGGTGAGCAGGACCAGACGCCAGAAGGAGAGCAGTTCAGGCAGCGGAAGCGGCGGGATGCATTCGGACCATTCCGGAACCAGCGGAAAGTTTTAATATAATGTCAATAATACTATAAGAAGGAGACAGATATTATGGGATTGATCAAAGCAGCATGGAATGCGGCAAGCGGAACGCTTGCAGACCAGTGGAAGGAATATTTTTATTATGACGCGATGGATGCGGACGTATTAGTGGCGAGGGGAGCAAAACATGTGTCAGGCCGTTCCGCCAACAGGAAGGGCGAAGACAATGTGATTACGGACGGCTCTCATATTGCCGTGGCCAACGGGCAGTGTATGATTATTGTAGAGGACGGTAAGGTGATCGACGCGTGTGCGGAGCCGGGGGCATATACTTATGATACCAAGACCAGTCCGTCTGTGTTTGGGGGCTCCTTCGTAGAAGGACTTAAGGGAGTCGCCAGGGAAGCATGGCGACGTTTTGAATTCGGAGGCGGCGCAGGGAGAGATCAGCGGATCTATTATGTGAATATCAAAGAGATTCCTGGGAACAGATACGGTACGCCGAATCCGGTGCCATTTCGGGTAGTGGACCGCAATATCGGCCTGGATGTGGATATCTCGATCCGCTGTAACGGAGAGTATTCTTACCGGATCGTGAACCCGATGGTATTCTATGCCAATGTCTGCGGCAATGTAGGTTATGTCTATACCAGGGATCAGATTGATTCTATGTTGAAATCGGAGCTTCTGACGGCGCTGCAGCCGGCATTTGCAAGGATCTCGGAGATGGGTATCCGCTACAGCGCACTGCCGGGGCATACCATAGAGCTGTCGGATGCGCTGAATGAGGTCTTGTCGAAGAAGTGGACGGAGCTTAGGGGGATCATGGTCTATTCTCTTGGGGTCAACAGTGTCACGGCATCGAAGGAAGACGAGGATATGATCAAGCAGCTCCAGAAGTCGGCTGTGATGCGGGATCCCAATATGGCGGCGGCGACGATTGCCGGCGCCCAGGCAGATGCCATGCGCATGGCGGCGGGCAATACGGGCGGAGCGATGTCGGGCTTCATGGGGATGGGCATGGCACAGCAGGCAGGCGGAGCGAACCTGCAGAATCTATATGCCATGGGGCAGCAGCAGACGACGGCACAGGCTGCGGGAGCAGGAGCAGCGATGCCGGGCGGAATGGCGAATCCGGGAGCCGGAAACGCGGCGGCAGGCAGTGGGCCGGCAGGACAGGGAACAGGTAATGGGGCGGCAGACAAAGCGGCGTCATGGAATTGTGCCTGCGGAGCGAACGGCAATACGGGCAAATTCTGCGTGGAATGCGGTGCGCCAAAGCCAAGCCAGGCAGCAGGATGGACCTGCGCGAACTGCGGGACGGTGAATAAGGGGAAGTTCTGTTTTGAATGCGGGCAGCCAAAGCCTGCGGGGGTGCCGCAATATCGCTGTGACAAGTGCGGCTGGGAGCCGGAAGATCCAACGAAACCGCCGAAGTTCTGTCCGGAGTGCGGGGATCCCTTTGACGACGGAGATGTGGTATGCATTACGAATGTCTGATCATTGATGATGAGAGAGTGCTTGCCGACAGTACGGCAGAGTATTTTAACCTGTTTGGAGTTCAGACATTCGCCGTATACAGTGCTCTGGAGTGCCGGAGGTTCTTTGATGAGAACGAGGCGGAACTGGTGCTGCTCGACATTAATCTCGGCGACGGCAGCGGGTTTGAATTGTGTAAGGAGCTTCGCAGGAAGACCGAGATCCCCATCCTCTTCCTCTCTGCGCGGACAAGCGACGACGACAAGATCATTGCGCTGAATATCGGAGGCGACGATTATATCCAGAAGCCCTATTCGCTCGGTGTCCTTCTTGCGAAGGTGAAGGTCGTGCTCAAGCGTTACGGGCAGAGCGCAGGCGGCGGACATTCCGACGGCGGATATTCTGACGGGAGACTTGCGGTGGACCCGTGTGCGAAGCAGGTGTCTGTGGACGGGAAGCCTGTGAAGCTTACGGCGCTGGAATATAAGCTATTGTCTTATCTGATCCGGAATGCGGACAGGGTTGTCTCCAAAAGGGAGTTGTTCGAGAAGGTGTGGGAGGACCGGTTCACGGGAGACGGAACGCTGAATGTACATATCCGCAAGATCCGGGAGGCGATCGAGCGTGAGCCGGGGAACCCGGAATATATCATTACAGCCTGGGGAGACGGATACAGGTTTCATGGAGGGGGACAATGAGAAAGCAGATATTCCTGATCAGTATGTTGGTGATCTTTGCGGCAGAGATTGCAGCTCTTGCTGCCTTCGTGTCAGATGATTCAGATTTTCTGCAGGATGCTGTGAAGATCAATGAAGCGGTGCATTCTGTTCAGGAAGACTGGGACAGGATGGAGGCACACATCAACAAGACGGAACTTGATTATACGGTCCTTGATAAGAATGGGAAGCTTCTGTTTTGTACGAGGCGGGGCCTGAGCGAGAGCGTGAATTCGGCTGCTGCGCATGGGGATACGATTCTGGATCTTGAAGTGCAGGGAGGAATCGTTGGAAAGATCATCATCTATAATGACAGTGTACAGATACTTAAGGAGCAGAAGCAGAAGGCAGCCGCTATCATGGCGGCTGCCATAATCTTGCAGTGTGCGGCCTGCGCCGGATACATGGTTTATCTGAACCGCCGGATCATCAGGCCTTTTCGGAAGCTTGAGGAATTTGCCGAGCGGGTCGCCGGAGGGAACCTGGATATTCCGCTTGAGATGGATAGGGAGAATCTCTTTGGTGCATTTACGGAGAGCTTCGACTTGATGCGTTCTGAGCTTAAGAAGGCGCGACTTGCCGAGGCGAAGGCCAACGAGAGCAAGAAGGAACTTGTGGCGAAGCTTTCTCACGATATTAAGACGCCTGTCGCGAGTATCAAGGCAGTTTCGGAAGTGGGGATTGCGCTTACGGGGAATGAAAAGGACAAGGGGAACTACGGGCAGATCATCTCCAAAGCAGACCAGATCAATTCGCTTGTCACCAATCTGTTTACGGCGACATTAGAAGAACTTCAGAAGCTTGCGGTAACTCCTGGGGATATGGAAAGCAGAGAGCTTGGAGGGATGCTTAAGGGGGCAGATTATCTGAATAGAGGGACATTTGCAGACATTCCGGACTGCCTGCTGTACGCAGACAGGCTCCGCCTGCAGCAGGTGTTTGATAATATTTTCATGAATTCTTACAAATACGCGGATACCGGGATCGAGGTATCCACGGTTAGGGAAGACGGGTATCTCGCTGTTAAGATTGAAGATTACGGAGGAGGCATTGGCAGTGATGAACTTCCGCTGCTGAAAGAGAAGTTCAGGCGCGGTAGCAATGCAGAGCATAAAGAAGGAGCGGGTCTTGGGCTCTACCTGGCGGATTACTTCATGAAGGAGATGCAGGGAGAGCTTACTGTGGAGAATGGACGGCAGGGGCTTAAGGTGACGGTGAGGATCAGGCTTAGCGGGAGGATTTAAGGAATATTTAAGGATTGCCTAAAGGCATTTAAGAATTAGAAGGATAAGATAGGAGGTGTTAGAAGGGAGGTTTACAGTATGAAGGAAATATTATTAAAGACGGACAGTCTGAGCAAATCATTCTCAAGCGGCGGGGCGCTGCAGCATGTTCTTCGGAATATTGATCTTACACTTTACAGGGGCGATTTTACCGTGATTATGGGCGCGAGCGGCGCGGGGAAGTCAACACTTTTGTATGCCCTCTCAGGGATGGATACGCCGACGCTTGGCACGATCACATTCGAAGACGAGGATATATCGGATCTGAGTCAGGATGGACTTGCGGTGTTCAGGCGCAGGCATTGCGGTTTCGTATTCCAGCAGATCTATCTGATCGACGGTATGAGTATCATGGACAATGTACTGGCGGCGGGGATGCTCGTGAATAAGGATAAGAAGGCGTTGATCAGGCGTGCGGAGGAATTATTCGAGGCGGTGGGGATCTCCCAGGAGACACAGCAAAAGTTCCCGACTCAGATCTCCGGCGGGGAAGCACAGCGGGTGGGAATCGTCCGTGCGCTGATGAATTCTCCGGAGATCCTGTTTGCGGATGAACCCACGGGTGCGCTGAATTCTAAGACGGGGCTTAACGTCCTCGATACGCTTACGAGATTTAACGAACAGGGACAGAGTGTGGTTATGGTGACCCACGATATGCGTTCGGCGCGCCGCGGCAACCGCATCCTGTATCTGAAGGACGGAGTGATCCTGGGAGAATGTGATCTGGGAAGGTATGTACACGGAGACAGGAAGCGGCATGAAGAGCTGTCGGCATTTCTTGCGGAAATGGGGTGGTAGCATGAGAAGAAGTTTGCTGATCGCACGTGCTAATCTTTGCAGATCGAAGGGGCAGACGGCGGTGATCCTTGTGCTGCTTCTGGCTGCGTCGGCCATGCTGAATCTGTGGCTGATACTGGACATGGATTATAAGAGTAATTTCGACCGCTGTCACGACAGGCTCAACGCCGAGCATGTGACCTTGTTGCTGAACAGCGAAGCAGACGGGCTTAAGGAATATGTCAGGGAGACGATCGAAAAAGACGAAACCGCAGCCGAATACTGTATAGATGAAGTGCTGTCCATGGTGGGGGACTTCCCCTATAACGACGGGGAAGTCAATACGGATTTTGTGATCCTCGAAAAACAGGCTGCACTTAAGCGGCAGATCGGAAGGATCGAGATCGTGGAAGAGGGAACATACACAAGCGGTGTTTACCTTCCTATGATTTATGGCATGGGGCACGGCTATTCGGTGGGAGACAGGATCCATATGACAATCGGGAACAATGAGGTAAGCTATACGGTATGCGGATTCCTGAACAGCGTTATGGCGGGCTCTCATAATTGCAGTATGAGCGCCCTGTTACTCACAGAGGATCTGTATCAGGAGCTCGAAGAGAAGGGATACGCGCCCAGATCGATGCTGGTGTCGGTACGGCTCCGTGACAGAACAGAAAGTGAAGATTATGAAGCCTCGCTTAAGAATGCGGTGTCTTTGCAGTATCCGGATATCCGGACGCTGAGTAATTCTTATACGCTGGTATCTTCTTCCAGATACATCTCACAGATGATCTGTGCAGGGATCGTCAGTGCAATGGCATTCCTGGTTATGCTGATCGCGTTAGTTGTGATATCCTCCAACGTAATCCATTATATCCAGGAGAATATGAAGAACTTAGGTGCGCTGAAGGCCATCGGGTACAAGAGCGGGCAGATCATCCAGGCTCTATTGGTGCAGTTTGTGGGGGTTACGCTGCTTACGGCGCTTGCCGGAATCGGACTGTCCTATGCGTTATTCCCGGCGGTCAATGATATGATGATATCGCAGACCGGGATTCCGTACAAGGTCAGATTCCTGTTCCTTCCTTTCGTGATCACGATCGCGACGGCGGGCGGAGTGGTTGCACTTGCGGTGTGGCTTGCGGCGCGGAGAATCAAGAAGATCGAACCGATCACTGCACTGCGCCAGGGGATTCAGACACATAATTTCAGGCGCAATCATGTTCCGCTTGCAGATACCCGGGCGCCCCTGTCTGCTGCACTTGCCCTTAAGACAACCCTCTCTGGGATCAAACAGAATGTTACGGTGTGTATCACGATGCTGGTGCTTTCTCTGGTGGTGGTCTTCTCAGGAGTTATGGTAGAGAATATGATCGTTGATATGGAGCCTTTTGTCCGGTTGATCGTTGGAGAGACGGCGGATTCCTGAATCAGTGTCAGAGGCGGGGCTGAGGATGAATTCCTGCAGTGGATGCGGGAACAAGGATGCGTCGAGAAGGTATATCTGTATCACTCGGAGGAAGTGCGCCATAAGGGAGGAATTGAGCTGACGGCAACCATGTCGGACGATTTCTCGGTTGTAAATAATCAGAATGTCTGTATTGAAGGAAGGTTCCCAAGGTATGAGAACGAGACGGCGATCGCTGTAAAATATGCGGGTGAGAGAGGGCTGAAGGTGGGGGATGAGATTACCCTTAGTGCGGAAGGGAGAGCAGCAGAATATATCATCTCCGGTTTTACACAGATCAGTAATAATCTGGGGAAGGACTGCCTGCTGACCCGCGCCGGTTATGAACAGATGGGTGCGCTTAAGAATGCCAATTACTATATCAATCTCACGGAAGGAACGGATATAGATGCATTTAATGAAGAGGTGAACAGACAGTTTGGAGAGCAGATCAACGCGTCCATCAATGTTCTTGCAGTGGTGGAAGGATCGTCGGCTGTCTATGTATCGCTGATGACGATCATAGTGATCGCAATCCTGGTATTAAGCGGGATCATCGTTGCGTTCGTGCTGTATCTCCTTGTCCGGACGATGCTGACGAGCAGGAAACGGGATTACGGCATCTTAAAAGCTATCGGATTCACGACAGGGCAGCTGATCCTGCAGACAGCGCTCTGCTTCATGCCTGCAGTCGTCATTTCCACGGTAGCGGGAATCATGATAAGCACGGTTGTGATCAATCCTCTGACCGCCTTTTTCTTGAAGGGGATCGGCATTGTAAAATGCACCTTCATCGTTCCGGCCGGCTTCGTCACGGCGGCAGGCCTGGGGCTAATTTTATTCACCTTTGGGATCGCATGCCTGCTGTCGCTTCGCATCAGAAAGATCGTTCCAAGAACGCTGCTTGCCGGAGAGTAGAGGCTACTGCTTTAAGAGAACCTCACGGCAGATGTTATCGGCCGTGAGGTTCTCTTTGATAGATTTGTTCCAGATATTCCATCCGGGATGACAGATTCGTGATCAATAGGTCTGCAACCGTGACTGCCGCCATGGATTCGACGACGACGACGGCTCTTGGGACGATCACCGGGTCATGGCGGCCGGTAATGATAAGGCTTGTGTTCTTACCGTTCTGGTCCACCGTTTCCTGCTCCTGCGAGATGGAAGGGGTGGGCTTTACGGCGGCCCGAAGGATGATCTGGCTGCCGTCGCTTATGCCGCCAAGGATTCCGCCGGCATGATTGGTCTTCTTCGCGATCTGTCCTTCGCTGGCATAGAACGCGTCGTTATTCGAACTGCCTGTTGCGCGGGCAACCGAGAAACCATCGCCGATCTCCACGCCTTTCACGGCGCCGATGGACATCACGGCCCTGGCAAGGTTCGCATCCAGCTTGCCGAATATGGGTTCACCGATTCCGGCAGGCATACCGTCAATCACACATTCGATCATACCGCCGGAGGAGTCCTGGTTATGAAGGCAGCAGTCCAGATAATCAGCGGCAGCTTCGGCGTATCTGTTATTGGGCATATACAGAGGATTGGCTAGGATACACCCGTAGTCATATTCAGATTCCGGCACTTCGATCTTGCCGATCGCCTTGGTATAAGCGGTGACGCGGATGCCAAGCTGCGATAGAAGCTTAGATGCCACGGCGCCGGCGGCGACACGTCCGATGGTCTCTCTTCCGGAAGATCTGCCGCCTCCCCGGTAGTCCCGGAATCCGTATTTGGCGTCGAAGGTGTAGTCGGCATGTCCCGGACGGTAACATTCCTTGATCCTGCCGTAATCCCGCGAGCGCTGATCCTGATTGCGGATCGTAAGGGAGATGGGAGTGCCGGTGGTCTTCCCTTCGAAGACGCCGGAGAGGATCTCTATCTTGTCAGATTCATTTCTTGCGGTAGTATATTTGTTTTGACCGGGTTTCCTGCGGTCTAAGAATCTCTGTATATCTTCTTCGGACAGGGCAAGTCCGGCGGGGCAGCCGTCGATGACGGTGCCGATCGCCGGCCCGTGGGATTCTCCCCAGGTGGTGACGGTAAATGATGTTCCATAAGTTGATCCAGCCATAGATGAAAGTCTCCTTCTTAAGTTTTAGTTTGGAATATTTTAGCATATACTCTTGTTACATGGAAGAGAAAAGAAAGAAGTAGTTGTAATATATTTGTAATAAAGATGCAATAACTTCAGGAAATCTTCATTATTTTTTTCGTTGATTTTCCTGTACTTTTGAATATATGCATATTATAATGTATAAGTGTGAAAATTTTTCAGAGGAGTAAGGTTAATGAGTAACAGGGATGAAGATTATGAAATTCCACGTAAAAAGAAGGCTCGTAAAGTGCGCCCTGACGGCGCTGATATATCTTCTCATGACCATATTTCTGGAGCAGACGGAACATCTAAGACCCTGAAGAAGAGGGAGGGAGATTCTTCGAAGGCTGTCAGAAGGAAGCCGCAGACGGGTGAACCTAAGAAGCGAAAGACAGGAGAATCTTTATCTGATGATTCTATAGAACGTAAGAAGAGCGGGAAGGGGCCCAATGGCGGCAGCCCCCGCAAGAAGAAGGTACAGGAAGAGAAGAACCCTTTGGATGAGGGACAGAGGAAGCGAAGGAAGAGCGAGGTCCAGAAAGAAGGAGCAGCAAAGAGCAGCAAGAAGAAGAGATCTTTAGAGGAAGAACCCGGCAGAAGTGTGAAGAACGAGTCTCTGGAGGAGGATATGCCAGAGATTGGTTTTGAGACAGATCAGACTGGCAGTAGGAGGAGACGCAGGGAGAAGAGGATGGAAGATTTCGACGATTACAAAGAGGATGAGATGGGAAAGAAGAGTAAGAAGAATAAGGGAGCGAAGATAGCGTTGATCGCACTTGGAAGCGTGATCGGCCTGTTGGTGCTGGTATATGCAGGATTTGCGGTGTATTTTAGCAGCCATTTTCTGTTCTTTACAGAGATCAACGGGATGGATTTTGCTTTTAAGGATGTGGAGCAGGTAGAAGCCTATATGAAGAAGCAGGTGTCAGATTATACCCTGACTCTTGAAGAGTCTGACGGCAGCAAAGAGCAGATCAACGGCGATGATATTGCGATAGAATATATTGCCGGGGAGCAGCTTGAGAAGCTTATGGAGGATCAGGATAATCTTCTGTGGCCGAAGTCTATCTGGGAGCATCCGAAGATCGATTCCAAGATCGGTGTGAAGTATGATGAAGCGGCGCTTGCGGCGGTGACTGCGGGCCTTAATTGTATGAACCCGGAGAATCAGACGCCTCCTGTGGATGCCCGTCCGGAATTCCAGGAAGGACAGTTCGGGGTGGTGCCGGAGGTGGTCGGGACACAGATCAATTCGGAAGTATTCAACGCGAAGATCGCGGAGGCGATCAATGGATTCCAGCCGACGCTGAATCTGTCGGATACGGGATGCTATGTGATGCCGAGATTTAAGTCGGACTCACCGGAGGTACTGGCGGCGAAGGACGCGATGAACAGTTATCTCCGTGCGAACATTACTTATGATTTCAATCCGAATACGGAAGTCGTGGACGCGTCGGTGATCTCCCAGTGGGTCAGGGTTGACGGCGATATGAACGTGACGTTCGATGAAGCGCAGGTCAGGGCGTATGTTCAATCCCTGGCTGATAAGTATAATACCAAGGGGCGGCCAAGGAACTTTACGACGGCTACAGGGAATGTCGTGACGGTGGAGGGCGGCAGTTACGGATGGCTGATCGATCAGGAAGCGGAGTATAATGCGTTGATCGCCAACATCCAGAACGGTGAGACTGTGACAAGGGAGGCGAATTACGCCAGCCGTGCGGCCAGCCATGCAGGCAATGACGTGGGAGGTACTTATGCGGAGGTCGATCTGTCGGCACAGCATATTTATTTTATCCAGAACGGACAGGTGGTGCTGCAGTCCCCTTGTGTTACGGGTAATCCGAACAGAGGGAACGCCACGCCTCAGGGAGTGTATACGCTGGCATATAAGGCGCTGGACCAGACACTTAGGGGCACGAAGAAGCCGGACGGCACGTATGAGTATGAGACGCCGGTGAAGTATTGGATGCCGTTTAACGGGGGGATCGGGTTCCATGATGCGACATGGCAGTCGTCATTTGGAGGAAGCCGTTACCAGACTCATGGTTCCCATGGGTGCGTGAACCTGCCGTATGACGTCGCGGGGCAGTTGTATAATCTGATCTCCGCGGGGGTTCCGGTTGTGTGCCATTATTAAGAAGTAAATGAGGAGAAGGCCATGTATGAATTATTAAAAAGAGACGGCCTTGCCAAAAGAGGAAGATTGCATACAGTACACGGGGTCGTTGAGACCCCTGTATTTATGAATGTGGGAACTGCGGCGGCCATCAAGGGCGCCGTGTCTACAACGGATCTTCAGGAGATAAAGACGCAGGTGGAGCTTTCCAACACTTACCATCTTCATGTCCGTCCGGGCGATGAGGTGGTGAAGAAGCTAGGAGGGCTTCATAAGTTTATGGTCTGGGACAAGCCGATCCTGACGGATTCGGGAGGGTTCCAGGTCTTCTCGCTGGCAGGCTTAAGAAGGATCAGGGAAGAGGGGGTATATTTTAACTCTCACATCGACGGGCGTAAGATATTCATGGGACCGGAGGAGAGTATGCGGATCCAGTCGAATCTGGCGTCCACCATCGCTATGGCGTTTGACGAGTGTCCGTCCAGCGTGGCGGACAGGGATTATATCGAGAATTCCGTGGAGAGGACGGCAAGGTGGCTTGTCCGCTGCAAGGCTGAGATGGAGCGCCTGAACCAGCTTCCGGACACCATCAACCCCAAGCAGATGTTATTTGGGATCAACCAGGGCGGCATCTATGAGGATATCCGTATCCGCCATGCGCAGCAGATTGGGGAGCTTGACCTTGACGGGTATGCAATCGGTGGTTTGGCGGTTGGGGAATCACATGAGGATATGTATCGGATCCTGGATGCGGTGGTGCCGCATCTCCCGGTGAATAAGCCGGTCTATCTGATGGGAGTGGGAACTCCCGCCAATATCCTGGAGGCTGTGGAGCGGGGAGTGGACTTCTTCGATTGTGTATATCCGAGCCGCAACGGACGGCACGGGCATGTGTATACCAACCAGGGGAAGCTCAATCTGTTCAATGCGAAGTATGAGCTGGATGAGGGCCCGATCGAGGAGGGCTGTCAGTGTCCGGCGTGCAGAACCTATTCCAGGGCGTACATCAGACATCTGCTGAAGGCGAAGGAGATGCTGGGCATGAGGCTGTGTGTGCTCCATAATCTATATTTCTACAATACGATGATGGAGGAGATCCGTCAGGCGATCGACGAAGGGAACTATCAGGAATATAAGGCAGGGAAGCTTGCGGGAATGCAGGGGATGTGAAGCATATGACAGAGCGGCTTGCCAAAGCTGTTGCGCCGAGATTCGAAAAAGAATATAAAATAAACCGAAATTGCTTGATGAATGACGGATTATTGTGTATGATAGGAACAGTGTTTTATTACAGATATTTATAGGAGGAAGGATTATGTACGCATTAGCTACGCAGAGCGCAGGAGGAAGCTGGGCATTACTGATCGTTGTATATGCAGTTATTTTTGGCGGCTTTTACTTTATTTTCATGAGACCGCAGAAGAAGGAACAGAAGAGGATCCAGGCCATGATCGCCGACATAGAAGTGGGGGATACTGTGCTTACTACAAGCGGTTTTTACGGAGTGATCATCGACATCAGCGACAGCGATGTGATCGTTGAATTTGGAAGCAACCGGAATTGCCGTATTCCGATGCAGAAGGCGGCGATTGCCCAGGTGGAGAAGGCGGCAGCAGAATAAGAGAGAACGGACGTGTTGTGCGGAGGATTCCGGCGGCACGTTTTTCTTTTAGGACGGAAATGTGAAAAAATTGCCAATCCTGTTAGACATTGGGAGTAAGTTGTGATAAAGTAAGAGGTGGACAAATTTATATAAGATGAATGGAGGAAGAGTATGATAGAAAATGAGTTAACTGCTCTGATTCAGACAAAATTTGGAAAAAGTTTACAGGATGCAAGCGATCAGGAACTATACTATGCCCTGCTTGCGTACACCAAGGAAAAATTAAAAGAAACGCCGGATATTACGGGAGATAAGAAGTTATATTATATTTCCGCAGAGTTTTTGATAGGAAAGCTGCTGTCTAATAATCTGATCAATCTTGGGATCTACGATGAGGTTGCTGAGCTGCTTCAGAAGAACGGGAAAGAGTTATCAAGGATCGAGGAGGCAGAGCCGGAGCCGTCCTTAGGGAACGGCGGCCTTGGCAGGCTTGCGGCATGTTTCCTGGATTCTATCGCAACTCTGGGTCTTAACGGAGACGGAATCGGCCTGAATTATCATATGGGACTGTTCCGTCAGGTATTCGAGGCGAATAAGCAGAAGGAGGTTCCGAACCCATGGATCGAATCGGAATCTTGGCTTGAAGATACCGGTATCCGCTTCCAGGTGCCGTTCAAGGATTTCACCCTGACATCGAAGCTCTATGATATTGATGTGGCGGGTTATGAGAACGGCAAGAATAAGCTGCATCTGTTTGATGTGGAGGGTGTGGACGAGAGTATCATCGGAGACGGGATATCATTTGACAAGAGGGATATCGGCAGGAATCTGACGCTTTTCTTATACCCGGATGACAGCGATTGGGCGGGGAATCTGCTCCGTATCTACCAGCAGTATTTTATGGTTTCGAACGGCGCGCAGCTGATCCTCAAGGAATGTGAGGACAAGGGTTATGATCTTCGCAAGCTTTATGAGCATGTGGCGATCCAGATCAATGACACCCATCCGTCTATGGTGATCCCGGAGCTGATCCGGCTTCTGGTTCAGAAGCGGGTTGACTTCAACGAGGCGATCGAGATTGTTCAGAAGACCTGTGCATATACGAATCATACCATCCTCGCAGAAGCGTTGGAGAAATGGCCGCTCGACTATCTGGAGCAGGTAGCGCCTCAGATCGTGCCGATCATCAAGGATCTGGATGCGCGTATGAAGGGAAGGCACAGGGATCCAAGAGTTGCCATTATAGACGGGCAGAACCGGGTGCATATGGCCAATATGGACATTCATTTCGGATACAGCGTCAACGGTGTGGCGGCTCTTCATACGGAGATCTTGAAGAATTCAGAACTGAAGCCGTTCTATGACATATATCCGGAGAAGTTCAACAACAAGACGAACGGTATTACCTTCCGCAGATGGCTTCTGCACTGTAATAAGGAGCTGGTTCAGTGGATCAGCGGATATGTGGAAGAGGATTTTAAGAAGGATGCGAATAAGCTTGAGAAGCTTCTGCGTCATATAGACAGTGACATTGCGCTTGAGAAGCTTCTGGATGTGAAGCATACGAAGAAGGTACAGCTTGCAGAATACTTGAAGGAGACGCAAGGGTTAGAGCTGAATCCGGATTCTATCTTCGATATCCAGGTGAAGCGGCTGCATGAGTACAAGCGTCAGCAGATGAACGCACTGTACGTGATCTACAAGTATCTGGAGATCAAGGCCGGGAAGAAACCGGCGACGCCGATCACCATGATCTTTGGGGCGAAGGCCGCGCCTGCGTACGCCATCGCGAAGGATATCATCCATCTGATCTTGTGTCTGCAGGAATTGATTGATAAGGATCCGGATGTGTCTCCGTATCTGAAGGTCGTAATGGTGGAGAATTATAATGTTACGATGGCGGAGCATCTGATTCCGGCGTGTGATATCTCCGAGCAGATATCTCTGGCGTCCAAGGAGGCATCGGGAACCGGCAATATGAAGTTCATGTTGAACGGCGCTGTGACGCTTGGTACGGAAGACGGGGCCAATGTTGAGATCCATGAGCTAGTAGGGGATGAGAATATCTATATCTTCGGTGAATCCAGCGAACAGGTGATTGAGCATTACGCAAAGAGCGATTACCGTGCGGCGGATTATTACATCGAGGATGAGCAGATCCGTGCGTTGGTGAACTTTATCATCAGCCCGGAGATGATGAAGATCGGAGATCCTTATCATCTGCTGCAGATCCATGCGGAGCTGATCTATAAAGACTGGTTTATGACGCTTCTGGACCTGAAAGAATATATTGCGGTGAAGAACCGTGCCTATGAGGACTACGCAGACCGGAAGGCATGGAGTAGGAAGATGCTGGTGAATATCGCGAAGGCAGGATATTTCTCATCTGACAGGACAATCGCAGACTACAATAAGGATATCTGGCATCTGAAATAAATATATGATCGATTGGGGACATAGTAAAATTGATTTTTACTATGTCCCCAATATTGCCTTAGGAATGGAATGCAGGCAAACCGCATAAGGTGAATGTAAAGGGATGTAAAGTGAGGATTTGCGCCTATGAAGAGACATACGGCTGTATTGCTCCTATGCATGGCAATCGTCGCGGCAGGCATGCGATGGGCGCCAAAGGACGAGGGGACGCTCTCGTATATGAGCGGCAAGGCGGCGATGCGGGGACCGGGCACAGGCAGTGAAAATGAGGATGAACCGGAGGCGGAAGGCGAAAAGGATTATATAAAATGGGTGGAATTCAATGTGACCTGCGAGGCCATGAAGCGGGCATATCAGTACGATCTGGATACATATGAGAAGGAAGTGCACCTGAACTGGGTGGATCTGCTGGCCTATCTGGGAGCGAGATACGGAGGGGATTTTAGCGGATATCGGGAACAGGATCTGGAAGATATGGCGAAGATGCTGATAAATGGGGAGAAGACGATAGCGGAGCTGGCTTCGGATATGCAGTATTATGCCTATTATCGGGAAGCGTATGGCGCGGTACTGGACGGGATGGTGGGCGAGTATGAGACGGAGGAAGCTGCCAGGCCTGTGTCCAAAGAAGCAGGGGCAGATAAAAGGATGAAAAGAGTGTATGGCTTAAAGGCGTTTCATCCGATCGCAAAGAGCTTTCCCTATTCGGATTATGATGATTTCGGAGCGTCCAGGACATACGGTTACCGGAGGAATCATCTGGGGCATGATATGATGGGGCAGGTGGGCACGCCTGTGATCGCGGTGGAATCCGGATATGTGGCGGAGCTTGGATGGAATCAGTACGGAGGATGGCGTGTTGGGATCAACAGCTTTGACGGGAAACGGTACTATTATTACGCACATCTCAGGCAGGATCGTCCTTACGCGGAAGGGTTGAAGAAAGGGGCTGTCGTGCAGGCGGGAGATGTGATCGGGTATATCGGCAGGACCGGGTACAGCAAGGAAGAGAACGTTAATAATATTGATGAATACCATCTCCACTTCGGATTGCAGCTGATCTTCGACGAGTCACAGCGTGACGGGAACAATGAGATCTGGGTAAGCTGCTATGAATTGGTCAGGTTCTTGTATCAGCATCAGTCGGAGGTGACAAGGAACGATGAGACCAAGGAATGGGTTCGGAGTTACCGGATTAAGGATCCTGCGGCTGCCAGATGATTTGATTAAATATAACATAAATTTCATTAGGACTTGATAATAAAAGCTTTAAAGTTTATATTATTAAGGAACTGTCATGAGATTCATATAGAAGGAGAGGATGATTGTGGGAAAATTTAAGAAGATCGAGATTATCATTCTGGCAGTATTGGTCGTAGTTTTAGCGGGGGTCATAGGCGGCAAAGTATTCTTGAAGAAGGAAGAGCCGGTACAGACGAAGAAGGTGGAGAAGCCTAAGGAACCTGAGCCGGCGGAAGAGCCTGAGCCCGAGCCAGAACCTGAGCCGCAGCCTGAGCCGGTCGAGATTCCGGTGGATTTCGCTGCATTGAAGGCGCAGAATCCGGATGTATACGCATACATAGAGATCCCGGGGACGCAAGTCTCTTATCCGATTCTCCAGAGTGCGGACGGAAGCGTGGATTATCTGAATACGACGCTTCAGAGAACGGCGGGGCTTCCGGGCTCGATCTATACGGAGAATATCAACAGCCAGGAATTTACGGATTTTAATACGGTGATCTACGGGCATAACATGAAGGACGGATCCATGTTCGGAAGCCTTCACAGTTTCGACAACGAGCAGTTTTTCAGGGAACATTCGGAGATCAATGTCTACATGCCGGATAAGGCGATCAAATACCATATCTATGCGGCGCGGTGGTTTGACGACCGGTATATTCCGGCGAGTTACCCGCTGGAGACACCGGAGGGCAGGAATCAGTTCTTAAGCGACGTCAGGAATATAGGGCTTTCACCGGCGTATTTCAACGATCAATATACGCCTACAGAGCAGGATTGTCTGATCACCTTGTCAACATGTACGTCCAATCCTACGAACCGGCTGTTTATTATCGGAGTTCGGGGAGAGACACATCCTGCGGCGGGAACGGCCGAACCAGAAGGGGAGAATGTGGCCGGGGCGGTAGCCGCAAAGAGGAAGAGTCCGTCCTGATCTGTGCAGTCTGGAGCCGCAGGAACAGAAGGTGCGGCCGAGCCGGAAGCTGAAGGTGCAGAATGCAATTTAGCCAATTAAAGTCTTGAAACATGCTCTAAAATGCGATATTATAGATGTTAAAGTTTTTAACGGATGAGAAAATGGAACATAAGAAGAGGAAGGAAGAGGAATATGAATCTGAAAATCGGAGTGATCAAAGGTGACGGAATCGGACCGGAGATTGTAACAGAAGCCGTGAAGGTGCTTGATAAGATATCAGAAATCTATGGACATACTTGTGATTATACGCAGCTCTTGATGGGCGGCGCTTCTATCGATGTGCACGGCGTGCCGCTGACCGATGATACGGTGGCAGAGGCGAAGAACTGTGACGCAGTATTGATGGGATCCATAGGAGGGGACGCGAAGACATCGCCGTGGTATCAGTTAGAACCGTCAAAGAGACCGGAGGCGGGGCTCTTGAGAATCCGCAAGGAGCTGAATCTTTTTGCCAACTTAAGACCGGCGGTGCTCTATGATGAACTGAAAGGAGCATGCCCTTTGAAGGAAGAGATCACAGCGGGCGGATTTGATATGATGATCATGAGGGAGCTGACCGGAGGCCTGTATTTCGGAGAACGCAAGACCGTCAGCGAGGACGGAGTTATGACGGCGTATGATTCTCTTACATATAATGAGAATGAGATCCGCAGGATCGCGAGACGCGGATTTGATATTGCCATGAAGCGCAGGAAGAAGGTAACCAGCGTGGACAAGGCGAATGTCCTGGATTCTTCCAGGCTGTGGAGGAAGGTCGTGGAGGAAGTGGCGGCAGATTATCCGGAGGTGACATTAGAGCATATGCTGGTGGATAACTGTGCCATGCAGTTGGTCAAAGATCCGAAGCAGTTCGACGTAATCCTGACGGAGAATATGTTCGGAGACATATTATCGGACGAGGCGAGTATGGTGACCGGTTCTATCGGAATGCTTGCCAGCGCAAGCCTGAATGAGACGAAGTTCGGTCTGTATGAGCCAAGCGGCGGCTCGGCGCCCGATATTGCAGGCAAAGGCATTGCTAATCCGATCGCGACGATATTGTCTGCGGCGATGATGCTTAAGTTCAGTTTCGATCTGGATAAGGAAGCAGACGCTATCGAGCGGGCAGTTGCGAAGGTGTTGGAGGAAGGATACCGGACGATTGACATTATGTCTGACGGGAAAGAACAGGTCGGTACAGAGAAGATGGGCGATCTGATCGCAGGATATATCGAGTAGAAAGGGGATTATTATGAGAAGTGATACAGTTACAAAGGGAAAACAGCAGGCGCCCCACCGTTCTTTATTCAACGCGTTAGGGCTTACACCGGAGGAGATGGAGCGTCCTTTGGTTGGGATCGTAAGCTCCTATAATGAGATCGTTCCGGGACACATGAACCTGGACAAGATCGTCAATGCAGTAAAGCAGGGAGTAGCCATGGCGGGCGGTACGCCGATCGTATTCCCGGCCATTGCCGTATGCGACGGGATTGCCATGGGACATCTCGGTATGAAGTATTCGCTGGTAACGAGGGATCTGATCGCGGATTCTACAGAGGCGATGGCAATCGCGCACCAGTTTGACGCGTTGGTGATGGTGCCGAACTGTGATAAGAATGTGCCGGGGCTTCTGATGGCGGCGGCAAGGATCAATGTGCCGACCATCTTCGTAAGCGGCGGTCCGATGCTCGCAGGCTATGTGAAGGGAAAGAAGACGAGCCTTTCCAGTATGTTCGAGGCAGTAGGAGCGAACGCGGCGGGCCTGATCTCTGATGAGGATCTGTGTGAATTCGAGAATAAGACCTGCCCAACCTGCGGTTCTTGTTCCGGTATGTATACGGCGAACAGTATGAACTGTCTGACTGAGGTCCTTGGAATGGGCCTTGGCGGCAACGGAACGATTCCGGCTGTCCATTCCGCAAGGATCCGTCTTGCCAAGCAGGCAGGCATGAAGGTGATGGAGCTGTGGGAGAAGAACATCTGCCCAAGGGATATCATGACTGAGAAGGCGGTCCTGAATGCCCTCACCGTAGATATGGCGCTTGGATGCTCTACCAACAGTATGCTGCATCTGCCGGCGATCGCTCATGAAATAGGTATGGATTTTGAGATTGATTTCGCGAACGGCATCAGTGAGAAGACACCGAACCTCTGCCATCTTGCACCGGCAGGTCCCACATATATGGAGGATCTGAATGAAGCGGGCGGCGTCTATGCGGTTATGGCAGAGCTGAATAAGAAGAACCTGCTCTATACGGATTGTATGACCGTTACGGGCAAGACTGTAGGGGAGAATATCAAGGATGCGGTCAACAAGGATCCGGAAGTGATCCGGCCTGTCGAGAATCCTTATACGCCGACCGGAGGGCTTGCCGTATTGAAGGGTAATCTTGCGCCGGACGGCAGTGTTGTGAAGCGTTCTGCAGTGGTAGAAGAGATGCTGGTGCATGAAGGTCCGGCGAGAGTATTCGACTGTGAGGAGGACGCGATCGACGCCATCAAGGGCGGCAAGATCGTGGCGGGAGACGTGGTCGTAATCCGCTATGAGGGGCCGAAGGGAGGCCCTGGTATGAGAGAGATGCTTAATCCTACCTCGGCGATCGCGGGTATGGGGCTTGGCTCCAGCGTGGCGCTGATCACAGACGGACGTTTCAGCGGCGCATCCAGAGGGGCGTCTATCGGACACGTATCTCCGGAGGCGGCAGTGGGCGGACCCATTGCGTTAGTGGAAGAGGGAGACATCATCAAGATCGATATCCCGAATCTCTCTCTTACGCTTGCAGTATCCGACGAAGAGCTTGAGAAAAGAAGACAGGCATGGCAGCCGAGAGAGCCGAAGGTTACGACCGGTTATCTGGCGAGATATGCGTCTATGGTAACATCCGGCAACAGAGGAGCGATCCTCACTGTTCCGGGAAAGTAAGGACCAAGATATACAATATAGAGAACAGGAGAATGACAGATATGCAGTTGACTGGATCAGAGATATTGATCGAATGCCTGAAGGAGCAGGGCGTGGATACCGTGTTCGGTTACCCGGGCGGCGCGATTCTGAATGTCTACGATGAATTATATAAACACAGAGATGAGATCACGCATATCCTGACCTCCCATGAGCAGGGAGCCGCCCATGCAGCCGACGGGTATGCAAGGGCGACAGGGAAGACCGGCGTGTGCTTTGCCACCAGCGGACCGGGGGCGACCAACCTTGTTACGGGGATTGCCACCGCGTATATGGACTCCATACCGATCGTGGCGATCACCTGTAATGTAGGGGTAAATCTTCTGGGAAAAGACAGTTTCCAGGAAATCGACATTGCAGGAGTGACAATGCCGATCACGAAGCATAACTATATAGTGAAGGATGTGAACGACCTCGCCGACACCATCCGCAAATCTTTCGCTATTGCGAAGAAGGGAAGGCCGGGGCCGGTCCTTATCGACATTCCGAAGGATGTGACGGCGAATAAGGCAGAATATGAGAAGAAGACGCCAAAGCCTGTGCTTCCGTCCAAGGAGATCAGCGAGACAGAGATCGAAGCGGCGCTTAAGCTGATCCGCGAGTCTAAGAAGCCTTATGTATTCGTAGGCGGCGGTGCGATCCTCTCGGATGCCAGCGAGGAGCTTCGTACCTTCGTCGGGAAGGTGGATGCACCGGTGACCGATTCCCTGATGGGGAAGGGCGCATTTCCGGGAACGGACCCGCTTTACACAGGGATGCTTGGGATGCATGGCACGAAGACGTCGAATTACGGGGTCAGCGAGTGCGATCTGCTGATCGTTGTCGGCGCCAGGTTCAGTGACCGTGTGACGGGCAATGCGAAGAAGTTCGCGAGCAACGCGAAGATCCTTCAGTTTGATATCGATCCTGCGGAGATGGATAAGAATGTCCTGATCACCCAGGGAGTGACCGGGGATATCCGCGTGGTGCTTGAGATCCTGAATGAACGGCTGGAACAGCAGGAACACAGGGAATGGATCGAGAAGATCATGGAATATAAAGGGCGGTATCCGTTAGTCTATCATCCGGATATCCTTACAGGCCCGTTCGTGGTGGAAGAGATCTACCGTCAGACCGGGGGAGATGCCGTCGTGGTGACCGAGGTCGGACAGCATCAGATGTGGGCGGCGCAGTTCTATAAGTACACCAAGCCAAGGACGCTGCTTACGTCCGGCGGTCTGGGAACCATGGGATACGGCCTTGGTGCTTCGCTTGGAGCGAAGACGGGACGGCCGGATAAGGTGGTTGTCAATATCGCGGGAGACGGCTGTTTCCGCATGAATATGAATGAGATCGCAACGGCTGTGCGCCATAATATACCGGTGATCCAGGTGGTTATCAACAACCATGTGCTTGGTATGGTGCGCCAGTGGCAGAACCTCTTCTACGGACAGCGTTATTCGGCAACGGTGCTGAATGACGCCGTGGATTTTGTGAAGCTTGCCGAGGCGATGGGTGCCGAGGGAATCCGTGCGGCGACACAGGAAGAATTCAGAGAGGCGTTTGCAAGGGCGCTGACGCTTGGCAGGCCGGTAGTCATTGACTGCCAGATCGACGCGGACGACAAGGTGTGGCCGATGGTGGCGCCCGGCAAAGCAATCAGCGAGGTATTCGACGAGAAGGATCTCGAAGAAGGCAGATAGAACTAGGTTAGAAAATGGAGGAAAGAATATGAGCAGAGTGTACAATTTTTCAGCAGGACCTGCGGTATTGCCGGAGGAAGTGCTTAGGGAAGCGGCAGAAGAGATGTTAGACTATCAGGGAACCGGGATGTCCGTGATGGAAATGAGTCACCGCTCGAAGGCATACAAGGATATCATTGATGAAGCCGAGGCAGATCTTCGTGACCTGATGGGGATTCCGGATGATTACGAGGTATTGTTCCTGCAGGGCGGCGCGTCTCAGCAGTTTGCCATGATCCCGATGAACCTGATGAAGAATAAGGCGGCAGACTATATTGTGACCGGACAGTGGGCGAAGAAGGCGAGCGAGGAGGCGAAGAAGTACGGAAGAGTCAATATCATAGCTTCTTCCGCAGACAAGACATTCTCCTATATTCCGGACTGCAGCGACCTTCCGGTCTCAGAAGATGCGGATTATGTGTATATATGCGAGAATAATACCATTTACGGGACGAAATACAAAGAACTGCCCAATACGAAGGGTAAGATATTGGTAGCCGATGTCTCCTCCTGTTTTCTCTCAGAGCCGGTCGATGTTACGAAGTACGGAGTCATATACGGCGGCGTGCAGAAGAATATCGGCCCTGCGGGTACAGTGATCGTGATCATCCGCAGGGACCTGATCACGGAAGACGTGCTTCCCGGCACGCCGACCATGCTTAAGTATAAGACTCACGCGGATGCAGGTTCTCTCTACAATACGCCGCCGACATACGGTATATACATCTGCGGCAAGGTGTTCAAGTGGCTTAAGAAGCAGGGCGGTCTTGCAGCCATGAAGGAGAGGAACGAGAAGAAGGCGAAGATCCTGTACGATTATCTGGATCAGAGCAGGATGTTCCGGGGAACAGTAGAAGCGAAAGACCGTTCTCTGATGAATGTTCCTTTTGTGGCGGTGGATGAGGAGTTGGACGCTAAGTTCGTCAAAGAAGCGAAGGCGGCAGGATTTGAGAACCTTAAGGGGCACCGCACGGTGGGCGGAATGCGTGCAAGTATCTATAACGCGATGCCTGTGGAAGGTGTGGAGGCTCTGGTGGCATTTATGAAGAAGTTTGAAGAGGAGAATCTGTAATCATGTATAAATATCATTGCTTGAATCCGGTCTCTGACGTAGGGCTGGAACAATTTACGGAAGAGTATGTCCCGGTAAGTACGATGGAGAATGCGGATGCCGTGCTGGTTAGAAGCGCTGTCATGCATGACATGGAATTTACGCCGGATCTCAAGGTGATCGCGCGCGCCGGCGCCGGAGTCAATAATATACCGCTGGAGAGATGCGCTGAGGAAGGGATCGTGGTATTCAATACGCCGGGCGCCAATGCCAACGGTGTAAAGGAGCTTGTGATCGCTGGGATGCTTCTTGCATCCAGAGACATCATCGGCGGCATTAATTGGGTTCAGGAGAATGAAGAGGACGGCAATATTGCCAAAGACGCAGAGAAAGCGAAGAAGGCGTTCGCAGGCTGTGAACTAGAGGGTAAGAAGCTTGGAGTCATAGGGCTTGGAGCGATCGGTGTGCTGGTGGCTAATGCGGCTACGGCTCTTGGGATGGATGTGTACGGCTATGACCCGTATGTGTCGATAGATTCTGCGTGGAGGCTGTCGCGAAGCATCCATCACGCGAAGACGGTAGATGAGCTGTACGGAGATTGTGACTATATTACGATCCATGTGCCGGCGATAGAGAGCACCAAGGGGATGATCGACAAGGATGCCATCGGTCTGATGAAGAAGGGTGTCGTCGTATTGAATTTTGCAAGAAATGTTCTTGTGGATGAAGAAGCCATGGTGGACGCGTTGGTGTCCGGTCATGTGAAGCACTATGTATCGGATTTCCCAACGCCCGTTACCGCCGGAGTCAAGGGGGCGATCGTGATACCGCATCTCGGCGCGTCTACGGAGGAGTCTGAGGATAACTGCGCGAAGATGGCGGTCAAGGAGCTGAGGAATTACCTGGAGAACGGTAATATCAAGAATTCCGTGAACTATCCGGACTGTGATATGGGAATGAGAGGGGATAATACCAGAATCCTCCTTCTGCACCGCAACGTTCCGAATATGATCGGCCAGTTCACGAAGATCCTGGCGAATGACAATATGAATATTGCCGATCTGACCAATAAGAGCAAGGGGAAGTATGCCTATACGATGATCGATGTTGACAGTCCCGTTTCTGACAAGGTTGCAGAAGAACTCAGTGCGGTGAAGGAAGTTCTCCGCGTTCGAATTATTAAGTGATTTTTAAGAATAATTAAAAAATCTTAACATAAGATGCATTGTAATATATTTGGAATTCCTGTATACTCAATATAACAAGTTTAGTTTTTAGCGGGTTGTGAGACCATAGGGGAGATATACAGATGACAAGTCAGCGAATTAAGGAAAGGGAATTATTAAAAGAGAGAAGAATCAGAAAAGTAAGGAGAGCAAGGATGTGTCTTCGTATTCTTGCTCTTTTTCTGATTGCCGGGATACCGCTGTTTTGTATGACGACCGCTTCAGCGTCCAGACAGGAAGCGTCGGTCTACCTGAAGCTTAAGGATACAGCGATTTTGCAGGGCGAGGAAGTTCCGGAGTTTGAGACGGAAGTGGAAGTGGTAGGGAATTCAGAGATCATTCTGGATGAGAAGAGCGGCTTCACGGTGAAGAATCTGGAAGAGGAATTCAAGGAAGGGCATGGCTATACGGTGGCGTGTGATGCAGATACGGGCGTGGAAGGCGAGTATTCTATGCATTTAGAACTCAGCGACCGCATTAAGAAGTGCCTCAGGAAGGAATGGTTCGGAGTACTGACCATAGATACTCTTGACGCTTCATTTCTGGTCAAGAATCCGTTGGGCGAGTGGGACAAGGACCGGTTTAGGCGTTATGACGGCACATATGTGAAGAATGAGTTCGTGGTATCGAAGGGGAAGACCTATTATTTCGGGGAAGATGAGAAGATGGCGACCGGCTGGCAGAATGCAGGCGGAGCTGATTATTTCCTGGATTCCGAGGGAGTCCTTCAGACCGGCTGGCTCGATCAGGAAGATTCCAGATATTATCTGGAGGCAGACGGCCGTATGGTGACCGGTTGGAAGGATATTGACGGGAAGACTTATTATTTCGGGCAGGACGGTAAGATGGTGACCGGAGAGACTTACCTTGGGATGACCAAATGCGACTTCGGGAAGGATGGGGTATTGGTGTCCATGGAAGAGAGTGAAGTGGATCCGAACAAACCGATGGTGGCGCTGACCTTCGATGACGGTCCGGGGCAGAGGACCGGGGAGCTTCTGGATGCGCTCAGCAAATACGGCGCTCATGCGACCTTCTTCATGCAGGGTAAGAATGTCAGTGTCTATCCGGATGCGGTAAGGCGTATGAAAGAGGTGGGATGTGAGATTGGAAGCCATACCTTTGATCATCCGGATCTTACGAAGATGGATGCGTCAGGCATTAAGGATCAGGTTGACCGTACGGATCAAAGCCTTCATGATATTATCGGACAGGGAGCGACAGTGCTGCGCCCTCCGTATGGAGCGATCAACGATACAGTGAAAGCAACGATCCGCAAGCCTCTGATCTTATGGAACATAGATACGCTAGACTGGAAGACAAGGAACGTTCAGATGACGGTTAATGAAGTCATGACCAAGGCTCAGGACGGCGACATCATATTGATGCACGATATCCATTCGGAGAGTGTGGATGCGGCGATCGAGATGATTCCCAAGCTGATCGCACAGAATTATCAGCTTGTGACGGTGTCGGAGATGGCGGCGGCTAAGGGGATCAAGATGGAGAACGGCGAACGGTATACGGATTTTTAATACAGCAGTCAGCAAAGAGGCTGCCGGGAAGTGATAGAAGTTTATCACATTTCCCGGCAGCCTTCTTAACGGTCGGCGGTCAATCTGCGGTATGCGCCTTGAGAAGGGCATGGATCTTATCGGTAGGATTCAGGACCTTGCCGATGGAGACATCGTGATTCATGGAATCAATGATCAGCGCCATGAATTTGCACATATCTGCCACTACAAAATAAGGCTTCTCATAGGCTGCAGGCGGCAGATAGGTCAGGTTCGTAGTGATTACTCGGTCAATATATCCCTTGCTGTAGTAATCGTCGAAGATCCCAAAGCCTTCGGTAAACAGACCGAAGGTAGTGCAGACAAATACCCGGTTGGCGCCGCGCTCCTTAATCTGTTTCGCCACATCCAGCATACTTTCTCCGGAAGAGATCATATCATCCACGATGATCACATCCTTACCGTGGATGTCGTCACCCAGGAATTCGTGTTCAACGATGGGGTTCTTGCCGTTTATGACGGTAGAATAATCCCGGCGCTTATAGAACATACCCATGTTGACTCCCGTTACGTTGGAGAAATAGATGGCACGGTGCATGGCTCCCTCATCGGGGCTTATGATCATCAGGTGCTCCTTATCAACGATCAGATTTGGTTCTGCGCGGAGCAGTGCCTTGATGAACTGGTACGGCGGGTTGAAGCTGTCGAACCCGTGGAGCGGGATGGAATTCTGTACCCTGGGGTCGTGGGCGTCGAAGGTGATGATATTGTCCACGCCCATATCCGCAAGCTCCTGCAGCGCCAGGGCACAGTCCAGGGACTCTCTCTTGGTGCGCTTATGCTGGCGGCTCTCGTATAGGAAGGGCATGATTACATTCAGCCGGTGCGCCTTGCCGTTGGCGGCGGATATGATGCGTTTCAGGTCTTGGTAGTGATCGTCCGGGGACATATGGTTCGGATGTCCGTTGACGGTGTAAGACAGGCTGTAATTACATACATCAACCATGAGATACAGATCCTTGCCGCGGATCGATTCGTCGATCAGTCCCTTGGCTTCCCCGGTGCCAAAACGCGGACAATGACAGCTTACCAGATAAGAGTCCTGCCGGTAACTCTGATAAAGCGGAGAATCCAGAGATTCCTCCAGGGTAGCCTGGCGGAAGCCTACGATATAATCATCCACTCTCTTCCCGAATTCCTTACAGGATTCCAGGGCTGCGATTTTAAGAGGTGCTGCCGGAAGCAGCTTTTCCATTAATTTGATATTCTGCATATCTCTCTCCTATGTGACGGTTTGTGTAGAAGTTCCTAAGATATTTATAGCACTTTTGGCAGGGTAAGGTCAACTACAGATTGCGATAATGAAAAAATGTGTTATACTTGTTATAAAGATATTGGGGTCAAGAGGTGGAATATGGGGCGAAAGCATATCATAAAGGAAGTAATGCAGGACAGTATCGCATGGGAGCTTGGGATCGAGGCGGGGGACCGTCTGATCACCGTCAACGGGCAGGAGATCGAGGATGTATTTGATTATCATTTCTATGTGAATGACGAGGAACTGGTGATTCTGATCGAGAAACCGGACGGAGAGGAATGGGAGCTTGAGATCGAGAAGGATTACGACGAAGATCTGGGGATCGAATTCGAGCAGGGATTGATGGACGAGTACCGTTCCTGCAGGAACCGGTGTATCTTTTGTTTTATCGACCAGATGCCGCGGGGAATGCGGGAGACGCTGTATTTTAAAGACGACGACTCCAGGCTGTCGTTCCTACAGGGCAATTACGTGACATTGACCAATATGAGCGACCATGATATCGACAGAATTATCCGCTACCATCTGGAGCCGATCAATATATCCTTCCATACGACGAATCCGGAATTGAGATGCAGGATGCTTCACAACCGGTTCGCGGGAGATGCGCTTGCGAAGGCGGACAGGCTCTATGAGGCCGGTATCCATATGAACGGCCAGATCGTGCTCTGCAAAGGGATCAACGACGGGGAGGAACTGGAACGAAGCATCCGGGATATGGCGAAGTATCTGCCGTACCTGCAGAGTGTATCTGTGGTGCCGGTGGGGCTTACGAAGCACAGGGAGGGCTTAGAGCCGCTAGAGCCTTTTGGGAAGGCAGATGCAGAAGAGGTGCTGTCGGCGGTCCATAGATGGCAGGAGAAGCTCTATGAGGAATATGGAACACATTTTATCCATGCGGGCGACGAGTGGTACATCCTTGCAGAGAAGGAACTGCCGGGAGAAGAACGGTACGACGGGTATCTCCAGCTTGAGAACGGCGTGGGGATGCTCCGCCTCTTGATGAATGAATTTGAAGAGGCATACGAAGAGGTTCAGGACGACGGCATACAGAGGGAATTATCTGTGGCGACGGGGCTGCTTGCCCATCCCTATATTCAGAAGATGGCAGACAGGCTTATGATGAGATGCCCGGGGACAGATATCCGTGTCTATCCCATCCGCAATGATTTCTTTGGAGAGCTTATTACGGTGTCAGGGCTTATTACGGGCCGGGATCTGATCGCACAGCTTCGCGGGCAGGAATTAGGAGACAGGCTCCTGCTTCCCTGCAATATGTTCCGAAGCGGCGAGGAGGTATTTCTGGATGATGTTAGCCTTGCAGAAGTGGAGGAGGCTTTACAAGTGCGCGCAGATATTGTAAAATCAAGCGGGCAAGACTTTATAGATGCAGTATTGACTTCAATAGATGAGGAGATAGAAGATGAGTAAACCAGTAGTAGCAATAGTGGGAAGGCCCAATGTGGGCAAGTCGACCCTTTTTAATGCGCTGGCCGGTGAGATGATTTCGATCGTGAAGGATACGCCTGGTGTGACCAGGGACCGGATCTATGCGGACGTCTCATGGCTTGACAAGGAATTTACCCTGGTGGATACCGGGGGGATCGAACCGGAGAGCAAGGATATTATCTTGTCACAGATGCGGGAGCAGGCACAGATCGCCATAGATACGGCGGACGTGATCATATTCCTCACGGATGTGCGGCAGGGTCTTGTAGACGCCGACTCCAAAGTGGCGGATATGCTGAGGCGTTCGGCGAAACCGGTGGTATTAGTGGTGAACAAGGTAGATCATTTCGAGAAGTTCATGCCGGATGTGTATGAGTTCTATAATCTGGGTATCGGGGACCCTATGCCGGTGTCGTCCGCGTCACGTCTTGGGATCGGCGATATGCTGGATGAGGTGGTGAAGTATTTCCCGCAGGGAGCGGGGGAAGAAGAGGAAGACGACCGTCCGCGGGTGGCAATCGTGGGTAAGCCCAATGTGGGCAAGTCATCCATTGTCAACAAGCTGCTCGGCGAACAGCGGGTGATCGTGTCGGATATCGCCGGGACGACCAGAGATGCCATAGATACGGAGATCAAGTACAACGGCAGGGAGTATGTGTTCATAGATACGGCGGGGCTTCGCAGGAAGAACAAGATTAAGGAAGAGCTGGAGAGGTACAGTATTATCCGTGCGGTGTCTGCCGTAGAGCGTGCAGATGTGGTGCTGATGGTGATCGACGCGTCGGAAGGTGTGACCGAACAGGATGCGAAGATTGCCGGGATCGCCCATGAGCGCGGGAAGGGCATCGTCATCGTAGTCAATAAGTGGGACGCCATCGAGAAGAATGATAAGACCATGAAGGAGTATGAGAATGAGATCCGCCGTGTCTTGTCGTTCATGCCTTACGCGGAGATCATGTATGTGTCCGCCGTGACCGGCCAGAGGTTGGTGAAGCTCTATGATATGATTGATATGGTGATCGAGAACCAGTCCATGCGGGTGGCGACCGGCGTGCTCAACGAGATCATGATGGAAGCAGTTGCCATGCAGCAGCCGCCGTCAGATAAGGGCAAGCGGCTGAAGCTTTATTATATCACGCAGGTAGCGGTGAAGCCGCCGACATTCGTGATCTTTGTAAATGATAAGGAGCTGATGCATTTCTCCTACACTAGGTATCTGGAGAACAGGATCCGGGATGCATTTGGATTCAGAGGAACTTCGCTTAAGTTCTTCATCAGAGAAAGAAAAGAAAAGGGGCGTTAATCATGGAACGAGTCATAAGCATATTGATCGGATATGTGTTCGGGCTGCTGCAGACGGGATATCTGTACGGGAAGCTGCATCATATAGACATCCGCCAGCAGGGCAGCGGCAATGCAGGCACTACCAATGCACTGCGTACTATGGGCTGGAAAGCCGGGGCGGTGACCTTCCTTGGTGATTGTTTCAAATGTGTGTTCGCGGTGGTTGCAGTGCATCTGATCTACAAGGGATCCCATGGGGATATGCTGCCGCTTCTGTCCCTCTATGCAGGTATGGGAGCGATCCTTGGACATAACTTCCCGTTCTATATGAATTTCAAGGGAGGGAAGGGAATCGCGGCGACGGCAGGGCTGATCGTGAGCACGACCAGCGTATGGGCAGTAGTGCTGTTCATTGTCGTATTTGTAGGAATCGTGGCGCTGACGAGGTATGTGTCTCTGGGATCGCTGGTGGTGGTGGTCCTCTATCTTGCGGTGGTCATTTTCCTTGGACAGACGGGAGTCTATGGCATTGCGCAGAATTATCTCTATGAGATGTACGGTATCGCCGTATTTCTCATGGCGCTGGCGTTCTTCAAGCATCGGGCGAATATCAAGCGGCTTATGACCGGGACGGAGAATAAGCTGAGTGTCGGGAAGAGTAAATGAGAAATCTATTATTAAATATATGAAACAGGGAGGAAGTTGGATTATGGCGAATGTAGGTATTATGGGAGCTGGAAGCTGGGGAACGGCGCTGGCGCTTCTGCTTCACAGGAACGGACACCAGGTTACGGTGTGGTCGATCAGTGAAGAAGAGGTTGATATGCTGTCCAGGAAGCGAGAGCATGTGAGTAAGCTGCCGGGAGTGAAGATTCCGGAGGATATGCAGTTTACTACGGATGTGGAGAGTACGGTCAGGGATAAGGATTTTATTGTCCTGGCGGTGCCGTCTCCATTCACCAGGAGCACCGCGCGCAGTATGAGCCCGTATGTGGCGGACGGACAGATCATCGTTGACGTGGCGAAGGGAATTGAAGAAGATACTCTGATGACGCTTTCTCAGCAGATCGAGCAGGAGATTCCCCAGGCAGATGTGGCGGTACTGTCAGGACCAAGCCATGCCGAGGAAGTGGGAAGAGGTCTTCCGACGATTGTGGTGATCGGAGCGAAGAAGGAAGAGACGGCCGAATATCTGCAGGAGATGTTCATGAACGAGGTGTTCCGTGTGTACACAAGTCCGGATATGTTGGGAATGGAGCTTGGGGGATCTCTTAAGAATGTGATCGCGCTGGCCGCCGGTATCGCGGACGGTTTGGGATATGGCGACAATACGAAGGCAGCGCTGATCACCAGAGGGATTGCGGAGATCGCAAGGTTGGGTGTGAAGATGGGCGGAGCAATCGAGAGCTTCACCGGGCTTACCGGCATCGGCGACCTGATCGTTACCTGCGCAAGCGTCCACAGCCGTAACCGCAAGGCGGGCTATCTCATAGGACAGGGCAGGAGTATGCAGGAGGCCATGGACGAGGTCCAGATGGTGGTAGAGGGTGTGTATTCTGCAAAGGCTGCGGTAAAGCTTGGAAAGAAGTATGATGTATCTCTGCCGATCATTGATAAGGTAAGCGAAGTATTATTTGAAGGGAAGGATCCGAGAGAAGCAGTGAATGAACTGATGCTTAGGGACAGCAAGGCAGAACATCATGCGCTGCCGTGGAAGAAATAATCAGGAATGACAAAAGAGAGGGGGTTCCCTCTCTTTTATTCTTTTGAGTGGTCGATCTTATTGCGGATCTGCTGCATCTGCTGATCCAGCTTCTCAATGGAGTCGGCACATTCCTTGAGCTGATGCACGATCTCATCGGTATCGTTCACATTTTTTTTGTATTTTAATTTGTGTTCCAGGCTTGCCCAGAAATCCATGGCTATGGTGCGGAACTGGATCTCTACCTTCATGTATTTCTTCCCGTGGGACAGGAAGATAGGCACGTCAAGGATCAGATGGAGACTCCGGTAACCGTTGGATTTGGGGTTCTTTATGTAGTCCTTCCTCTTGATGACCACGATATCGTCCTGTTTGGCGAAAAGCTCTGCAAGGCGGTAGATGTCGTCGGGGAAAGAGCAGATCACACGCACCCCCGCTACATCGGTCAGATTCTCTCTTATGCTCTCCAGCGTGACGGGAAAGCCCTTCCGCTCTAACTTCTCATAAATGCTCTCCGGGGATTTCAGCCGGCTCTTGATGGACTCAAAAGGATTCCGGTTATATTGATGGGAGAATTCCGCGTTCAATACCTTAAGTTTCGTCTCCACTTCAATAATTGCAGAATTGAATTCCATCATCAGGATGTTGAAAGGCTTGGCTTCTCTCAGTTTCTCGGCCTGTAACTGAATGATCTGATATTGCTTCTGTATCGCCGCCGCCTGTTCCTCTACCTTTTGTTCTAACTGATTCTTATAAGAGAAGAGCTTGATCGCATTCTTCACCCGGTTCTTGACCAGAGAGCTCTCGAAAGGCTTGTGGATAAAATCAGAGATCCCCAACTGGAAACAGAGATTCTCAATCTCTATAGCATGCTCGCCGCTTATGATGAGAATGGGGATCTGCTGTATGAAGCCCTTCTGCTGCATCTCTTCGATCACGGCGAAGCCGTCTATCTTCGGCATCCGAAGGTCCAGAAGGAGGGCAGATATCTCATGATGGGACTTCCTGAGATGTTCAAGCGCTTCTTCCCCGTTGGCAGCCATCTCAATCATATAGTCGTCTTTCAAGATGTCATATAATAATTCGCGGTTTAGTTCTGCATCATCTACGACCAGTATTTTTTTCATGATTAGTACCTCTTTTTCCTGGTGTATTCATTATCACTGACTATAGTATACTCGATTCCCGGAGAAATGAAAAGGTTTATGATCATTCTTGTCGAAAAGAAAGGAAAATGAAAAGAAAAGATAGGATTCATTATATTGACATTAATTTCACTAAGTGTTATAGTAGAACATAACAAAATATAATGGATATATAATAAAAATTTATGGACATTATGTTTTCAGTTACAGAGAATAAGTAAAGGAAATGAGGTGTGATTTATGAGTGGTATTAGTATTATTATTCTGTGTACGATTTTTGCATATATGTGCCTGCTGGTCGGCATCGGTGTCTATAATGCAAGAAAGAACAGCAGCAGTGAAGATTTCTACCTTGGCGGCAGGAAGATGGGTGCGTTGGTCGTTGCCATGAGCGCGGAGGCGAGCGATATGTCAAGCTGGCTTCTGATGGGGCTGCCAGGTGTTGCATACCTGACCGGCCT
Organism: uncultured Dorea sp.; assembly: GCA_947652615.1. Lineage (GTDB taxonomy): Bacteria > Bacillota > Clostridia > Lachnospirales > Lachnospiraceae > Sporofaciens. The sequence goes on along the minus strand of CANTDX010000018.1, from coordinate 6,940 downwards.
TGCAGATGCGTTCTGGACTGCAGCGGGTCTGGCGATCGGTACATATCTGAACTGGCTCTTTACATCAAGGAGGCTGAGACGTTATTCAGAGCAGATCGGCGCGATCACAGTGCCTACGTTCTTCGCGAAGAGATTCCATGATGAGAAGAATATCATTACAGCGATCTCAGCAGTGATCATCGTAGTGTTCTTCGTTCCGTATGTAGCGTCTGGTTTTGCGGCGTGCGGTAAGCTGTTCAACTCATTGTTTGGATTGGACTATATGGTAGGCGTGGTTGTATTCGCGGTCATCATTGTTGTCTATACGATTGCGGGAGGATTCACAACGGTTGCAACGAATGACCTGATTCAGAGTATTGTAATGTCAATCGCACTGATTTCTATCGTAACCTTTGGTGTGGGCAGCGCCGGCGGTATGGGAGCTGTAATGGATAACGCCAAGTCCCTGTCGGGTTATATCTCACTTTCCGCGATCCATGATGCGGTTGCAGGTTCAGCGATCCCGTATTCACCGCTGACCGCCGTATCTCTTCTGGCATGGGGAATCGGATATTTTGGTATGCCGCATATCCTGGTAAGATTCATGTCTATTGAAGACGAGAATAAGCTGGTGCTCTCCAGACGAGTTGCTTCTATCTGGGTAACCTTCGCTATGGGTGTTGCGATCTTCATCGGTATCGTAGGCCTTGCAGTTGTCAATGCAGGCGGTATGCCGGCATTGGAGGACAGTGAGCGCGTGATCATAGCTCTCACCAATGAGCTTAGCAAGAACGGATTCCTCGCAGCGGTGCTTGGCGGTGTGATCCTTGCAGGTATCCTTGCGGCGACGATGTCTACCGCGGACAGCCAGATGTTGGTAGCGGCTTCCGGTGTATCTGAGAATATTGTACAGGATTTCCTTGGTAAGAAGCTTACCGAGAAGCAGGGACTTAACGTTGCCCGTGCAACGATCCTGGGAATCGCAGTGATCGGTGTATTCCTGGCAAGAGATCCTAATTCCAGCGTATTTGGTATCGTGTCCTTCGCATGGGCCGGTATGGGAGCCGCGTTCGCAGGCGTTATGATCTGTGCGTTGTTCTGGAAACGAACCACTTTGCAGGGTGCGCTGGCCGGAATGATCGCCGGCGGTGTGATGGTATTCGTGTGGAAATATGCGATCCGTCCTATGGGCGGTATCCTTGATATCTATGAATTGCTTCCGGCATTCCTGATCTCTCTGGCGATGATCATTATCGTGAGCCTGGCGACCAAAGCGCCGTCAAAGGAGATCGTGGATGAGTTCGAGCGGGTGAATGCTAGGAAATCATAAATCATGATTTTCGGATCCTGCGGAGTTAACAGAATAGTATAGCATATAGAGAAACAGTCTGTGCAGGTGAATGGCACAGACTGTTTCTTTTCTAATTTATATATGCTGATATCTTTTCTTCCAGATTGGGAATCTCTTTTTTGCCTCTGGTTTCAGGATACCCTTCAGCTTATACTGATGCATGATCCTGAAATACATTCCCAACAGAAGTATGGATGCCAGGATCCAGGCCACCGGACTTGCCATACAGATTCCAAGGAAGCTCTTATAATGGGATGCTGCCAGCGCCGCTCCGCATCTTCCGATCAACTCAGCGATTCCGGCGGTCATGGGTAGGATGCCGTAGCCCATCCCTTGTATTCCGTTCCGATAGATATTGACGACTGCAAGGAATACGAAGGAAACAGCCGCACACCGCAGGCTTACATCGACGAGGGACATAAGCTGACGGACATTCTCAGAGACGAACAGTACGGTCATATATTTGCCGGCGAAGAAGATCAGGATACCGGTAAATACGGCGTAAATAAGGCCCATCCAGGTCGCGCTCCGGAATCCCTGCCGGATCCGGCTGATCTTGCCCGCGCCTGCATTCTGTGCGCAGTAGGTCGACATGGTCGTTCCCAGTGCGACATAGGCCTGGGTAACGATCTGTTCGATCTTGACAGCCGCGGAGTAGCCGGCGACTGCCACAGAACCCAGTGCGTTCAGCGCGGACTGTACCACTATCGTTCCGATCGCAGTGATAGAATACTGGAATGCCATGGGGAACCCGATCTTCATCTGCCACAGGGCAAGGTTCCAGTCTATCTTCCAGTCGTCCTTATTAAGATGGAGCAAGGGAACGCTCTTTATAATATAGAAGAGACAAGCGAGACCGGATATTCCCTGGGAGATCACGGTCGCGTATGCGGCTCCTGCCGCACCCATATGGAATATGATGATAAATACCAGGTCAAGCAGGATGTTCAAGAGCGCCGCCAGGATCAGGAAATACAGCGGCCGTTTGCTGTCCCCGACCGCACGAAGGATACTTGCCAGCAGGTTATACATTACCTGTGCCACGATTCCGGCACAGATGATCATTATGTAAGAATACGCCTGATCGAACATATCGGACGGTGTATTCATCCAATGCAGGACACTTCGCATCAAGACCATGCTTGTCACAGTGAGCACGATTGACACAATACCGGACAGGATCGCGGCAGATGCAACAGACTTACGCATCGCCCGGTGATTGCCCGCCCCGTAATGCTGCGCGGTAACGACTGTGAACCCGGCTGTCATCCCCATTAAGAATCCCAGGATCAGAAATGTCAGCGTGCCGCAGGCTCCCACGGCGGCCAGCGCCGAGTTGCCGACGAATTTGCCGACGATGACCGTATCCGCCATGCTGTAGAATTGCTGGAATACATTTCCGATAAAAATAGGAATCGTGAAATTCAGAATAATCTTTGAAGGTTTTCCTATTATCATATCTCGTTCCATGTCTGTACCTCCTAGTATTCGTACTGATTCAATAGAAAACTTTGTATATTATATAAAATATAGAATGTGGATGCAAGACATATTTTGACGAAAAAATATGAAAATATCGGGCATTTCCCGGCAGTTTTCCGGCATTTCCCGCGGGCAGTGTTGACTTAAGGGGCTATGTAGACCATAATAAACTGGAAAGAAAATGAAGGGAAGGAAGAACGGTGAGACAGCTATGAGAATTTTATTGGTTGAGGATGATATAGAGATCAGCAGGATGCTGAGAGATTATCTTAGCGTTGAGAATTATGAGGTGGTATGTGCAGGAGACGGGGAAGCGGCCAGGGTTCGATTTGACAGCGGCAGCTATGATATCGTCCTGTTGGATCTGATGCTGCCGAAAGTCGGCGGAATGGACGTTATGAAATACATCCGTCAGGCCAGTACCGTGCCGATCATCATCATATCCGCGAAGGATACGGACTCGGATAAGACTCTGGGATTAGGTCTTGGGGCGGATGATTATATTACAAAGCCCTTCTCTGTCACCGAGGTACTGGCAAGGATCAAGGCGAATATCCGGCGGAGCACAGAGTATGCCGGGACCCGTAAGGAGCCGGAACAGCTTGCGGCAGGTTCCCTGGTTATGGATCTGACCACACATACGGTCAGGAAAGCAGGGACCGGTATTGAGCTGACAGCCAAAGAATTTGACATACTAAAGCTCCTGCTTCAGAACCCGAAGAAAGTATATACCAAAGCGCAGATCTATTCCCTGATCTGGAACGATGCTTATATGGGGGATGAGAATGCAGTCAATGTACATATCAGCCGTCTTCGCAACAAGATCGAGGATAATCCAAGAGAACCTAGATATGTTATTACGGTGTGGGGGATCGGCTATAAGTTAGGAGACGTGCTATGAGGGCGGATACGGTCATATTCCTTTTGTCCCTGTGTATTGTTCTGCTAGTTCTGATTGTGATCTACCAGAGGTTCTGCTTCCGGACGGGAATACAGGCGAAGCTTAAGGAGATCAGTAAGAAATTAGAATGTATATTAGATACCAACAGTGATGAAGAAATCATGGTTTTCACCGATGACCGGGTCCTGCAGGGATTGGCGGCGCAGATCAACAGGCTGTTAGAGAGCCGCCGGAAGGCGAAGGCAGATTACAGACGCTCCCAGATTGCTTCTAAGAAGATGCTGTCCAATGTCTCGCATGATATCAAGACGCCCATGACAGTCATACTGGGTTATCTTGAGATCATCCGGCTGAACGGAGATCCGGCACAGGAGATGCTGCTCAAGGTGGAAGCGAAGGCGCAGCGGGTTATGGAGCTGATCGGCCAATTCTTCACACTTGCCAAATTAGAAGCCGGAGATATGAATATGGAACTGTCCCGCGTTAATATCAACGAAGCCTGCCGTGAAAATATCCTGGACTTCTACGAGTTGCTTTCACAGAGAGAATTTACGGTGGATATTGACATTCCGGAGCAGACGATCTACGCCGGCGCCGACAGGGAAGCATTGCAGAGGATTATGTTCAACCTGATCTCCAATGCAGTCCGATACGGCGCTGACGGGAAGTATCTGGGGGTAAGCCTGAGAACCGACAGAACGAAGGTATATATTAATATTACAGACAGAGGACGCGGGATCAGCCCTGAATATGCGGATACGGTGTTTGAACGGCTGTTCACAATGGAAGACTCGCGCAACAGCCAGATGCAGGGAAATGGCCTTGGGCTTACGATCGCCAAGAATCTTGCGATGCAGATGGGCGGGGATATTACACTGGAAAGCCAGCCGCATATCAGGACCGTATTTACCGTCATATTGAAAAAATATTCTATTAAGTTGTAAACGAAAGAAAATCGTAAGATTTATTCAAGAGTTTTGAAAATCTGTCTCCCTATAATGGTAAGTAGAAAGGAGGCAAGAATATGCCATACATTTTACAAACCAGCCAACTTACAAAGAAAATCAGAAATAAAGAACTTGTGTCGGATGTTGATATCCATATTTCCAAAGGTGAGATCTACGGATTCCTTGGCCCAAACGGCGCAGGGAAGACGACAGTAATGAAGATGATTACCAATCTATGGAAGCCTGACAGGGGGAGCATTGAGATCTTTGGCGAGATGCTTACGCCTCATTCCTATGAGATCTTAAAACGTATGGGCAGCATCATTGAATTCCCGGTCTTCTATGACCACATGACAGGGCGTGAGAATCTTACGCTTCATTGTGAGTATATGGGCTACTACAATGTGAGCAGTGTGAAGGATGCCCTGCAGATGTTGGGGCTTGACGCTGCCGCGGACCAACCTGTGAAAAGCTATTCGCTGGGAATGAAGGAACGGCTGGGAATTGCGCGGGCTGTGATATGCAAGCCAGAGATTCTTATCTTAGACGAACCCACCAACGGCCTTGACCCCGCCGGAATGAAGCAGATCCGGGAATTGCTTAAGACCCTGTGTTCGGAATACGGAATTACGATTATGATCTCAAGTCATATACTCTCGGAGATCGAGAGCATCGCAGACATGGTAGGTATCATTGACCATGGCCGGATGATGAGAGAAGTGCGGATGAGAGATATCGAAGAAATCAACCTGAACTATATGGAACTTGCTGTCTTAGATGAGAGGAAGGCCGCTTATGTGCTGACGGAGAAGTTAGGGATTGCGAACTTCAAGATCATCGACAGCGGCAGATTCCGCATATACGATCGGTCCGTTTCCAGCGGTCAGCTATCGAAGGCGCTCGCCTTGAACGATGTGGAGGTTGTAGCAATCGGTAAAAAAACAGAGACATTGGAAGATTATTTCCTGAAAATGACTGGGGAGGCGAAATAAATGATGCTGAAATTGATTAAACTTGAATGGAAGAAAAATAATATTGCGAAATATATCAGAAATGTTGTCATTCTGGCAGCGGTTCTCTGTCTGTTCTTATTTGCCCTCTGTTATCTGGGTATCGCCGATAGTCCAGACACCGGTATTCCGGACGCTGCGCCGGGGAATGATATGATCTCGTCCTCGATCGAATTATTTACGAGTATGGCATTTCTGGTGTTCACCGGCGTGATGCTCTCAGGCTTCATCGTCAGCTCTTATAATAACAAGACTATGAACCTGATGTTCCTGTATCCGATCAAACGGCAGAAGGTACTGGTTTCCCAGATGTTGGCCGTATGGATATTTAATTTCACAGCGCTGGTCACTACAAAGCTTCTGATCTATGGATGCGTGCTGCTTGGATCGCAGTTCATGGTATCTTCCTTTCCGCTGGATTATAATATGGCAGAACCGGGGTTCTATGTTCAGCTTCTTGTCAGATCCATTGTTACCGTTACCATGGGCTTTATCGCACTGTTCATCGGTATGGCGATGAAATCGTCAAAGGCGACGATCGTCGCATCCTTCCTGTTGATCCTGCTTACGCAGGCCAATATGGGAGATCTGACCTTCAGAGACAACGCTGTGATTCCGGTTATATTGACGGTTGTCTCTCTGGTGTTTGCGTTCCTGTCCGTGCGGGAGGCGGAGACGAAGGATTTGAATTAATGCAATACTGTACTAGACCCCTGCAGACCTGTGGGAATCGGAAGATTTCTATGGAAAAGCTGCTGCTTAGTTGTTATAATGTATAGGAATAGAATCTGAGGCAGAAAACAGCTTGAAAATGACGGAAGGAGTGTGTGAAGAGATGGAGATGAGGAAGAAGAAACTTCCGATAGGAATTGAAAATTTTGAAAAACTTCGTTCCGATAATTTTTACTATATTGATAAAACTGGGCTGATCAGGGAACTTCTTAACAACTGGGGAGAGGTAAATCTGTTTACCCGCCCCAGAAGATTTGGAAAAACGCTGAATATGAGTATGCTGGAACACTTTTTCTCGCTGAATGGGGATAAGCATATTTTTGACGGGCTGGATATTTCAAAGGAAACGGCGCTCTGTGAGGAGTATATGGGGAAATATCCGGTTATTTCCGTTTCCCTGAAAGGGATTGACGCAAGATCCTATGAGATCGCTTATCAAATGGCAGTCCAGATTATCATTGAAGCGGCGGCAAAGTTCTATTTCCTTTTAGAAAGTGAAAAGCTGAATGAGCATGATAAAGCAGCGTACAGAGATCTT
>CANTDX010000017.1 GCA_947652615.1 uncultured Dorea sp. | reverse complement strand
ATAACAGCCAGTACAACATCCCCACTTCAAAAAGAGAAATTCCCATAAGAAGAGCCTTAATACCCATTACAGATTCCCCCTATACAGACTAATCTGCTCTTTTATTTTTTTGAAGCTGATTCTATTAACAAAAATCCTTGCCCCATTATCCATATGAACCATACCGTCCTTCATACTTGCGATATGAGAAACATTTATAATATATCCACGTTCAACTAAGATAAATTCATCACTTGCAAGTTCCTGACTCAATTGATTTAACGAAATCCTTTCTTTATAAATACCATGTTCCGTTATGTAACAGATGTACTTTGATCCCTTTTCCTTCTCCATATATAGCATGTCTCTATAATACACTATTACCTTGCTTGTAGGTGTTCCAACCATCCTGAACTGCTTTTTTTCCTTCTTCACGCGGTCTATCAATTGCCTCAAGATAGGCGGCAGCCTCTTTTCCATATCTTCCTTAAGAATGTATTGATACGCTTCTATGATATAACTCTCTGCCGCATACTCAAGATATGCCGTCAGGAATACCAAATATGGACCGCCGCCCTTTTCATGCAATCGTTTCCCTAGTTCCAGTCCACCCATGTCTAGCATATCAATATCCGAAACCAGGATGTCAAACTCCTGTCCCAGTTCAGTTTCCTGAAGAAAGTCCTTCGCCCGCGTATAAGTAAAGAGGTTCACTTCATCCTGCGGCACAATCTCATTCTCAACACACTTTCTGACATCTTCTAGAATTGCTGTCTCATCATCTATAAGTGCAATATTCATCATTTGCCCTCTTTTCTAGTCGATTCCCTCCAGCCTTACACTGATAAGAATACCATAAATTAATTTTTTTCATCCCTTTGTCCTTAAAAATTCATTTTTGACCGCGAAAAATCTTAAATCCGCACTTTCATTCCGCAAGAATATAATATTTGCCCCTATTTACATTATGGAACACAACTTCCTCATCCCGGACATAGAGCTTACAGGTATTCTCCCATAAAGTATTTTCCCCATCCTGCTTTATCACCTTTCCGCAATGATATGTATATTCCCCTATCTGCCTGTTCCGGGCTTTTTCTATGATGTCCTCCACCGCATCAGATATTTTCATCGAATGCAAGCCAGGATTCCATTTTCCCAACAATTGATTAATCCGCATCTTCTTCAAGGGGACCTTCTTGCTTCCCCAGCTTCGTTTTGGGAACACGTCTTCCTCTTTCTCTCCAAGAGCATCCAATACAGCCTGAAATTTCTCCTTCCCGCTTTCATACGGATACCCCATTTCCAGATAAGCATAGATATGCCATACTGCTTTGTCCAGATACCTTGCATCGCCTGTCGTCTCATACTTCTCCCTGAGCCAGACAACGCTTTGCTCCAGCACCTCTTTGCTTGACAATCCAAGAGCTTCTATGTTATAAAGCCCCAGTTTAATCACCTCTACCTCCATACTATTGTATCTCGTCATATTCTACTCCTTTCTATAACCCACCTATTGTATACGATGCATTATAACAGTCACTATAGTTTACCGCATCATATTGTCCGTGAAAACCATATTTTGACTCTGAAAAATACCATATCTCACTTTCTACGAGCCACATCTGTTCAAGCAAAATATAAAAACGAGTTTTCTCAATACTCATTCGGAGATATTATTCCCCATTCCCTATCCGTTCAAGCAGCTCCATATACTTCTGCTGGTAACCATCCACCCGGCTCTGGGCATCAATGCGTAACTGCTCCATTTTATCCGCATACTGCTGCTGCATTTCAAGCAGTTTTGCAAGAAGTTATATGCCCGGGAACGAATCACTCCCGGGCATCTTCCTCTCTCTTCACTATTGACAGCCGCACTTGAAAGTCGCACATTCTGTCTGCTCACAGTGGCAGGCATCGCCGCCCTCTACACTGATCTTTCCTGCATGACATTTACATTCGTCATTGTACATACAATCCGTAGCTTTGCAGTCGATCTTGCTTGTAGGAGAGGCCTCTCCCGTTACATTGCTGTAAGAATCTCCTTTTCTTTCCTCGAAGCTGTCACAGCAAGTCTCCTCCGCACGCTTTGCAGAATTACCGCCTACTACGATCCCGTCAAGGTCACAGTAGAAATTCTTGTTGTGGGTGCATGTCTGTACCGTACATCTTAATTCTGGCATAATCTTACCTCCTAATATTGAAAATATCAAGAATTATTATGCCCCGTTTCTTACCGTTTTAATCTGTATTACGGCAAATTAGTCTTCCTTCACCACTTCACGCTGGATCTTCCCGGCGATCTCTTCCTTCACGGCAGCAATAAAGTCTCCGATACCCTTCTGCCCTTCGTCGCCTGCAAAACGGCTTCGAACCGCGACTAAGTTCTGTTCCTCTTCCTTCGCTCCGACAACCAGCATATATGGAATCTTATTCATCTGGGCCTCTCTGATCTTATAGCCGATCTTCTCCGCCCTCTCATCGATCTCGGCACGGATTCCGGCCTCTTCTAATTCCTTCAGTACCTTCTTGCCATAATCCAAATGCTTCTCTGAGATCGGAAGCACCTTGACCTGTACCGGCGCAAGCCAGGTCGGGAACGCACCTGCGAAGTGCTCGATCAGGATGCCGATAAACCGTTCGATCGAGCCAAATGCAACCCTGTGGATCATGATCGGACGATGCTTCTCCCCGTCTGCTCCCGTGTATTCCAGATCAAATCTCTGCGGCATCTGCATATCAAGCTGAATGGTTCCGCACTGCCATGTTCTGCCGATAGAATCCTCCAGATGGAAATCGATCTTCGGTCCATAGAATGCGCCGTCGCCTTCATTGATCACATAGTCAAGCCCCAGATCATCAAGCGCACCCCTAAGACCGCTGGTCGCCATCTCCCAGTCCTCATCGCTTCCCATGCTGTCCTCCGGACGAGTGGAAAGTTCCACATGATACTTGAACCCAAACAGGCTGTAGACCTCGTCGATCAGTCTTGCTACTCCCTTAATCTCATCCCTGATCTGCTCCGGCATCATGAAGATATGGGCATCATCCTGGTTGAAGCAGCGGACACGGAACAGGCCGTGGAGTGCTCCTGATTTTTCATGCCTGTGCACCAGTCCGATCTCTCCTGCACGGAGCGGCAGATCCTTATAAGAACGAGGCTCTGACTTATAGACAAGCATTCCTCCCGGACAGTTCATTGGCTTAACCGCAAAGTCTTCATCATCAATAACAGTCGTATACATGTTATCCTTATAGTGATCCCAATGCCCTGAATTCTCCCACAGATGCCGGCTTAAGATGATCGGTGTTGCGATCTCCACATATCCGTTTCTCTTATGCAGCTCTCGCCAGTATTCCATCAGCGTATTCTTAAGCACCATTCCCTTCGGAAGGAAGAACGGGAAACCAGGACCTTCATCACACATCATAAATAATCCCAACTCACGTCCAAGCTTTCTGTGGTCACGCTTCTTCGCTTCCTCTAACCTGTGGAGATACTCTTCCAGTTCCGCTTTCTTCGGATAAGAGATTCCGTAGATTCTGGTCAGCATCTTGTTCTTCTCGCTGCCGCGCCAATATGCGCCTGCCAGGCTCAGAAGCTTCACCGCCTTGACATTCTTCGTAGACATCAGATGCGGACCGGCACAGAGATCTACGAATTCTCCCTGCTGATAGAAGCTGATCTCCTCACCCTCCGGCAGATCTTCAACCAACTCTACCTTATATGGTTCGTCGCTTTCCTTAAAATATGCGACCGCCTCTTCCCTTGACTTCGTAAATCTCTCGATCGACAGATTCTCTTTCACGATCTTCTTCATCTCCGCCTCGATCTTCTCCAGATCTTCCGTTACAAACGGAGTCTCCCTGTCCAGATCATAATAGAAACCGTTGTCGATAGACGGTCCGATAGCAAGCTTGGTATCCGGGTACAGACGCTTAACCGCCTGCGCCATGATGTGGGATGTGGTATGCCAGAACGCTCCCTTTCCATCCTCGGAATCAAACGTCAGCAATTCCAGCTCACAATCCTTATTGATCTGCGTCCTCAAGTCTACGATATCACCGTCCACCTTCGCGCTCGTTGCGACCCTTGCAAGACCCTCGCTGATATCCTTCGCAATGTCAAGAACCGACCTGCTCCCCTCGTATTCCTTCACTGAACCGTCTTTTAATGTGATCTTCATATCTTTCCTCTCCTTCTCTATTCGCTCTTATGATCTTCCAGGCCCCGCGTTAACATCTGATGGCCTTCTATGCAGGCCTGCTTTAATGACAGGAACTTCCCTTCCCTGTCAAGGAAACAATGCTTCGTCGTTCCCCTGCAACAGATCCGCTGCGTCTTGTCATCGATCACCTCGTACCCCACGGTCAGCTTGATACCATTATATTCTCTGATAAATACCTCTATGGTCACCGTCCCGCCGAAATGCACCATCTGAAGATATTCCGCATCTACAGACAGCACCGGGCTTAAGATGCCCTTCTCCTCCATCTGGTCATAGCCCATGCCCATCTTCTCCATATAGTCCGTCCGCGCTTCTTCAAACCAGCGGATATAATTGGAATGATGAACGATTCCCATCTGATCAGTCTCGTAATACTGTACCTTATGCTGATAAGGCTTCCATTCGCTCATTTACCTTCCCTTCTTTCCCAAATTAATCTTATCATTGCCAGCTATGCATGCAGACATGCATGTCCGGCGCGCTGCTCAAGACCTAAAAAAATACCCCTTACAGATCTACTGTAAGGGGCGAGTTACTCTCGCGGTTCCACCCTGATTGCCCTGTATATCATCTATCCATACCAAAGCCGCTTCATTCATGATGATAACGGAATCACCGGGCTGTTTTGCAGCCACTCAGAGGTAGTTTTCAGAAGGTTCCGGAATAAGAAGCTTGCAGCCTGCGGCTTCTCTCTCTGCGATTCCTTTCCCAGCCTACTCGTCTCGTCAGCGTGTTCATACATTTTATATCAAACATTATAACACTGTAAATCCTTTTGTCAACCGGAAATTTTACTTCGGACATTCACTCCCGCGCCATTCGTCAGTCAATCTCAAGATAAGCCCTTGTGCAAGCACAAACTTATCTTGAGATTGACTGACGAGTGAACTGTAATATCATCTTCCACACCGCAAAAAACTCCCTGACAACATAATTCAAAAATAACAGCGGATGACAGTCCGCCGCCACCGGACAGGGCCGAAGATACCCCTCCCTCTTCGCATAACAGACCGCACGGTAGAGATGAAAATTATTCGATACGATCCCGACCGGGATGCTCAAGTCTTCTATGTAAGCCTTGGAATATTCCAGATTCTCCTTCGTAGTCCGCGAACGGTCCTCCCTTAAGATCCTCTCTTCTTCGATCCCATGCTTCAGAAGATACTCTCCCATAACCTCTGCCTCTGCAGCCTCCTCGCCTCTTCCCATACCGCCGGATACAATGGCGCAAGTCCCCGGATGCTCCTTCAGATACCCGACAGCCCGGTCAAGCCTTCTTCGCAGCGAATCCGTGATCCGCTTCCCGTCCACCTGTGCGCCCAACACGATCAGATACTTGTAATCCTCCTGCCGTCCTGCCAATCTCCTGTCCGGAAACATCCCCCGGATGATCTTCACCTCTGTTAATAAGAAGATTCCCGTCAGAATGAGGAGCAGCGCCGGAAGCATATCGGAGCCGTCTATGTACAGATACCGGAACATCAGCCCCGCACACCCGCATATCAGCCAGAATCTTGAGAATGTAGAATCCCATTTCCGAAGGCGGATGCACAGCAGCGCATAATACACAAGGCACAGTATACTAAAAACAGAAATAATTATTTGCCACAGCATTTCTTATACTTCTTACCTGAACCGCAAGGACACGGATCGTTACGTCCGATCTTCTTCTCCTTGCGGATCGTGCCGGATTCCTTCTGCTCCTTATAGAGCCGCTTCAATTCCTCCTCCGGATAGATCTCCTTCCACTGCGGAAGATCGTACAGCCAGTCAGCCTTGGCCGCTACCATATTCTTATACAGCTTCTCCTTGTCAAAAGCAAGGCTCACAACCGTATCCTCATCCATCGTCTCAATCGGATTCGCTTCCTTAAGGCTCTCATCGATGCCGTCCAGGAAACCAACCATAGTGAGGACTTCCTGGCCGTACTTCTCTGCCAGCTCCTTCACGGTCCCCTTCACTTCCTCGTCCGGATTCGTCAGAAGCTGCTCATAGATCTCCTTCTCGATCTGGAAATAATTCTTCCAGAATCTCTGAAGCTGCCCCCTGTCCGCCTTCTCGTCATACGCAATCTCTTTCCACTGATCCAATAATGTCTCGCTCATAATATATTTTGCTCCTTTGTATTTGTTTTTATATTTGTGTTTGCAATTTTTTCCTGCCACTTATATAATATACTAAAGTCTCGTTAAGATGTAAAGGAGGATTCGCATGAAAAATACAAAAACAAGCAAAACAAAACGAATCCTGGCGGCAATCGGCGCCTTTCTGCTCTTTGCCATGTACACCGGCACCCTTGCCTTCGCACTGATCGACCACCCCGCCGCACAGGATCTTCTCATGGCTTCCATTGCCTGTACGATTATTCTTCCGGTCCTTCTCTATGCCTATACGCTGGTATACCGGCTTACCAGAACCAATGAAGAAGACAGCGATCCCATCAAAAAAACAGACCCGTAAAGGGTCTGTTCATTCTCCTATATACATAATCCTGCCAGGACCAATGCCTGATTTTCCTCTGGGATTCCTCCCCGCACCTGGCTTGGATCCATGTCTCTGACTCTTTTTCTTTTCGTAAGGTATTCCTCAATAGAGAGAACTTCTGTATGATTCGTTTTCTTTTTCCGCTGCATGTAATACCTCCTTCTTTGATATCCTGAAATTCCCTGCCCGCAGGCCGAGGTTTCAGGAATACGCCATATTTATACTCACGGGAGCTGACACTATGTATCGTCTTCCTTCCCCTCATTACGATCCGCCAATGAATATAGCGAAGTCCCCGTATTATTATTATATGGGCATACCCCAATAGATATGCCTCTATAATAACTATAAACAGAATACCAGCTAAATGTGTCTATGCTATGGCAATTTTCTAAAAGAAAGATTAGGGATTTCTTAAAATTATCTAATGAAATCCTTCAATATTCCAGCACCGTCACCTGCGCTAAGCTGTTCCCATTCTCCAGATATCCGATCGTCTGAACGATCAGTTCTCCGTCATCCGCCCCCACTTCCACTCCGGAGCAATATCCGTTGATTCCCTTATATAACACCTGACGCCCCACAATCTCCCCATCCTGGACCTTGATTCCCATGATCTGCATCGTATCCGTCCCACTCTCGCGGTCAAGCAAGAAGATATGATCGCCCTTCCCGCATACACAGACCTTTTCACAATCTGTCATCAGGATCCTCTCTTTTGGGAATTCACTCAGAGGCTCTGCCATCATCCACACTTCTTCCCCGTTTCTTCCAATTACTCCCTGATCTGTATATCTGATCAAATTCGGAATATCTCCATTCTCCCCGTCAATCTCCCGAATTGCAGCCGTATCCATTTCTAACACCCAGCTTCTTCCCGGAAGAGACGGTTCATACCCGTCTGCATACGCTGCACCTGTCTTCAACTCCGTATTCTCAACTCCATACAGTTCCAGCCATTCTTCGGAAGATATCGGCACGTTCCCCTCCTGATCGGGATACTCCTCCCGCACATACACCTTCGACCCATCTTCATTGGGAATCGCCTGCCTCCATGCATTCTCGGTTCCTTCCATCATAATCTCCGTCTTCTCCCCGCTCAAGGCATCATACCGGCAGATGGGATACATTTGCACCGTATTCTGCCCGCTGTAATCTCCATCCGGCCACACAAAGAACCGCGTACCGTCACCGCTCCAGCTAAAACAACATGTCTCCATCGAACCGTCTCTTTCATGGATTACCAACTTTTCCCCTGTCTGTACCCGATACAGGATAAGCTGGATCATGCCGTTATCAAAAGTCTCGTACAGGACACACTGTCCTCCGGGAGCAATCTGCGATACACTGACCGGACGCTCCTCAAAGACCACAATCTCCGATTCCGTCCCCTGATAGATATTCACCGTCTGATAGCCTAAGCCTTCCCCCTGATCCCGGAGCACGCAGATCTCTTCCCTGGAATCTCTTTTCCAGGTCATGGCGTATACACTCCCTTCAAAACTATACTCCTTGATATCCCTGACATCGATTCCCGCGTTATTCTCCGCATCTTCCGTCTCCTTTGGCAGGACAATGGTCTTCGACGTCTCCTGCCCGGCGCATCCGCACAGCAGGAGCCCTGCCACAATCAACGCTATCACTTGTTTTATCCCTTTTCTGTCACTTCTCATACCGATATCTCTTTCTCATAACTGCGCATCCTATTATGCCGGAAAACTGACCATAAATATAGTATACCCGTCCGGCTCACTCTTCACCTGGATCGTTCCTCCGTGCTCCTCCATGATCTTCCTGGAGATAGCAAGTCCAAGCCCGGAGCTTCCCATCTCCCTTGAACGCTCCTTATCCACCCGGTAGAACGGCTCGAAGATATGCGCTGCCTCGCCCGCTTCTATGCCCTTCCCCTGGTTCGCAACTGCGATCTGGACCTGATTCTTCCGCTTCGCAAGCCGGATCCAGATCTCCTTCCCCGGCTCCCCGTACTTGATGGCATTGTCGATCAGGTTGATCAACACCTGCCGGATCCGGTCTTCTCTTCCGCGAATAAGGCATGGCATGGCATCCACCTCCAGAACCAGCGTATTCTCATACCGCCGCGCTTTCATCTGCATGGCATCCACCACATTTCTCAAGGTATCGGCAATATCCAGCGGCTCCATCCGAAGATACCTGTCCTTATCCTGCATTTCCAAGAGCTGGACCACCATACGGTGCAGCCTGGTACTCTCCTGCAAGATATGCTCCATCCCGTTATAGAACAATTCCTCGTCTCCAAGCCCGTTCTCCTCCATAAGCTGGGCATAACCCGAGATCGTCGTAAGCGGCGTCTTAAGCTCATGAGTCACATTATTATAGAACTCCTGCCGGCTGTTCCAAAGCGCCAGGATATGGTCCCTGTCCTCCTGGATCTTCTCGAACTGCTCCTTTGTCACCTTAAGCATCTGTGTATAATTCCGCGACAGCTCCCCGATCTCATCCTTCCTCTCATTGACCTTGAGCTTCCCCAATACCTCGCTGTCAAACTGCCCGTCCTTAAGATGGCTTGAGATATCACTGGAGGTGCGGCCGAGAAGACAGATCGGAGAGACCATGCGCCGGATCATCACCCACACCACCAGGTAAATGACTGCAAAGGCCAGCACTGTGATCCTGACGATCTCCTTTAGGATCGTCCATTCTCTCTCGCACATCTCGTGATAGTCCAGGAAATAGCTGATAATCCCGATCTTTCGCCCCATCCCTTCTACCATCGGCATGGTAAAATACACCTCACACCGATTCTGCCCGCCATAATATATGGTAAACGCACTCTTCCCGTCCTTCGCAAGCCGAAAATCCTCCCGTTCCTCTGCCCCTTCAAACCTTCGCCTTACACCCTGGCTTAAAAGACGCCCGCCGCTGTCATAGAGCGCCGCCTCCTGATATCCCGCATTCTTAAGCTGCTGCTCGATCTCACGGGTACATTCCTGAAACCCGGCCCCGTCTATCTGGCGGTTATTGATCAGTAAGACCTGACGGATATAGAGTTCCGTATTGCTCTCTATACTCTGAAGCTCCTTCATGATCTGTCTCTCCAGATTATACTGCATACGCATCCTTACAAAATACGTGACAGCCAGGACGCTTAAGAGTCCTAACAGCAGCACCCACACACTCATCCGAAACAAGATCCCATGAAAGAATCTGTTCTTTCGATCATCCATCTTCCACACCAGCCTATTCCTCCGGTACGTACTTATACCCCACGCCGAACACCGTCACGATAGCTTCTCCCATACACAGCTTCTTCCTGAGCCTCTGTATATGAATATCTACCGTCCTTGTATCTCCCATGAAATCATAGCCCCATATCTCGTCAAGCAGATGTGAGCGGGTGAACACCCGCCTTGGGTTCTTCACCAGAAAGACCAGCAGATCGAATTCCTTTGGCGTCAGCTCCACATATTCTCCGTCCTGGCACACTGTCCGTTCCCGCTCGGAGATCACCGCATTCTTCACGCGGATCTCCCGTTCTTCCTCCTGCCCCTTCAAAGACTTTCCAAACCGCCTCAGGATGGTCTTCACACGGACGATCACCTCCCGCAGGTCGAAAGGCTTCGTGATATAATCGTCCGCCCCGGATTCAAGCCCGTATACCTTATCATCGATACTCCCCCGCGCTGTCAGCATGATGATCGGGATATTATATTGTTCCGTCAGCATCTTACAGACATCCACTCCGCTGAGATCCGGAAGCATCCAATCCAGAAGCGCCAGATGCGCTCCAAATTCCTTTGCCTCCCTAAGCCCGTCGGCGCCGGTATAAGCGCTTTTCACCTTGAAGCCTTCCTTCTTAAATCCATATTCCAGAATATCCGCGATCGGCTTCTCATCCTCTATCACCAGTATTCTGATCTCCTCCGTCACCGTCATCCTTACCACCCTCTTTGCTAACCGTCACGCTTCAAAATACGTAACAATTCAGATACCTTCATTGTTACCAAAATACACCTTGTGCCATACGAGGAACGCATAGACCGTCCAGATCTTCCTGCTGTTGTCCTCCTTCCCGTCCCTGTGCTCCTTAAGAAGCTTCACAAGCTTCTCCGTATGAAAATATTCCGCTGCCGCCTTCCCTGTAAATACTTCCGCTATCTCCTGATACCAGTCCTGTTCCTTCATCCAGTTCCTGATCGGAATCGGGAAGCCCAGTTTCTTCCTGCGCGCGACCTTCTCCGGGAGATAAGCGTCCGCCGCTCTCCGTAGCAGATACTTGGTCGTGCAGCGCCTTGTCTTCATCTCGTGAGGGATCGCTCTTGCGATCTGAAACACATCCCTGTCAAGGAACGGAACCCTAAGTTCCAGCGAATGCGCCATGCTCATCTTATCCGCCTTCTGTAAGATATCTCCCGGAAGCCAATATCTAAGATCTATGTACTGCATCTGGTCAGAATCCGGAAGCGGCGCCGCCCTCTCATAGGCGCCTTCCAGGTAATCTGCCGGCTCCTTCGCATTCCCGGGCCGCCTAAGGATCTCTCTTCGCTCCCTGGTATGGAAGATATAGGCATTCCCGATATAACGCTCCCTAAGAGACTGCGACGCCCGGATCAGATAATTCCTGCCCTTCATATGCCTTGGCAGATATTCGGCCATAGACGCAAGCCATCGCCTTGCCCCCGCCGGCAGCCACCCAAGAGTTTTAAGCGCCTCAGGTTCCAGATAGATATTATAGCCACCGAATATCTCGTCCGCCCCCTCTCCGGACAGCACCACCTTCACCTCCTTAGACGCCTCCTGCGCAAGGAAATAGAGTGCCACCGCCGATGCGTCGCCAAGAGGCTCGTCCAGATGATACATCACTTTGGGAACCGCTTCCCTGAATTCCTCCTTCGTAATGTATCTGCAATGATGATCTGTCCCAAGGGCGCCCGCAAGCTCCCTTGCATATGCCGTCTCGTCATACAGGGCTCCTTCATTCTCGAAGCCCACCGTAAAGGTCCTGCCGCAGCCGGACGCTGCCGCAACCATGCTCGAATCTACCCCGCCGGATAAGAAGCTGCCCACCTCTACATCACTGATCAGATGACGCTTCACCGACTGGCCGATCACATTCTTCACATCCTCCAGAAGACGCTCCTCCAAAAGACCCTTCCCGGGCTTAAGAGACGGCTCGAAATACCGTGTCGTCCGAAGCTCCCCTGACAGCGTATATGTCAGATAATGTCCCGGCAGCAATTGGTAGATCCCTTTAAAGAATGTCTCCGGCAGCACCGAATACTGGAAGGAAAGATACTGTTCCAGCGCCTCCTGATTCATTTCTCTATGATATCCCGGGTATTCCAGAATACTCTTGATCTCCGATGCAAATACGAAGGTATCTCCTATCACCGTATAATAGAAAGGTTTGATCCCAAAATAATCTCTTGCTGCAAACAAAACCTTCTCCTTATCATCCCAGATAACGAAGCTGAACATCCCTCTTAATTTATCCAGAAATACCTTGCCATATTCCTCATATCCGTGAAGGATCACCTCGGAATCCGAATCTGTCTTAAACCGGTGTCCCTTCTGCCTTAACATATCCCTTAAGATCCGGTAATTATAGATCTCCCCGTTGAACACCAGCGCCTTACTCTTATCTTCATTCTGGATCGGCTGCATTCCTGTCTCCAGATCTATAATACCAAGCCTTTGAAATCCCAGCATTGCATCTCTTGAAATATAACTGTCCCTTCCATCCGGCCCGCGGTGCTTAATCGCCTCCATCATCCGTGAAAGCACCTGCTCCTTACCTTCTGTCTCTCCGATCATCCCACAGATCCCGCACATATCTACCGCTCCTCTTCTGTCAATTCTCTATATGCGGTATTATATCCGGGAGAAATCTCGAAAATCCTATGGAAATGTATCTAAAATGTAAAAAGAGCCGCCAAGGGAAGCACGTTCGCCGTGCAAACTCTCATCCCCTGGCAGGCCCTCTATATACTTATCCGCGATAGATGATATCGTCTCTTCCCGGTCCGTTGGAAACCATCGTGATCGGATACCCAATCTGCTCTTCTACGAACTCGATATACTTCCGGCAGTTCTCGGGCAGCTCCTCATAGGTCCTGATCCCCCTGATGTCACATTTCCATCCCGGAAGCTTCTGATAGACAGGCTTCGCCTTCTCAAGCAGATGTGTCACAGGGAAATCCGTCGTCACTTCCCCATCGATCTCATAGCCCACGCATACCGGTATCTCATCCAGATACCCAAGTACGTCAAGCACCGTAAACGCCACATCCGTTGCGCCCTGCATCCTGCATCCGTACTTAGAGGCAACACAGTCGAACCATCCCATCCTCCTTGGACGCCCGGTCGTCGCTCCGAACTCGCCGCCGTCGCCTCCGCGGCGTCTCAGCTCATCCGCTTCCTCTCCGAAGATCTCACTTACGAACGCGCCGGCTCCTACCGCGCTGGAGTAAGCCTTGCATACTGTGATCACCTTCCCGATCTCATACGGCGGGATCCCTGCCCCGATGGCTCCGTAGGCTGCCAATGTGGAGGAAGAGGTCACCATAGGATAGATCCCGTGATCCGGATCCTTAAGCGTTCCAAGCTGTCCCTCAAGAAGGATCTCCTTCCCCTCTTTCAATGCATTGTAGAGATAGAGCGACGTATCGCATACATACGGTTCTATCATCCTCTTATATTCCTGAAGCTCGTTATAGAGCTCATCCGGATCGATCGCCGGCTTATGATACAGGTGCTCAAGCAACACGTTCTTCTGTGCCGTGATCCTTACTACCTTCTCCCTTAGCAGCTCATCATCAAACAGCTCGCTTACCTGGAATCCGACCTTCGCATATTTGTCTGAATAGAACGGAGCGATCCCTGACTTCGTAGAGCCAAAGGACTTGCCGCCCAGCCGTTCCTCCTCATACGCATCAAAATTCTTGTGATATGACATTACCATCTGTGCACGGTCTGATACCAGGATCTTCGGCGCCGGAACTCCCCTGTCGACAACAGACTGTATCTCCTTGCAGAGAACCGGAATATCCAGTGCGACACCATTCCCGATGATGCTCGTGGTATGGCCATAGAATACACCGGATGGCAGGGTGTGCAGCGCAAATTTCCCGTAATCATTGATGATCGTATGCCCCGCATTCGCTCCTCCCTGGAATCTTACGATAATATCCGCCTTCTCGGCTAACATATCCGTGATCTTCCCTTTTCCTTCGTCTCCCCAATTGGCGCCAACTACTGCTCTTACCATATCAATTCCTCCTGCGTTATCATTTAACTATAATCCACTCAAAACCAGATAACATTATACTATATTTTCCTGCTTCTGTAAAATGCATTTTAAAACTTTTGCTCTACATAAGCGGCGCCACCATCCGCAGCACGTGTCCGCACAGCTTGGTGAGCAGGCTTCTCTCCTTGGCCTCCACCAGCGTTACCTTGTGGCACTTCTTGAGAGTCTTCTTGAAATCCTTCTCGATCCTGTCGATCTCTGGATTATTATAGATGAATACGCCGCATTCAAAATGCAGGTAGAGACTTCTGTAATCCAGATTGATGGTCCCCACCGTAGCCGTGTCGTCATCCGAGACAAACACCTTGGCATGGACGAATCCGGGCGTGTACTCATAGATCTGGACGCCGCTCTCGATCAGCTCCTTATAATAGGTCTTCGCCACTGCAAACGCATACCACTTATCCGGGATATGGGGCATGATGATGATGACCTCGATCCCGCTCTTGGCCACCCTTGTAAGCGTGGTGATCATCTCATTGTCCAGTATCAGATAAGGCGTCATGATATGCACATACTTCTTCGCATGGTTCAGTATGTGGAAATACACCTCTTCACCCACATTCTCATTGTCAAAGGGACTGTCCGCATAGGGGATCACATAGCCTAAGCCTCTGTGAAGCTCCGTCTTCTTAGGCGTCAGGTATTTCTTATATCTCTCGGGCCGTCTCTCTTCTACGTTCCACATCTGCAGAAATATCATGGTCAGGCTTTGCACCGCGTCCCCCTTAAGCATGACCGCCGTGTCCTTCCAGTGTCCGAACCGCTCTTTCCTGTTGATGTACTCATCTCCTAAGTTGATCCCTCCGGTAAATGCCACCTTGCCGTCGATCACACAGATCTTGCGGTGGTCCCGGTTGTTCTGGGTCGTTGACAGGAACGGTTTGATGGGATTCGACATCTTGCACTGGATCCCGAATCTCTCAAGCTGTCTTGGATAATTATAGGGCAGCATGGATATGGCGCACATGCCGTCATACATGAAGCGTACTTCTACGCCGTCCCTTGCCTTCTCCTTGAGGATCTCAAGGATTGATCCCCACATGTATCCCTTCTCCACGATAAAATATTCCATGAATATGTATCTTTTGGCCTTCTTAAGCTCCGACAGCATCGCTCCAAGCTTATACTCCCCCAGCGGGAAATACTGGACCGACGTATTGCGGTAGGTGGGGAACCCCAATTGCCTGGACAGATAATAGGACAGATGGGCATTGGCAGACTTGCTCGCCCACAGGTTCTCCACGATCTCCGGATCCTGCTGCATATACGGAGCCGTCTCGATCCTTAAGGTTGACAGCCTGTTCTGCAGGAATCTGGTGCCCACCTGCATCTGCACGAACACATAGAAGATCACTCCGAATACCGGGAATACCAGGACGCACAGCATCCATGTCATCTTGAATGCCGGATTGCCCTTCGTATTGATGATGTATATCAGTATCACTGCTTCTAACACGATCAGTGTTCCATAAATATATGGAAGATATGCCCGCAGATAATGGATTGATCCCGCGATAGATCCTAATTGGATCAGCAGCATCAGCAGAATAATTCCGGTTCTGCTGAAAATGATACGGAATAAACCTTTCTTTGCCGTTCCGGGTGCCTGGTTTTTGTTCATATTACACACTCCTTTTTGTAACCACAGACAACAGTTTAACACAGTTTCATCCAATAATCTAACAGATTACTTATTTTTTACATACATTTTATGATTATTTTAGAGGAAAAATAATGCAATGTGTGGTATGATAGGTATTAGAATATAATTTTTGAAAGGAGTTATAATTATCATGAAGAAATGGGGCAAAGGCTTAATGGGGCTGGCAGCAGCAGGCGGCGCGATCGCAGGCCTTATCTATTATTTAAAGAAAAAAGATTCCTGTGAGGATGATGATTTTGATGATGATTTTGAAGACGACGACTTCGATCTTGACAGTGACTTAAAGCCTGTATCAGACCGTGAGTATGTATCTCTGAATCCATCCGTCAAGAGCGAGGAAGATTCCGAAGAAGATTCCGGGGAAGCCGCTGCCAAGGAAGCAGAACTTAAAGAGACTGACGACGCGGATGCTGACGAAGACGATACAGATACGGATGCTGACGAAGATTAGTATATGCATGAAGAACGGACACAACACCAGAGAAGGTTGCTGTGTCCGTTTTCGTCTCAAGAACTATTGATTTTCATTCCAATAAAGCGTAAAATGTATCTTAAATACGGCAGACGGGGATGAAGAGGGCTTAAGCTATGATGAGTAAGAAGAAGAAAAAACAGTTACTTAGGAAGATGCGGAACAACATGATCGTGCTTGTGATGTTTATCCTGGTGATCATGCTGTGTACGAACATCCTGCGCAATTCATTGATGGACAACACCAACAAGATGGGACTTTCACTCGTGGAGAATTATTCCACATCCGAAGAGAGCAATATGCGCGCCTGTGAGTCCATTCTGACTCTCAGCGTGAACTATATCGAAGAACGTGAACAGGAAGGCGTTTCACTCAAGGAGCTCAAGGAAGGCCTCTACCCTTTCATGAACGGCCTGACCGAGCTCTACGGCCCGGAGAATATCCAGGTCTACGGCAAGGCTCTTGACGACGATCATTTCATATCCAACATTCCGGAGATTGAAGATATGGAAGACTATGATGTCACCGATACGGACTACTATCAGGGCGCCCTGGCGGCAGACGGAGAGATCTATATCTCCCCCGCATACGTAGATGTGGTAACCGGGCAGAACGTGATCACCATGTGCAAGACCGTCCCGTCTACCGGAAGCTTTCTCGCCATTGATATGATGTTCTCTTATTTCGAGATGAATAATGAGAACCTCACTCTTCCTACGAATGCCTCTTACTACTTGGTCGACAAGGACGGAACACTGCTTTATTTCAAGGCCGCCACCGACCACACCTACGATGAATTCCAGGTGTTGGTAGACGGATTTATGGAGCAGTCTACCCTGGCTAAGGGAAGTCAGGTATTGGAGAATGTGATCGCCATGGACGGACATGCCCGTAACGTTTATTTTCACCACATGACGAACGGATGGACGGCTATACTGACCATACCGGAAACCGAGATTTTTACAGGTCTTGACACCTTTAACTACATAAGTACCATGGTAGCCCTCCTTGGCCTGGCGCTGATCATCTTCCAGGCTGTCAGAGAATACCGGCAGGAGAAGCAGAACCAGCTCCTTGTAGAAGAACGCAACCGGATGGCAGACCGCAACCGGATCTATCAGAACGCCATGAACAGCACGGCACGGGCCTACCGGGCTATCTATTATGTTGATATGCTCACCGGCAGATATGATATGCTCTATCCCCACCGCGGCAGGAATACAGAATCCGGAGATTATAACACAGAATTCGTATCCAGGCGTTTTGAAGCCGGGATTATTGCAGAAGAGCACCGGGAACAGGTTCAGCAATTCCTTGACCTGCCTAACATCGTGAAGCTTCTGGAGACCGAGGACCACATTGAACTTCAGTACAAACGTATCGATGAGAACGGCAAATACGAATGGTGCTCCACCGTCGCCACCATAGCCGAGATGGACGGGGAACAGGCAACCGCCATTACGCTGACCATCCGAAGTATAGACGAGATCATCCACCGCGAAGAGAAACAAAAAGAGATGCTCGCGTTGGCGGCAGAACGCGCCGAAGCCGCCAACCTGGCAAAGAGCGATTTCCTGTCCCGGATGAGCCACGATATCCGCACACCGATGAACGCCATCCTTGGTATGACCGCTGTCGCCGGCATGCATATAGACGATAAGGAACGCGTCCTGGACGCCCTTGGCAAGATCACCGTCTCCAGCAAGCATCTTCTGGGACTGATCAATGAAGTCCTGGATATGAGCCGGATCGAGAGCGGGAAGGTCAGCCTTACAGAGGGTATCTTTAATCTGTCCGATACCTTCGAGAATCTGCTGACCATCTTCCATTCCCAGATGGAAGCCAGGAATCTGGAGCTCTGTGTGAACGTGGCCAATGTGGAACACGAGAGCGTGATCGGCGACGAACAGCGGTTGCAACAGATCTTCATGAATATCATGGGCAACGCGGTCAAGTTCACACCAGAGGGCGGGAAGATCAGCCTTTATATTGAAGAGAAGCCGTCACATATTGCAGGCAGCGGGTTCTTTGAATTTACTTTTGAGGATACCGGCATCGGAATGGAGAAGGATTATATTCAGAAGATCTTCGAACCATTCTCCCGTGCTGCGGATTCCCGCATCGGCAAGATCGAAGGAACCGGTCTTGGCATGAGTATCGCCGTCAACATCGCCCGTATGATGAACGGCGACATCAAGGTAGAGAGCACTCTGGGGGAAGGCTCCAGATTCACCGTTCAAGTATATTTGAAACTCAACGACGTTACACAGGCGGATATTGACGCCTTCTCTTCTCTTCCGGTGCTTGTAGCAGATGATGAGGAAGCTGCCTGCGAGAGTACCTGCGAGATTCTGAACAGCCTGAACATGGATGCGGAATATGTGCTTGACGGTGATTCTGCCATCAAGCGCATCATCGAAGCCCACGAAGCCGCAAGAGACTTCGCCGTTGTGATCCTTGACTGGAAGATGCCGGGGAAGGATGGACTGGCTACGGCCAAGGAGATCCGCAGCCTGGCCGGCAATGATATTCCGCTCATTATCCTGTCGGCCTATGACTGGTCAGATATCGAGGCGCAGGCAATGGATGCGGGTATCGACGCATTTATCGAGAAGCCTTTGTTCAAGTCCCGGCTGATGAAAGTGTTGAAGGATGTGCTGGGTCTTGATAACAGCGAGAGACCTGCCACTGCGCTTGAGACCTTCAAGGAGCAGGATTTCTCAGGCAAAAGAGTCCTTCTGGTGGAGGACAATGAACTGAATATCGAGGTGGCGGCAGAGCTTCTTGACATCGTAGGCATCCAGGTAGACCAGGCTTTGAATGGCCAGCTCGCGGTTGACTGTGTGCTTGACCACGAACCCGGCTACTATGACCTGATCTTCATGGATATCCAGATGCCGGTAATGAACGGATATGAATCCACCAGGGCGATCCGGTCGTCCGGCAGAGAGGATCTTAAGACGATCCCTATCGTCGCCATGACGGCGGACGCTTTCGCAGACGATATCAGGAAATCCGAAGAAGCCGGTATGAACGGACATATTTCCAAGCCGGTGGATATCGAGAAGTTAGAAGAAGCCCTGCGAACATTTTTATTTCATTAGATTTACAGAGGTTGATTGCAATGACCATAACAGCCCGGCTTGATAATCTTAAGCTCGTACAGACGCTTATCATGGAACATCCCGATATCCCGGATGCCTCGAAGAAGAAATTATGCCTCGCCGCCGAGGAAGTATTCGTCAACATCTGTTCCTATGCCTATGAAGGGGAGGCCGGGCTTGTCGAAATTACCCTTGAGGCTACAGGACCGATCGTCATGACTTTCCGTGATGAGGGAAGACCCTTCAACCCTCTCGATAACCCTGCAGATCCCGACGATTATGACCTGGATACACAGATCGGGGGACTTGGGAGACTGATCGCATTTGGATTCGTGGACGATGTCAGCTATGCGTATGAGGACTCCAGGAATGTCTTGGTACTCAGAATCAAGACAACACTTCTCGCATAGAGGAGTAGAAACTGTGATAGGAAGGAGAATCAGATAACTATGGGATTATATTTAAACAGCAGGGTGCCTTTCGATTCTTACCGTGCAATCGCATCAGAAAGATACTTTGTAGACAAGACTGCCCTGATCGCCGAACTCATTCCTGCGCTTGGCACAAGCCAGCGCTTCTTCTGCCTGACCCGGCCGCGCCGGTTTGGGAAAAGCGTCATGGCCAATATGATCGGGGCGTTCTTTGGCAAAGCGATGGACTCTGGCGAGATATTCGGCAAGCTTCAGATCGCATCACCGGAGATTGCCGTAAAACTTGAGAAGAATTCCTGCAAAGGCTACCTCGAATATCTGAACCACTATGATGTTATCTATATTGATTTCAGCAGGATGCCGGAAAACTGCCGCTCATACGATACTTATATCAACTGGATCCTTCAAGACCTGAAAACAGACTTATCCGAATGTTTTCCGGAATGCAAGATAGATCCGGCACATTCTATCTGGAATATATTATCTCTGGTCTATCAGAAGACCGGACATCGCTTCGTCTTCGTCCTGGATGAGTGGGACGCCGTATTCCATATGAATTTTATTACGGATCCGGACAGGAAGGAATATCTTCTCTTTTTAAAATCACTCCTGAAAGACAATATTTACGCAGAGCTTGTCTATATGACCGGTATCCTGCCAATTGCCAAATATTCAGAAGGCTCGGAACTGAATATGTTCCTCGAATACCATATGGCAACGACTGAACGTTTCAGTGAATACTTCGGTTTCTCTAATCTGGAGGTCGACCGGCTCTACGATATCTATCAGCAGACTACCGATCCGGTTAGGTTCACACGCGGGGATCTGCGCACCTGGTACGACGGCTATTACACCGCCGGCGGGGAACGAATGTACAATCCGCGTTCTATCGTATGCGCCCTGACGAATAATCAATTACACAATTACTGGACCAGTTCCGGAATCTATGATTCCGTATTCAGTTATATTAAGAATGATATAGACAATATACAGGATGACCTGGCGCTCCTCTTTGCAGGTGAGGGAATCCCCGCCGACATCCAGGAGTATGCGGCCATTTCTATGCAGCTTGAGACGAAGGATGAGATCTATTCGGCTATGGTGACCTATGGTCTTTTGACCTACAAAGACGGACTTGTGTACATCCCTAATCAGGAATTGATGGACAGTTTCGCCGCTATGATGAAGAAAGAGAAATCTCTGGGCTACATTTACAATCTGGCAAATGCCTCCAAAAAGATGCTGCATGCAACCCTGACCGGCAACACCCAGGAAATGGCCATGATATTGAAATATGCCCACGACACGGAATCTCCGATCTTCTCTTACAACAGCGAGATTGAACTGTCGGCAATCGTTAACCTTGTCTATCTGGCTGCAAGGGACAGCTACCATGTAGAGCGGGAAGACAAGGCAGGGGAAGGTTTTGTGGATTTTATCTTCTATCCTGTCCGCAAGAATATGGATGCCTTCATCCTCGAACTGAAAGTCGGCAGGACTCCTGAAGATGCCATCCGGCAGATCCGTGATAAGAAATATGCCTTGCGTTTCCATGGAAAGCTGGGTGAAACTCCTAAATACACAGGACGGATCCTGGCAGTCGGAATCAGTTATGACAAGAAAACGAAAGAACATTTCTGTAAAGTAGAAGAACTATAACCCATCCACTTTACTGGCCGGATGCCTTGCAGCAGCGTGCAAGGCATCCGGGAATAGTAACGGGAAATCAACTTTCCCTGCATCCTCTTTTCATCTCTATTACTGTATGATTCAGATCCAGCACCCGCATATACTGCATCCGGTCCGTGATATTCTTCACCACCTCGATCCCATGGATCTCATACTCTCCGGTATCCGCCGAATAATCCGTAGGATCGAACGGGACTCCGTTGTCTCTTAACCGGAACAGCAGGGTGTCTTCCGTAATACACAGATTGATATCTATCGTATCCGCCTTCTTCCCGCCGTACCGGATAATATTCACCAGCATCTCCTCCGCCGCCACCGCAAGGAGGTTCGCCCTCCCCGCATCTACCTGATGCGCCTGGCAGAACTCCATTATCTCTCTTGGAACACGCTCCGCCTCTTCTAAGTCCGCGACCACCGAGATATCATAGACTGCCTCCTCTTCTCTCTTAGGAAGAAGCAGGAATCCCTGTCCCTTATACTTCATCTTCCGGTAGATGCATACGGTCACAGCCGTAAGGATCTCGCTGAACACGAATGCCGCCATCAGCGCGTTCAGAAGATCAAGCCCAGCCGCCCTTGCTGCAAAGAGAAATACAACGGCAAGCGGAAGGATCGCCACACAAGTCTGCAGCGATGTCACGATCCCCGATAACTTCGTCTTCTCCGTACTCTGATAGTAGGTTGTCATAAATTTATTCAGCAGATAGAAGGGCAGAGAACACACGAAGATCCGAAGGGCCGCCGCTGCCATCTCCAAAAGAGCGCCGCCTGTGATACCGAATAATGCAACCACAGCTTCCGGAAATACCAGCAGGATAACCAGTAACACGGCAAGTACGGCATAGCTGTACAGCAGCACATGCTTCACAAGGCTTCGGATTCCGAAGTAATCCTTCTCCCCGTAGATCACGCCGCCGATCGAGGCGATGGTACCGATGATCCCGCCCACCAGAAGTTCTACCAGAAGTACCACATTGGTACACACGGTATAGACCGCCATCGCGTCATTCCCGATCAGACGCACGATCATGGTATTCAGTCCCAGATCCTTAAGGGTCAGGAAGATCATATACAGAAGCGTAGGCACTCCCGTTGAGAAAGCCAGTACAAAAGCGCCCGCTGCCTGGCCTTCCCTTCGCCCCTGCTTCGCGTCTTCCCCCGGATGCTTCCTGTCCTTTCCGCCCCCAAAGGACATGACATACCGAAGCATCCGCTTGGGAGATCGAAGATAGCGGATCAGCACCAGCATCGCGATCCCGTACCCCAGCACCGTCGACAATGCGGCTCCCGCCGTCCCAAGCGCCGTGAACTTAAGGATCAGATAATCCAGCGCCAGGTTGATCACATTGGATACGATCACGTAGGCAGACGCCACCGACGGGTTATTGTCCACTGCCACATAGCTCATAAACTGCAGCGCAAGGCTGATAACCGGCGCTCCAAGCAGAGTCACGAATACGAATCTCTCCACATCTCTCAAGAGGGAGCCGCCCCCGGTGAGCGCCTTTGCCAGCATCGGCGATGTGACCGAAAGCAGCGCGAATAATATCCCGCACAGCACACTCACCGTCAGCGTCACGGAGAATACACGGTTCGCCTCATCTCTCTTCCGTTTCCCAAGCAGGATTCCCGCCGCGACGCTTCCGCCCACCCCAAGGACATATCCCGGGATTTCCATGATATGGTCTACGGTCATTCCCACCTTGACAGCCGACATGGCATCCGCCCCCAGGATATTGCCCACAAGCATGGTATCCACGATATTCCCCAGCTGAAGCGCGGCAGTCATCATAATACTCGGCAAGAGATACTGCCAAAGCTTGGTCTTGATCAATTTTTCATTTCTCTCCATAGAATCCTCTTTCTTTATCCAAAAAACTCCAGCCCATCCAACGCACCGATCGCATTCTCAAGATACCGGTCGTCCGTGATCGGCCATTTGTATCCAAGACGATAGAGGGCTTCTGCTGTAAACAAGTTATCCGACTTCAGTTCATAGCGCCGCTCCTCGTCATCCGATGCATAGGCGATCAGGCCGAGAACCGCATCGCTCTTCTCTCCTTCCTTCGCCGTCTCATGAAGAACCCTCTCGAACTCGTCATCCGGTACGATACGGATGGCAAACCCATAGGAGCGCATGGCATAGATCACATCCGACATATAGATCCGGTGGCTGTTATAAGCATGGAAAACAGTAAAACCACCATCGCTTGCCGCAAGCTTCAGCACTGCCAGAGCCGTGGAATCAATGGGCGAGAACTCCGCCGGCGCATGCATCATTCCCATTGGGAAGCATCCCAGAGTCTTGTATGCCGCCAGGGCACGCATGAACCCATTGGTTACGAAATTAATCTGGAACTCTCCGTCTGATCTCCTGCTCATGAGATTCCCCACACGGATAATCTTCGCCTCTACTTCGCCCTTTGCACATGCCTCCAGTATCACACGTTCTGCCAGGAACTTCGTCCGTATATAATCATTTTCCAAGATCTGGCCGAAGTACAGTTCGTCTTCCCGCATGAGCTTCGTAGACGGCACCGTATGCGCATTGCCCTCTCCAGCCACGGACGTGGTTGAAATCTGTACCAGACGCCTGCCCGCCCGCCTGCAGAGCTCTGTGATATTCCTGACGCCCTCCACATTGATCCGATCCAACAGATCGTCCTTCACAAAATGCTTCACACAGGCCGCGCAGTTGATCACCGTGGCAAATGGAAGCGCCTCAAGGCTTAGCACCATATCCCGGTCCGTAATATCGCCGTCGATACACACGATCCGTTCCTCAAACGCATCCAGAAACGGCGTATCAAAGTAATACATCAGCATATTCATCAGCCTTTTTTCGCTGGATGGATAATTCCCTTTCCGCACCAGACAGTATGCCCTGCCCTTATAGCCTAACAGGAATTCCCGCAGCACATGGATGCCTAAGAATCCGGTCGCGCCCGTAAGCAGGATATTGCTAAGGCTTCCTTCTTTGATCTGCTCCACATTCTCGCTGCAGTTCCTTGAGAGCAGCCTGCAGATTGCAGAATAATCATACTCCTTGATATCCGACGCCGCATCCTTACACTCTGTCTTCTGAACCCCTTTCCCTTCAATGAATTCAGCAAGTTTCTTCGGCGTTGGGTTGGCGAAGACATCCTTATAAACCACCGGATACCCCTCTGTGATCGCATACATGACAATCTTCGTCGCACTTAAGGATGTGCCCCCGATCTCGAAAAAGTTATCCGTAATCCCTACCCTGTCAAGAGTCAGGATCTCGGCAAATTTGCCGCACAGTTCCCTTTGAAGTTCGGTAACAGGCTCCACATATTCTCTTTCTGCCGCCTGGTAAGTGATCTTGGGAAGCTGCTTCTTGTCAATCTTTCCGTTGACGGTAAGGGGCATCTTCTCAAGCTGCATCAGGGCATTCGGCACCATATAATGGGTGAGTTTCGATCTTAAATGCTCTGTGAGCATGGCAAGGTCAATCTCCTTCTCCGCCGTAAAATATCCTGCAAGATACTCTTCGCTTCCGTTACTCCTTACGATCACCTTGCTTGTCTTCACTCCGTCAAATGTGTTGATCGCACCCTCAACCTCGTCTAACTCCACCCTAAGTCCTCGAAGCTTCACCTGATTATCAAGCCTCCCCTGGAACACGATCTCGCCCTTTCGGTTCCATTTGACAAGATCCCCGCTGTGATAGGCAGGAAGCCCGCGAAGCCTAAAGAAGGACTTCCTGTTCTTATCCGGAAGCTTCACATAACCTCTCCCCACACCGGCTCCGCATATGATCAGCTCGCCGCTTACTCCCACCGGGAGAAGCTTATTCTTCCGATTAACCACATAGAGCTTCATATTCGTGAGCGGACCGCCGATCGTGATCTCGCCGTCATTCTCCAATATCTTCGTGGTACAGCTCACGGTACACTCCGTCGGCCCGTAGCTGTTGCCGATGACAGCCGTCGGATTGACCCTTCGCATCTTACCGTAGAGTGTCTGCGGATAGGGCTCCGCCCCTATGACAAATGCCTTCACTCCGGCAAGAGCCTCCCGCATCTGGGGAACCTCTATGATATTCGTCATATATGACGGCGTACACTTCATGATGTCCACTTTATTCTTGATCAGAAGTTCGGCAAGGGCAAGCGGATTGTGGATCTCCTCCTCGTTGGCCATACAGATGGTCATACCGTTGCACAGGGGTATGAACTCTTCCATGACCGACACATCAAAAGAGATAGAAGCCAGCGCAAGGGATACGGTTCCATTGGCCGTATAACTGGTGCTCTCCGGATTCTTTGGATTGGAGTTGACGAAGTTACAGAGATTGCCGTGTTCGATCAGCACACCCTTGGGCCGTCCCGTGGATCCCGAGGTGTAGAGGCAGTATGCCAGAGAAGAGGTCTGAATCGCAAGTCCGGGATCAGACTCCCATTCCTCCTCCCTTCCCTCTTCTGCCTTCAATAATTCCTCCACCGTCAATACCCGGTAAGGCTTGCCTGCCCACAAGGCGCTTCTCTCATCCCTGATCTGCTCCGTGGTGATCACATAAGGACACTCGGCATCCGTCAGGCAGAAATCAATCCTGTCATCCGGGTACTCCGGCACCAGCGGAAGGAATGCGCCGCCTGCCTTCAGGATTCCCTGCCTGGTGATATAGACGTTGACGCTTCTCTCTAAGATCAGGCCCACGATGGTATCTTCTTTCACTCCAAGCCCGATCAGGGAATGGGCAAGCCGGTTGGCCAGATGATTCAGTTCTTCATAGGTCAGTTTCTCTCCGTTTGCGATCACCGCCGTCCTTTGAGGTGCCTTTTTCACCCACGCTTCAAATAACCGATTCACACTGACCGGCTCCACCGGATAGTCCGTCTCGTTGAAGCTCTCGATCAGCCTCTCCTGCCTTGCCGACAGGATGTTCACGTCTCCAAGGGTCAGCGCCCCAAGGAAGCTTACTGCCGCCTCCGTCAAGACCTCGTACAGATCTTCCATGAACGCTTCGCTGAACATATTCTTCCGGTATTCGAACTCATACCGGTACTTCCCGTTCTCCAGGAAGATATTCACAGAGATCGCCGCCTTCGCCCGATCGGACACCGCCTCGCGAAAGACGGTCTTCTGCCCGCCGATCTCAAACTCCACGAAATCATCCCCCTGGTAGACGAACATGATCTCCGGACGGATCCCATATGCCCTGCTGATCTCTGCAAAGGAGTAGATATCATTAGCCATGGAAGACAAGAGCTGTTCCTGCACACGGCTTACATAATCCGGGATCTCCGTCTGTTCCTCAAGCATACACAGCACCGGCAGCGTCTTCACCAGCATCCCGGCCGTACCCGCAGTCCGGCCGTCGCCTCTTCCGTTATAGATCGTCGTAAAGCAGGCCTCCTCGCTCCCGGCGTATTTCCCCAGCACATATCCCATCACAGAGAGGAAGAACACATTCGGCGTGATCTTATGCTTCCGGCAGTAACTCTCCACCCGCTTGGGGGACAGTCTGCTGCTGTAGCGGCGGCAGAAGCCGCAGCTCTCCTCCTCGTCATAGACATCACGGTCCACAACCGTACATTCGGACACCCCGGCAAATACGGAATCATAGTATGCCCTGGCCTTCTGATACGCCTCGCTCTCTCTTGCCTTCTCCTCGCTTACGGCTATGTCAAACTGCGAATAGTCCTCTCCTGCCGGCTCCTCTTCGGTGAGGACACGGTCAAGCTCTTCGGCAAAGATTGCGATCGATGTCCCGTCGCTGATGATATGGTGGAAATCCGTCACCAGATACAAATGTTCCCTGGTCAGAAATGTGGCAATCCGATACAACGGCCCCTCTGCCAAGTCAAAGGGCTTCGCAAAATTCTGAAAGAACGTCTCATACTCTTCTTCCGTCCCGGCAAACTGCTCGATCACAACCTCCCTGTCCTCATTCGGATACATGAAGGTATCTCCGTTCTCATCCGTCCGGATACTGCACTTCATGGCAGGATGGGCGTCTATCACCTTCCTTATGCTTCTGCCAAGACTCTCTATACTGAACGGAACCTCCCTTGAGAATGTGAAGCTCCCCGGCAGATTATAGAAGACTGACCCCGGATTCATCATACATTCCACATAGATTCCAAGCTGCGTCTGTGTCAGCGGATATTTCTCCCGGATCTCCCTTGCGCCTTCCCTCTCTGCATTCTCTATATATGCCCCCAATTTCTCTATGGTAGAATACTCTGTCAGATCCCTGATATTGACCGTAACCCCGAATTCCCTGGACAGCATCACGATAAAACGAAGCGCGCCGATGGATGTAAGCCCCGCCTCATGAATATCCTCCGTGATCCCGAACTCCTCATACCCCAGAATCTCCGCCAGACAGTCATAGATCCTCTGCTGAACCTCATCCTTCGGCCTTACGATCTCTTCCGCCTCTTTCTTAGGTACCGGAAGGGCGCGCTTATTGACCTTATGGTTCTGGGTGAGCGGGATCTGATCAATCTGCATGGTGACCGCCGGAACCAGATAAGGCGGCTTCCTCTCCCGGATAAATGCATGCAGCGCGCCGATATCCACCGGATCGTCAGAGACAACGTAAGCCGCAATGAACTTGCCGCCGCCCGCCTCGTCAAAGGCTGCAACCGTAACATCCCTGATCCCGCCGAATTCGCGGATAACTCCTTCCACCTCCGTAAGCTCGATGCGGAATCCCCGGATCTTCACCTGGGCGTCATTCCTTCCGATGAACTCTATATTTCCATCCGGAAGGAAACGAACGATGTCACCGGAACGGTAGACTCTCCGGTAACCCTCATCCTGAGAGAACGGATTCCTGATAAAGACCTCTTCCGTCTTCTCCGGACGGTTCAGATATCCTCTTCCCACCTGAGGCCCGGCAATCCACAGCTCGCCCGGAACACCGACCGGAAGCCGCTTCCCGTGACGGTCGGTCACATACAGCCGGATATTCTGATTGGCGCTGCCGATCGGAACGTTCTGATACATCCGGTCCATCGGAAATGCCGTCGTAAGGATGGTGCACTCCGTCGGCCCATAGACATTATAGAATCTGTATTCCGGCAGAGCGACAGGGACAAGCGTCTCCCCGCCCACAGACAGGTATTTCGGATACCTGGCATCCGGGAACAGGCTGGCGTACTGTCTTCCCACCTGGGTCGTCATGAAGCTGTGGGTGATCTGATTCTTCTCGAAGTAATTCCGAAGCGCGAGAAGCTCAAGCCGGATCTCTTCCTCAATAATATGTACCTGCCCGCCGCTTGCCAGGGCCGGATACGTATCCATCATGTTGGCGTCAAAACCAAAGGAAGCATACGCCGCCGCCCTGCTGTCTTCCGTCATATGATAATAATTCCGATACCAGTGGATGAAGGCCGCAAGGTTGCCGTGCTCCAGCATCACACCCTTGGGAAGCCCCGTCGTTCCCGAGGTGTAGAGCAGAATAAACAGATCCTCCTTAGACGGATACCATGGCTTAAGCTCCTCTGCCGCCGCAGCGTCCGGCAGTCCGGCAAGCTCCTCTATCGTCAGCACCTCCCCCTCATAATCCGGCACCAAAGGAAGCAGCGCTTCCTCCGCGATCAGAAGCCTTACCTTCGCATCCTCCATCATGAATTTCAGCCGCTCCGGCGGATAGCTTGGATCCAACGGCTGATAAGCCGCTCCTGCTTTCACCACGCCGTAAGCCGCAGCCGGCATATACTCACATCTGGGTATCAGGATCGCCACCACATCCTCCCTTCCGATTCCTCTGGAATGGATGTAAGATGCGATCCGGTCCGTCATCTCCCCGAACTGCCGATAGGTCATCTTATGGTCCCGATAGACTACCGCCGTCCGGTCACCATAGCGCCCGATTGCCTCCTGGATCAGATCTACCACCGTGCGATTCTCATCATAAGGGCATTCCGTCCGGTTCAATGCATCCAATTCTGCCGACAAGTTATCCGTAAGCAGAGACAACTCCGCGATCCGGGCTTCTCCCTTTGCAACCTGCATAAGGACCGCATCAAAGGATTCAAGGAATCGCTCTATCGTCTTCTGATCGTATATTTCTCTGTTATATTTTACCTTCACTACAAGCTTGCGCCCTGCAATTACAGTGCAGATCCCAAGCTTCGCCTTGCTGTCCTGATAGTCCCCCAGCGAGAAGGAATCATAGAATCCGGCTTCACTCGTAAGATAAGGAAAAGAACTCCATCCGAATTCCGCCCGAAGCTCTTCAAAGGGAATCTCATCATGCATCCTGCTATCTTCCGCCTGCCTGATATAGCCGCCATAATACTCCCGGAAATCCGGCGTCTTCTCGCTGTCAAGGAATACCGGGAACAACCGCCCCTTTGCCGCAACTGCCGCCAGCGCCGCCGTATGGCCGGTATACTTCGATAATACAAGCATCAGGACTGATTTTGCCAACTCTATCATATCCCATTCCCGTTCCATACAAAAAGAAGCCGCCGCCAGCGCCGCTTCCTTCTTCACACTGTGTATATATTCCGCTTCCGTCATTCCCGTCCCGTCATGATCGGCAAGCAGGCAGGAATCCAGCTCCGGCTCCCTGACTATATCGCCGTAATATGCAAAATCATCTCTCATCTTATCACCTCTCCTGCGCTTCTGATATCCAGTTTCTTGTCAAACCCGGTAAGACGGAACACATCCATGACCTCGTTCCCTACATGGATCACAGAGAATGTGCCGTTTTTATCCTTCATCTTCTTATATGCCGCTACTACTTCCCGAAGGCCGGAGGATGAAATATACTCCAGCTTCTTAAAATCCAGTATCAGGGCGGCCGTCTCCTCCGGGAGCGCTTTGACCGCCTTCCCAAGATCAGGGGAAGACTGGGTATCAAGCCAGCCCTCTACGTGGAGCGTGGCAGCGGTGCCTTCTGTTTTCATTGTGATTGTCATGGTGAATCCTCCTTGTGTTCTTTTCAATTATATTTCAGGCAGAGCATGGTGATATCGTCGGCCTGCTCTGCATCGCCTGCGAACTCGGCTACAGCATGGTCAATCATATGGAGCAGTTCGGCGCATGTTTTATCTTGATGCAGATTCAATGTCTCCTTAAGCCGTACTTCTCCCCATAGTTCTTTCCCCCGGTTCATGGCTTCGGTTATGCCGTCTGTGTATAGGAACAGGCTGTCGCCGGAATTCAGTTCCAGGTCGGCGCTTACATATTCTTCGTCTTCAAACAGTCCTAACGGGACTCCTGATTCAAGGCGAATGGCTTCAAAATTACCGCGGCACAGGTAAGGCGGATTGTGACCGGCGCTGGCGAAGCTATATCTTCCGGTGTTCAGGTTCAGAATCCCGATGAATACTGTGACGAACATTCCCGATGGATTTCTGACGCATAGCTCCTGATTGGCCTGCTCCAGTATCCGGGAGGGAGCGCTTCCTTCCAGTGTCCGCTCTCTTATCAATGTCATGGCACGCATCATGAACAGCGCCGCCGTGATCCCCTTGCCGGAGACATCCCCGATCACGGTGGCAAGCCGGTCATCGGATATCTTGAAATGATCATAGAAGTCACCCCCGACCTGTCTCGCCGCCTTCATACCGGCATAGAGGCTGAAGCGGGGATCGTCCTTATATGG
Organism: uncultured Dorea sp.; assembly: GCA_947652615.1. Lineage (GTDB taxonomy): Bacteria > Bacillota > Clostridia > Lachnospirales > Lachnospiraceae > Sporofaciens. The sequence continues at coordinate 27,998 of CANTDX010000017.1, read as the reverse complement.
GTCATCTCCATCCGGCAGGCTTGCCTCCTGGATGCGCTTTGCGGCTTCCATCTCGGCCCTCTTGCGCTCCGCCGCAGCCGCCATATCTGCCGTCTGCTTTATATAGTATGCAAGCTCTTCCGCCATCTGGTTAAATGTCTCGGTCATCTGCCCGATCTCATCCCGGCTCTTGACCGCGAGCCGTGCAAATTCTCTCCCTTCCTCCCTGTCTCTTACGAAGTGTCCCATATGCTCCGACAATTCTACGACAGGACGGATCACACAGCGCCGGCTTAAGTACCGAAGCAGGAAGAACAGTACCCCGCAGCCTGCAAGAATCCATGCGGATACCCATCTGACCTCCCTGAAATACGCAGACACAACCTCCAGGCGTTCCAGATCCGCGCCCGTTACTGCCTGGATCCTTCCGTCCGGCCCATAGACCGGACAGTACGCGGTCGCCACATAGCCATATTGATTCCTGACGATCCGAAAGCCGCTCTCTTCCCTTCCCTCATATACATGAAGCGCCTCCGAAGGTACCTCTTCTTCCACGATCTGTCCCGGCTTCCACCCGGTATCCTCTGTCATTCCCGAGATCATTGCGACCGTCAGCGACCTCCCATCCTCAGAGGGGACATAGGTATAGACATACTTTAATCCCATTTCCTTCTGAATCTGGTCCATCTCTCTCTTACAGTCCTGATAATAAATGCTGTCACCGTCTGACGCAAGCTCTGCCACGTCTGACTGCCGAAATATCTTCGCCGCAAGATGCGCACACCGAAGCAGATAAGCCTGGTTGCGCTCCTGCTCCCGGCGGTAATTCGCTTTGAAACCCGCCGCACATGCCAGTATTCCGAAGCTTAAGATACACACGGCAAATATCACCGTAAGCTTCTTGTATAATTTCATTCGATTAGCTCCTCTGAATATTCTCGTACACCCTGCGCATCGTCATGCCCTGAACGATCGTCGTGAAGAATACCACCGCATATGTCCCGCCCAGGATCACATGATAGATCTCATCGGGGACGATTCCTTGGGTACTCATAGCGAGCGCTACCGACAGGCCTCCCCTAAGGCCTCCCCAGGTCAGCAGCCTGATAAACTGCCCTTTCCGATACCCGTCCGGCAGCGGGCCGATGAACAGCGACGCCGCGCCAAGGCTGCCCGTCCGCCCGATCAGGTTGGCGGCAACCGCCAGTACCGACAAGAGCAATACATGCGGCATCTGCAGGATATGTATAAATGACAGGCCAAGCATGACATACAGGATCGAATTCAGCAGCGTATCCAGAATCCCCCAGAAGATATCGAACTGCTTAAGCATAAGGGGCGCTCCCTTCTGCTCCGACCGGTTGCGAAGCGCAGAGAACAAAACGCCGCAGACAACAGAGGCGATCGCCCCGGAGAATCCGAAGGCCTCACACAGTACATACGCCAGCGACACCGCCAGCAGACTGGTGAAGATCTGCCTTGACTCATCCTTCGTATGGCTGAATATGGGGAAACAGACCGCCGTCACAAGTATCCCCACAACTACAGCTCCGAGAAGCTCCTTCGCCATGACGGCAAAGAAACCGCCGCTTCCTTCGGCCGTGACCATCCCTGAGAAGAAGATAAAAAGAGCCACTCCCATCCCGTCGTTCAGAAGAGACTCTCCCTCGATGATGAAGCTGATCCCAGGCGGCAGATGGAACTTCTTCAGGATACTGGTCGCGGCGATCGGATCCGTAGGCGCAACGATACTCCCGAACATCAGACAGACCGGAAGCGTAAGAGTAAGCCCCAGAAGCTTCCCGGCGCCATAGAAGATCACTCCGTAGAACACGGCGCCAAGAAATGTAGCCCCCACCGCTAGAAGCGAGATCGCCCTCGCATGCTTCTTAAAATCCAGAAGCTTCATATGACAGGAGCCCGCGAACAGCATAAAGCATAAGACACCTTCGATCAGGAATCCCTCCAGATTAAAGAACTGAACCTCTTCAAGTATCTGCGATACGGCCCCCGTCCCCTTAGAGACGGCGCCAAATACCGCCAACGCCCCGCCAAGTATCACTGCAAACAACATTAATGCGATCTCATGGGTGAACCGCGTCACCTTCTCGTTCAAATAACCGAACACCACCACCAGTGCCAGGAAAATAACCGTATTCACTAGAAATGTATCCATCTCTTCTCTCCTCTCCAAAAACCAGAACCTTAGGAACTGCCTGCACTCCTGCCCGGTATCTGCAGCAGCACCTTAACGGTGAATAGCTTCCCATCCGCCAGGATCTCCATCACGCCTTGATATTTCTCTGCAATCAGGTTCACAGATTCCAATCCCTGTCCGTATCCATCCCTCTTGGTGGAACGATAATGCCCGTTCTCCCTGACCAGCTCTCCCTGACACGGATTCATTACCTTGACCGCCAGCATATTCGACGATGTCTGCCCGATTTTCAGGCAGATGTACGGATCTTCCAGCTCCCCGCTCCCGTCTATTGCATTCTCAAGCAGATTCCCCAGCATCACGCAGAAGTCCTGATCCGACACAGGCAGCCGGTTCGGCAGAGACACCGCGAATTCCGTCCGGATCCCCCTCCTCATGCAGACAGACTCATAATACGAGATCAGCGCATTCACCGCAGCCGAATAAGAATACAGCTTCACCTCGGCCTGCCCGTCGTTGATATATTTGCGGACATATTCTTCCAGCTTCTCATACTCTTTCTGCCCTACCAGCTCTGCGATCACAATGAGCTGATGCCGGAAATCATGCCGGATCCGGCTGTTCTCCTCCACCGTCCGCAGTAGTTGCTGATATTGCGTCCCCTGCATGGCAAGCATCCGGTTGGCAATCTCCGTCCTCTGCTTCTCCACATAGGTATATGCGACCACATAGAACAGGAAATAGACCAGAATACCCAAAAATACAAAGAGACACAAGGCTATTGGATAGAGTTCTCTGACTTTCCACACATACATGGTACTGTACTCCCGCGGAAACATACAGAAGGTCGCCGCGAAAAACAGCGCCGGGAAGATCCACACCCTCTTCCATATCGCCTCTTCATGCAGATTCGAGATTACCCATCCAAGATATTTGGATAACGGCCGGTACAGGACTACATCTGCAGCGGCAAGGATGAGAATCTGCACGGTCAGCGCTTCTGTTGAAAAATTCAGATAATTACTGGTCGGATGTATCGTATAGTCAGCCACCGTGGCAAATAAAAACGAATATCCGCCTACCACACAGGCTGTCAGAAACACGAATAATTTCTTGGTAAATAAGATCTTCACTTCCCTGTTATATAGATAGAAACAATAGATACCAACAGGAGCCAACACATAATCCGTCTGACTGGGCAGGGGAATTATGAAGCTTCCAATCAGCGCCAGCAACACTGCCGCCGCTGAAAGCGCCAGAATGATCTTCACGATCAGGACAGGCATACGGCTCTTAATATATCCCTGCACAGGATAGAAACACAGCGGAATCAAAGGAATTATTATTGAACAATATAATAAATAGCTTAATATATCTTCCATACCGTTCTTCCTCACATTTCCTCTAACTTGGCAAACTGATACTGATGATACCGGTCCTTGATCAGCGCACGGTCCAATCTTCGGATCGGGAAACGCTGCCCGCTCTTCATCACATACACATCCGCCTCTTCCTTCACGATATCATTCATATTCAGCAGCACACCGCGGTTGCAATTCAGGAAATTCTCTGCCGGTTCCATCAGCTCTAAGATATTGCCAAAGGGAATCCTGTATCGGTACTCCTTCCCGTCCTCCATCACGAATACCGTGTAATTATTGTCTGAAAGCACGTGCTGGATCTTATTCATCGGAAGGCGTACAGACCGGTTCCCGCTGACAAATTCCAGATACCGGTTCAGGGAAGGAAGCTTCCTTCTAAGGTCTTCCATCACCTCGAAGATCCGCTCACATGTGAAATCCTTCTTATCTATATAATCAAAACAATGTACCTGGAATGCCTGCCGGATATGCTCTCTGCTCGATGTCAGAAATATGATCTGGCACTGCGGATTATATTCCCACAGCCGCCCGGCAGCCTCCATTCCGCTCATCTTCCCCAGGAAAATATCTAAGAATACCGCTGTATAATCATTTTTCCCAAGGGACGCAAGAAAATCCTCCCCATTCATATAATATGAAATTCTCAGATCACAGCCATGCTTCTTGCCAAATTGTTCCAGAAACCGGATCAACTCTTCTGCTTCCCGCCTGCTGTCTTCTACTACTGCTATGTTCATGGAATGATCCCCACATCCTTTCCTCTATAAATTCTAACAAATCATACTGTATTTATATCATTCTTTTACCCCAAAAATCTACTTTTTACCCCAGATTTGCGGATTATTTCCTCACTGCATTTATAATTAGAGTGCGCATCTCATAATCAAAACACCCAAGTTGAGGAATCACTATGAACAAAATAAAGCTTAAAAATCAATGGAATCTAACTCTGTTCTGTATGATCGTAGGCGCCTTTATAAGCGCTGTTATCTGGCTGTTCTTAAAGGCAGTCTCAGTCGGTACGTCCTTTCTCTGGGAATGGATTCCAGGAAAGATTACTTGGCCTTTCTATCCGATACTCGTCTGCACCGCGGGCGGCGCCCTGATCGGGATCTTCCGGAAGAACTGCGGAGATTACCCGGAAGAACTGACTGCCGTTCTGGGCAAAATCAAGCAGGAGAAGCGTTATGAATACCGAAACATGCCGGTAATGCTCATCGCCGCTTTCCTTCCGCTGGTAATCGGAAGCAGCGTCGGCCCGGAGGCCGGACTGACCGGAATCATCGTCGGATTATGTTACTGGGCGGGAGATAATCTGAAATTCGCCAAGGGCAATGCAAGGGAATACTCCAAAGTCGGCATGGCCGTCACCTTAAGCCTTCTCTTCCACTCTCCCCTGTTCGGAATCTTCGCTGTAGAAGAAGAGAACAAAGAAAAAGAGATCCCTGATCTTACCAGGACCTCTAAGACCTTCGTCTATGGAATTACGATCGCATCCGGGTTCGGAACCTATCTGCTCCTGTCCCATCTGTTCGGGGCCGGGATGGGCGGATTCCCGTCATTTCCGCCGCAGGAATTGGTACGGACAGACTATCTGATGATGATCGTCTACATCCTATGCGGCTGCATCCTTGCCAGGTTCTATCAACTGACTCATCACGGATGTGCACACCTCGCCGGGAAGCTTCCTTCTATATTAAGAGAGACCATGGGAGGTCTCTGCCTTGGAATCGCCGGTTCTGCCGTACCGGCAGCCCTGTTCTCCGGCGAAGAGCAGATGGGCGTGCTGATGGGAACCTATCTGGATTACCTGCCGCTATGGCTGATCGCTATGGCTTTCTTCAAGATACTATTGACCAATCTCTGCATTCAGAGCGGACTTGCGGGAGGGCACTTCTTCCCTGTCATCTTCGCAGGAGTCTGCTTAGGATACGGGATTGCAGGCCTTGTATTCCCGGAGAGCGCAGGGCATGTGGTGTTCGCCGCCGCAGTCGTGACATCCGCCCTCTTAGGCGGGATCATGAAGAAGCCTCTCGCCGTGACCATGGTACTATCTCTATGCTTTCCCGTCAAGATGTTCGTGTGGATCTTCCTCTCCGCCGCGATCGGAAGCAAAGTTGTACAGGCGTAACCGTTCAGACAAACTCCCTTGCACAACAGATTCAAACTATAACCGTACGATCACTGCCTCATCTCCCGGCTCAAGCCGCTGTGTCCCTGCCGGGATCTCGATCAGGCAGTTGCACCCGCACATGGAACTTAAGATTCCCGACGCATTCGACCCGTCGGGGATCCGTACATTACCATCTTCACAGTACCCTCGGACGTATCTGGTCACCCGGCTCATCTTGGGGAATGTACTCTCCACCACGGCACGCTCTCTTCTGATCTTAAGATCCGGCCTCCCCGACATCTTCTCCAGCACCGGGCGCACCAGAAGCTCCAGGTTCACGGTTGCCCCGTAGGGATTCCCTGACAGACAGACCAGAAGCTTCCCCTGATACTGCGCGCACAGAGTCGGCATCCCCGGCTTCACCGCGATCTTCCAGAAGATGGTCTCACATCCGAGAAGCTTCACCACCTCATGCATGATATCCTTCTTCCCCACGGACACTCCGCCGGTCGTAACCACAAGATCTGCCTCCTTCGCCGCCTCTCTGATCATCTCTGCCGAAGCCTTAGGGTCGTCTCCCACCCGTTTTCCGGCAGTCACTTCCATTCCCCACATGCGAAGCCTTGTCACCAGCGTATAGAGATTCGAATCATAGATCTTCCCGCCTGTAAGCTTCTCCCCCGGCAGTATGATCTCATCCCCGGTGGTGATCACCGCAGCCTTAGGGATTCGGTACACGGCAACACTCTCTAAGCCAAGACTCGCCAGAATCCCGATCTCCACGGCGCCAAGCGTCATCCCCTCTCCTAAGATCTTCGTGCCCGCCTTGTAATCCTCACCCGTAAAACAGTAGTTCTCATAAGAACCAACCGGCTCATAGACCTCCACCGTCTCTTCTCCGTAGTCCGTATCCTCCTGCCCGACGATACAGTCCGCACCGTCCGGTATGGGCGCTCCCGTCATGATCCGCACGGCAGTCCCCGGCTCCACGCACTTGCTGCCCACATGCCCGGCATCCACTTCCTCCAACACCTTAAGACGCACAGGCTGATCCTTCGCGGCCGTGCGGATGTCCCCGCTTCTTACCGCATACCCGTCAAGAGGCGACCTTGGGAACGGGGGCTGGTCATGCCTGGCGTACACGTCCTCTGCAAGCACCCGCCGCGCCGCATCCCACAGCGTGACTTCCTCCACATCCTTAATCCTGTTCACTCTCTCAAGCAGTAGCTTCTGTGCCTGCTCTAATATTAATCCGCTCACTGTTCCTCCTCCAACCATTCAACCCGTTTATTAACTACAAATCTATCATATCATATTGGAAATAAAGTTGGAAATATTTTTGTCTCTTCAAAGAGCGCACACCCTCATCATATCCCGCCTGGCCGAACACACCAGCGTAAGCCCATACTCCTTTGCCAGCCGCACCGCCTCATAAGTCGGCACCGCCTTGGCAGCCAGAACCGGAACCCCCGCCCGGATCGCCTTCACCGCCATATCCACCGGGATCCGTCCGCTGGAATACACGATACACTGTCCAAGATCAACCTGATTACGGAGGGCATACCCGATCACCTTGTCAAATGCGTTATGCCGCCCGATATCCTCACACGTAAACAAGATCTCTCCCCGCATAGACAGAAAACAGCTATGCACCGCGAAAGTCTCCTGATGGAGCGGCATCCCGTCCGCTAACCGGTCCGCAAGGGCGAAGACCCATTCCTTCTCCCACTTCATCGGTTCTACCGGAGACAGCCTTAATCCTTCTCCCATAACTCCACGCAGCGCACCCGGATCTCTTAAGTTCACTTCCCCAACTTCCCCAGATTCACTGATGCAAATAGACTCCACCTCATCCGCACTCTCAATGATTCCCGCCGTGAGAAGCCTCCCAAGCACCAGCTCCGCAAGATACTGACCGGTACAGGAAATCTCCATAACCTCTCTTCCGTTTACATGGACCATTATAGAATGTTCAACCGGAATCGCAAATTCATTCTCACGAACACTTCCGTCCCTCAGAACCTCCCGAGCTTTTTCGTATCTGACCGGTTCCAGTTTCTTACACATTGCAGAAGAAAAACCTGTCCCTTCGTCAAACCAATTCGGGCATGCACTAAGGCATGCCCTTTTCATATATTTCTCTTCTATATACATGATCATAACTTCTCCACTTTTACCGCGCACACCTTGTACTCCGGCGTACTGGAGATACCATCCAGCGCGTCGTTGGTCAGCCAGTTTGCGCCGCCCTCGATATAGTGGAACGGCATCCAGCATTCGCCTGCCCTAGTCTTCTCAGACACATGAGCCGTCGTCTGGATCGATCCCCGGCGGGAGGACACGGCGATCTTCTCCCCGTCCTCGATCCCAAGGGACTTCGCATCCAGCGTATTCAGCTCGATAAAGGACTCCCCGGCGATCTCGTTGATACCCGCCGTCTTATCCGTCATGGCACAGGCGTTATAGTGATACAGGATACGTCCTGTCATCATGGTAAGCGGATACTCCTCATCCGGCAGTTCGGTAGACGGAACATACTGTGCGGGACGGAAATACCCGATTCCCCTTGCGAACTTGCCCACATGCATGATCGGAGTTCCCGGATGGTCCGCTGCCGGACACGGCCACTGTAACCCGCGTCCGCCGACCTCTTCGCTGTCAAGGCGCCCATGGCTGATCCCGCCGTAGGACGGCGTCACCAAAGCGATCTCATCCATGATCTCTGCCGGCGTCAGATGCGGCTGCGGATATCCCATACGATTCATGATCTCAGTAAAGATCCAGGTATCCGGCTTCGCCTCTCCCGCGATGGCAACCGCTTTGCGGATCCTCTGCACACGGCGCTCCGTGTTGGTGAATGTTCCCTCCTTCTCCGCATAGGAGATTCCCGGAAGGATCACGTCTGCAAGCTTCGCGGTCTCCGTCATGAACAATTCATCCACAACGAAGAAGTCAAGCGACTCAAGTGCCTTGATCACATGGTGCGTATTGGGGTCTGTTCTCACCGGATCCTCCCCGAAGATGAATAATCCACGGATCTCCTTATTGATCATCTTAGGGAAGCAATCTGTCGCCTTCGTTCCTTCCTTATGATTCAGCGCGACTCCCCATGCCTTCTCGAACTTCTCCACGATTCCTTCTTTGGAAATATTCTGGTAGCCCGGGAACTGGTTCGGGGAAGCGCCCATATCGCAGGCTCCCTGGACATTATTCTGCCCGCGGATCGGATTCACACCGCATCCCGGGCGACCAATCTTGCCGACCATCAGCGCCATATTGGACAGGGACATTACCCCTTCCGTACCCGTATGGTGCTCCGTAACTCCAAGACAGTACATCACCGGCGCCCTGTCCGCCGAAGCGTAGAGCCTTGCCGCCTCGCGCAGTTTATCCGGATCGATCCCGCAGATCTCTCCCACCTTTTCAGGAGTATACTCCCGCACGGCTTCCTTCATAGCCTCATAATTTTCCGTTCTCTCGCTGATGAATTTCTCATCTGTCAGTCCTTCTTCGATAAAAATATGCATCATACCGTTGGCAAATGCAACGTTGGTGCCGGGACGCAGCTTCAGATGGATGTCCGCCTGCTTCGCCAGGTCGATATCCCGGGGATCCACAACGATCAGCTTCGCCCCTCTTGCCACGGCCTGCCGGATCTGCATACCGATGACCGGATGTGCACATTCCGGATTCGTCCCCACCATCAGAATGGCGTCGGACTCATGTGTAATATCATAAATGGTGTTCGTCATTGCTCCCGAACCTAATGTGGTTGCCAACCCGGCAACAGTAGGAGCATGTCAAACGCGCGCGCAGTTATCGGTATTGTTGCTCCCAAATACCGTCCGAACCATTTTCTGAAGCATGTAAATGTCTTCATTGGCTGAACGTGAGCAGGCAAAACCGGCCAGCGCCTCACCTCCGTATTGATTTTTGATCTCGGTAAACTTAGAAGCCGTAAGGCTTAAAGCTTCCTCCCAGGTAGCCCTCTCGAACTCACCCGTCGCCTTATTCTTAATGAGCGGATAACGGATCCTCTCCGGAGAATCCACGAAATCAAAGGACCCGCTCCGTCCCTTGACACAGAGAAGTCCATGGTTCGACGGACCGTCTGCGCCGACCGCATCCACGATCTTCCCGTTCTTGACCACCAGATCCATCTGGCAGCCCGTAGCACAGTGCGGACAGGTGGTCCGTACCTTCTCAACCTCCCACGCACGGTAAGCCTTTCTGCGCTTCACCGTCAGAGCGCCCGTCGGACACGCCTGGGCACAGTTTCCGCAGGACTCGCAGAGCGTATTCTTCCAGTCTTCTCCAAACGGAGCGTCGATGATAGAGAACATTCCCGTCTTACCAAGCCAGATCGCTCCCCGGCCGGTCACATGAGAACAAGTCTTCACACATCTCTGGCATTCGATACAGCGGTCAGGATCATAACTTAAGAACGGATGAGCGTCTTTCTTCTTGAAGTTCTTCTCCTTTCTTGCGCCGGTAAATTCCGTCGTCTCCACGCCATATTCAATACAGTATTTCTGCAGCTCGCAGTCCCCGTTCTTCTCACAGCTGAAACAGTCCCCGTAGTGCTCGGACAACAGAAGGTTCAGTACCATCCGTCTCGCTGCCTTTACACGTTCACTGTGGGTCAGGATCACCATGCCTTCCTTCACCTTCGTATTGCAGGCGGGAACCAGTTCTTCCGATCCGCTAAGCTCTACCACACACAGCCGGCAGGAGCCGATATCATTGACACCCTCGAGATAACAGAGTGTCGGGATCTCAATTCCCTCCCTGCGGGCCGTCTGAAGGATTGTGCTGCCCTCGGCGGCCTCTATATTTCTTCCATTTATTGTTATCTGCATCTTCTTCCTCCTATTTGTCTACCGCACCGTCAAGCTTTCCGCATCCAAATACATCACACCGCAGGCATCTGCCGCACTCCTGCTGAATCTCCTCATAGGTCATCGGACATTCCACATGCTCGAAATCATGCTTCCTTAAGTAAGCCGGACGCTCCTGGATATTGACGCGTCCCGTCGGGATCCGGTTATTAGGCCTTGCATCCGGCGCTTTTACGCCGCAGTCAAGCTTGTGATGATATCCCAGATACTCGTCAATATTATGCGCTGCGACCTTGCCCGCCGCGATCGCACGGATCGCCGTAGCCGGTCCTGTCGCACAGTCGCCGCCCACGAAGATTCCCGGCATATTGGCGATCGCCGTATCAAGCCCCGCCTGGAACACATTTCTCTGGGCAGGCATTCCGAATTCTTCAAACGGCGCGCTGACAATATCCTGTCCCACAGCGATCAATATCACATCACAGGGGATACGCAAAGGCTCCTTGGATGCTGCGTCCACAGGCGCCGGCCTGCCGCTTCTGTACGGCCCGATCATCTGAGGCTGGGTCCACAGGGCACAGCAATTCCCTTCCTCGTCCTTCTCGATACTCTTCGGCGCCTGCAGAAGCATCAGCTCAATACCTTCCATCACGGCAGACTCGATCTCCGTATCCAGCGCAGTCATATCCTCCTGCCGTCTCCGGTACACGATCCGCACATCCGCAGCTCCGCAGCGAAGCGCGCTTCTTGCCGCATCCATGGCAACATTGCCGCCGCCGATGACCGCCACCGTCTTGCCGGTGTAATCAGGCTTCCTGTCATGCCCGATCTCGTCTAACATCTCTACCGCCGAGAACACATTCTTCGCGTCAATTCCTTCAAGCCTCAGCTTCTTGCCTGCCTGAGCGCCGATCGCCACATACATGGCGTCATAACTCTTATGTATCTCTTCGACCGGAACATCCACACCCACATTGACGCCGTATTTTACCTCAATATTTCCAGTTGACAGGATGGCGTTCATATCCTCGTCAAGCCTGTCCTTGGGGAAACGGTAGTTCGGGATCCCGTACATCAGCATACCGCCGAGCCTCTCCTTCGCCTCATACACGGTCACCTTATGACCCATCAGAGACAGATAATATGCCGCCGTCATTCCGCTTGGGCCTCCGCCTATGACGGCAACCTTCTTCCCTGTTGCCGGATTCGCCCGGGGAACCTCCACCTTATCCGCAGCGATCTGATCTACCGCGTATTTCTTAACGCCCCGGATATTAAGAGAAGTATCGATCAGGTTCCTTCTGCAGCGCTCCTCGCATGGGTGCTCACAGATCATGGCGCACGCCGTCGGAAGCGGGTTATCCCTTCGTATCAGGTTGATAGCTTTGTCATAATTGCCCTCCTGTACATGGGCTATATATCCCGGTATATCCACATGCGCCGGACATAAGGTCACGCACGGAATCTTCTGCCCGGTAATGCCTGTACATTCCTGCCTGCGGATGTGGCTGATATAATCCTCCTTGAACGTCTCTAAGCCCTCCAGAACCTCGATGGCCGACTGATAGCCGATCGCGCAGTCCGCACTGTCGCGGATCATTGCCGCCAGCTCCTTCATCTCGATCAGAGTGTCCATATCCGCCCGCCCGCGGAGGATCCTGATCAGCATCTTCTCCAATTGCCTAAGGCCGTCCCGGCAGGGTACACATTTGCCGCAGGTCTGGTTCCTTGACGCCTGTAAGAGCGACAGCTGAACCGTAAGCGGACAGGTTCCCGGCGGGTACACATTGACCTTGTTCGAGAACTTCTTAAGCAGCGGCCCGATCTTCGCGTCACTGAGCCTGCTGTTTGCAAGATAAATCTTACTCATTCTTGTTTCTCCCTTCTAGAAATATGTAAAATAATTACTTCTCTTTCCTCATAATATCCTCTCTACTTCGCCTGTCCCTTGCGCAGATAGACGAACCAGTACGCGCATCCGACACAGATCGCGCCGCCGATGATGTTGCCGATGGTCACCGGAAGCAGATTGCCCCCGAAGAATCCGCCCCAGGTGACCGCGTCAAGATTCACCCCGGCTTCTGCCGCCGCTTCGGCATACTCTGGAATCCCTTTTGCAAAAAGCCCCGCGCTGATGTAGTACATATTGGCCACGCTATGCTCGAATCCGCACAGCACGAACATCATGATCGGGAAAAATAACCCCGCGATCTTTCCCGCAACATCCTTCGCCGCAAAAGAGATCCACACCGCTATACATACCAGGAAATTACATAAGATTCCCTTGATCAGTGCGTCGCCAAACGGCATCGTACATTTCCCCGCCGCCGTAGACAGAACCGAGACCGCCATCTGATTGCCGAATAAGCTGACCTGGTGTGAATACACGATGCCAGCCGCGATCAGGAATCCGCCGACGATATTACCCAGGTATACGACGACCCAGTTCTTCAGCATTCCCGCCGGGCTGATCTCCTTTTCCAGAAGCGGGATCACAAGCAGCGTATTGCCGGTAAATAACTCGCTTCCGGCAAGAAGCACCATGCTAAGCCCTCCCGGGAACACACACGCCCCGACAAATTTCCCGACTGACGCAAGCGGGACTGACACTGCCACCGTCGTAGCTCCCACACCTCCTACTGCAATGAACGCACCTGCAAGAATCGCCAGAACAAACATCTTACTGACCGGTGTATTCACTTTCGCTTTTCCTGTTGCAATATAATTTTTTGCCACCTCGGCCGGTGTAAATAAATTCATAATTGCATCCCTCCCTTTTCATTTCTTTTTCAACCTATACAATCATAAAATTATTTACCAGATTTTTGTATGTGAAAAAAAACATTTTTTTGTCGATTATCTATGCATAATGCACATTTATTATGCTATTCTATAATAAAATGGTGATTTTTTACGATCACACAGTAGTTTGACAAAAGAACGTCAATCCTGCTAATATTTTAACACAATTTTAATTTTAGGGGAATAAGTTATGCAATTACCATTGAATGTAATACTGTACCAACTCTCAGCAAACAGTCTGTACGAATCACAGAACATCAACCTGACCACCGACTATGACGGCGTCAAATTCTTCGATATTAACTTCACTTTGGAAGACAGCAAGCGGTATCTCTATCTCCTGTCAGAAGAGATGCTTCGTACATATTCAGATCAGATCACGAATTCAGACACCTTCCTGTGCGTCTGCCAGAACAGAGAAACACACTTGAACGAATTCAACCATGAACTGTCCCTTGTACTGCTGTACTCCAACGACAGCTTCCCCACCGTATTCAACAAGGTGCTGACCATCTTCCATGATTTTGAAGTGTGGGATACGAATTTTCATCTGGCGCTGCTTAAAGACCGGCCGCTTAAGGAGCTTCTCGAACTGACGAATGTCTATATCGTACACCCCATGGTGATACTGGACCGGAATTTCTCCCTGCTTGGATACGTGAAGACCCCGGGAACCGACGACCCTATCATGGACGATATCTTAGACGCCGGATACGTCACGCCGGATACCATGACAAGGCTTCGCCAGGACGGGCTGATCTCCGCCTCAGAACAGGCGGCTAATCCTCTGATCAACTACTACTGTCTCACCACCCACGAATGCTACTACAGCATGATGTACCGTTTTACCGCGAACGGACACACCGTGGGTTACGCCCTTGTATTCCGGTGCAGCATTCATCCCAAGACCAATTATCTGGATCTGATGAATATCATCTCTGAGAACCTTATGCTTTATTTCCAGCAGGAACGCTTCAAGAGCCGCTCCTCCTCAGAGATCTATGAATCCCTCTTCACAGAGATCCTGGATCATCCTGACGCCCCGAGCAAACAGTATGAAGACCAGATCAGTTTCATACCGGGGCTTTCCATGGAAGGATATTTCCGTCTTGCACGTGTCAGCTATGAGAATATTTCCGAGATGCCCTACTCCTTCGTGAGCTGGAATCTCAGGAATGCTACGCCTAACTGGAAGCCCTTCGTCCATCAGAATGCATTGTATGTACTTCGTTTTACCAGCGATTCCGACAAGCTTGGCAGCTTCCTCTCCCCCGGCCAGGAGACGCTGTTCCGCAACTGTATGGGCGGCATCACTTACACCTGCGGCATCTCCAATACCTTCTTCTCGCTGATGGAATTGCCGACCGCAGTGCTGCAGTGCAACGAAGCCATCCGCTTAGGACGGCTCAAGGATGAAAAACCACGGGAATTCTACCAGTTTAAAGATGTATTTGTACCATATATATTACAGGAATTAAAAAGATCTGTCCCGTCTCCGATGCTGACATCGCCGTGCTATGAAGTGCTTAAGAGATACGACCGGAAGAACCATACCGACCTGTGCGAGATCTTTATGCACTATCTGGAGAACGGACGCAGCATCGGACAGACCTCCAACGCCATCTTCCTTCACCGGAACACGGTTCAGAACAAGGTGAAAAAAGCGGTCTCCGTAATGGGAAATGAATGCGACGGGTCGCAGGCTATGGTGGCTTTTGTGCTGGCCTATGCGGGGGATCACGAAGTATAGCCCGCCGTCCCCATTCATACTGATAGTGTAACAGTGAAGGTATCTGAACTGTTACCTGATAGTACATTGCCGAAACTTTAAAACATATATCTTGTATATACTCTCGAAATGATATATACTGATAATACATTTTATATTATAGAAAGGTAAAATCATGAGAGGTAAAAGAAAATTGTTTTTTATGTTTCTGGCACTCTGCCTTATGTTGGCCATACGGCCGGAAACAGCATCCGCAGCCGGCGGATCGATATCCGTAAACGGAACCGATATCCTGTCGGCACCGGATCACCAGGTCTCCTGCGGGAGCGGTACTGCAGCCTACGATCCTGACACGAAGGTCTTAAGACTTGACGATGCCGTGATCGGAAGCACTGCTGGAAGCGCTGTGCAATATGGGGTAGAGATTACGGAACCCGGCGTAACTGTTGAATTAATTGGGGAGAATACAATCAACGCGCACTTTGGAATCTACAGCGAACAGCCGTTAACCATTAAGGGAACCGGCGGCAGGCTCTTGATCAATATCGTTCAGGATCCTTCTATTCCAGGTAATCCATGCAGGGGCATTTATGCTAAAAAAGGCGGGCTTACTATCAGAGACACAGATATCCGCTTAACAACGGGTACAATAACAGCTAACAGCGCATACGCCGTCGATTCCTGGGGCGGCGACAATCAGATCATTAATTCTACGATAAGGATTGCCATGCAGCCGCTCAAAGATCCTGATGAAAGTTGTACGGGAATCAATATACCGGCAGACGGGGCAAATGTACTTACGGTAACCGGCAATTCAAGCATCATTATGGAATCATTAGACAGAGGAATCTCTTCTTCTGGAGATATCACCATCTCCGGCAGCAGCCTTTCCATAAAGGACTCTTCCAGTTTTGCTGTCGTTGCAGGAAATACAATGATTTCTAACGGTTCCAGGCTGGATATCTCTGCACAAGACGGACAAGCCCTGCAAGCGGCCGGGAAAAAGATAACCATTTCCCATTCTTCCGCCGCACTGGTATCAACCGGAACGAACGGTATCTTCTGCAGTGATCTTGAGATCATAGATTCTTCGGAGGTGGACGTCAAAGGCTACTGGCCAGCCTTGTTTGTGGATAGCAATACTGTTATCAGAGATTCTTCCGTAAATGCGGTTACATCAAATGACGTAGGAATCTTCTGCAAAGGCCCTGCGGAAATTACGGATTCTGAGGTCAAAGCTGTCTCTGGCCAGAATAAGAGCGGTCTTCGCATCTTAGGGGATCTGGCCATAAAGGATTCGGATATCACTTCCTCCGGCGATGCCAATAACAACAGCATTTCCGCGGCAGGCAGTATCTCCATTACCGGAGGTACGACAGAGATCGGGGAGGGAGGAATCGCTTCCGAAAAGAATATACATATAGGCGGTGTCATCCTTTCAAACGGGAAGCCTTCTTATGATAATATCCAGAACGGTTCCGATGACGTCACATTCTCAGAGGCAGATTACAGCGCCGTAGACGCCGCGGTCAAGAAGGCCGAAGCGCTTAAGAAGGAAGATTACACTAATTTTGAGACCGTAGAAGAAGCTGTACAGGCTGTAGTCAGAGGAAAGCTTTTCTGGGACCAGGACGTTGTGGACGGATACGCCGCCGCAATCGAAGCGGCTCTGGCAGCCCTGAATCCTGTTCCTCCTACTGAACAGATCAGCTATGAGATCACCGAGGGAGCAGATCAGACAGTAATCAAGAACGGCGATAGCAGCGTTACTATAAGAGTCAACGGGGATTTTGATAAATTTGTCAGCGTATCGATAGACGACAGCGAAGTAGCTGAGGAACACTATACCGCGGTATCCGGTTCCACGATCATTACGTTTAAACCGGAGTACATCCAGACACTTACGGCAGGAACCCACAGGGTCAAGATCCATTATACCGACGGTCTGGCTCAGACCAGTCTGATATTGCAGGCAGACGAAGACACCGAAGAACCGCCGGTTGATCCCGACGGCGACCCGTCGGATAAGCCTGATGAAGATCCGTCGGATCAACCGGACAACGATCCATCGGATCAACCGGACAACGATCCGTCGGATAAGCCTGATAATAAGCCATCGGGCACCCCCGATGATAAACCGTCAGATAAACCGGATGATAATCCATCGGTCGATCCCGGTGATCAGCCGTCAAGTAACCCGTCAGACAAGCCGACGAACGCACCTGACAAGAAGCCTTCGTCACAGACGCCGAATACGAACGCTGCGAACCAAAAAGCTCCTAAAACAGGTGATGATCTGCCGACCATATGGTTGCTTGCCTTAGCTTTCTCCTATGTCATGATACGGAGATCCAGAAGATCCGGGGAAGTGGAAAACTAAATCAATGACAATTGAGGAATGTGACGAATCACTTTTGTTTCTCTTCTCGTTATTTAAATGGCGGCCTTGATTTCATCAAAGCCGCCGTTTTACAATAATCTGGAGGGATGCTTCTTTTATACAAACGCCCTAAACACCTGCTCCACGCATAATACCATATTTTCTTTTGCATTTTCCGGATCCATGGCCTCCTCCAGCGTAGTGACGCCCCGTACGATCGGGAAAAAAGCGTCAATCCCCGCCGAATTGCACTCCGCAGCGTCTTTTGTCACACTTCCGGCGAATGCGAGCACCTTTATTCCATATCTTTTTGCCAGACGAGCGACACCCACTGGAACCTTTCCCATGGCTGTCTGGAAATCCAGACGACCTTCTCCGGTGATTACAAGATCTGCATCCTTTAGCTCCTGTTCAAGCCCGGTCGCTTCTATGACGATATCAATTCCAGGTCGCAGTTCCACGTTCGGAAGATAGCTTAAGAAAGCGAATCCCAATCCGCCCGCCGCTCCTGCTCCTTCAGTCAGCCTATGGTCCGTTCCGGTATATTCTGCCGTCTTTTCCGCGAAATGCTGCAGCTTCCTGTCGAATATGCGCTTATCCTCTTCCCGGACTCCCTTCTGAGGACCGTACACCCAGACCGCTCCTGTCTCCCCGCACAGCGGATTTTTCACATCACAGGCAATCTGAAACTGGCATTCCTTTAATACTTCCGGTACATTTTCCATAGAAATATGTGCGATCTGGTCAAGATCTCGGATTCCATGCCTGATGGGCTTACCGTCTCCATCTGTAATTCCATAGCCCAGAGCCTGGAGCATTCCGGCTCCCCCCTCCGTCGTCGCGCTTCCGCCGATACCGATGATGAACCTGCGGCAGCCTCGCTTTACAGCATCCAGTATCATCTCCCCCACGCCGTACGTCGTCGCTCTATACGGGTCTAATTCTTCCCGGTCAACCAGTGTGATTCCGGCGGCCTCCGCCATCTCAAGCACCGCCGTCTGCCCGTCCCTTAAGATTCCGTATCTTGCATTCGTCTTCTCTCCCAACGGACCTGTGACCTCTGCGGACACATACCGGCCTCCAAGACCTTCCACCAGCGCTTCCGTAGTCCCCTCTCCGCCGTCTGCCAGCGGCTTCACGATAATATCCGCGCTGCAGGCTCTTCTGACCCCGGCTTTCACAGCGTTTCCCGCCTCCATAGAACTTAAGCTCCCCTTAAACGAATCAATTGCAATCACAACCTTCAATTCTGTACCCTCCTGTGATAATGGGATTTCATAGCTTCTATCTTGCTTAAGAAATCCTGGTATTTTGTTTTCTCATATATGGCCTGGCTTTTATATTTCCACATCATGATCTCCTCTTCCGTAGGAACGACGATCTCAAGCCCTTCCTTCAGCAGGCTGCTTCTGGCAAGCTGATTGACCTCTTTCTGCTGTTTCAAGACCCATCTGCTGTTTTCACGGATCGCTTCCTTGAGCATGCTCTGTTTTGACTGGTCTAATTCACTCCATGACTGCCGTGCGACACAGCACGCCTCCATACTGTAGAACATCTTCATCTCCGTAATATATCTCTGGTACTCATATATCCTCATGTTCCAGATATTGTTGTAAGGATTCTCCTGACACTCGATCATATCCGACGCCAGCGCTTCACGGATATTGTTATAATAGATCTGAACCGGTACAGCGCCCATCTCTTCAAAATACTCCTTGATATCGTCAGAAGCCAGAATACGGATCTTTCGTCCCTTCATATCCTCCGGCACTATGATCGGCGCATTCTTCGAGGTCAGGTAACGCCAGCCCATGGACCAGATGTCGAAACACAGCACATCTCCCTCGCTTAAACTGCTCTGAACCTCCGGAAGAACAAGATTCTGCAGCACAAATCTTGCCTCTTCCTCCGACTCAAATAAAAACGGATACTGCAGTACGGATATCTTCATATCTGCCAGTTGGCGCAGCCCGATCGTAGAGCCCACCGCCATATCCAGATCTCTCTCCCGCAACAGGCCGAACAATCGGAAATTATCGCCTGATGTGGCTACCGTATGGATATTCAGTTGAAATATCCCCTTACTCTTCTTATCTAATATCTCTGACAGATGACTAAGCCCCTGAAACAGAATGCTGTCCGGCTGAACGATCACACCTGCATTCCAGATGATCTTCTTCTGATCCTGCAGCGCATATATATGGATCAGCGCACGGTTCCTGATATCATGGAGCGGATCGATACCAAGCCTGTCCTTCATCTTCTTGAGCCGCTGCTGCATCGTATTAATATGGATTCCTAATACGTCCGCGCATATCTTCGGACTCATATTGTGGATCGCCATAGGCATCATAAGTGAACGGATGATCTCAGACTGCTCGGTCCGGATCTTAAAATCCCGGATCATATTCTCCTGTTCACCGATATCCAACCTTGAATACAAATACTCAAAAATATAATCATTAATATAATAACACATTCTCTTATACTGTCCATAATAATCAAAATTAAGGAACAGATACCTTGCCTCTTCAAAGCTTTTGTACAGTTGGTCCGCACGCGAATATGCGCTGCCTGCAAATGCATTCGCAACCGCCTGATCATCCAGAACATTTGCAATATGCGTGATCATCTCATCACACATACGGTCAACCTCTTCTCTGTACTCCCGATAATCAAGACTGCCGACAGACTTAAATATCACAATACTGTTATTGACGAAACCGCATATATCTTCTTTGGTTAATATCCCCCTATCTTCTCCCCATTTTTCCAGTATGTCTACAATCTCACCGGTCGTTGTCCCATCTTCCGCGAAACTGGCGCTTAACAGAACCGCACATCTTGGAATGTCTTTCAGATCAATCTCGAAATCCAGCCGCCCGCCTCCCAATAATTGACTGGCAAGAAGCCTTCTTTTGGATATCTCCGCCAGATCTTCCTTCTTCTTATAGAAGGAATCAGAAGCCGCATGAAGCATCGCACAGATATATGACCGGTATCTCTGGTGTTCCCGGTCTGTCAATACAATGCACACGGTCCGGTCCGTCATGGTACATTCAAACATACAGACTTTGCTCTTTCCAGATTCACACTCGGCCGGATGCTGCTTTTGAAGCTGCAATATCTCTTCTTTCCAAGCTTCCAGAAGATCTCTGCTGCTGCATTCCAAGATATCTTGGCCGACAACCATAACACATACAGGTATATCCGTATCTTTTGCAATCGCTCTTACAGCCTGCCTGATCATAACCCCGATCTCTTTCATCACACCCCTCCCTCGCACCCATATAACAAAAAGTATACCACAAAACACATGATGTTCTGCGATATACTTTCCGTATCAAAGTCCGTCATTAAACTTATTCTCGATCACTATCGAAACACCATCCGGTATCACCGTAACAGAAGCGTCTTCTCCCTTTATCTCTCTCGCACGCACGAATGCATGCTCCAACGAATCCGCATATTCAAGCTTCATTGCCGTAATCCTTGCTTCAAGTTCCCGCCTGGTCACAAAGATGATCGGATGTCTTTCCATGATCTTGGCAAGGATCTGGTACTGCCATTGATCCGGCACAGTTTCTTCCATAGGTGTTCTTCGTATTTCTTCAAGCAGCAACGATACACTCCCGCACTCAGACAAAGCACGATAGAATACATCTCCGCCGATACCGTCCGCACACTCTGCACACATGATGATCACCGCATGATCTCCTGCAGCCAGGTCTGCAGCCGTGATGCCTTTAACCGCCTGGTACACATTCTGATCCAGCGGTGCGCCGCCATTAGATGTGATCACGATATCTCCCGGCCGGTCCGGCTCAACCGTACAGTATTTTGCAAGAAATCTGCAGCCTGCATGATGAGCCTCGATCGGTTCTCCTGCGAATGCCGCAACGATCTGCTTCTCTTCATTGATGACAACATTCACGATATATGCAAGATCTGCCATGACTGCTGCCGCCTCCATATCGCGGTTGATCGGATTCTCTTCCAGTATACCCATACACGCATGCTCATCATCAATAAATTCCGCACAATGATTGCCTAAAACCGTAGTTCTGCTGCACACTCCCGGCAGAATACTTTTGCGTCCTCCCGAAAACCCGGCGAAAAAATGCGGCTCGATAAATCCCTCTGACACAACCAGGTCGGCATCCTTTACCAACGCATTCACCACAAGCCTCGCACCTGACGGCAGCTCCCCCATATCAGCTAACGGAGACGCCTCGCAATCATGGACCACGATCCTTTCATGTTCTACGATATCCTTCCCTAACTTCGTTTCCAGTTCCTCAACGGTCGTTCCTCTGTGACATCCGGTCGCAACCAACAGAGTAATATCCAGATCCGGATTCCCCTCCCTCATCTCCGAGAGCATATGCGGAACGATATATTTGCTTGGCACTGGCCTTGTATGGTCACTGACGATCAGCACCGCCCGGCTCTTGCCTTCTGCCATCTCCCTTAATGTCTTTCCTCCATATGGATGCAGCATTGCCTCTTTTACCGTCTTATGCCCGCCTGCGCCGGCCTTAAGCGTCCGTAGCTTAGATTCTATCACCTGGCACTCTTCTATCTGAAGACATTGAGTTGTCTTACCATAAGGAATTCTTATCTCCATATACTATACTGCCCTCCATTAACTCAGATGATTCCTGATAAATGTAAGAGTTTTCTCATACACCTCCTGTTTCCACTTAAGGGACAGGAAACGATGGTTCGCCCCCTCTATAACCGCAAGCTCACAGCAATCTCCATAAATATTTCTCAGCATATAAGAGCTTTCCACCGGAATATCCGTGTCATTCGTTCCATGGATCAAAAGCACCGGCCTCTCATAGCCCCTTGCCATCTCTTGAAAATCCATGCCGCAGATCTCCTCCATAAATTCCCTGGAAAGTTCCAGCCCGTCAATATCCCATCCACGCTTCGTCGGACCGTTCATATTCCTTGTCCTCTGCCCGGCCTGAAAAGCCATCGTAAGCGCCGTAGCCCATCCAAATATACCTGCCGGCTGGAGCCTTGGCGCCTCCAGAACCGCAATCAACGCTCCCATACTGTGTCCGCCCAGGAACAGCTTCCCGCTGTCAACATAATCCTGCCCGGCCGCCCACCGATAGATCGCTTCCGTCTCATTCATTTCGCTCCCGAGAGTCATCTCATGGAAATCCCCGTCACTCTCCCCGGTTCCATAAAAATCATACCGGATCACACAGAATCCTGCCTTTACCGCCTCTCTTGCAAATTCTTCATATAACCTCTGCGGCCCTGTCTTCCATACCGTGAACCCATGTAAAAATATGATCGTAGGAAATCTTCCTTCCTTGTCCGGCATCCTGACATTTCCTCTCAAAAGCCGTCCGTTTACATCTAATTCAGTTGCAATATACATAATAGAATCCTCCTATATCATCCCCAACAACCTTGGAAGGCACAGTACAAGCTCCGGAAATATGATCATAACCGCCAGCACAATGTACAGGATCACAATTGTTGCCAGGGCGCTCGGCAGCGTCTTCTCAAGCGATACCCCGCCGATCCTCATAGTGATGAAGAGATTCGGGCCAAGGGGCGGCGTCAGCATGCCTATGCAGAGATTGACAACCATCATGACACCGATAAAAATCTCATGATAGCCAAGCTGTGTCAGCAGCGGAACAACAATCGGTGCAAATAAGATCACGCTGGAATTGGTATCAATAAACATACCTACCACTAAGAGAATCAGATTGATCAATATCATAATAACGATCTTGCTGCTCGTAACAGATAGAATCCCGCCTGCGATCGTAGCCGGAATATCCCCCAGCGTGAGAATCCTTCCGAAGGTATTCGCACCGCCGAATAATATCATGATGGTAGCCGATGTGATCGCGGCGTCAACCAGAGATTCCTTAAGTCCCTGCCAGGTAAGCGTCTTATAGATGAACTTGCTCACTGCCAGAGAATAGACGACACCTACTACCGCCGATTCTGTCGGTGTAAAGATACCGGAATAGATACCTCCCAGCACGATCACCGGCATGAGCAGCGCCCAGATACCCTCTTTGATGGTCTTCGCCTTAGCGCCTTTCTCTTCGGACAGGCTTTCGCCCCTGTAGTCCTTCCTCTTCGAAATCCATTTGTTATAGACGATCAGTCCCACTCCCATCAGAAGCCCCGGAATGACCCCCGCCATAAACAGCGTAGTCGTCGAACACCCGATCGTCACCGCAAACATGATCATTGGAATGCTGGGCGGAATAACCGGGCCGATCGTAGAACCGGCCGCAAGCAGCGACGCCGAATATTCTTTCCCGTATCCCTGCTTGGCCATGGCCGGAATCATGATCCCGCCGATCGCCGCCGCAGTTGCCGGTCCGGAACCTGAGATCGCGGCAAACAGCATACTTGCAACGATCGCCGCCGTTCCAAGTCCTCCCGCCGAATTCCCTGTGAACGCCTCTGCAATGTCAACCAGCTTCTTTGCCAGTCCCCCTTTGGACATCAAAGTACCGACCAGCATGAAGAACGGGATCGCCATCAGCGGAAATGAATCACAGCTTTTCACCATCGACTGGGCAAGCATCAGATCCATCCCCTGTCCCGGAAAATAGATCGCGAACACAACCAACGCCGAGAGCGCCAGCGCCGCGAAGATCGGAACCGTCAGAAACAATAGAATCAATAATGTAAGAATCAGTACACCGATCAAGCTTCCTCCACCTCCTTCTTAGCTCCGCGGATACTGCGGACTTCTCTTTCGATAATACGGACTGAGAATCCCAGCGTTCCAAGCACTCCCGCCAGATACAATACCCATGTAGGAAGCCAGGGAATCGCCGGAAACGTCTGATTCGTAAGCATCGTATTACGCATCACGGCAAATATCTTATAGCTTAAGAACAGGCCGAATATCACGCAGATGATATCCCCGGCGATAAACGCCAGTTTCCCCCTTTTCTCTCCAAGTATCATGGTTATGACCGTAACCTGGAGATGTGCTCCCTCGAGTCCTGCCAGACTTACTCCGCAAAATGTCATCCAGGTGAACAGGATGCGGGCCGCCTGCTCCGTCCAGGAAGCAGTATAACCAAACCCGAACCTGGTTACCACATTCACAAACAATATAACCGTCATTATTATAAACAGTACGATAATGACCGCTTTCTCGATATTATCATACCAGGGAGCTTTCTTCCCCATATCTATCCTCCTTCCATATAGAACAGGGGAGTACATACCTCCCCTATTCTTTTCATCTATTATTTCTCGTCGTTAACCGCCTCGATCTGCCCGATCAGCTCCTTATTGCCGGAAGCCGCCGCTTCAAAAGAATCATACACCTCCTGCGCCGCCTCACGGAACGACGCTCTCTGATCTTCCGTAAGCTCAATGATCTTCGTGCCGGAATCAAGGATCGACTGCTTGTCCTTATCAACATCCTTCAGCACTTCTTCACGTTCCCATACGGTTGCTTCTTTTGCCGCCTCTTCTAAGATAGATTTCTGGTCGTCCGAAAGCTTGCCCCAGGTAATGGTTGAAACCATCAGCGGATCAGCGTCATAGATATGCTGTGTCTCCACCACATAATCCTGAACCTCATAAAAACGGGAATTTACAATATTCGTATACGGATTCTCCTGTGCGTCGATCGTCCCCTGCTGAAGCGCCGTATACACCTCTGACATCGCCATCGGCGTCGCAGATGCACCAAACGCATTAAAATGCTGCATATGATACTGGCTGTCCATGGTACGGATCTTGATTCCCTTCATATCCTCCGGAGCAGTCACCTCTTTCTTACATGTAAGATTCCTCCACCCCTGGGTCATATACGACAGCACATGGAACCCCGACTCTTCCAGCGCGGACGCCACATCCTGGCCGATCTCCCCGTCCAGTATCTCTTCTGCCGCCGCCTCGTTCTTGAACAGATACGGAACATCGAATACCGACATTGCAGATGTGAAACCGCTGAGCGCAGCCGTGGACGGAGCCATCATATCGAGTGTCCCCATTTGGAGCTGTTCTGCCATCGCCGTATTATCTCCCAGCTCAGAATTGGGATAAACTTCGATCGTAAGCGAACCTTCCGACTTCTCCTCCACAAGCTCGGCAAACTTATCAAGCCCCTTGTCCAGAGAATTCCCGTCCGCAACTACATGTCCCAGGCGAAGGACCATCCCGTTATCCGATCCTTCGGAGGCGCTTTTGCCTCCCTCGTCCTTTGAAGCTGTACTGCTGCCGGTAGATGCGTCCGATCCTTTGCATCCAACAAGCACCGTACCTGCCGCCAACATAATCGCTGTAATCATTGCCAGTCTTTTCTTCATCATCATTTTCCCTCCTATGATATTTGTTTTTGTTCGTCTGCTCGATTAATTGTTTGAATTATTTGTATCTTTTCAACAATTATTCAAGAAAACTCCCGCTGTTTCTGTATATATTTTACACAAAAACAACGGGAGTTATAAATATCATAGCCCAACAATATCATATCATAAAATTGTGCACACAACACATATCCTGCTTGCACGAGAATATCAGCACGGAGCAATCTGCGTATCATAAGCCGCGAAATACTCACAGATCAACATCAGTAAGAATTTATCCCCGTCATAATTCATAGGATCAATTTTTAAAAGACCGCACAATTTTCTCACATGCAGCATCATCGTATTTCTATGGACATAACCGTACTTTGACGCATGACTGATATTCATTCCGTTCTCCAGCAGTATCTTTGCCGTCTTCACCAATTCCGGCTCTTTCCGAAGCTTCTCTGCATATGCGCCAAGAAAATGTTCCAGTGTCTCCTGATCGGTATTATAAAAGGTATATTCAACAAGATAATCTTCGGCATAGAAGATATTGTGCGCCCTTCTGCCTCCGCTGCGGATCTCCCCCACTGCCCGTTTCGTTGTCAGCGCAGCATTCAGGCTGAATCTGTATTCTTCCGCCTGCCTCACCATGGCGCCGATATAGATCTGCGGAACATACCCGAACTTTTCAGATATCAGCATTTGGACCCCCTGAAAATATTCATTACACTGATCCTTTATCGTCTCCCTGGCATCCGGAATATATTTACACAGGATGATCCTCCCCTCTTCCACAGATTCGCAGATATCCTGCGGCGACGTCTTCCTATACCGTTTGATCAGATTCTTCATATCATCCGTCTCGCCATACCTGCATTCGATCACACAGACCACCCGTTCAAGCGCCATCTCTTTTTTTAATTTTTCTGCCAGAAGAACCGCGTAGATGTGCATCTCCATTGAATCCGCATAGAGAAGTGTCCTCAACAGCCTTTTCTCTTCATTATCTTCATGCTCTCTTTTCCTGGCGCCTTTGTAATGCGAACCCGCCATACTGATTATGCCGTCCAGCATCCTGCCTACCTCATCCTCGTCCTTGTACGCATTCGCCCGAACTGACAGGGTAAGCTGACGGTTCAAGGTAAGGGGTCTTGAGATGCTGAAGAGATCATCACTATGATTCTTTCTATCCGAGAAATACTCCTGCTCTATGATCGTATTGCCGTTCGCACCTGTGATCCGGATATTACTTTGGGGAAATGCTTCACAAAGAATTGAAAAAAATGATCCTGCCATAGCTTATTACATCCTTTCCGGTAAGAGTTCGTTCCAGGGCTGATGGTAGACCTTGCCGATCGGTATTCTATAAATTCTAACAGGGAAAGCGGATCAACCAGCTCATTCAGGATATTGAGCGGAACGGTTACATGAAACCGCTTCAACAATATTACCCCTTTTCTACTTCACAACAAACTTTCTCAATTTATCCGCCCCATTCTCGATCGAAGCCTCATGCAGAGGATAATATTTCCCATACAATTCTGCCGGTCCTACCCCTTGCACGATATCCTTCGACGGCAGATTCCATTTCCACTGCATGTACGTGTAGATATCCGCCATCCATTCCAGGATGAATTCATCATAAGCCTCGCTGATCTCCTCATCATTCTCGATACGGATCCCCAGGCTCCCCAAGATCTGCTTCGGCGT
This sequence comes from uncultured Dorea sp., assembly GCA_947652615.1. GTDB lineage: Bacteria > Bacillota > Clostridia > Lachnospirales > Lachnospiraceae > Sporofaciens. The sequence continues at coordinate 598 of CANTDX010000017.1, read as the reverse complement.
CTTATTTAGATAGAGGGGATTCCCGTCGTCCATGCGCTCCCGGTACTCCCCCTCCATATACTCCCTAATCACATCAAATACCCGATCACAGTTCCTCGCTATTAATTTAAAAAGATATCTGGTCTTCTGGATCATACTGTCCAGATAAGCCTCATCATAAGCCGGCATCTGCATATCCCCCTCTTCCTTTCTGATACTGCAAATGATTCTGTATTGCATATCGGGCTGTGATCCCCGGAACAGAGAAGCCATCGATCAATATCGCCCTCATCCGCCCTGTCAGGAATCTGTTCACTTCTCTTCTTGCATACAGATCTGCCTTCTTATCCTCTTCTCTCAGAGTCACTTCATAAGAGTCGATCCATTCAATATGCTCGAACGCTCTCTGAGATTTTAAGAAAATCTGATTCCCCAGATCACCTTTATAGAAGAGCCGTTCTACTTCATAAGTATTGATCTGATTCATCAAAAAAGCTTCAATCACCTGCGTATAGCTGTCATCTGCCCGGTAACCTTGGATCAGATCATAATCTTCTGTATTCACCCTACTACAATATATTTATGGTTAATCTCCCTTACAGCCAGTAAGGAATTACCC
>CANTDX010000016.1 GCA_947652615.1 uncultured Dorea sp. | reverse complement strand
AAAGTATTGATTTTTCAAGGTTCAACACACCATGCGGTGTGGGAAGTTTGAGTTATTAATTATATTCTCTACGACACTTCTTCTATGTTCAGGATTATCGTATTGACTTGGCACCAGATAATCTTCGATTCCTTTCAGATTACGTCCATTCCGGTCTTTCTTGATGTTTCCTCTCTCATCATATTGAGTTTCCATAGGAGCCTTTGTTGTAAAATAACGATATATTTTCCACTTCTCAGGATCCTTTTTTGCATCTTCCATAGAATCTGCATTACTCTCACGCTGGGCAACTTTCTTCCTTAAGACATCATCATCATCATAAGTCTTTTCTCCCTTAGGATAGAACCCCAGTACATTGCCGTCACGGATTCCTGTTGCAAGAGAATATACCGCAAGGCATCTGCCAAATACCGATTCCGTCGTCATCTCTCCCTCACGCATATTCTCAGGAAAGATCGGTGTACCTGTAAATCCAATAAAAAGAGCATTGTAGAATGTATTCTTCACGTTCTGGTGCATTTCACCAAACTGAGAACGATGTGCCTCATCTACGATAAATACAATCCTTTTGCGTTTGATCTTCTCTAACTCGTCCTTACGTTTCTCTTCATTTTTATCCGTAATCTTCGACATCTTCTGGATGGAAGTAAGCAACATCTGATTATCGGCATGTGAACTCACCAGCTTGTTAAACAGATCGAATGCACTTTTAGTCTCTACTACCTTCCTTCCAACCGGCGCAAATGAGTTATATTCCTGCTTGGACTGACTGTCCAATGCCTTCCTGTCGACCAGGAACACAACATTATCCGCATATCCTTTGTCTATGATAAGCTGTCCGGCCTTAAAAGAAGTCATCGTCTTACCGCCGCCGGTCGTACACCACACGAAGCCTCCAAGCTGGTCATGATCCCCCCATTTCTGCCTGGAAACCCGTTCCACGATTGCTCTAATCGCAATATACTGGTAGCTTCGGCAGACCTTCAGCGTATCCTTCTCTTTGTCAGCGATTGCATAATATCCGATCATTCGGTGCGCCTCAGGTATGGAAAGGATCCTGGATTCGCCGTCTATGATCTCTCTCCATTCCCGGATAATATGATTGTCCCTGTCTCCCCAATGGAAGAAGAATGCGGAGTTCATCCGCTCTGCCGTCCCAGGATTCGCAAAATACAGCGCATCTTCCGGTGTAATCGCCCAAAACACCTGCACCAGACTCATAAATCCCTGGAATTTCCTCTCCTGTATATACTTTTTTATCTGGTTTGTGGCCTCAAAAACATCTACGCCGCTCGCTTTCAATTCGATATGGATCACCGGCATGCCATTGATCAAAAGTGTAATATCACCTCTTCTGTCTCGGGTATCTTCCTGCTGGTTGAACACAATCTGTTCGGCGATCTGGTATTTGGATGTGCCGCCTGCCACTTCCCCCGGAGAGAAGATGTTCAGGAAGACTTCGTTCCCTGCATTCTTCTGATCCGGTGAATCCCCGTCCCGTCTCACAGGAACATCCTTTCCCGTAATGAAAATATTCGACTTTACCGGTGTGTTCGCCTGCTCCCGCACCGTATCCATAAGACGGTCCATCTCTGATTCAGAGAGAGGGACGTTATTCAATACATTGCGGTTTCTGTCAAATATAATATTTTTCCAATTTTCAATCAGTTCCGGGATCGTCTTGTGATTCAGGACATCCTTACTCCAGCCTCGCTTTTTTTAGGTATCTATAAAGTCCCGTTCAAAGTTCAATTCTCCGTTTTTTCCTGTGTATGGTAGCGGCATGCCATTTCTCCTTTGTTATGTTGATTTTGATAGGCAGGTTTGCTTCTAAAAATTATCGACAAAAAGATAATTTCGCAAATATTGAAGTCCTTCAAGCCTGTAAATACGGAATATCTCTGTTTTTAAACATTCAAAAATTATCGACAAACCTATTTTCCTCTTCATCTGCTTCTTTCACAATATTGTCTACTAAACGTTTCAATTCATCTCTATTCGGTAAATATAATTCATACTTCGATACAAACAAATTGCTGTCCATGCCATATGTAGCATATTTCACCAGCAGTTCGTCTTTCCCCCGTGCAAGTATTATTCCAATCGGCGGATTATCATCCGGCATATTCTCTTCTTCTGCTATATATCCCATATATGTATTCATTTGACCAATATCATCATACTGCACATCTTCTTTCTTCAAGTCTATTAATACAAAACATTTTAAAATCCGATGATAAAAAACCAGATCACACCAAAATACCCTATTACCAATATTCATTGGATATTGTCTTTTCACAAAAGTGAAACCTTTTCCAAGTTCCAATAAAAATTCTTGCAAATGCTCTAAAATTCTATTTTCTAAATCTTTCTCATTATAGTTCTGCTTATCATTGAGATTTAAAAATTCTAGTGTATAGGTATCTTTTACTATATCTTGAGCAGTCTGTATTTCAATACCCTCTTTTGCCAGTTTTAATATACCCTGTTTATCCGTACTGGCTGCAAGACGAAGGAATAATGCACTCTTTTTCTGTCTTTTTAATGTACGAACATTCCACTTTTCAGCAACACTCTGCTTTGCATAAAAACTTCTCTCCAAATCATCTTCGATATAAATCAACTCACAAACATGCGACCATGAAAGTTCTTTACATTCTTCATATCCACTCGGATAACATTGATAAAATTTTCTCATTTTATATAATGTAGGCCTACTATACCCTTTCCCAAGACGCAATGTCAAATCTTCGGCTAATTTTTTCAATAATTCCAATCCATATTCCGCATGCTTTTTTCCATTCTGTTCGTATTCAACAATGTATCGTCCATTATCCCAATAAGTTGCCAACTGCGCTTTTCTTACTTCATCGGCCGCCTTTTCCAATCCTGCTTTCGATCGTTCCATAATCTGCTGTAGAAGCTGTTCATATTCTTTATCATTACTAATCTTCTCTATTTCTACTCTTTTTCCCATAAAATTTCCCACCTCTGTCCGACTTCACCAAATTCTAAGATTTACCAGGTATAATCAGACTGTCAATATCTTTAAAAGCATTTTCTATAGATTCAGAATAATACATTTCATGCATATTAAAAATAAAATCCGATATATTCAGTGAATCCCACACTTCAAGCACCTCACCTGTCGGTTTATTCTTGTATGCATCATAACATTCCAATAAAGATTATTCTCCTCGTATATATATGGAATTTCTAGGATCTCCCATTATTTTCTCACATTCCCACATATCAAATATAGCAGGATAACCAAACTCATCCATACCATACTGTATATCTTCTAACATAATATGGGTTTGAGATTTTATAAAACTATTGATCGCTTCCATAGGATCCAGACCATATTTATCTATCATCATTTTAACAACTTCTCTGTCATAATAATACAATATCTCACTCATCATTTTTTGCATAATAATTTCTTCCATCATTTTTATATAAACATCTTTTCCAACATTGATTTTTTGAAATTATGAAGCTTTTCTATCTTATCCTGGTGAAGGGTGATAAGGTGATCGAGGTTATCTAACGACATCGCGATTTTCTTCTGTTCGGCAACAGATGGCATTAACATTTGACACTCGCATAGCTTGTCATAATAAAAGTATAAACGTACACTGCCTTCTTGAAGGCGTTCTATCCATTTAGGAAATTCCCCCGACTTAAACCAATGCCAAAGGAATCTATCGTCAACATAATCAGCTGTTTGAAAAACTTCATAGAGCGAACTAACTATCACGTTTTCTATACCTTCATAATATCCGATAGACCCAACATTTATTCTCGCTGGGTTATATGCAAATGAATTTGGAGTAACGATATTGTATGCTTTTCTATCTGTATCTTTCATATATCCAAATTCATCATGAGCTTTATTTTGAGGAATAAAACCATGCTCATTTGTAATTGCATAAGGCTCTAAATCCAAATCCTCTTTATTACGTTTTCCAGAAGCCCAAGTAAAATCAGAGAACTTACGCTGTTCCCAATCGTCAGTAAATCCTTCAAATCTTATTTCTGGAACTTTCTCACCATTTTTAGGAAACATTTTTTCGATCATTGCTCTTTTTAAAAGTTTTAATTTCTCAAGCTTATATTGATAAAAAGTGAGCATACCATCAAGATTGCGAAAATATCTCGCAACTCGTTTCTGTTCTACTACTGTTGGTATCATTAACGAAATAGAACAAAATTCTTCAAAAGAAATATTAAGTAAACCATCCATTCTGGCACCTGATGATACCATCTTTTTTAATTGTTTTTCAGTTTCTCTTCCGTTTAATACAAAAGAAATAAATTCTGATACATTTTTACCAACTGAAAAACAATGGTATACAAATGGAACTCTTGCTTCTTCGACATTTAATGCAAAACACGAACCATACGGTCGAATTTTAGACGCCCCATGATTATATGCAAGTTCATCTCTCCTCAACAAGATATACTTTTTTAAACTTTCACCCGTATTATCGTAAACATATCGCTCCGATTGATTGATAAATCCATTTTGTGCCGTTATCATCATTACAGGCGCATTAGATTGTTCATTAGTCCGCGAAACAATCTCAACAATCTCCCCCAACTTATACTCTTCCCACTCCCCCTCAAACCCTTCAAACCTTATCTCCGGAACTTTCCTCCCCTCCATCAAAGCAGCCCCTTTCTAAATATATCAATCGCTTCCATATCCGCCGGACTCCCACACAGCTCACCAAGCATCTCGTGCAACTCTCTGTTAAGCTCTTCAATCTGTTCATCCAGTCTGGGAAGCGGATCCTTATACTGCTCCTTCAACGCTTCCAGCGCATTCACAAGCTTCATCATCACCTGTTTTACATCCTCTTCAATATGAAGCATTACCGGATTGATCCATTTCTTCGTAAGCATATCGTCAACTTCCCCGTCCGTTAGGCTCCCAATCTTCTCAACCGCCTTCTCCTCAAGCTCCTGCGACAGCATCTTCGCTTTTTTATTCACATCGCTCTTCAGCTCGATCTTCTTCTTTATGCCTATGATCTTGCCCTCTTCGGTCTCCATATCGAACTCTTTCTTAAGCTTCAGGAAATCTATATATGTCCTTACCGCCGCTGCTCCATAGGTCATATCCTTATTACATTTTATCTGATCCCATTCTATTTCCGAATGGTCGCTGATAAAATCAATCTTCTTCTGCTTATTCTTTAACGCAAGATACTCTTCCAAAATATCTGTTTCCGGGAATGACACTCCCGCAAGAATCAGCTTCACTTCGCCGTTCAGCTTCTTCTGATCCATTTTGGAATGATCATCACTGTCCTCTTTCGACAGATTGGACTTCGTATCTACTTCCAGCTCATTCCACAGTTCTTCTATCTCACCTTCTAAAGAGACGCTCTCACTATTTAACCTCTCAAGTTCATCTAACTCTGATCGGAAATACGCTTCCTGGATCATGCGGATCGGAAATACCTTTCCTTTGATTCCCTTTTGTACCTCCACATATTTCTTCGTACTGTTATCCTTCTGCAACACAATATCTGGCTCTGTCTCTCGGCAGATCTGTTTTCCCTCATTATGTATTCTGACCAAATCATTCTCCACGATATCCCATTCATCAGAAAATGCCTGAAAGACAGAATATCCATCTAACAGCTTCACATCTCCATAGATCCGGAATAACCGCTCTATGATCCTGTCATGAACCTTTACGTCTGCGTCATTCCAGATTAATGATGTGATCAGATAATCTCTGAACCCTTCTGATATATTGCCGACATCTGCTATATACTTCTTAACTCCATCATCCGAAAAGATTACATCCTTTATCTCAACCGGCTTAAATATATAATAGTCGTTCTCCATATCGAATATTTTCTGCTTAAGCCCAGGGAATTCTGCCCAATATCCGTCATATGCCAAGAGGGCTTTGCCTGAGATCCTTCCCGTCATGACAGAATACGGATCAAGGGCTTCTTTACTCTCTGCCGCAGAAATATATCTGGGAATATTCAGATTATAATCATTCTCAATGATTTCATCCAAATTTACAACTTTTGAGAAATTCTTGATATCTTTTCTTGCCTTTACCGTATCAAATATCTTCTTGATATCCTTCTCTCTTAATACATTCTGCGTTCCTTCTTTGGCATAGGACGCAGAAGCATCTATAAATAAAATGTCACTCTCTTCTCTTCCTTTTGAAAGAATCATAACGATGACCGGAATCCCTGTTGCGAAGAACATATTCCCCGGGAATCCGATAATTGTTTCGATGTTATGATTTTCTATCAGATTTTTCCTGATCTGGTATTCTGCCGCCCCGCGAAACAATACGCCGTGGGGGAGCACAATCGCCATGATACCGTCCTTATCCCGCACATGGTAAAGACAATGTAACAAGAACGCATAATCCGCTTTCTTCTGCGGCGCAAGCCCATATTTGAATCTCTCGTCTAATTTATAATCCTCCGGATTCCACCCCTGACTATACGGCGGATTGGACACAACCGCATCTACCGGAAGCGCCTCATAGGCTCTATCCTCATCAAAGTACGGCCAGTCGTCCTTCAACGTATCTCCGTTTCGCACATGGATATTCTGAATGTTTATATCCTGCATAAACAAATTCATCTTCGCAAGGTTGCAAGTTTCCGTAATAAGCTCCTGTCCGTAATACTTAATATTCTCAAATGCAACGAACTTCCCCACTTCTTTTCCGATATTTAACAGAAGACCCGCTGTTCCGATTGTGGGATCGTATACACTCACTTCTTGTTTCCCTCTCAGCCGGTCCGCCACGATCTTTGCCATAAGAGATGTCAACCCATGGGGTGTATAGAACGCCCCATCTTTTTTCGCTTCACTTGAGAATTGTCGGATCAGATATTCATAGATATATCCAAGTACATCATAGTCTTTGCTCTTTGGTGGAATCTGGCAGATCAGATCCACAATGCTGCGCACCGCACTATCCCTGGATCCGGCGTTCTCTCCAAGCTTTGTAAGCCCTGACGCCAGCACGGAAAAGATATTTTCAAAAAGCTTCTGATATCTGGTGCCGATATTATCGTAGAATCTTCCTATCGCTTCCGAGACATCCCGCGCCCCAAGATGAATCCCCTTCTTTCTCCAGACAGAGAATAGGTCATCATAGGCGATAAAGTATCCATTGGCATCCCTGGCCTTATCAATGACCTCGATATCCAGATCTACCAGATCTTCCTCTGATTCCCCACCCCAATCTTTGAAATAATCAAGCTCCTTGTCTGATAAGTATTTGTAAAACATAAAGCCAAGAATATAGTCCTTGTACTCGCTTGCCTTGATGTTTTCCTGAGTTCATTCGCAGTTGCCCATATTCTCGTAGCCAGCTCTTGCTTCGTTATTCCTTATGTCTCCTCTTCTGTGATATCTTCTTTACCGCTATGCGATTCCATATTTCTTAAAAATAAGATTCAATTCCTCTCTGCTGATTTTTCCGGCAAGATAATATGCCTTCACACTCGCCTCCACTGCTTCAAACAATAAGTCAAACTGCAGCCAGTCACCTGCGTCATAATATTCCTGTAATTCCTTGAAATCACGCTGCAGCCCTTCCGGAAGGTCCATAGGCAAAATTATTTTCTCATCATTGTACATTCTGTTGTCCTCCAGTTTCATATATATTTTTTTCGGCAATAATTTTCTGATAAATTGGAAGAAACTCCTTATCATATCTGCATTCCATTATCTTATAATAGAACATCTTCTGTACTTCTGATATCACTGGAATATCCTCTATCAACCTTCTAATTTCCGGTAATAAATCCCCTATAATAGGAATCAACCTTTCCACAGCGTCACTACATTCCCGATATTCCATATTTTCCATAAGATGATACGGATTTATCTTCTTCCCTTTCATCTCAAAAATACACCGGCGCCCTCTATAACTTTCTGTCTCCAGTTCCATTTCATCTGACAAAACCTCCGACATCTTTTCTTCATCCCATTTACAATTGAGACAATTCCCGTTATCATATATTGGAGCTATTCGTTTATTACCATCCACGCCCAGAATAATCCCCCAATTGCTGTTATTTCTGTCTGGATTTCCAAGAAATGCATCCACTACAAACATATTCCAAAAATGCTCCCTGATTCCCTGAACATCTTTTAAAAATGGATGTTCCTGCATTGTCATAAGAATTTCGTACAGATCTACGCCTACTCCATTCGTCTCATTTCCACTGGAGTCTAAAAAATGTGGTTCGAAGGTTACCTTAATCTTATCAAATTCATATAATATCTCTCCACTCCTAAGAAAGTCCCCACATGCGACAACCGTTTTCCCATTTCTTGTACCAAGAATCGTTTCATGCACATCAAACCCCAACATCCGGTAAATTTGTGAACCAATATATTCACACACCGGACTATTAGAATAACTAAGCCTGATATTCTTCATTCCCTGTTCTTTCAGATTCCCCGGAAATTTCAGAATATAATCCTTCCCGTCAACAGAAATACCCATTTTCCTTCCAGCGGTTCCTCCATACATTCTCTGATTCTGTTCATATCCGTTAAAATCTGCGATTTCCATGCCCATCACCTCAATCACCCAACTAATACAACCAGTATAACACAGATTCACATCTATATCACCTTTTGAATATTCAAAATTTCTAATTGATTTATCCGCGAAAGTGTCGTAAGATAATTATGCTCATTTCCATATTTTATCATCAATGGAGGATAGAATGAACGACAAGAATTATTATGATATATTGGGAGTCTCAGAAAAGGCTACCTTAGAAGACATTACCGCTGCCAAGAATGAACTGGCGAAAAAGTACCACCCGGACGTCAACATCCGCAACGGTATCGACACCACCGAACAGATGCAGGAGATCTTAGAGGCCTACAATGTCCTGTCCGACCCGGACAAGCGTTCTGAGTATGACTGGAGCTTCACCAGGAAGCGGCCCACCATGCAGACCTTCGATCTTCATAATATGGAAGAAACTCCTGAGGATACCGATCCTGCCTTCGTCGCTTACTGGAAGGCTTCTAACGCCCTGTACGACATCGTTCAGCAAAGCGACGCCCTATTCAAGGATAAGAACTACTCTGACGAGCTTACCGAACTTTCAGAAGAAGCGTCGCAGCACGTTGCCCTGCTCCAGTCCTCTGCCATCCCTGAGCGGTACTGGTATCCAGACATCATGAACTGGCTTCTCTTCACCTGGTTTCAGCACAGGAATTACACCACATCCTACTTGCTGACCCTCTATGACGAGTACGCCAAGGAAAATATAACAACGTTGGACAAGCTAAAGCTGCAGAAGAATTCCTACCTCTACCAACATTCTATAAAACGACTGATAAAAAATTGATTTTCCTTCTCACACATCGGAACCCTCCGCATATTATGTTACTGTAAACATCATAAATGGAGGATTTCAATATGAGCGATTTAAGTGCTACGAACTGTGGATGCGGCTGTGAATCAGGCGTAGGAAGAACTGGTGGAGAATGCGGATGCGGCTTTGGCAACAATAGCTGCCTGTGGATCATCCTTCTGCTCTTCTGCTGCGGCGGATGCGGCAACGGCTTTGGCGGCGGATGCGGCAATGACAGTTGTCTGTGGATCATCCTTCTGCTCTTCTGCTGCGGCGGATGTGGCAATGGATGCGGCGGCTTTGACTGCGGATGCTAATTCTATAACCGGGCGGAGTATATCACTCCGCCCTCTTCATTTTGTATTCATTCAGTTTCTTGCTGTCCTTCTCAGGCTGTTCCAGAACTGCTTCTTCCAGATGTTTTCTCAGCATACAATTCTCATCAATCTCGTACACGGCATTGCCGTCAATAATCAGTTTCCTATCCATATTCCCTTCCCCTTTCTGGTATCTTACCATACTAATATATGAAATATTTTCAATTTAGTTTTTCCATATCTTCAAACTGTAATACATTATCAGACAAGTATGTATAAATTCCTCTCCGCTGTCATATATATTTACAACGTTATTTCAAGGAGTGCTTATGGAACAAAATCCACCGAAACCGATGACACCTTTCGATAATCTGGTCACACCGCCCTTCCTATATACATTAAAACTCCTGCTTCCATACACTCCGCCCTCTATCCAGCGCTTTTTCGGGGTCTATATCAAATTTCTGGAGCTTCGCCACACCATGGAAGTCTTTCAGGGTTTTTCTTCTGATCCCTCTCCTTCCAATATACTGGAGGGATTAAAACCTTATATGAACCCTTCTGAAAAAGAAATGATGGAACAAATGTCCGGCATGATGAATATGATGGAAATGGTACAGAATATGCAGAACATGCAGAATATGTCAGGATCCTCCATGGATTCGAATTCCTTTGATCCGATGGACATGATGAAAAGCATGATGAATCCTGAACAGCAGGAGATGTTTGAAATGTACAGCATGATGTTTGAAAATGAAATGAATCAACCCGACACGGGCAGCAGGAAAGGAGACAATGACAATGAACGAATGGATGAACCACCCGTCAATGCAAAACATGGATCCAATGAAAATGGAGCTGATCCGCACAGCGGCAGCACAGACTCCGGGGAAGAGCGGGAAATCTCTCGCACCTATCATGATGGCATTGATCACGAACGCGAATAAAAAAGGAATTCAGTTTACACCGGATGAATTCTCTCTGGTACTCTCCGTCCTAAAGGACGGAAAATCCAAGGAAGAACAGGACCAGATCGAGAATATGGTGCGGATGGTATCTTCTTATATGAAGAAATGACCTCCCTCTGATCATTACAAAATACAGCTATAAGCTCTGGCGGCATGCTTAGAATCCCTCTTCCTTTCTAAGCAGCCGCATCTCTCTTCGAAGCTTCGCCTTCTCAAAATCGTGCCGGTCCTCCTCCGTCTCCAGCAGAAGACGCGGCACCTCGGCAGGCTTATCGTTGGAATCCAGCGCCACCATTGTAAAAAACGCATTGTTGATCAATATCCTTTCGCCGTCCGCATCCTCTACATAGGTATCCACCTTCACTTCCATGGAGGTCCGCCCCACATACGTGATCTTCCCTTTGAGCACAATGACATCCCTCTGATAGGCTCCCTTTAAGAAGCGGAGATTATCCACCGAAACCGTCGTTATATTCATATGGGCATGACGCTTCGCCGCAAGCGCCGCAACTTCATCGATCCACTGCATCAGGATGCCTCCGAACAAACGTCCCGCCCCGTTCAAATGATTCGGACGGACCATATGGACTGTTTCCACAATGGATTCTGATACTTTTCTGCTTTCTACACTCATTTATATTATTTCCTTTCGTTATAGGTCTTTTTCTTTGTTTACCCTTTTCTTATAATATAGAATTTGATATACTTAATACAATGATGTTATAAATATTTCCATATAGAAAGATGAGGATTTTGAATATGCGCAAAAGAGACAAATCCGCAAAAACGCCTTCTGCTTTAAGAAACATCAAATTAACAATAGAATACGACGGCAGCCGTTACCAGGGCTGGACACGCCTGGGGAAAGACGAATCCAACAATACGGTCTCCAATAAGATCTTAGAAGTCATCAGAAAGATGACCGGAGAATCCGATACCGAACTGAACTGCGGATGCCGTACCGAGGTTGGCGTACATGCCTATGCGCAGGTCGCCAATTTCAAGACGGGATCCGATATGAAGCTTCTGGATATGAAGCATTACCTCAACCGATATCTTCCCATGGACATTGCGATCGTCCGGGTAGATGAGGTTCCTGACCGTTTCCATGCCCAACTGAACGCCACCTCCAAGACTTATGTGTACCGCATGACCATCGACGACGTACCCAGCGTGTTCGACCGCAAGTACACCTACCACTGTTTCAAGACGCCGGACAGGCAGCTGATGCAGCAGGCCGGCATTCTCCTGACCGGGACTCATGATTTCAAGAACTTCTCTTCCTCAAAGAAAAGCAAATCTACCGTAAGGCAGGTTTATGAGGTTGAGATCTACAGCGCCGCCCAGGAGATGCAGATAATGATCCATGCCGACGACTTTCTTCACAATATGGCACGGCTCATGGTAGGTACGCTGCTGGATATTGGATTCTACACCCGCCCCAAAGAAGACATCGACGATATCCTGGAGGGCAGCATGGATGCAAGCGCTCCCTGCGACCCCAAAGGGCTCTATCTTCAGGAGATCACCTACTGATCGTTTGTCTTCCTCAATTTGCAGATCACACAGGGACGCCGCACGGTATCCTGTCTGCGGCTGCCCTGTGTCTTTTCTTTCCGCATATTATAGCATCAAACCCCTCCCCTATCAAGCTAATACAAGATACAAATAAATACCCTAAAACTCAATAATTGTAAAAATTAGGTGATTTTTATAGTGAAACAGCCGATAAGTAAGTAAAGGAGTATTTTCGCATATTTGAATAACACACCATGAGAGGTAACGAATCTATGTCTGGCAGACAGGTAAAATTAAAACGCGCCGAAAACAGCAGCATCCTGTATCACTATACCAAGAGCAACGGCATCAACGGTATCATTAACCACAACTGCTTCTGGGCTACAAAGAGTGATTTTCTAAACGACCCCAATGAATTTTCTTACATCCGGGGAATCATAGAAGAGGTGTGCCGGGACACTATCAAAAGCCCGGCATTAAAGGAGATGTTTCTTGCGGATTCTATCTATTCTAAGCATGAAAAGCCCCGGGAATACTTCGTGCTTTCTTTCTCAAAATGCCGGGACAGCATCACCATGTGGTCGGAATTCGGCAGCAAGACCGGTTATAATATAGGCTTCCGAAGCGATGAGATCATCGCAAGAATCGAGGAAGCGGCCGAGATCGCCTACCACGGCCTTGTAGTTTACAATCCCAGACGGCAAAGGCAGTTAATCCAGAGAAATATCTGCAGTTATTTACCCAATCTGCTTCGGACGCCCCTTGAAGACGTCTTAGCGGCCGGCAGCAGGGACCGGCAGAACGTCAATTATCAGAAGGCGTGCCGCAAATTCCAAAAAACCGCTGAAGTTTATGCCATGTTCTTTAAACATGAAGGATTTGCTGAGGAAGAAGAATATCGGTTTGTATTCAAAAAGCAGAAAGATACGACGGTATATTTCCGTGCCAAGGACGGATTTATGCTTCCTTATATTGAGATCCCCTTAAGCGAAGGGCTTCTGCCTATTGAGGAGATCATGGTTGCACCGCAGAACCACATTGACCTTGCGAAAAAGGGAATGGAATATATGCTGCACACAAAAGGATATCAGGCAGATGTTGCCTTATCTAATATCAAGCTGAGATATTAGTACAAGAATTTTTAAGAAAAGGAGACAGCAAACGTGACTACTAAGAAAAATAACTCTCACAGCAAAAAGACCAGACGCAGCCTGAACGGGAGAATTTTAAAAAACACTACTCTTAATATTCTGATATTAGTTATCATATGCTGCGTGATCATGGCGCTCTCTATGCAGTCGTTAGCCAACAATATTCTTCTGGACAGCCTGCAGCCTATGGCAAGGCAGTCGTCCAAAACCGTGGAAGCCAATATTCATATGCTTGCAGACAGAATGATGACCATTGCAGGAGATTCACGCATGAGTTCGACAGGAACAGATAATGCTCGGCTTGATACCGCCGTAATCCGCAAAAACCGCAAAGAAGTGCTTATGGAAGCCGCTGAGATCTACGAGCTGCATACCATTGCCCTGTATGACCTGCAGGGCCGGCTGATACAGGGAATCGACGGTGCACCGGAGAATCTGGAGGATAACTTCTTCGCTCTTCTGAAAGAAACAGACAATCTGACCACCAGCTCTTCCACTATTTTTGACGGAAAGCTCGGCATCACCATGGGAATGCCGGTGAAGGAGAATCAGGAGACAGCCTTCTATGTAGTAGGAGTTTACAAATATGACGCACTTAACGACGTGATCAGCAGCATTAACCTGGGCAGACACGGAACCGCCTATATGGTGAACCGGGAAGGTCTCGTTACCGGACATCCTGACCAGTCATTGGTTCTGACCGAAAGCACACTGGCGCAGCTCAACGACGGCAACGACGAATCTCTGAGCCACGTAATGAGCGGCGAGACCGGCTCTGAAGAATACTCTATCGGCAATGAGAATATGCTGATGGCCTTTTCACCTATCCGCGGTACTCAGTGGTTCCTGGTCATTCAGATTCCCAAGTCCGACTATGACCACCTGATCAATGCGGCAATGATGGTTGCAATATTATCTACTCTGGCCGTATTGATTATATCCATTTTGGTAGTACTGCGTCTGTCACGCTCGATCTCCCGTCCGGTCAAAAGCGTTACGAACCGGATGGTTGCCCTCTCCGACGGTGATCTCCATACCGCGGTGACGCATGTCAATTCCAGGGATGAATTAGAGCTTATGACCCAGACTTTGGATGCTACCGTAGAAAGCGTCAACCGTTACATATCAGATATTCAGCAGGTATTAACCCAAATTGCTGACGGCAATCTAAAGGTCAGCGCCCAGGTAGATTATAAAGGAGACTTTGCCTTGATCCGAACAAGTCTCCACACGATCATACAGTCTATGAATGAAACTATCAAAGGCTTCCGGGCCGCTGCAACCCGCTTGGCTGCTATGTCAGAAGAATTGAACGGACAGTCCGGCCAGCTTCATCAGGCTTCTCTGGAACAGAACCAGTCCACCGAAGCTCTGATCCACGAAGTTTCCCACGTGAAGGAACGGCTGTCTGGCGTTACGGAAAGCAGTTCCCAGACCAGGGCTAAGACCGAAGAGATCGCACAATGCATTCAGGAAGCCAATTCACGGATGTCCTCTCTCACTAACGCGATGGATGATATCAGTTCCAACGCACAAGAGATCACTAAGATTGCCAAAGCGATCGAAGACATTGCCTTCCAGACCAACATTCTGGCGATCAATGCTTCCGTAGAGGCTGCCCGCGCCGGAGAAGCCGGAAAAGGATTCGCAGTTGTCGCAAATGAAGTGAAACAGTTGGCGGCTAAAAGCGCCGAGGCTGCACAGAACGCTACCGAGATGGTAACCAGCACCAAAGATATTATTCAGACCGGTGTGGAACTGACTGCAGATACTGCCGGCTCTTTCAGTGCTATTTCTTCTGTGTCTGACCAGATCAGCGCGATCTCCGATACGCTTGTAGCGGCAGTGAACAGCCAGCAGAATGCCCTGTCTCTCATGGACGAACGAATTGAAGCTATTTCAGAAATCGCCGACCGTAACCTTCAGAATGCCGGCGGCATGGAACAGGCCAGCGGATCACTGGCAAAAGAAGCCGAGAATCTTCAGGTACAAGTGGATAAATTTATTTTGAAGGGGGAAAATTAAAAATGAAACGATTACTGACATTTACACTGATTTTTCTGTTGCTTGTACTCCCTCTGACGGCATGCAGCGAGAAGACGGAGCTTCAAGACGGATATTATACGGCTCAGGCCAAAGATTTCAGTCACGGCTGGAAAGAATATATTACGATCATGGTGAAGGGCGGAAGTATCGTCTCTGTAGAATACAACGCTGAAAATGCCAGCGGTTTTATCAAAAGCTGGGATAATGCTTACATGCAGACAATGCTCCATTCTAACGGAACCTATCCCAATGAATATACCCGATATTATGCCAATCAACTTCTGGAGGGGCGCAGGGATGATGACATCGACGCATTATCCGGCGCTACATCCTCTTACGGCTCTTTCCAGAAATTATCAGAAGCCGTGCTGGAACAGGCCCGCAAGGGTGATTCGGATATCGTAGTTGTTGATACTTCTCATTAAATTATAGACAGAGGGAAAGCCGTCACTATTTGCAGTAGTGGCGGCTATTTCTTAAATCCGAATATGTAACGTACATTGCTATCGCCCTCCTTTCTCTCGTCTGGAGGGCATTCTTTATTAGCCGGTACAATATTCTAAAATAAATATAATCGTTATATAGAATCGTATTAAAGGGTGTCTTGCAATCAGCGATAGCCCTTGATTTTACACTATTTCTTAGAACTTACCAGCCTTTGCCGCTTCCTCGATCGCAACCGCAACCGCAACAGTCATACCAACCATCGGGTTGTTACCTGCGCCGATAAGACCCATCATCTCAACGTGAGCCGGTACGGATGAGGATCCTGCAAACTGTGCGTCAGAATGCATACGTCCCAATGTATCAGTCATACCGTAAGAAGCCGGACCTGCAGCCATGTTATCCGGGTGAAGCGTACGTCCTGTACCGCCGCCGGATGCTACTGAGAAATACTTCTTGCCTTGTTCGATACATTCCTTCTTATAAGTACCTGCAACCGGATGCTGGAAACGTGTCGGGTTGGTAGAGTTACCTGTGATAGATACGTCTACGCCTTCCTTGTGCATGATCGCAACGCCTTCACGTACATCATTAGCGCCGTAGCAGTTAACCTTGGAACGAAGTCCGTCTGAGTAAGCGATCCTCTGAACCTCTTTTAACTCACCTGTATAATAATCATAATCTGTCTCTACATAGGTAAATCCATTGATTCTGGAAATGATCTTCGCAGCATCCTTTCCAAGTCCGTTCAGAATAACGCGAAGAGGTTTCTTACGAACCTTGTTAGCCTTCTCTGCGATACCGATAGCGCCCTCTGCTGCCGCGAATGACTCATGCCCTGCAAGGAATGCGAAACAGTCTGTCTCCTCCTCGAGAAGCATCTTGCCTAAGTTACCATGTCCAAGTCCAACCTTCCTCTGGTCAGCCACAGAACCCGGAATACAAAATGCCTGTAATCCTTCCCCGATCGCTGCTGCAGCATCAGCAGCCGTCTTACATCCCTTCTTGATCGCGATCGCCGCACCTACTGTATATGCCCAGCATGCATTCTCAAAACAGATCGGCTGGATTCCCTTAACCTGATTGTATACGTCAAGTCCGGCATCCTTCGTGATCTTCTCTGCTTCTTCAATGGAAGCAATGCCATAGCTTCCTAACACTTCATTGATTTTATCAATTCTTCTTTCATATGATTCAAATAAAGCCATTTACTTGTCCTCCTAATTTTTTCGTTACTTTTACGGACACAGATTGAACTTCCTTCAATCCGGTGCTATTCTTTTCTCGGGTCAATAATCTTTGCTGCGTCCGCAACACGTCCATACTGCCCTTTTGCCTTCTCCCATGCATCGTTCGGTGTATCGCCTGCCTTGATAAAGTCTGTGAACTTTCCAAGGTTAACGAACTGGTATCCGATAATCTCGTTGTTATCATCCAGTGCAACACCTGTTACATAGCCTTCTGCCATCTCAAGATAACGAGGACCTTTTGCCAATGTTCCATACATAGTACCTACCTGAGAACGAAGTCCCTTGCCGAGATCTTCCAGACCTGCACCGATCGGAAGTCCGTCCTCTGAGAACGCGCTCTGAGTTCTTCCGTATACGATCTGAAGGAATAATTCTCTCATTGCCGTATTGATTGCATCACAGACAAGGTCCGTATTAAGAGCTTCCAGAATAGTCTTTCCCGGAAGGATCTCTGAAGCCATAGCTGCTGAATGTGTCATTCCTGAACATCCGAGTGTCTCCACCAATGCTTCCTGAATAATACCGTCTTTTACGTTTAAAGTGAGTTTGCAGGCTCCCTGCTGCGGTGCACACCAGCCCACACCATGTGTCAGACCGGAGATATCCTTTACCTCTTTTGCCTTTACCCATTTTGCTTCTTCCGGAATCGGAGCTGGTCCGTGATTTGCACCCTGAGCCACAGGACACATCATTTCTACTTCATGTGAATAAATCATTGTAAAACTCCTTTCAACTATGTATGATTTTTCTGTCGTAGGGTTTGTTATTACTTTAACACCATACTTGTTTATATTCTCTCACATTA
This sequence comes from uncultured Dorea sp., assembly GCA_947652615.1. Classification (GTDB taxonomy): domain Bacteria; phylum Bacillota; class Clostridia; order Lachnospirales; family Lachnospiraceae; genus Sporofaciens. Next base: position 41,477 of record CANTDX010000016.1, on the reverse strand, counting down.
TATAAAATTCGTCAATTGACACTTTTTATATTTTCTTCTGTTTTTCTGCTACAAATTACACAAATCATGATAGAATGGTACCAGGGACAAAAGAAGAAAGGCGGTATCTATATGCTCTCTCCCAAAGATTATTATATCCTGGCATTCGACACGACCGACAGTGTCATGGCGGCAGAAGCCTGTTTAAAAGAACATTTCCACATCACCATCATGCCCGTTCCCCGGGAGATCAGCACTGGCTGCGGGCTTGCAATCCGTTTCCTAGATCCCGATGAAGCCGCGATCCTTGCCTTCCTTAACAGCAGTTCTCTGGACGGTACCCTGTACAGGATGAACACACAGAAGATCGGCGGAAGACATCCCATCGAGAGAATCAGATAAGCTCTGGCCGCATCACTGCAGCCAGAGCCTTCTCATACCGGTATTCTTATGAGATCCTCTCTGCCTCAAATCCCATCTCTTTTAAGATATCAAGCGTTACTTCCTGGCAATGGTCGCAGTCACAGATGGACACCTTCTTGCCTTCAAAATCAACTTCATGATTCACTCCTGCATCCTCTAATGCAGCATCGATCTTCTTAGCACAATCCGGACAGCAAAGCTCCGGTACGCTGAATACTCTCATCATTCCATCCTCCTATAACGTAATTACCTGGTCTACACCTGCCGGAGCCAGCGCAGCGTACACATTCGGGAAGCATCCAATCCCTGCCGGGGCGATCAGCTTGTCCGCAATGTCTCTTTGATAGCAGCATCTGTCGCACGCCATCAGAAGCACGCCTGTCTTCTCGCTTAGCTTCTTAAGTCTCTCCGCAATATCGCATCCCTCTACCAGCATGTAAGCATTGTCAAAGAAGAACATCATGCCCGCAACCTCTGCTCCGTGACGGTCTTCTTCCATCTGGGGAATGATCATGTGCTCAAGAATCTCTCTCGCATGCTCCGATTCCAATAAATAAGCTACCTTCATTCTTACACCTCCTGTGTTAGATTTATACTTCAAATGTTGCCTTTGCCTCTTCAACTGCCTTCTCTATGTCCGCCTTAATGATTGAATCCGGGTCAAGCTCCATATCCGTAACGTATTGATCAAATTCTGCACCGCTGCAGAAGAAATTCATTACATTTCAGCAAGACCCTGCCCAGTTTGACAATTCTCCCAGAGGAAATGTCAGCGCATGCAGCGTCTTTGGTTCATATTCATCCACCTTCTCATCCTTGATCCGGATATAGATCGGCTCGCCGCTCACCGCGCTCACCGAATTTACCTCGGTATCTTTATGGAACGTAAACGCGGCGCCGATGGCGTCGATGGCGCACATAGCAGAAAACTGCCTTCCGTCGTCAAGCGTAACCTGGTGGTTCGTCTTAAGGGCGGATACCGGATAGATGAAGTTCACCTTCCCCTTCTCGTCCACCACCATACCGTCTTTCTCTAGCAGACAGTCTGTGATCTCCTTATACTCCTCTTCCGTCATATGCAGGTACTCTAACGCAGCTTCCTTATCATTCTCTATATGATAAGCCCGCCCATGATCCACCGTAAATTCTATAATATACAGTCTCAGTTCGTTCTGCCTGTCCGTAAATTTTCTATGAACATTCTGATCCAACGAATTCTACCTCCTCATTCTTGCCTTTCTGTCCCTGAATAAATTCCATCAGGTCTTTATCCTCCTGCGTAAATACGCCGCCGCTTAACGCATCCTTAAGGATCACCGTCAGGCGGTCCACATACTCATGATACTTAGGCGCCGTGCGGTCTCTCGGCCTTGGAAGATCGATCTTCAGGTCTTCAATGATCTTCCCGTGGTCTCTGGACATCACCACAACACGGTCGCTTAAGTATATGGACTCATCCACATCATGGGTTACCATCAGCGCCGTAGTCTTCTTCTGCTGCAGGATCTCTTCAAGCTGCATCTGGAGCATCTGCCGCATCTGGAAATCTACCGCCCCAAGGGGCTCGTCCATCAGGAGCACCTGCGGATCACACGCAATCGCCCGAAGAAGCGCTACTCTCTGTTTCATACCACCGGAAATCTCATGAATATAATAATGCTCGTAAGCCGTAAGCTGCGCCATCTCAAGCAGCTCCTTAAGCTGCGCCTTACGCTGTGCTTTCGGTACTTTCATCTTCTTCATAGGATACTCAATATTCTCTCCCACCTTAAGCCACGGAAATAACGCATAATTCTGGAACATAAATGAACGGTCCGTGCCCGGCTTCTTCACTTCATTGCCATTCACTACGATCTTACCCTCATTCGCCTTCCGAAAACCTGCGATGATTGTAAGCGTCGTAGTCTTACCGCAGCCGGACGGCCCAAGCAGTGATACGAATTCACCCTCTTCTACATTAAAAGAGACATCCTTAAGCACCACATTCTCCGGATCCCCCTTCTTCCTTCCTTTAAATACCTTCGTTATCCCTTCTACAGATATGGACATTCCTTAATCCTCTCTCTCTATCTCTATTCATCTATGGCTGCCCCAGTGTCAGAAACCGAATCTTCTTATCCTTAAGCCAGTCTTCTTCCACCCCAAGCTTCCCGGCAAGAATCTCCGGATCATTCAGACTCTCGGCCGCCCGATTATAATTTTCTATAAATTCTCCAAATTCTTCCGTCTCCACAAACTTCTTATCCACTACCAGCACATAAGATATATAGTCCGTCTCTGAAATAGGCGCACACAGATAATCCGGTACATTCGCCGCCTTCGATATATCCTGAACTACTCCGTCCACCTGTCCGTTCTCCAGTGAATACAGAATCCCCTTCTGGGTGATCTCCTGAAATTCTTCGATCTGTGGATAGGTCTCCCTCGCCTGCTCCTTCTCATTCTGCCTTCCCTGACTGATACCGACAGTTCTCACATCCGCCAGATCACTCTTATAACACAGGACTTCCGCATTCATGATGACTGGGCCGTAGATCATGACATTCTCATTCTCCTCTATGGTATGCATAGCGATATGGCTGCAGTAGAACGCCACATTGATCTCCTCCGCACTCAGTGCCCACTGAGCAAGATTACTTCAGCAGTCCTGAAATGACGAACTCTCATAATCCTCCGTAACCTTACATACCCTGCCGAATTCCTCCACCGTTGCTTCCATCAGGACTCCGGAGATATCCGCTCCTGCTCCGACCCTCAGAGGCGCATCCTTATTCTGCCGCTCCTCTTTTGGGAAAAACACTGACACAAGTGTACCAACAAGTATCAGGCCTGATATAAAGACCGCAATCTTCCTGCCGTGCTCCATCTGCTTACGCTTCCTTCATTCTGGAATGCACCAGTCCGGATCTGATATATTTCCACAGAGAATACAGAGCATATGCGATCAGGACCAGGCTGCAGATCCACTCTCCCCACTCAGGTATGGTGACCATAAGCTTGTTCGCATGCGCGATAGTATTCGATGTCCTGTCAAAATCCAGCACCGGAACAAATCCCGGCATCAGTAATTTGTTCGTGATCCAGCCCACCAGATTGGAGATTCCGACTACCATGGTAAAATACATCATCATAGCCCTCTTCCCAATGGTCTTTGTGATCGTCAATAATTCCGGGATATTCGTCCCGGCTCCCGCCATCAAGAATGTGATGGCGACTCCAGGCGCCGCCCCGCTGGCAACCAGCGCCGCAATAAACGGGATATGGCCCACCGCACAGACATACATAAGTCCTGCAACCACCGTGATCCCGAGAAGGGATATCATGCCCGGATTCCCAAGATAATCCTGCACGAAGGACTGGGGCACGACCGTGAATAAGAAACCCGCGATCAGCATCCCCGTAACCGTGTACTTGCTGATGGTCACACTCAATTCGGTCAGTGACCAGCGAAGCCCGCTCTTTACCTTCTCCCAGAACGACGGCTCTTCGAACTCAAGCTGGATCATGGCCGGCGCATCCTCGTCGTCGGATTCCAGCGTAATCCTTCCCTCCTCTTCTTCCTGCTTCTTATGGATCTTATTGATCCCGATATGTAATTCGTCGCCGGCGTACTTATTCGCCACCATGCCGATGATCATCGGCGCGACAAATCCCGTAATAACATAGATAATGGTAATCTCTTTGCCCAACAGCCCCCAGGATAGGATCACCGCTAGCGGATTGATCATAGGCGTACTGGTCATGAACGCCAGCGTCGGCCCCAGATAAGCCCCGCTGTAATACATACTGATGCCAAGAGGAATCGTTCCGCAGCTGCAGATCGGTATAAACATCCCCGACACCGTCGTCCAGAACACACCGCTCGCCCGCTTTGAGCCGATGGACGTCTTCTGTACCTTCTCAGGCTTCAGAAATTCATGCAGCAGACCAGCTACGACAAAACTGAATACCAGCCACGGTGATGAACTGTTGAGCATCGACCACGCTGACACTACTATACTGGACAGAAACCCCCACAAATCTCCTATCATATCTTCAACGCCTCCTCGAATGCTTTACGCACGGCAGGCTTGGTCAGCTTCGTCACTGCCTTCTTCTCGTTGATGACCAGCATACTCTTGGTCACCGCACCGTACTTCTTGATATAATCAAAATCCTGACCTGCACGATAGATCTTCACATTCACTCTTCCTTCATATTCTTTCTCCAGGACTTGAACCAAGTCTCCAAACACTTCACATCATGCACATGCACTGATATATTCGATGCAAGGCTTCTTCATTCACGGCACCTCCCAACAATTTATTCCATCTTAATTATAGCTATTATAGCTTTATTCGCCCGCACTTTCCGGTTTTATAAAAAAATACAATATTCGACACCGACTTTATTTTTTTGTATAATATTTCTATTATAATTATTAAAATTTTGTTATGATTTGGCTGTATATATTATCCTCAATTCATAAGGGAGGTGAACAATTGGGAGATAACAAACAGGTAGATCGTATGATACACGCTACCAAGACAAAAGACCGACAGAATTGGCGGAAAATGGGCGGCAGGAATTATAACAAGGGCGCGATCTTTTCCCTGGCCCTGATCTGTGTGATCTGGTATTTTGCCGCTCACGCAGTAAAAGCCCCGTTTATATTTCCGTATTTGGAGAATGTGGCCTATCAGGTCGTTTATTCATTAACCGATATGTATGTTTTAGAGAATCTTGCCATCACCATGCGGCGAGTCGTGACCGGTTCTCTGTACGCATTCCTGATCGGATTCCCGCTTGGAATGGTCATGGGATATTCACCAAAGCTTTTACAGACCATGTCCCCATTCATCAATTCCCTGCGTCAGGTACCGATCATGGCCTGGGTGCCGCTCACCATCGTATGGTTTGGTATCGGGGACGGACCTACTGTTTTCCTGATCGCGTTCAGCGGTATTTTTACGATCATCCTCAATACCGTTTCCGGCGTACAGGATATTAGTAAGGATTTCTACAATGCCGCCAGATCCATGGGCGCGAACACATTCAATATCATCAAAGATATCGTAATTCCGGGTTCTCTCCCCGGAGTGCTTACCGGCATACGTCTGGCGATCGGACTTGGCTGGATGTCCGTCATATGAGCGGAGTTCATTGCGACAAGTGCCGGATTCGGTTACATAATGGTGGAAGCACAGGGACGGTTAGAGACAGAGCGCGTCATCGCTTATATGGTGATCGCCGGTCTGATCGGATACCTGATGGATACCATCCTGGTATTGTGCGAGAGAGCACTGCTTAGATGGAAAGAATAATTTCGGACGGAACAAAGGCATGGCCACCGGGTTGCCGCCGTCAGCAAAAGGCTGCTGCATATATGATCCTGTCATTATGCAGCAGCCTTTTATGAGTATTTTTCTGCGCAGTATCTTCGAAGCGCTTCTATGGTCCGTTCCGACACGACGCTTAATTTCCTGTCTTTGTGATACATCAGATAGATCTGACGCTTCGTATTCACATTCTCAAAATTAAACTCTAACACCTTCTGCTTATCCAATGATTCCTTTGCCGCCGTCCTGCTGATGAATGCGACTCCGCCGCCGGCCTCTACCGCCCGGCGCACCAGCTCCGATGATTCAAACTGCGCCGCCACATGAAGGGATGCGTGATTCAATTTCAGTCCCTCTTCCACATTCTCAGAGGCCGTCTTGGTCCCGCTGCCAAGCTCCCGTATCACGAACCACTCCCGGCGGAGCTGCTCAATGGGGAACTCCCCGTTCAGGTTCCTGTATTTGGCCTGGTTCGGCGTGATCAATATGATCTCGTCTTCAAAGAGGATCTCCGAATAGATCTTATCATTCCCGCTGGTCAGGCCGCCGATCCCGATCTCCACATCATAATTCAGGATCTTCTGCAGCACATTCCCGCTGTCCCCCTCCGATACCTTGAAGCTGATATCCATATTCTTTGCCCGAAATGAAGCTAAGAACTGAGGGAACATATAGTTCCCGGGAACGGACGAAACCGCCATGGAAACTACCCGGCCCGCCTCATTCTCATTCCGGTTCAGCTGCTCCAATGCCTGATTCTCTGTCTCTAATAACTGCAGCGCAAACGGATAGAATACTCTACCCTCCTCAGAGAGAACGATATCCTTCGTAGAGCGCACCAGAAGCTGTACTCCAAGCTCCGATTCCAACTGCTTGATATGTGTACTGATCGTGGGCTGCGACAGATACAGATACTTTGCAGCCAGTGAAAAACTCTTATAATTAACGACTCCAATAAAGCTTCTTACGTATTCTAAACGCATATCTTCTCCCTCGATCCTAAAATATCTCATCATTTATTATATTGCTTTTTACTATTCTGGTCTAATTGAAAATGATGATATATTTAACCTCTTTATTTGAAATGATAATATATTTTATTAGTCCTTTTTCTTCTCAGGCTCTTCTGCTATGATGAATGTAAATATTAATAAATATTAATTTTTTAAAGGGGGATACCAATGAAAAAGAAATTAATTGCATCACTACTGGCTGCGGCTATGCTCTGTTCTCTTCTCACAGCATGCCATAACAGCAGCGAGACCAATACCGTAGATGTTGAATCCACAGATTTTGATCCCAAGAAGGCAGTGGAGGACTATGAGTTCGGCGAGTTAAGCGAGGAAGAGAAGAACTATACCGTGGAGATGGGCTACTTCAACTGTGACCATATGTGTGCCTCCATTATCGGAGAGAAATCCGGGATCTACGAGGCTCTTGGCCTGAAGGTCAACCTTACCAAATCTCCTGAGACAGTGAATGCCCTGATCAGCGGCGCCATGGACGTGGGATACATCTTCTTCAGCAAGAACCTGATGTCAGATGACTCCCCTGTTTATCAGGCAGCAGCCAACCACTTAGGCGGCTCCCGGTATCTCGTAGTCAGCAACGATATCGATGTAGACGATCCGCTCTCCATCGAAGGCAAGACCATTTCCATGGATGCCGAACCGCAGGTTAACTCCGAGTGGAGAAAATGGTCCGAAGAATACGGCTTCTCCTTCCAGCCAGAGGATTACGACATCGTTGCCATGGGACAGAAGGATGCCATGTTCGCGCTGAAGGCAGGACAGATCGACGCATTCACCTGCTGCGACCCATACGCTTCCCAGGCAGAATTCGAAGGCTTCGGCAAGATCATGTGTATCAGTTGGGGCGCGAACCTGGAAGAAGGCGAGCTTCTCACCGAAGAGAATGCCGGAACCTGCTGCAGCTACGCCATGTCTGTCGCTTTCAGGAAGAAGTATCCGGAGCTTGCACGCCGTCTTGTCTATGCCCATATGCTCTCTGTCAAATATTTATACGAGCATCCGTATAACGCAGCCATGATGTTCGCCGACGGCTTCGATGTAGACCCTTACGTAGGACTTCGTACCGTATATATGAAGACGGTAGCAGAAGGCCGGACCATCACCTGGCAGTGGTCCGAACAGACCATGCAGAACAATGAAGATTTCCAGACACAGTGGAAGGATCCGGCCGTACCGGAAGAGGATATCATCTTTGCCAAGGATTCTATGAAGTCTCTGGAACTATCCAACGAGATCTTTGAAGAAGCCGGTGTTCCGGACTTTGATGAATTCATCAAGGATTCCGTGGAAGACAAGTTCCCGCTTGGAATGACCTTCGAAGACTGGTACAATGCCGCTAAGAAGATCGACAATATCTCAGACGAAGATGCGGTCGACATTACCGATACCGCAACACCTTATCTGAACGAGAATCTGGAAGAAGAATAGGCTTAATATAAGGCGCCGTGAATCTGTCATGTTCCGGCGCCTTGTATATTATTGCCCGATTCCTGTCATCTCACCCGCGGAAAGTCTAAGATGAACATCGTCCCCTTTCCTTCCTCTGTCTTCACACGTATCGAGCCTCCATGCTCCTCCGTAAGCCTCTTTACTACTGTAAGCCCAATCCCCGTTCCTTCCCCGCCCTCTTTCGTCGTGAAGAACGGATGAAATACCTGCTGTCTGATATCTGCCGGAATCCCGGTTCCGCTGTCCTCTACCACGAGGCGGACAGTCTTTTCATCATCCACGCTGAGTCCGAACTGGATCCGAAGCGTCCCTCCCTCCTTCATCGCATGGAGGGCGTTGGTCGTCAGGTTCAGAAGGATCTGATTCAAAGCGCCTGCCTGTCCGCGGATATAGTAAGAGTTCCTGCTGAGGTTCTCTCTTAGCTTCACCTCTTTGGGAAGCAGCTTCTTCACGATATTCACCGCCTCCTGTATCGCAAGAGCGGCGTCATATTCCGTATACACCTTCTCCGCCCTGCCCTGACGGCTGTAGCTTAGAAGCTGTCTCGCCAGCTCCTCGCATCTGCCCGCGGCGCTCTTTAGCTCCGTAACCTCCTCCGGCATCTCGTTAAAAACTGTCTCATTCTCCTCCAACAGATCGGCATACAGTACGATCGGCGTCATAAGGTTGTTAAACTCATGGGCAATGGATCCCGTCAGCACACTCATAGTCTTCGAGTGATTATATCTCTGCATCAGTCCCTCCTGCTGCCTCATCGTCTCATTCAGGGTCTTCTCGTGTTGTAACTCCCTCACCAGAAGCTCTTCCTTCTTCCTCTGTTCCGTGATCTTATAGATCAACGCCGCGGCACAGAGGATTGCCGCAGTTCCAAGCAGACAGAAATAAAAAGCGATCTGCTCGATGGGCTCTATGATCTGCTCATAATCTTCAATAATATAAAGATAGAACTCCTCTTCTCCTATCTCCAGGGCTTCATAGGCGACAAGCTTTCTCGTTCTCGTCGGCGTTCCGCTCTCCGTCTCATAGACCCATTCGATCGTACAGCCGTTACGATCCATATGGGTAAGAGAGATCTCTTCCTTCGCATCCTTTCCCGGCATCACGGTGGTTCCGTCCGCCCCCTTCACGATACAATACCTGCCGTTCTCAAGCCAGAGTCCTGACAATGCCTGTTCCTGGGCATAGATCTCATCCAGATTAAGCTCAGCCATCACATACCCTGAGATCCTCCCGCCCATTCCTACTGCCTTTGTCATATACAGGATGTAATATCCCTCTTCTGACTTCCTCACCGGTCCGGTAATAACGGCTCCGGGGCTTTCTCCTGCCCGCTCACAGAGTCTGTGCTCCCAATCTCTCAGTTCCTCTAACTCTTCGATCGGAATATAGCTTCCCTTCTCCCGCAGCCGTAGAAGTCCGGTCGCAATATCCTCTTCCTTCCTCATGCCGCCTGAGAACACCGCATAGAGCAGATTCGCCTTCGCCTCCAGGCTCGACTGGAGACTCTTGGCATTCACTTGAGCAAGGCTTCTTAAGCTCTCCTGTTCATTTAAAACGATCGATCTTCTCACATCCTGATAGCTGAATACGGCAATCCCGAACAATGCCGCCACTCCAGCTGCCGTCACTAGGATCTGCCTCCTAAGTCTCTTCTTATTCATAATACCTCTTTTGGAAAATATTTGACATCAAAAACGCTGCCCGATATAATCTATGATAACAAAAGCACAACACTCACAGAAAGGCAGGAATCAATCATATGTCCAATATCACCGTTCTCATTGTTGATGATGAAGCACCCGTATTAAAAGCTATATCCTCCGTACTAAGGCATGAACAGATAGATGCCGTCTGCGCTTCCGACAGCACGGACGCTTTCGCATGCCTTGCCCGTCAGACCTTTGACCTGATCCTTCTGGATATCATGATGCCGGGTCAGGACGGCTTCTCTATGCTGCGGGAACTTAGGGAACGGAAGATCTTAACCCCTGTGATCCTCCTAAGCGGCAGGGAAGAAGACTCGGCCCAGGTAGAGGGTCTTGGTCTCGGCGCGGACGATTATATGACCAAGCCCTTCAGCAAGGCCGTGCTGGTCTCCAAGATCCGTGCCATCGTAAGGCGCACACAGCAGTATATCCCCGCCGCTTCTTCCGGCGCGCCTCTGTCCACAACTGCACAGGTGGGTGCCTTCACTCTGCATTTTGATTCGCAGACCGTATATAAGAATGACAAGGAGATCTCCCTGTCCTCCAAGGAATTCTCCCTGCTGTGCTTTTTTATGGAGAATCCCGGGGTGCTCCTGACCAAACAGGAGATCTTCACCAAGGTATGGAAGAGCGAGACTCTGGATGACAACTCCATCCTTGTATACATCAAGCGTCTCCGTGATAAGATCGAAGACAACCCTTCCAAGCCAAAGCACCTGACCACAGTGTGGGGCAAGGGATATTGCTTCCATCCCTCTTAAGACTGGCTTATCTGCCGCCGGCAGATCAATCTACGCCTATCAGCAGTCTTCCATCCCTTCGCCGAACAGGTTGACGGTCTCCCCTTCCACCACACGGAAGATTCCGTATCCTACCTTATTGTCCTTCTGCCCCTGGAGAACGAACTCTATCTCGTCCTTCTTGTCTATGTTCTGGAACTGGATCTTCTGGTTCTCCACAGGTGCCGGGATCGGCTCTGTGAATTCATAATTCACTCCGTCCCCGGAATCAATGGCTACCGTAAGCCGGATATGCTTATGCCGTCCAAGATTCTCGGTCCCTACATGCTCGTCATCTTCCGTAGTAGCAAATATAACAACCAGATCCTTAAGCCCGTCATTGGTAAGATCCTCCTCACAAGCCGCCAACACCTCCGCCTCCGGATGCTCCTTATGAAAAGCTCCAAGGGTCGGATGCTCATCCGGTACATTCTCGGCGTAAGCCAAAGCCCTGCCAACCCTGTCTCCCTCGGAATATACATTGACCTCTCCCTCTCCTTCCCGCGTCTGCTGCCGCTCATACAGGCCGTCAAGCCTCCCCCGGATCAGGAAACCTGCCAATATTACCAGAATGATGATAACCATCTTCCCTCTTGCTTTTTTCAAAAATACTTTATCCACCGTACTTCCTCAACTTTATTAATAATCTGTAATATATTTTATCTTTATTTCTGCGGCTTGTAAAGCAGTTCCGAGCGCACGAACGCCGCATATTGAAAATGGGGACGCAGTAAAATTGCATTTTACCGCGTCCCCATTTTGTTACTCGATCTCCTTCCAGAATCCGCTCCCCGACGCATACTCCCGGATCTCATCGAGGGTAAACGGCGCGGTCACCCACACGTACCCCTGATCATTAGGGTCCCCGTCTTCGTAATTCAAGTCAAAACCAATCTCGATCCCATCGGCATCCAGGAAGAAGTTCACCACATAGACTCCTTCTTTGCTGTCACCCTCCAGAGCCTTCTTCATCTCCGTCTGGTCAAGCTCCGATAAGAAATCGTCGTCTCCCGTCTCATTGCGCATCACCCGAAGCCACTGATCTACAAATCTGTTATCCAGGCTTACAATATCCTTCACCTCGTAGGCCGTCCCGTCCTTAAGACTGATGTTACATGTCCGAAGATGCTGGTATGCATATGCCTGGCCGCCCTCATAGCTCAGATCATTATAAGCCACGCTGATCAGATCCTCGGACGCATAGCAGACCTTGTACTCTACATAGCTGATCAGCACCGGATTCTGCTCTCCTAAGACCCTCTCTTTGATCTCCGGAACCGGATCCTCGTAGATCTTCTTTACCGTCTCCATAGCGCGGGCCTTCAATATCTTGTTCACTTTATCTTCCGTACCGGAATCAGACAGACCGCTGATCTTCGGATAATTCACATGGAATTCGATCACCATGGACTGCTTCTCTTCATCCGAAAATGTATATAACTCATCCTCGATCTCATAGGGAAGATTACTGGCTATATCTTCCGGGATCGCAGCTATGCCGGAAAGCTCTTCCTCGTACCCGCCGCTGTCATATTCCTCTGAATAATCATACGGCAGGTCATCCCGGTAATCATCCTCTCCGTACTCATCATCCCGGTAATCGTATGAATCATTATAGCCCCGGATCTCTTCTCTAAGATCGCGGCCGACGCTGATTCCGATCCCTGACAAGATCAGCACAAGAACCAAAGCATATACTCCAAGCGCGATCCACGGCGCCTTCGACTTCTGCCCTGTCTTCGCTATCATATTAAGATTCACATACATCTCCATGGGGACATAGCGTATTCCGTCCTTCTCCTGCTCCTGCCCGACAGGACGCATCCCCATATGTATATATTTATCAACCGCTCCCGGCGCGGCATTCACCGTCATCCGGCCCGCGCGAAGCAGCTCGGCGCAGCAATGGTAGGCGGCCCCATATAACATCCGCCCCGCACCCTGGCCCTGATACTGCTTCTTCACAAAGAAGAGGACGATGTGGCCGTCCGGCCTCAAGGCCAGCGTGCCGCAAAGTTCCTCTCCCTCGTATGCGCCAAAAAAGATCAGATTCCCCCTCTGCCATACCTGGCTGATATAATCATATTTGATAAATTTCTGGAATGACGCAACACCTTCGGGAGAGATCGCCGGTGCGATCTCATCTGCGAATACCTCCCATGTAAGATGCAGCGCCGCGAGCAGCTCAGACTGCCCAAGCCTTCTGATTTCCATATTAAAGCCTCCTTACCGCTTTATCCTGAAGTTCCTCACGAAGGAATGTCAATGCTCTCGCCACAGCAAATTCCCGATTCTTATCCCTGTTCCCTGTAAAATGAAATTCCTCTGCACAGACATGTCCCTTCACATAGCAGCCCACGTACACAAGCCCTACCGGTTTGTCTTTGGTCCCGCCTCCCGGCCCGGCGATTCCCGTCACACTGAGCGCTGCATCCGCGCCTGCCGCCCTGGCTGCGCCTTCTGCCATCTCGCATGCCGTCTGACGGCTTACCGCGCCGTACTCCATAAGCGTCTCTCTCTTCACACCCAGAAGACGCTCCTTCGCGTCATTGGAATAGGTGATATACCCTTCACGGTACACGTTGGACGCTCCCGCCACATTCATAATCCTTCCCGCAAGAAGTCCTCCCGTACAGGATTCCGCCGTCGTCACGGTCATCTTCTGTTCCTCAAGAAGCTTCACGACCGCCGCCTCAAGAGTCACTTCTTCTTCCGTTGTGTAGATCTTATCCCCAAACCTCGCAAATAATTCTTCTATCACCGGAGCGATCAGCTCTTCGGCCTCATCCTCGCTTGCGGCCTTCGCCGTCACACGCAGATGTACCTCGCCGGTCTTCGCATAGGGCGCGATGGTCGGATTAGTCTGTGCTTCCATCAGATCCGCGATCATGGTCTCCGCCTTGCTCTCCCCGATCGAACTGATCTTCACCATCTTCGAGTAGATACCCTCCGGCTGCAATCGGTTCAGATAAGGAGCCACATCCCGCTCGAACATAGGCACGATCTCATTGGGCGGCCCCGGAAGAAGGATCGCAATCTTCCCGTTCTCCTCCAAGATCAATCCCGGAGCGGTACCATTATGGTTATCGATCACCTTCGCCCCCTCAGGAACCAGCGCCTGCTTCCAGTTGTTGGGTGTAACCTGGTCGCTGTGCACCCTGCGGAAATATTCTTCGATCCGCTTCTTCGTGTGCTCATCCTCGTATAATTCCTTCCCGAATGCCTTCGCCGTCACTTCCTTGGTCAAATCATCCTTCGTAGGTCCAAGCCCGCCGCTCAAGATCAGGATATCCGACCTGGACAACGCCTGGCGGACCGCTTCCAGGAGACGCTCCTCATTGTCTCCCACCACGCTCTGATGATAGCAGGAAAGCCCAAGCGCCGCACACTGCTCTGACAGAAACGCCGCATTGGTGTTCACGATGTTCCCAAGCAGGATCTCTGTCCCAACAGATATCAATTCTACCGTCATCTTCTACATACCCCCTTGTGTCAATACCTGTACGTTCTTTGCGACATAATCGATCAAAGAAACAACCGTCAGTATTAAGGATACCCAGATCAGCGCCATTCCAATCATATCAAATACTCCTCCGAAATCCGCGATCAGTACAATGATCATCGCCATCTGTGATACGGTCTTGAATTTGCCCCAGTAGCTTGCCGCGATCACGATCCCGTTATCAGACGCAACCAGACGGAAACCGCTGATGATGAATTCCCTCGCGATGATCACGATGACAAACCACGCCTCAAGCTTTCCTGACGGGATCAGGCAGATCATGGCCGAGCAGACCAGGAGCTTATCAGCCAGCGGATCCATGAATTTCCCGAAATTCGTCACCAGATTCCTGGCGCGTGCGATCTTACCGTCCAGCATGTCCGTAAGGCTTGCCACACAGAACAGCACAAGCGCGATCCATTTGTTCGCACTCCCTCCCACATCCGTCAGCATAAAAAATACAAAAAACGGAACCATAATCACTCTCAGTACAGTTAACTTGTTTGGTAAATTCATGATATCAACTCTCCTATCAAATCATATTCTAAAGCCCCGGTGACCCTCACTCTCGCAAAATCCCCGGACATCATCTCTTCCTGCGTATTAATAAATATCAGTCCGTCCACATTGGGCGCGTCCCTGTATGTCCTTCCCACGTAAGCGTCCTCATCGGCTACCTTGCCTTCGATCATCACCAGGACCTCTCTTCCGATCATCTCCTCCGCCTGTGCAAATACGACCTCCTGCTGAAGCTCCATCAACTCTGCCTGACGCTCTTCCTTGACCTCCTCCGGAATCTGATCCGGCAGATCGGCCGCCGGCGTATCCTCCTCCGGCGAATAGGTAAATACTCCCAGACGGTCAAACTCTATCTCATCTACGAACTCCATAAGCTCCTCATGCTGTTCCTTCGTCTCTCCCGGAAATCCGGTGATCAGCGTCGTACGGATCGCAATATCAGGGATCTCTTTCCGGAGCTTCCCGACGATCTCCCCTAACTGCTTCCTCGACGTCCGCCTGCCCATCCGCCTCAATATCTCGTCATTGGCATGCTGGACCGGGAGATCTATATAATGACAGATCTTCTTCTCTTCCTTCATCACCTGGATCAGCCCTTCATATATCTCCTCCGGATAACAATAGAGAATCCGGATCCAGCGAAGCCCGCCGATCCTGCACAGTTCCTTAAGAAGCCTGTGCAAAGACTTCTCGCCGTAGAGATCCTTCCCATACAGTGTCGTCTCCTGGGCTACCAGAATCAGTTCCTTCACGCCCTGATCCGCAAGTTCACCCGCTTCCTTCAAAAGCCGCTCCATCGGCACGCTCCTGTAATTCCCCCTAAGCTTCGGGATGATACAGTAAGTACAGTGCTTATCACACCCCTCCGCGATCTTAAGATAAGCGTAGTGCCCGCCTGTGGTCACAAGCCGTCTCTCCTGCACCGCCGGCAATGTGTCAAGCTCTGCGAGCCTTACGCCCCCCTGTCCGGCAAGCGCTTCTTCTATCGACTGCACGATCTGGTCATAGGAAGCAGTCCCCAGAACAGCATCCACCTCCGGAATCTCCGTGCGTATCTCCTGCTGATATCTCTGGGCAAGACATCCCGCGACGATCAACGCCTTAAGCCTGCCCGTCTTCTTATACTCTGCCATCTCAAGGATGGTCTGTATACTCTCTTCCTTGGCATCATGGATGAAACAGCAGGTGTTGATTACGATGACATCCGCCTGCATCTCATCATCCACGATCTGATAGCCGCCCGCCTCGAGAATCCCCAGCATGACCTCCGAGTCCACCAGATTCTTATCACATCCCAGAGAAATAAATAATAGATTCATCTCTTCTCCCTTCTGTAAATAGCTTCTTTGAAGAAAGGCAGATACCTCACGGCATCTGCCCCTTTTGCACTGCAGAATCCCCTGCAGGCTTAATCTATGAAAGCACGGCCTCCTCAGTCACACTCTGCTTATCTTCCTCTTCTCCGACCACTTTAATCTTGGCCTGATTCAGCTCGGCGATTGCAACAGACAACGGCTTCTCTCCGTTCTTGACCGCCACTAAGGGCATGTTGCCGTCGATGATCTCCCTGGCTCTCTTCGCGGTCGCCATAACGATGGAATACCGGCTGTTAACAACCTTCGTCTCACCTTCCTCTACATCCTTATTCACTACCTTCATTAAATCTGTGTAAGATGGGTGCAGCATACGCTATTCTCCTTTCAGCTCTTCTTTCATGCGTTCTATAAATGCCATGTTGCGATAACTTCTTCTGTGTTCTCCCCGGATGATCTGGTGCATCTCCTCCACACACTCATCGACCATATCGTTGATCAGCAGATAATCATACCGGTCCATCCCAAGCGCTTCTTCCTTCGCGCGGTTCATGCGGAAATCAATCACATCCTCCGTCTCCGTCCCGCGTCCCTTAAGACGCTCTCTTAATTCTCCGGCCGTTGGAGGCGTCACGAACAAAAGCAAAGTCTGCGGAAAATTCTCCTTCACCTTAAGCGCACCCTGGATCTCTATCTCCAGGATCACATCCTTCCCGGCTTCAAGCTGTTCCTCCACATATGCCCGCGGCGTTCCATAGTAATTGTCCACGTATCTAGCATACTCTATCAATTCGTCTTTCGCAATCATTTTTTCAAATTCTTCTACGGTTTTGAAGAAATATTCCCTGCCCTCTTCCTCTCCCGGCCTGGGCTTCCTGGTCGTCGCTGAGATTGACAGCGCATAATTATCATACCGGCGCATGATCTCCTTCATGATCGTCCCCTTGCCTGCGCCTGAGAATCCTGATACCACGATCAATATTCCTCTCTCGCTCATGAACATACCCTCTCTACTCTATATTTTGAATCTGCTCTCTGACCTTCTCTATCTCTGTCTTCAGATCGATCCCCACATTGGAAACCTCCAGATCATTGGCCTTAGACAGGATCGTATTGGCCTCGCGGTTCATCTCCTGGGCGATAAAGTCAAGCTTCCTTCCGATCCCGTTTTCTTCTGACTTAAGCGTCTCCTTCATGTGTACAACATGGCTCCTAAGCCTCACGACCTCCTCGTCCGTACAGATCTTATCGGCAAATATCACGACCTCTGCTGCGATCCGCCCCTCCTCGATCTGCGTATCCGAAAGCAGCTCACGAACCTTATTCTCAAGCTTCTCACGGTACTGTGCGATGATCTTCGGCGCACGCTCTTCTATGTAGCCTACCAGATCAAGCATCCCGTCAAGCTTCTTAATGATATCATTCCTTAAGTGTTCCCCCTCAAGCGTCCTTGATTCAACGAACTGCGAAGTTGCTCCTTCAAGAGCTTTCTTAAGACCGTTCCACAGCTCCTCATCATCCACCGCCTGCTCTTCCATTGTAAGCACCTCCGGACAGCGCAGCAGCGTGGACACCCGGATATCATTGTCCAGCGAGAAGCTCTCTTCCATCTGACTGAAATAATCCAGATATTCACCCGCCAGCTTCTCATTGTACTTCAGCGACATCTGGTTCTCCGACAGATCCTCATAGGTGATAAAAATATCCACCTTTCCTCTCTGGATACTCTGCTTCAGCAAATTGCGGATCGCCGTCTCAAAAAAATTCAGCTTCTTAGGCATACGGATATTCACGTCCAGATAACGATGGTTCACGCCCTTCATCTCCACAGTAAACTTCCGTTCCCCTTCTGAAACTTCACAGCGTCCAAAGCCTGTCATACTCTTTATCATGATATGAACCTCTTCCCTAATAATCATTCTTGTAATCTCATTTATTATAAGACATTTGGCAAATTGCGTCAACCATGTTATACTGAACTATAACTTGTATTTAACATTGAATTAACATTGTAGTAGAAAGGAATGTTATTATGGCATTTGACGGCATTACAGTTGCGGCTGTTACGCAAGAACTTAAGAATGTCCTTACCGGCGGACGGATCACGAAGATCGCGCAGCCGGAGGCGGACGAGCTTTTACTTACCATCAAGACACCCGCGGGGGCGAGCAGGCTGTATATCTCTGCCAGCGCTTCGCTCCCTCTCATATATCTGACCGACGAGAACAAGCCAAGCCCTATGACCGCGCCGAATTTCTGCATGCTTCTTCGCAAGCACATCGGCAACGGACGGATCACCGGGGTGTCGCAGCCAGGCCTTGAGCGTATTATTCATCTGGATATCGAGCACTTAGATGAACTTGGAGACCTCTGTAAGAAGAAGCTGATCGTCGAGATCATGGGGAAACACAGCAATATCATTTTCTGTGATGACAAGGATATGATCATAGACAGTATCAAGCATGTCAACGCACAGATGAGCTCCGTCCGGGAGGTGCTTCCGGGGCGGGCTTATTTTATACCGGATACCATGGCGAAGCAGAATCCCCTGGATGTAAGCCCTGATACCTTCATTCAGGCGCTGACTTCGAAGCCCATGCCTCTTGGCAAGGCTGTCTACACAAGCTTCACCGGTATAAGCCCTGTTGCGGCGGAAGAGATCTGCTGCCTTGCCGGTCTGGAATCCGGCGTGACGGCAAAGGATCTGTCGGCCGATATGCTCGCCCATCTGTACCGGCAGTTTGCTTATTATATGGAGAATATCAAGACAGGAGAATACCATCCGACAATATACTACAAAGGGAACTCCCCGAAGGAATTCTGCGCGCTTTCGCTGTCCCATTACGAACAAGGCTATACGGCACGTGAATTTCCCTCCATCTCCCAGGTGCTCAAGACCTATTATGCCACGAAGAACACTCAGACCAGGATCCGTCAGAAGAGCACCGACCTGCGCCATGTAGTCCAGACCTCCCTTGAGCGTAACCGTAAGAAATACGACCTGCAGGCCAGGCAGTTAAAGGACACCAATAACCGGGAGAAATACAGGGTATACGGCGAGCTGATCAATATCTATGGTTACGGCCTGCCTTCAGGATCGAAGGAAATGACTGCTCTTAATTACTACACGGACCAGGAGATCACGATACCCTTAGATCCCACGCTGACCCCCCAGGAGAATTCACAGAAATATTTCGCCAGATATAACAAACAGAAACGGACCTTTGAAGCGCTCTCTGAACTGATCCAAGAGACCGCCGATGATATCCGGTATCTGGAAACCATCAGCAACGCGCTGGATATCGCCATGAATGAGGCCGATCTCATCCAGATCAAAGAAGAGCTGATACAGAGCGGCTATATCCGAAGAAAGAACTCCAAGAAGAAGATCAAACTGACCAGCAGGCCTATGCATTATATTTCCAGCGACGGTTATCATATGTATGTGGGGAAGAATAATCTGCAGAACGACGAGCTGACCTTCTCTCTTGCCGTCGGCAATGACTGGTGGTTCCATGCCAAAGGTGCTCCCGGCTCCCACGTGATCGTGAAAACCAACGGAGACGAACTTCCTGACCGCACCTTCGAGGAAGCAGGACGGCTGGCGGCTTATTATTCCAAGAACCGCGGGAGCGACAAGGTCGAGATTGATTATGTGGAGAAGAAGCATGTGAAGAAACCAAACGGAGCCAAGCCTGGATTTGTCGTATATTACACCAATTATTCACTGGTGATAGATTCGGATATCTCCGGGATAGAGGTTGCTGCAGATCAGTAGTCAAAGAAAAGCGGTTCGGGATTCTCCCGGACCGCCTTTCCACTGTACGATGCCTTTTACTCCTCGAACAGCTTCTCACAGAGAAAAGTATATTGAGGCAGCCGGTCAATATACGGTTTCAGCCGCTTTTTGATCTCTGCCTTCTCAAGCGGGTCTGCTTCCTGCGGGATGTGATCATTCTGAGTCATCTCCAGCACATCATCTGCAATCTCATGGAACATGATCAGACACAGATTCTCCGCGTCCGTGATGATCCTGCTCTCCATGATCTCCCTGTACTCCAGGCTGATCTCCATCAGGATATACCCAAGCTTGTCAGACCAAAGCCAGTCAATATAGGGACTGGCCTTTATGTAGTCCTCAAACACTTCGTAGACCTTCTCGATCTCTGCATTTTTCTTGACTTCCTGAGCCATTTTATCCTCCTCTCTTCCTTGAATATATGATACAGAATCATTTTACCACAGAAAAGCCGGAAGAATGGCACTGTAATTACTGGTTCATCTGCCAGTCCCTGCCAGATAATCGATAAATTGCTGGGCCGTCCGCCCCGACAGGCCGCCATGGCTCAGTTCCCACTTATTCGCAGCCAGAAGAAGCTCCTCTTCCGGCATCTCAATCCCGCTCCTTTGCGCAAGTTGGCGCACGATCTCCTGGAACTCCTTCTTCTCCGGCCTGCCGAAGTAGATGGTCACGCCGAACCTTGCCACCAGCGACAGCTTCTCCTGGACCGTGTCGTTCGTGTGGAGTTCCTCGTCCCGGTCCGCCTTATCCCGGAACGTCTCGCGAATCAAGTGTCTGCGGTTGGAGGTGGCATAGATCAGTACATTCTCGGGCCTCCTCTCCAGCCCTCCTTCGATCACTGCCTTCAGGTACTTGTATTCAATCTCGAATTCCTCGAACGACAGATCGTCCATATAGATGATAAACTTATAGTTGCGGCTCTTGACCTGTGAAATAATATCATTCAAATCCTGGAACTGGTGCTTATACACCTCGATCATGCGAAGCCCCCTGTCATAATACTGGTTCAGGACCGCCTTGATGGAAGAAGACTTGCCGGTTCCGGCATCCCCGAAAAGCAGACAGTTATTCGCCCGTCTTCCCTCCACAAATGCTTCTGTATTCTCGATCAGCTTCGTCTTCGCGATCTCATATCCCACCAGATCGTCAAGATGCACATGCGCGATCTTCGTGATCGGGATGATCTTCGCTCCGTCTTCCTTATGCTCTACCCGGAACGCCTTATGAAGCCCCAGCTTCCCCACACCGTATTCCTTGTAAAACTGTGTCAGGATGATCTTGAATTCTCTCTCGTCCTTGGCTGCGGCAAGGCTTCTGCTAAGACTGCAGATCCGGTCACGGATCCTCTTATTGAACACCTTCCCGTGGCCGCAGTCTCCCTCGTATCTGAAAAGGATCCCCAGACAATCCGCTCCAAGCGCCTCTTCCATTCCCGAGAAATCATAATCGAACAGTTCCTTGAATACCGCAAAATCATGCAGCGCTACCTCGTTCATACTTCCCCCGACTGCACCCACGATCTCACAGGCGGTACTATAAGCATTCTCGTGGCTTGCCAGCAGAAAGGTCAGGTAATTATGCCAGAGATTCCCCGCAAACCCATGGCTTGAAGCCATCTCCAGCAGCTTATTGATACTGTCAAACAGGAGGCCTTTCAGATCCTCCCTGTTGTAATAGTCGTTATCATAGTTCTCCATAAGGAAGGTCATATCCTTAAGAAGTCCGCCTTCATCCATGTGCTTATACAGCATCAGTTCATTCGTTCTCATCTGTCATCTCTCCCTATATCACCCGTTCTGTTTAATAATTTCCCAGTATCCGAAGGCTCCTGCTCTCTTCTCTTAAACCCCGGATGGCATTCTTGACCGCCGGATCCGCCAGATTCCCTTCAAAGTCAACGAAGAAACGATATTCCCAGTTTCTTCCCTCCACCGGCCTTGACTCTATCTTCGTCATATTCAGATCATTGTAGATAAAATGTGAAAGCAGCTGGTACAGCGATCCGCTCTCATGGGGCACCTCAAAACAGATACTGATCTTCTTCGCATCCTTAAGGAAGATCTTCTGGTTCGTCACCACAATAAAGCGTGTCGAATTATTGGGGTTATCATTGATATTCGCTTCCAGCACCTCAAGGCCGTGCACCTTCGCCGCGTAGGCGCTGCAGACCGCCGCCTGGCTCTTATCCCGATCCTCCACGATCTTCTTCGCAGCGATTGCTGTGTTCGCCACACTGATCTGCTGCCACTCGCTGTGACTGTCCAGGAACCGGGATACCTGCATCAGCGCTACACCCTTGGAGTATACCCGTTCAATGTCTTCAAGCCTTGCCCCCTTAAGCCCCGCCAGTGTATGCATGATGGGGATCACCGTCTCTCCTACGATATAGTTCTCGAACTCTACTAACAGATCATACATCTCGTCCACCGCGCCTGCCGTCGAATTCTCGATGGGAAGCACCGCGTAATCTGCCGCCCCCTCTTCGATGGCTTCCATGGCGTCCCGGAAGGTGCGCACATAGAAGCTGTTGCATCTCTCTCCGAAATAATACTGCATCGCCGCCTGGCTGTACGCCCCTTCCGTTCCAGGAAATACGATCCTGGCATTCTGCGCATCCAAGCCCGAAACCTCAATAAAAGGCAGCCTTCCAAGCGCCCCCGCCTTCACAAGCTGCTGATACTCCTGCTTACGGTTCATCGCGATCAACTGTTCGAATAACTCCCTGATCCCCTTCTTGCCAAACTCTGTAGAAACCTTGCCTGCCACATCCTGCAGCTTATCCTTCTCCCGCTGGCGGTCAGCCACCTTAAGGCCGTCCCTGATCTTACATTCACCGATCCTCGCGCCAAGCTCCATCCTCCGCTCGAACAGTCTTACGATCTCGTCGTCGACCTCATCGAGCCTCTCTCTTAGTTCCTCTATCATCTCCATCTGTGTTCTTCCTCTTCTCCGTATTTCTATGCCGTCCGCAGGTTTTGCCGCAAACTATGTTGTATTATAATACATTTCCTGTATAAAATCCACCTTCCTTTGCCATACTTACAGATATGAAGCATAATTTCTTAACCTGCGGAACAACCGGATGGTGTATGGAGATCCTCTTCACCGGGCTCCACTCCTTCAAGGACGAGAATCCCAAACTCACGGGAAATACCTCTATCTGGATGTTTCCCATCTACGGCATGGCAAGCTTCCTTAAGCCCTTATGCCGGCTTCTCAAAGGAAAAAGCCTGTTATTGCGGGGAGGCGTATATACCTGCTGCATCTTCTGCGGCGAATATCTGACCGGCTCTTTCCTTAAGAAATTCGAGGCATGCCCCTGGGATTACAGCGAAGCTCCGCTGAATATCAACGGACTGATCCGCCTGGATTATGCGCCGCTTTGGTTCGGCGCCGGATTATTATTTGAAAAAATCCTCGACAGACATTGAAAATCTTTTGTATTTGGTATATGATATACAAAAGGTTTTCAAAGCAGGAGGATATTACTTGATGTTGATCTTATCTTACGTTATGTTATTTTTATTGTGTTTTTTGATTCCCTGGCTGATCAGTCAGATCATCCGGTTTATTTCTTCTTTTGCTTTTGATCCTTCTTTTATTCTTACAGATTCGTTCATATTAGTATCCCATATAACTATTTTTAATATTTTATACAGAATTCGTATTTTCAGGCGGCTATTGCGTGCTGCCGAACTCCCCTGCTGTCACTGCGGATATGTCTTAGGACAGATTCGCTGATGATTTACATATATCTTAACATATTTACTATCATAAGGAGGTTTTTATGAGACACTTAATGAGCCCACTTGATTTTTCCGTAGAGGAATTAGACCGGCTGATGGATCTGGCGGTTGACATTGAAGCCAACCCTGCCAAGTATGCGCACGCCTGCGAGGGGAAGAAGCTTGCAACACTTTTCTATGAGCCGAGTACACGGACAAGACTGAGCCATGAAGCCGCGATGCTGAATCTTGGAGGAAATGTTATGGGATTCTCTACCGCAGAATCCAGTTCTGCCTCCAAGGGTGAGAGCGTATCCGACACGATCCGCACCGTTTCCTGTTATGCAGACATCTGTGCCATGCGTCATCCCAAGGAAGGCGCGCCTATGGTTGCCTGCCAGCACTCCGCAATCCCGGTCATCAACGCCGGAGACGGGGGACACCAGCACCCGACCCAGACGCTTACCGACCTTTTGACAATCCGGAGCCTGAAGGGACGTTTGAATGATATGACCATCGGCCTGTGCGGAGACTTGAAATTCGGCCGCACCGTTCACTCACTGATCCATGCGCTGGTCAGATATCCCGGAATCCGGTTTATCCTGATCTCGCCGGAGGAATTGCGCCTTCCGGGCTACATACGCTTCGATGTACTGGATAAGGGGAATATCCCGTACAAAGAGGTTGTCCGTCTTGAGGACGCCCTTCCCAAGCTTGACCTGCTCTACATGACACGGGTTCAGAAGGAACGTTTTTTCAACGAAGAAGATTATGTGCGGATGAAGGATTTCTACATCCTGGATTCCAAGAAGATGGAACTGGCCCCGAAAGACATGTATGTACTCCACCCCCTCCCGCGTGTCAACGAGATCTCCGTCGAAGTAGACGACGATCCGAGAGCGGCTTATTTCAAACAGACA
The DNA here is from genome assembly GCA_947652615.1 of uncultured Dorea sp. Classification (GTDB taxonomy): domain Bacteria; phylum Bacillota; class Clostridia; order Lachnospirales; family Lachnospiraceae; genus Sporofaciens. The sequence goes on along the minus strand of CANTDX010000016.1, from coordinate 17,011 downwards.
AAATACGGCGTCTACATCCGTATGGCACTGATTCTGACGCTGCTGAATATCGAAGTGTAGGAGGAATACATTATGGTAAAAAATACACTGAACGTTGGACGTATCGAAGAAGGATTTGTACTGGATCATATTCAGGCCGGACGCAGCATGGATATCTACAAATATCTTCACCTGGACAAGCTGGACTGCTGTGTCGCCATCATCAAGAATGCCAAGAGCAGCAAGATGGGCAAGAAAGATATCATGAAGATTGAATGCCCCATTGATTTTATCGACCTGGATGTGCTTGGATTCATCGATCACAATATCACTATCAACCTCATCAAGGATTCCGAGATCGTAGCCAAGAAGAGTCTCCATCTCCCAAAAGAGATCACGAACATTATCCGCTGCAAGAATCCAAGATGCATCACCTCGATCGAACAGGGATTAGACCATGTATTTGTGCTGACCGACATAGAGAATAAGATCTACCGCTGCAAATACTGCGAAGAAAAATACCACGGGAAATTAAAATAAATGATCCCGTGCAAGAATGATACCTTTTGCACCGGAAAATGGGCTGCTGCGGACATCATATCACGCAGCAGCCCATTTTTGATCTGTTTGATCTGGCAAGCAAAACGATAAGCCGGGTTATGTCGTTGGGTAATCATCTATCTAGGCCCACCGTCGCCGATGGGCTCAAGCGACCTACCTAAGACGTGACGGGCCGCCACATCGTCTTTTTCCGGTCTTGCTTCGGATGGGGTTTACATATGCCCCTGCTGTTACCAGCAGGGCGGTAGTCTCTTACACTGCCCTTCCACCCTTACCGTGCGGGTCCCGCACGGCGGTTCATTTCTGTTGCACTATCCTTGGAGTCGCCTCCACCGGACGTTATCCGGCATCCTGCCCTGTGAAGCCCGGACTTTCCTTACCTGCTGCCTTTCGGCTCCTGCAGCTGCGATTACCTGTCTTACTTGCAATTCTCATTATAACAAACTATACCCGCTCCTGGCAAGAGCACATTAATATTCCGGCACATGATCCGCGAACATATGAAGCCTCATCTTAGATGACAACTCCCTCAGAACATGCTGTCCCGCGATGCTGTTCCCCTTCGTATCCAGGGCCGGTCCGAAGATCCCGATCCCCATCCGCTTATCTACCACCGAGAGGATCCCTCCTCCTACACCGCTCTTAGAAGGCACTCCCACCTCCACCGCGAATCTCCCGGAACCGTCGTACATCCCACAGGTCAGCATGATGGACTTGACCGTCTGCACCACCTTACTGTGAAGAAGCCTCTCCCCGGTCAAAGGGTTGATCCCGTCAGATGCCAGCACCAGGCCGAATCCCGAGAGACTTCTCGCTGTCACATTCAGCGAACACATCCGCACATACAGATCCAGACTCTCCTCCACGCTGCTTTCCAGTATTCCCTTGCTCTCCAGAAGATATGCGATCGCCTTGTTCCTGGATATGTGCCCCATCTCCGAGTGGTACACCTTCTCATTCAGCGTGATCTCATCATCCATGCAGAGCTTCTTAGTGAATGCAAGCATCCGCTCAAAGCTCACCTCACAGGACAGATGGCTTGCGATGGCGATAGCGCCGGAATTGATCATCGGATTAGACGGATAGTCGCTTGACAGATCCAGCCGCACCAGGGAGTCAAAGGAATCTCCCGAAGGCTCCATCCCCACCCTGTCGAACGTCTTCTCAAACCCGCATCTCTCAAGCGCCGCCGCCAGAGCTATCACCTTCGATATACTCTGAATGGTAAATCTCACATCCGAATCACCACTTACATGGTATCTCCCGTCTCCGGTACAGATACACACACCCAGATATTCCTTGTTCACACGGCCTAGTTCTGGTATGTACGTTGCCGTCTTCCCAAGTTCGATCATCTTTCTCGCATTATTAAGTGCATCCTCTAATATCCTGTCCAATAACTGTTCCATACTCATTCCCCTGTAATCCTTTGTCTACAATCCTTCATCCGTAATCAAGTCCTTCCCGTCGGCGGCCCCCGTCGCCAAGGCGTCGCACCTCTCGTTCTGCGGATGGCCGGCATGCCCCTTCACCCAGATAAATGTCACATCGTGCGGCTCCTTCGCCGTAAGAAGCCGTTTCCACAAGTCTACATTCTTCACCTGTTCATTCTTCCCGCGCTTCCAGCCCTTCTTGATCCATCCGTCGATCCAACGCTGGTTGAACGCGTTCACCACATACTGAGAATCCGAGTATACCTCCACCTCACAGGGGCGGTTTAACGCCTCCAGACCTGAGATCACCGCCATCAATTCCATGCGGTTATTCGTCGTCCTCTTGTACCCCTGGGACAGTTCCCTGGTATGCAGCTCCCCCTTCGTATCCACATATTCAAGTACGGTGCCGTAACCTCCCGGCCCGTCCGGGTTCCCTCTTGCCGCACCGTCCGTATAGATCTTCACTTTCATCAGCCTTCCACCTTCTCTCTTCCTCATATCAAAAATACCTGCCCCGGTGCATCCACACGCATGAATCTATCCCTGTAAGGCCCGGATACCGGGCTTGCCAGCAGCTTACTACAGATATCATACTGGCCCCACATATGCATGGGGAATGCATGCCTTGTCTGCGTGTGCCGCATGAAATAATCCAATCCCCAGGCATACTGTTCTTCCTGTCTTGGATCTAACGGGAGAAACGCCGCATCTATCGGCTCCCCCTCCAGCTTCCCTATCTCATGCTGGTATTTGCGGCGCATCATCTCATTATACGCCTTGCTCTCCTCTTCCCAGTGCCACCAGTTCAGATCTCCTCCGTGGTAGATCTTCTTATCCCAAAGCTTCACCAGATAAGCAACTCCCTCATCTGTTGAGCGAAGCGTTTGAATCTCCATCTCATCCAGCTGTATCAGCCGGCGCGGCCCGATATATGTACATTTCCCTTCCGGTCCCCTGTCTTTGATATCATCCGACAGGATATAATGAATGTCTGGATATTGACCCTCCCATTCAAAAATCCGCTTATTAAAATGATCTCCGTGAGCATGGCTTGCAAAGACATAGACCTTCATCCGATTAGAAAACGCAGGAAGCGTTCCCTTATAAAAATCAAAGATCATAGCCTTATCCCTTTCTTCAATCACGTATCCGCTGTGTTCCAGAAATGTAATCTTCACGCCGCTTTCTCTCCTTATATTCATTATATCACTCTTTATATCTGTATAATCCGAAATGTCTGATTCACATACATTAGGGAATCTATCCCTCACCTCGTATAATCTCCACCGCATGTGTAAGCTCCGGCAGCAGATACTTCAAAGTCTCCTTAACCGCCCGGGACTTCCCCGGAAGATTCACGATCAGAACATCGCCGCGGATCCCTGCAACGCCGCGGTTCAGCATGGCACGCTTTGTCATCTGCATCGTATATGCACGCATAGCTTCCGGTATGCCCAGGATCGGACGTTCGATCACATCCATGGACGCCTCCGGTACGCAATCCCCAGGCGCACAGCCCGCCCCGCCTGTAGTCAGCACCAGATCGGCAAGCTGCCCATCCGCAAGCCTTGTCATCACCGTCGACAGGACTTCCCTGTCAACAGGCAGGGCCCGCATGAATACAATCTCGTCGCCGGCCTCTTCTATCAATTCCCTGATCGCCTCACCGCTTGCATTCTCTTCATTTCCTCTATATATATCCGTACTCGCCGTAATGATCGCAACTCTCATGACGTACCTCCATTTTTCTAACATCCGCATATTAAACTCATTATACCGTATTCTAAGAATAATGCAAGCAAAAGACCAGAGAACTTATGTCCCTGGTCTTCTCTTGTATATATAGTTTTCAGGTACTTACTGACAATCCTACAGGCTGAACTCCTCTGCATCATCAAGCTCATCATCGAACTCATCCAATACAAACTCTACAAGCTCCTGAGCCGCACTCATATTCTCGCTGTCAGCCTTTACAGAGATCTCTTCCTTCACGATGTTGAGATCTTTGAACTTATCTATTGCATACTGATAAGTCTTGCCAAGCTCATCTGCATCCGTTGAAGTCGGACAAATATATACAACCTTATTCTCTGCACAGTATGCTTTGAGTTCCTCAAGCTTCTCATAGCTCTCGTTGATCTTACCGCCGGTCACATAGATCACCGCCGGACGAGGATTCGCTTTTACCGTCTGCTTTCCAATCAGAATTACGGTTACAACCTTTGTATCGCTCTCCGGGTCAACAATGTAACCCAGACCGTTGTATTCATAAAAGTCTACATTCATAATCTGTACCTCTCCTTTTAGAATCTTCTTATTCTCCGAATTTCTTCTTGAATGCTGCCTTGTAGTCTTCCACTACCCATGGACGGCGCAGATCATACTTGAAGCAGTCCTCGATATTGCTCTCAAAACTGATCGATGCCCTGGTGGAGTATTCATTCGGTTCGCCGCAGTTCTTAATAACGGCCCAGATACCATTGGAGTGATGTGCTCCGCCGTATACATGGTACTCTACAAATGAATGTGCCTTAAGAAGCTTGGTATAGAACTCCACATTCTGTAAGATATCCGGATCCATCTCGCTCTGATACATGAAGGTCGGCGGGAATCCGATACAATCCTCTACGGTTGCGTGGTTCGGCAGCGCCTCAGGACCCACTCTGTTAGAAGCAAAGTTTCTTCCAAGCCAGTTATACAGTCCGTCATGCTGCTCTACAGCGTCCCACATACCCGTATACAAAGAATCGCCGTCTTTTTCACGATCATCCGTCTGAGCGCTTACCACCACGATCCCTCTCGGGCTGTAGCCATATCTCTTAAGCCGGAATGCCGCTGCAAGTCCGAGATGTCCGCCTGTGGAGGAACCGCTGATCACTACCTTATCATTATGGATTCCAAGTTCGTCCGCATTGTTGTACATCCACTTATATGCCGCATGAAGGTCATTGATCGCTGCCGGATACTGTGCCTGCCAGGACAGACGGTAGATCGGAACGATACCTACGCATTTGTGCTCTTCGCACATACGCTCGATCGGATATGCATTCGGATTCAAGCCTGTAAGACCGCCGCCTACAACGTAGAACAGAACACGGTTTTTCCTCTTCTTCAGGTTCTTCGGTTTCACTACCCATACCTCAACCGGAGTATCTGGCTCTTCCTCACATCCCGGAACCTCGAATTTCTCAACGTCACAGGTATGTTCGGTTGACCACCACTGCTCCATATAGGAAGCCTGCCTTGCATTTCCTGCCGCCAGCTTCTCCTCCTGAGGAACAGACGGGCTGTACAGCATTGCAGTTCCCTCATTCAGCTTAGGATCCAGATCCCAGAAATCACGTCCGTCCGGATGTCCCCACTTAGGATCAGTGATATCGATCATACGGCCATCTTCTACGATAATACCATTCTTATTGCGATCGCCTTCAAATTTTTCCCACATGATTGATAATTTCCTCCTTTTTGATATTTTTATAAAGAAAATTCCTCAGCGTCATCAATGTCTGCATCGCACTCATCAACGAGATAATCTACAACTGCCTGAGCATCGTCCATCGTATCCGCATCACCCATAACCGCAATCTCGTCACGCTTTACATTGAGTACTTTGTATTTGCTCTGGATGTAATTGAAAGTCTCTGCAACCTCTTCCGGATCCTTGGAGGACGGACACACAAACACAACCTTATTCTCCTCCGCGTAAGCCTTCAGCTCTTCTAACTTCTCATATCCTTCTACGATCCTGCCGCCGGTGATATAAAGAATCGTTGAACGAGGATTTGTCTTAACTGTCGTCATAGTCGGCGGTGAAGGGATGAACACCTGCTTTGTGTCGCTCTCCGGATCAATTATATTTCCAAGTCCTTCGTAATCATAAAATTCAACCATAATAATCTTCCTCCTGATCTTCAGAATCTTCTGAACTCTTAGTCTTCTGAATTGAACTCTTCAACGGTCCATGGACGTCTCAGGTCATATTCAAACATGTCTACCAGTTCCTTCTCGCATACTCTGTTGAACAGCTGTGCATATGCCGCATCCGGATCATCCTTGTCCAGTACATTCGCAGATGTACTTAAGGAACAATGCTAGCTGCCGCCCCACGCATGCATCTCGCAGTAAACACCTGCTGCGGACAGCTTGCTGATATACTCAGATGTCTGGTCCAAACCATTGTCATTGATCATCGCATGGATGAATGTCGGCGGAAGACCTACACACTCTTCAACCGTAGCACGTCCCGGGAATGCTTCAGCCGGTACGTCTACAGAGTTATTAAGCTTCCCAAGGTACTGGCGTGCAGACTGTGCTGCATCGGATCCGCCCCAGAATGCGGAATTAATGCTGAGTGAACGATACTGCGGCAGCGGACGGTCGTCAATGATCGGAACCCATACCATACATCCGCGAGGTGTAACACCGCGTTTTTTCAGCCTGTGGCAAAGCGCCAGTGAAAGATGTCCGCCTGAGCTGTTACCATGAAGGATGATCTTGTTCGCACTGATATTCAGCTCTTTTGCATGCTCTGCCAGGAAATTATAAGCTGCTTCACAGTCATTTACCGGCTCCGGATACTTTGCTCCCATACACAGTGTACGATAATTCAGCGTTGCAACCGGCACTCCGAATTTGTCTGCCCAGTTCTCGATATCAGCAGTGAAACGGAAGCATGTGGTAAGTCCGCCGCCAGGGATGATCAGGATACATGGGCTGTTTCTCTTATAACGCCATTTCTCCTTCGGAACTGCAACCAACATCTTAACCGGCGGTGCATCCGGCTCGTCAATACAGCCTGGGGCCTCATATTCCGTTACGCGCGACCAGTCATAGTCCGGCAGATAATCTTTAAATCCGTCCTCTGCATGCGCTGCGAAATTCTGTCTCTCCTCAAACGAAAGATCATCATTCAACAGAACCTCTGCGTATCCGACAGAATTGCCCATCAGTGAATAAGCCACTTCAAGTTCCGGGTGTCCCCACTTTGCATCATCACGAATCCTAAATTTCTCAAGTCCCATAAATATAATCCTCCTTCGACTTTACTGTTGTGAATATTTTATCTATCAAATCCTCTAATGATTGATTGTAATACATTCACAAATTCTATAAATCAATCATGCTCTTTTCTATCAGAAAAGTCAACAGGAACTCTCCCAAACTCAAACACTTCAAAAAAATTGTAATGAATTTAAACACTTTTCAAATGTGTCATTTGATTAATTTGTACAATTACCGTCAGTCTCTAAAAATTGTATATTTCTTGAAGATCTCCCCATAATTAAATAAGGAGGTTTTCTATGGAGCCAATTACAACGTATACAGAGACGGATAACACAGAACTACCCCAGCAGCCGCATCACGATCCGCTCGAAAGTCACCGCCCCTCTCCACATCACATCCTCATCCACATCAAACTGCGGATTATGGTGCGGCACATCCGTTCCCTTCTCCGGATTCGAGGAACTCAAGAAGAAGAACGCCCCCGGCACGATCTGCAGATAATTCGCGAAATCCTCCCCACCCATATTAGGAATCGGGAAATTATCGATGATGTCCTTCGGCTCGAACAGATCGCTTACAGACTCCGCCGCAAGCTCCGCCATCTCCTCATCATTCACCACCGGCGGAGCTCCCCATATAATCTCGCACTCACAGCTTCCGCCGAATGCCGCCGCAGTCGCCACCGCCATCCCGCGGATTCTCTGCGCTACATAGTGTCTGACAGATTCATCCAACGCACGGATGGTACCTTCAAGGACCACCTCATCCGGTATCACATTATACTGCGCCCCTCCTGCAATCTTCCCGATCGTAATGACACTAGCAGAGCTCCCGGATATCTCCCTCGTCTGGATCGCCTGCAGCGACAGGATCAGATGCGCCGCTATATTGACCGGATCAACCCCCTTCTCCGGTGTGGAGCCATGACAGGATTTCCCCCGGATCTTCAAGATAAATTTGTCGAAAGACGCCATACAGCACGCCCGCGGGAAGATCAATGTACCGCTTGGGATCTCTTTCCCCAGGATACTGCCGATATGAAGCCCAAAGACGGCGTCTACACCTTCCAGATAGCCGTTGGCGATCGCGATCTCCGATCCTCTTGAGATCTCTTCCGCCGTCTGAAAGATCAGGCGCACCGTTCCGCAAAGATTCTTCTTCTGAATATTCAGAAGCCTTGCCGCACCCAGGAGGATCGCCATATGAGCGTCATGACCGCAGGCATGCATACACCCCGGATGCACGGATGCGAAAGGGAGATCCGTCTCCTCCTCCAGCGGCAGCGCATCCATATCTGTCCGAAGCGCCACCGTCCGCCCTCTTCTTCCGCCCTTGATCGTCGCCAGGATACCGCTGTCCTTCTCCGAACATATATAAGGGATCTCCAAACGTTCAAGCTCTTTTACGATATATTCCTTCGTCTTGGGGAGCTCTGTACCAAGCTCCGGGATCTGATGCAGGTCCCTCCGAAGCTTCACAATATATTTTTGAACACTCTCATACTTTTTTTCCATTTTTCATCCTCATCCATCCAATTTCCCGGTAAATCAAAATCAGACAGTATATCCGCCCTGCAGATTGTATGAGAACTTATTCCCGCAATCTGCCGGACCGGTATACTGCCTATCTTATCAGGATATCCCCCTTCTATTACTCATGGATTAATGCATGCTGTCCTTCCTCGGGAGCCTCAGTCAGCATCTTAAGCGCCTCTTCTACCAGCCCTTTACGGAACTTCACTTCCTGTTCTGCCGGAAGAGACGGGTTGCCAAATACATGGAGTACACTGTTGCCGCGAAGGATTCTGTGTGAACCGATACCTTCGGAAATCTTTGTAAGGTTCGTTACATGAATCACCGGGATTCCGGCCCTCTCGATTTCCTTAACCATCACTGCACCGCAGCGAGAACTGGTACCTCATGTGGAGGTCAGGATCGCCGCATCCACCTGGTTATCCAGCAATCCCTGCGCGATTCCTTCACCGAATTTCTTACCCACATCCATAGGCGTCATAACGCCCGCAGTGGTATAATAAGACGTCAGGACGTCCCCGATCTTACCCTCTTTCTTAAGTGCAACGGCAGCATCCACAGGGATCAGACGGTTCGGATCCTGCAGGACAAACGCATTGTTATAGCCCTGATGGCTGACTTCATAATCTGCCGCATCCAGCCTCTCCACGTCTCCAAAGGAGTAATTCTTGAAATACTTGGAGTTGGTGGGAACCATATTGTCCGGATTGCCCTTGGGTACCAGACCTCCGTCCGTTACGAATGCAAGACGGATCTCGCTAAGCGGTTTCTCAAGGACCGGAAGCGGAATATCCTCGTGGTTCGGCATCATAACTTCTGTACGGAAGTTCCTGTGATAGAACTTATTAAGCAGCATATTCAGCCCTCGTGCGGACGCCGGCATAGTATAATCAATATCGATCGCCGGTCCGGAACCGTGGAAGCCCTCTTTCTTACCGTCGCCGATAAACTCACCCTCAGCCAGACGCTTCGCGAAAGCTGCGATCTCCTTCATGGCCTTGCGCATCTTGGCGGCATTATTCTCTGTCTGCAGGATATACGCACGGTCTTTGTAGAGATCTGTTCCGGGATTCTCGGAATAAAGCCCGGTCACTGCCGGGAGTTTTAACTTCTCCGTCACCGCAGCCGCAGCCGCCCCGCAGCCAAGCCCGTAACGCCCCGCATTGAATCCGGGACCCGCGATAAATAGCTGGCCGTTATATTTCTTCATGATCTCAAGGAATTCATTACATACTTTCTCTGTATTTTCGGCAATATAATTGTCGCCGCATATGATCGTTGCCGCGATCTCATAATCATCGCCAAGCAGGCCCCTAAGCAGCAAACCAGGCCCAACCGGCTCTTCCTTCACACTAATACCAACACTGGCCGTATCTTCTCCGCCCATTCCAGCATAGAACTGATTGATATAATGTATGACTCTAATCTTCTCTGCCATGTCTCTTCCTCCTTATTTGCCTGTATTCTCCACAGCATTCGGCAGATCACCGTCTGTTGTCACATAACAGTCACCAAGCTGTGACCAGATTCCCTGATAAGCGAAGTTCGTCGTGTGGGTAAAAGGACCCTGTACATCATATCCCATAAGGCTTGGTACATTGGTCCCTTCTCCGATCACGCGGTCTACCTTCGGGTGCTCTAAGTCATAGTTTCTTCCGCTGTTGATAACCGCATCAATCTTCGGGTCAGAGATTACCAGCATGTCACCCGGCTTATCATTCGATACCGCTGACAGATTCATCACACAAGGCATGCCCATCTTCTCCGCCCAGTTAAATGCCAATGCCTGGTCAAGCTGACAGTGGCCCATACCGGATTTGTTAACGATGACACAGTCTGCCTTCAAGGTCTCCTTAAGAAGTGTAGCCGCGATCATACCCATTGTATCCTTACCGTCAATCTTCATTACATTATTCGTTATCACCATACCCACGAACTCAATATCCTTACCGTGGCGTTTCAGCAGCTCTTTCAGATACACTTCATTCTGCAGATAATAATTCGGCTCCCAGTAACGCCATACCATAGCGCCGTCTAGGATCTCTGTAGGCTGCACTACCATCGGCAGGAAATTCAGCGCGCTCTGTCCATAGAAATGGAAGTTCCAGGTATCATGGGATGCCATATGTACAACCAGATATCCTACCTTCGGAAGCGGTTTGCCGTCCGGTCCCGGACCTACCGGACCCATCTCGAACTCTTCCGTCTCATCCGGCGTCATCTCGATCGCAAGCTTCGCCAGGAATACGTTGATGGTCAGGGACGCATGCTTTAAAGCCTCCGCATAGCTTGCATCACTGACGCCTTCCGCCGGCGCCGCATCAAGAATAATGTGATAATGTTTGGAGAAATGTGTATATTTCGCACATGGACCTCCCATGTCCATATAATATTTGATATTACATTTTGCATAATAAATGTCAGAGACAACGACTCCCTTTAAAGCAACCGTGCGCCCCTCCCCCATCGGAGCAAGCTTTCCCCAGATTCCCGGATAGGATGTCTCAGGCGCATCTGCCTTACAACGCGGCTGCATAATGTCATGAATCCCTAAGATACGGCAACTCTCACCCGGAACGGCAAGCTTAATGTCGAGACTTCCGAACATCTCGCTCTTGGCCATATCCGTCAATTCCTCCTTATTCACCGTCAGTACTCCGTCTGTCAAATTGGTAGTCTCGCCAAATTGTACTTTATTCACGCGGACATAATCAATTTGTAACCTCTTACTCATATCCTCTTTCTCCTTTCTCCCTGAGATGTCATACTGAGCGCCAGATCAATCTGCCGTTCCGTATAATGCGCTGCACACAGCCGCACTAAGAATTTTTCCGCTGCGTCCGGCGCGATACCCACGGCAGATTCCATCAGCCATGAGTATATAATAGTTGGATATACTCTGTATTACTTATAATTTTGTCAGAAATCTACTGTAATTCTATTTTACTTTTGCTTCATCATCCGTTACAACACACAAATAAACTGTTTGTTTAATTCTATTACACATGCGTAATATGCACAAAATATTTCCAATAATCATACAAAACTTATAGATATTGTCGAAAAATACTAAAATAGAAAGAGGCTGTTTGAACAACAACCTCGATTTTATTTCTTCCGATATTCCTGTAGGCGCTGTACCGCGTCCTCTGCCATCTGCACGCGGTACAGATATTCTCTCTGTCCTGCCAGAGAAGGCTTCCCAAAAGGATAGCAGACATTATCTCCCTTTATCACACGGCTGATACCCGTATCGACTGCGATCTGCGTCAGGTTCGTCACCTGCACCACCGGGATCCCCTTTAACTCCAGTTCCTTCCCTATATAGGCCCCGCATCTGGTACTGGTTCCGCATGCCGAGGTAATGATCACGGCATCCACCTGTTTCTCCATAACATAAGAAGCGATCCGCCTTCCCAGCCGGATACTCTTTTCTGCCGATGTCATCACGCCCGTTGTCGCAATGAAACTATCATATAGCTTGCCGATCTTCCCGCATCTCTCCAGTTCCCGCAAAGCATCCACCGGAACCAAGCGGTTGGGATCTTCCTCAACATAGCGATTATCATAACCCTGATGACAGACCTCATATTCTTCTTTTTCTAATCTTAGCTTTCCTCTTATATCATATACTCCATAGCGGCCGGCATTCGTCGATGGTATTCGGTCCGGATTCCCCTTGGGAACCAGCCCGCCGTCCGTGATCACTAATATCACCGCATCCTTCAACGGACACTTCAGATTCGGAATACGGACAGTATCCATAGCTTCCATAAGGACCTCGCTCTGGAACGGCTCCCCGTTGTATTTCGCAAGAAGCATATCCAGACATCTGGCGGGAGCCGGTTTCTGATAGTTGATGAACGGAATCAGATTCCCGCTGCCCTTCCTTCTGCTCTCCGGATTGGAATATATGTAATCCGTCTGATTTAACATACTTTTAAATTCTTCTTTCTAACTGGATTTTTATCAAAATTTTTGGTTCTCTGCTCCATCATCCGCTGATTCGACAATATTGAATACCCCGACGCCTCAGAATCCAAGATCTCACGGATCTGTTCAAAATATTTCATATAATTGTCTCTCATTCCTTCATTCACCCAATCTCTGATGATCCCGACCAACGCATGAGCCTTCAACTTCGCCATAAGGCTTAATTCATTCTCCGACAGCTTGAATCCGCATTCGGAATATCCCATATCGATATTGATCTTCCATAATTCATAGTAGATCTCATACAGATATTCAAACAATGAATTCTGCCCCATATACTGGAAACACGCCAGATAAAACTTCCGATTCGCATACAGGCATTTGCATACCTTCACAAAACTCTCTGTAAGCTTCGACGGATCGTTAAACGTGTTGACATTCTCCAGCATATCTGTATAAAAAATCCAGTTGATCAACTCATACTTGTCTTTGAAATGATAATAAAACGTATTCCTGCTGATATCACAGTAATCTGTGATATATTTCACAGAAATCTTGGATAATGGCTGCTGCTCTAAAAGCTTTTTCAAAGCACTCGCAAGCGCCTCTTTTGTAATTCGGTTATTTGACATACGCGCTTCTCTTACCCTCCGCAGTTTCCGTCATATTTACGAAAACTTTCTCATTTGATTGTATTGCTTTGTATATAATTCATTATATTATAGGATTTTTCTATATTCAATATAAAAAATCATGATGTTGTGCACTTATTAAATTTGTAATAAAATTGAACACTTTTCCCACCTCTTTTTCCTCATTCCATACGGCATTTTTATACACAATCAGATCTCTGTCCATATTTTGCAACAACCCATTTTTCTGTCAAATGAAAAATAACTAAAATCTTGTTAGACTTTTATCAACAAGTCAGAATCACTGTTTTATAAAATTCAAATTTTAGGAGGAACTGTTATGTATGCTTTAATTGCAGCCGTACCAATTCTTTTTACTGTTGTCACAATGGTCGGTTTTAATTGGCCGGCAAAACGTGCATTGCCGGCAGCCTGGCTGATTGCCTGCCTGGTATCCGGAACTCTCTGGAAGATGGGTTTCCTGGAGATAGGCGCAAGGACGATCGCCGGATTCTTAAGTGCATTCGAAACCCTGTGTATCATCTTTGGAGCAATACTTCTCATGAACGTATTGAAGCAATCCGGAGCTATGGCTTCTATTAATAGTATTTTTTCCAACATTACCAGAGACGCGCGTATCCAAGCTATTCTGGTCGGCTATATCTTCGCCGGATTCATCGAAGGCACCGCCGGATTCGGAACTCCCGCGGCGCTTGCTGCCCCAATCCTTATAAGCCTTGGTTTCCCGCCGCTTGCCGCCGCAGCCGTGTGTCTGATCTACAACTCCACTCCGGTTGTGCCGGGACCTGTCGGTGTTCCCACACTGACCGCCGCACAGACCATAGAGAGTTCCGTGACACACCTTGGCGGTGACCCGGACAAATTCTTGACGATGCTGACAAGATGGAGCTGTATCCCTCATCTGATCGGGGGTTTCTTCATCATCATCCTCGGCGTCGCTGTGCTGGTGAAGGTATTCGGCAAGAAAAAATCCTTCAAGGATGTACTGCCGGTGATTCCGTTCTGTCTGTTTACCGGATGCGTGCTTGGCGTCATCTATCTTACCATGGCATTCTTCGCAGGCGCAGAGCTTACCTCCATGGTCGCTTTCCTTGGCTCCCTGCCGATTCTGATCTTCGCTGTGAAGAAGGGTTTCCTGGTTCCCAAGGATGTATGGACCTTCGACGGCATGGAAGAATGGGGCGACAAGTCCTGGATGTCGACTCAGGAAGTTGCATCTGTAAAAAGCAAAGGGATGTCTGCTGTTATGGCATGGCTTCCTTATGTAGTCATTGGCATATTTCTGGTGCTGTCACGTGTTGCCGTCTTCAGGATCAAACCAATCTTAAACGATGAACCGTTCATCATACATATCAGGAATATCCTGGGATTTGAAGACATCAGCTGGGATTTCAAATTCCTCTGGAACGCAGGTATCATGCCGTTTATTGTAATTGCGCTGATCACCATTTTCATCCATAAGATGACAAAAGAAGAAGCCGTAACGGCCGTGAAGGATTCCTTCAAGCAGATCTCCGGCGCGGCAATCGCCCTGCTGTTCGGCGTCGCCATGGTACAGCTCTATCGGTATACAAGCAGCGCAGATATCGGCGCGGCAGTCGCGTCCGCTGATTTCTCCGGAGAATTTACCTTCGCCAACAGCAGTATGCTCTATGTAATGGCGAGCGCGCTTGCCAATATCTTCAAGAGCGCGTATTTCATCGTAGCTCCGCTGATCGGTGTGCTTGGAGCGTTCATGTCCGGTTCCTGTACCGTATCCAACACTCTGTTCTCGCCTCTTCAATTTGAGACGGCAACGATGGTCGGCTTATCACAGGTATTGATCGTGGCTCTGCAGAACTGCGGCGGCGCCATCGGCAATATGGTCTGCGTCAACAATATCGTGTCTGTATGTGCGACCACGGGAACCAACGGCAATGAAGGCAAGCTGATCCGTACGAATATCGTTCCGTGTATGATCTACTGTGCGGTCGTTGCCGCTGTAGTCGGTATCTTCCTCGCAGCCGGTATCAATCCGATGCCGGAACTGCTGCAGTAATAGATTAGAATATTGACAGCAAACAGCCAGAATGACCATACCCCCGGTCTCTCTGGCTGTTTGTGCGTCTATATGTGCATCTTGCGGATCACCTTGATAAATGCATCCACCTGCGGAAGCTTAAGCGCTTCCCTCTGGCAGAACACATAGGTCCGTCTGATGAACGGCTCCCCGTTCTTGAAGGCAAGCGGCTTCTTGACCCCCGAGAAATTCTCCAGCGCGATCTCAGGAAGAATCGCCCACCCGACTCCTGATTCTACCAATTCTTCACAGGTCGTGATATTATCCACGCAGATTCTGGAAGACTCTGTAGAGATCTCTTTCTCACGGAGCCATCTGAGGAGCTGCCCGGACAGATACGGATCCGTCTCACGGCTGATATATGGATATTCCTCCAGCTTTCTGTCCTGATTCTCCCTGCTGCACACCATATAGACCTTCTCCTCTGCCAGCAGATACCGGCCTCTTTCCCATGTATACTCGCCGCGGATGATCGCAATATCGAGCGCACCGTCAAGCATCTGCTGGTATAGCTGTCCGCTCTGATCCATGATGATCTGAAGGTTTACCTTGGGATAGCTTCTATAATATTCCGCCAACTGCCCGGCAAGGCGGTACGTCCCGTAACTGAGCGAATACCCTGCCCGCAAAGTCCCGCAAATCTCCCCCTTGGACAGATCCAGCTCCTGCTTAAGCTTGTCCATCGCAAGCGCCGCCCCTTTACTGAATTGCAGTACCTTCTCCCCCGCCGGTGTGAAATGGATCCCCTGATGGGAACGGATCAGCAGTTCTCTGCCAAACTCTGCCTCCATAAGCTTGATCCTCTTCGAGAGCGCAGGCTGTGTCATGAATAGAAGCTCCGCCGCGCGGGTGATACTTCCCGTCTCCCCCAATACTTTTAAAATTGTAAAATCCTTTGTATCCATATCTCCTCCCTGATACTTTTCTCTTTCTATCATACCACATATCCATTCCAAAAAGTTATGGTTTTCGATTCCAAAGCAATATTTCCATTTTTGGACATTTTTGTATATAATAAAATCAACAAAAAAGAGATGTCATAGAGAGGATGTCATAGAGAAAGAGGTGTTATTATGAAGTTTACGATTGGTTATAGAATATGGAATACGATGTTTTTTACAGTGTGCTTCGTTTTGTTTCTGATTCCGTGTATCGGATGCGAGATTTCCGGCGAGATGACCTGGACAGGGCGCTGCTTCACAGGAGGTATGCTGTTGGTATTACTGTACGGACTGCTCCGCTCCTGTATCCGCTTCCAGATCACAGATACCTCCATCACCCGCAAGTGGCTTATACTTCCGGAGAAGGAGATCGCTCATTCCGAGATCGAACAGCTCAATCCAGAATACTTGTCAGAGGTACTTGGAACCTATAAGGCGGTCAAGAGCTATACCGTTCATGCAGAGAACGGCAGGAAGTTCCGTATTCCGGCGCATGATCTTCACGCTGACAATACAAGATTCCTGGAAGCTTTATTCCGCGGACAGTTGGCCAGATAAGAATCCGATATAGAAAACAGACCATCAGGAAAGGGGTTCCCGATGGTCTTTCTATTTCTGCAAAATATACCCCGGCTGGTTCGGCCGGGGCATATATTCCATTATGCTAATTTTGACTTCGCTGTCTCTGCAAGAGTAGCAAATCCGGCTGCGTCGTTCACTGCCATCTCAGCTAACATCTTCCTGTTCATATCAACATCCGCAAGCTTTAAACCATGCATGAACTTACTGTATGACAAACCGTTCATCCTTGCAGCTGCGTTGATACGTGCGATCCAGAGCTGACGCATCTGGCGCTTGCGCTGCTTTCTTCCTGCATAAGAAGATGTGAGAGCTCTCATAACAGACTGCTTTG
>CANTDX010000015.1 GCA_947652615.1 uncultured Dorea sp. | reverse complement strand
TTGTCGATATAGACAGCTTCAATGCCCATGCATGCCGCCCAATCGCCCATTTGCTCGGAAGTCAGGTCATAAGAGAACGCAGTATGATGTGCGCCGCCGGCAAGAATCCATGCCTCTGCCCCTGTCTGGAGATTCGGCTGCGGCGTCCAGAATGCGGTAGCGACCGGAAGCTTCGGCATCGGCTTCTCTACCTTCTTGCAATCTACATCATTGATGATCAGACGGAATCTGTCTCCAAGATCAATGAGTGAGGTTGCGACTGCCGGTCCTGTCTTCGACGTGAATACCAGTCTCGCCGGGTCTTCTCTGTCTCCCATGGATAACGGCTGCTCCTTGATACTGATCTTGCCGTCCGCAACCGTAGGACATACCTCCAGCATATGTGCCTGCAGGATGCCTTCTTTGCCCGGAATCAGGTTATAGGTATAATCCTCCATAAATGAAGTACCCTTCGCATCCTTCATTCCCTGAGTCATGATCTTCATGAGACGTACCATAGCTGCCGTCTTCCAGTCGCCCTCTCCCGCGAAGCCGTAACCCTTCTCCATCAATCTCTGGATCGCAAGCCCCGGTAACTGCTTCAGACTTCCAAGGTCTCCGAAATGCGTTACGATTGCCTGATAATTCTTCGCTTCTAAGAACCTCTCGAAACCGATCTCGATCCCGGCCTGCACCGCTACATGCTCTCTGAATTCTTTCTCATCTCTGCCTTCCAAAAGTATCTCATATCTATCATAATATTCTTCGACCAGTGAGTCAATATCTCCTTTGGAAACTGTTTCAACTTCTGCCGCTATCTCATTGACCGGATACGCGTCGATCTCCCATCCGAACTTGATCTGCGCCTCAACCTTGTCTCCTTCCGTCACGGCAACATTTCTCATATTATCGGCAATACGCATTACCCGGATATGACTGCTCTCGATCACGCCGACCGCCGTGCGCATCCATGATCCAATCTTCTTCTGGACATCCGCGTCCTCCCAGTATCCCATGATCACCTTGCGCTCCATGTTAAGACGGCTGAAAATGTGGCCGTACTCCCTGTCCCCGTGAGCCGCCTGGTTCTCGTTCATGAAATCCATATCGATGGTGTCATATGGAATCTCACGGTTGAACTGCGTGTGGAAATGCAGCAGCGGTTTCCTGTATTCCTGCAGGCCAAGGATCCATGACTTTGCCGGAGAGAAGGTGTGCATCCAGGTGATGACTCCCGCGCAATTCTCGTCCGTATTCGCCTCATTCAGGGTCTTCCTGATCAGTTCATTGGTGATCAGCGTCGGTTTCCATACAACCTCATAGGGAAGATTGCCGGATGCATTCAGCGCTTCCACAATCTTCTGTGAGTGCTCCGCCACATGTGCAAGACACACATCCCCATATAAATCCTGTGAACCGGTACAGAACCAGAATTGGTAACTTTTTGATTTTAACATAATGATTTCCTCGCTTTCTTGTATCTATCTTGTATTTATTATAGAAAAATCTATGGATTTTACACAAGTTCATAACTCTGCCTTTTCTAAAAAAAAGTTACCTAATCCGACTTGTATCAGGAACCAATAACAAAATATTTGAAAAATGTATCTTGTAATCAGAAATTGCATATGCTATAATGTCTCTTGACAGGAAGACAAATGTGTTTTATAAAAACACAAAATAGGAATATTTCCATTGCGGCACAAAAACGAACCCCCGAATGTATGTCGGTACATTCGGGGGTTCTGCCTCTTTTGCGGTGAGGTCATCCGTTTGGGCTGATTACCGATTTATCGGTCGCCGTCCAACCACTTGATGACATAGTGACACACCACGCCAGCCACAACAGCGACATAAAAGGACAGGAATACTTCCATACTGCGACACCCCCTTCCTGTTCCAGTATAGGGGCGGTAACATATTGACAATTGAATTCTCATGTGACATACTATTCTCAAACTTGCAGTGCAGCATTGCATATATCATCGAATCATGCACAATGCGCACTGCAGAAGTGGATTTTTGAAGAGAGATCTTTTTTTCGCCACGCAATCGCAAGTATGCTTTTGTGTGGTATTTTTATTTGTGTAATATTTTAATGGATAAAACAAAGGAGGAATCCGATTATGGATCAAACATTTATGAAAGAGAAGAAGATTCTGCCGCTGGTACTGTCCATGTCCCTGCCCATGGTCATATCCATGGCGGTCAACTCCCTTTACAATATCGTAGACAGTTATTTCGTAGCCAAATTAAGCGAGGACGCCATGACCGCACTGGCATTAGTCTACCCCATCCAGAACATGATCAACGCCATCGCCATCGGTTTCTCCATCGGGATCAATGCAAGCGCGGCATATTTCCTTGGAGCAAATGACGCTGTCCGCACGAACAAGACCGCAACCCAGGGGACATTCTTAAGCTGCATTCACGGCATAGTGCTGACCGTATTATCCATCGCCGTCATGCCTGCATTCCTTAAGATGTTTTCCTCAGACGATACGGTAATCAGTATGGCGCTTGAATATTCGAACCGGGCGTTCCTGTTCTCGCCGGTCATCGCCCTGACGCTGGTATACGAGAAGCTCTTCCAGGCAGTCGGCAAGATGAAGGTCTCCATGCTCTGTATGATGTGCGGCTTCGTCGTCAATATTATCCTGGATCCGCTGATGATCTTCGGGATCGGGTTCTTCCCTGCCATGGGAATCGCCGGAGCCGCCTACGCCACCGGAATCGGCCAGGTATTCTCTCTTGCCGTCTATTACCTGTGCAGCAAGATCAGTCCCATTCCCATTAAGATCGAACGGAAATACTGGAAACCAGAGAAAAATATAGCGGCAAGATTATATTCCGTCGGCATCTCGGCAACCCTGACCCTTGCGCTCCCGTCTCTGCTGATCTCTGTATTGAACGGCATCCTTGCAGGATTCTCAGAGACATATGTACTTGTACTGGGCGTCTATTATAAGCTTCAGACCTTCATCTACCTGACGGCAAACGGAATCATCCAGGGAATCCGGCCATTGATGGGCTACAACTACGGCGCGGGTGAAAAAGAACGTGTCCAGAAGATCTTCCGGACCTCTCTTGCCCTTACTATGGGGGTCATGGTAATCGGAACCTTCTTGTCCTGGCTGTTCCCGGCAGGCTTATTCGGCATGTTCACCTCCAACCCGCAGACGATTCAGATCGGAGTCACTGCCCTTCATATCATCAGTCTCGGCTTCGTTGTATCGGCAGTTTCTATCACCTGCTGCGGCGCTTTGGAGGGTCTGGGCAAGGGCACGCCGTCTCTGTGTATCTCGCTGCTTCGATATGCGGTTGTTATCATACCGGCAGCATATATATTGAGTAAGTTCATCGGCGCAGACGGAGTATGGTACGCCTTCAGCTTCACGGAATTCGTTACGGCAGGACTGTCCTATCTGATCTATAAGAAAACATCCTGATTACGCTTCCGGTACTTCGCCGGCGTCATACCGTATTTCTCCTGGAATATCTTATAGAAATATCCCTTATTATGGTATCCTACGGCTTCGCTGATCTCTTCCACGCTCTTTCCTGAAGAGGTCAGCATGTGCTCCGCACGCTCAAGGCGGATCTGCTGCACATAGGCAGAGTATGTAAGCCCGGTCTTATTCTTGATGATCCGGTTAAAATAATCCTCCTGGAAATGAAATTCTCTGACCAGCTCCTGGATCGTAACCGTTGCGTAATGGCCTTTGATATAATCAGAGATCTCTTCGAATATGATCCAGTTCATGGTCTTGCGCTGCTCTTTAGACAGTGAGAACTCATATCTGGAACTGATGATCCTGAAAATTCGGAGCAGAAGCCCTTTGCAGATATAGTGAGAGCCTACCCCATTGTCATGCAGTTCCTTCACAAGAAGATACAAGCAATATTCTAATTCGGCCGGCGCATCCGGATCAGAGCCGGGCTTAAAATGCAGGTATTGCTGCAGATCCTTTTGCTTCAACAATGCCGCCTGCAGGAAAGAAATGACTTTCCTCGCGGTAACATTCTCATCCATGATCTCAGAGAACATATCATTGGCAATCCCCAGGAACAGGATGACAGACGGCTGTTCCAGCAGATAGTCCTGATGCAGGCAGTTCTTATCGATCAGGCACAGTTCCCCCTTGGTAAATACAATATCCCGCCCCAGGATTCTCTGGCGGAATTCCCCTTCCACCACATAGGCAAGTTCAATATAATCATGGGTGTGAAGCTGTGTCTTGCCGCACCGGGAGAAATCCAGCCAATAGCAGAAGGGCTCCGGCGCCGGGCAGAGCGTTGTATGCAAAGTACGGTCAATCCCCGGATCCTTCCCCATGCCGACAGTCCAGCACAGGGCGAAGATCCGCTCCTGCCTGGGAAGCGGATAGGTCTTAACTTCCTGGACAGACTTCGAATATTCCGGGCAGACCAGACGCGGACCAAGCTTGTGGTCTGGCGGAAGAGAAATGGTTTCAGTTGTGGTAATGTAAATACATAATTCTGATAATGTCAATTCTAAGCCCTCATTTATAGATTCATTTACTGTAACAGTTCAGATAACTTCACTGTTACAGGCATCCGACCATTAAAAATCGCTTCGCGATGGGTCGTATGCTTTCAGGTTCTGCTCTATGGCACGGTCAGCGCAGTGAATGCGCAGACCTGTCTGAACTGTTACCATTTACTCACTAAACCGGATCCGCTCAATCAGCGTATTCTTCCTCACAGACCGGCCGATCCCTACCGCCAGCACGATCTGCAAAAGCAATAGCACGGCAGACACCGCCACAGCCGCGGTTACCGGATAGTGATAGTTCCTGATCTCCATCAATCCGCTCTCCCTGGCATACAGGAATACCGGATATCCGGCAAGGCTTCCAAGCCCCACAGAGATCACCAGCGTGCCGGCCGTATAGAACAGTCCTTCCAACTGCAGCATCTTCATAAGCTGCGAATCCGACATCCCGATCGCCTGCAGCATCCCCAATTCTTTCTTGCGCACATGGACACTGTTGATCATGGTATTGATCAGGTTCATCACACTGATCGCCGCCAGGATTCCAAGGAATGCATAACACGCTCCTGCCGTTAACGGCGTGAAGGAATTCCACTGTTCGAACATATCCTGCCAGGTCTGCATCTGGATCCTTCCGGATGCATTGACAAGCTCCATAAGCTCCTTCTCAAGCGCCGGGTCGTAATCCTTGTCTGCGAACACATGGAAGAACTTGGAGGAATTATACTCGCTCATCCGGTCTACGGCCTCCTTCGCCATGATCAGATAATTATAATTCGTCATCCCGCTCCCATAGTTCCCGATCGCCGCGATCTCGACCTCCTTCTCAAATGTCCGCTCTCCGTCACGGATCGTTAAGTTCAGCTTATCTCCCACATCAAGCTCGGGATGCCAGTGCAGGAGCGCCCGATCCAGGATCACCTTATCGCCGGATTTCAATTCCTCATAGGTCACCTTCCCTTTGGTGATGCCCTTCTCAAGCTCACTCGCATACTCCGGTGGGATCCCGTTGAGCGACTCCCCTTCTTCCTCGGTAAATGTCCCTCCTGAGATCTTAGCCGTAGAGAACACATCTACCTTCTCTACCCCGGGAAGAGCTTCGATCTGCTGCTTTAATGTCTCGTTCAGCGGATTATCCTTCTGGATCTCGGACCACTCCCGCTCCGGGTGCTCCTTATTGCCCCTCTCTACAATAGGAGAGATCTCGTACTGCCCCACGATCGAACTGTTGGCGCTCTCTTTTGGGTCGGCACAGGCCAGGACGGTTGCGACCACCATCAGGAATACCCCTGTAACTGCCATGGCAAGGATCGTAACTGCGCTCTTCTTCTTATTCTCTGTCAGATTCCTTCTGGTCAGCCGTGCAATGGTCAGGAACTCGAAACCTTTCCGCCTGCTCTTCTGTTTCCTGCCCGCATTCTGCATGCGCATTGCCTCTACCTCAGAGACCTTCGCCGCCACATGCATCGGCCTGACAAGGGAGAAATACACGGTACATACCGTCACCGCCGCCGCAAGCAGATACACCCACCAGCACCACAGGCTCACTTCGCCCGCCTCAAAGATCTCTCTCCCTGTGTCCATATAGATCGAAGACTCCTCCGGACCTTTGAAATTGACAAATACCTTCATAACAGCCCGGGATATAAACGTGCCGATCAGAAGTCCTGCCGGCACCGCAAATGCGGCGATGCACAATCCCTCCCGCAGCACAATCTGCCGTACCTGGCGCTTCGTAGCCCCGATCGCCTTCATCCTGCCGAATTCCTGTATCCTCTGATTCATGGACACATAATAGATACTGTATACCGTGATCACTCCGGCAAGCACGATGATCACCATGAGCAATACGAGTATCGGGAGCATAGACGGATCCACATAATTCGCCTCCAGATATTCCTCGTTGATATTAATGTCATCTTCCGGGATTCCAAACTGACCTGCGATATCCTCGATCCTGTCCTCGATCTCGTCTGTGGTAGGTCTGTCCGCGTCAGAGATCTGGAAGAGAAAACGATAGGCGATCTCATCTTCTGGAATCTCATTTTTCAGAAATGCTTCCGATATCAGAGCCGTATACATTCGCTTCTCATGGTTCGTCTCGCTGTCCTCGAAGAACCCGCAGATCCGAAACTCCTTCTGCTGTGTATAATCAAGCCCTCCGCCCCGATCGATCTGGTAAGGAACCGTGATCCTGTCGCCGATATCCCCCTGCTGCCCAAGCTCATTAAGAATCCCGGGCGATACCACGATCTCGTCTTCCTGCTTAGGGAAATCTCCTTCGGCAAGCTCCATCTTATATAATTCCATGCCGGTCTCATCCACATACAACAACCCTACCGAAGCTTCGTCAAGGCTCATATATCCCGCGTCGCCCCGAAGGCCGACTTTGGAAATGTCATGATGCGCCGCCAGCTTACGGGCCGTATCCTCATCTACATTCCGGTAAAGGGCATGCCATGCAGGATAGAGTCTGTCCGTCACCGCATACTGCAGCTTGACCATCCCTCTTCCCACCGTGGGAACTACGAACAGCAGCATGGTTGTCAGGACGATCGCGATCCCGATCAAGATATTCCTGCTCTTGTGGTATTTCATATTGTCAAATGCGATTCTCGTAGTCATCTTCATCAGTCGCTCACCACCTTACCGTCCGCGATCTCGATCACACGGTCTGCCATCTGTGCGATCGTCTCATCATGGGTAATCATGACCAATGTCTGCCCGAAATCCTCCACACAGTTCTTCATCAGGCTCATGACTTCCAGTTCCGTCTGGGAATCCAGGTTTCCCGTAGGCTCATCCGCCAGGATGATAGCCGGATGGGTCACAAGCGCCCTGGCAATCGCCGTTCTCTGCTTCTGCCCTCCCGACAGCGCATTCGGCATGGTCTCCGCCTTATCCGCAAGACCGATCTTCTCAAGCACCTCTCTTACGTCCTCTCTCTTCACTCTCCGGTTATCAAGCCCCAGCGGGAGCACGATATTCTCCCACACATTCAGCGACGGGATCAGATTATAATCCTGGAAGATGAACCCGATCTTCTTCCTGCGGAACTCGGCCAGCCGGTCATCCTTAAGGGAGAAGATATCCTTCCCCTCGATCCACACCTTCCCCTCATCCGGCCGATCCAGCCCGCCGATCAGATGCAGAAGCGTGGATTTGCCGGAGCCCGAACGCCCCACGATCGCCGTGAAAGCGCCCCTCTCTATCTGAAGGCTTGTGTGGTCCACCGCCCGGACCAGATTCTCCCCGGCTCCATAATATTTCACCAGATCCTCTACTGCTAATATCTTACTGCTGTCCATCTTCATACAATTTTTTACCTCCAATTCCAGTGTATTTACTAATATAATGATAATCCCTGACACTTACAAAACACTTACACCAACCATAACAGTTTTGTAAGAATCCCTGATATAGGGTCTTTACACCGAAACCGCCAATTGTTATAATAAAGTAACTGGTAAACATCACATACAGAAAGCAGGTGAGGATATGGGAATGACGAATAAGCAATTTCAAGGTTTTGTCAGGCTTACTTTAGCACAGATTGAAAGAGCTTTAAAAGAATCGCCTGACAACAAAGAGTTGCAAGAGTTAAAAGATATCTTCCAATTAATGATAGAAGATGGTAATTAAAAGCCCAAAAAGGATATCTCGAAGCAGATAACTCAGGAACATCCTTCCGTCTGCACGAGATATCTTTTTTGATGCAAACTACGTCTCCTTTCAATAAACTCAAAATCAACAAGGCAGCGTAACCCTGAAAATCATTCCTCCTCCCGTCTTTGGCTTCGCCGAGATGGTCCCGCCCTGTCGCTCCAGTATCATCCTCGCCAGATACAATCCCACTCCCGCGCCGTCTTTTGCCATCTTCGCCGCATCATTTCCCCGATAGAACCTCTGATAGATCTTAGGCAGCTCCGTCTTCCTAATCCCGATCCCTTCGTCTTCGATCTCTATCAGCACATTCCTGATCAGCGGTTTTGCACGCACCGTAACCACCGTGTGTTCCTTGGAATACTTCACCGCATTATCAAGGATATTGACAATCGCCTCTTCCGTCCACTTCGCATCATGGCGGATTACCAGATCCCCGTCAATATCCGCCTGTATCTCGATCTCTTTATTCCGCGCTTTCACATAGACCTGGCTGACCGCCCCGGCAATCGTCTTCTTGAGACTCCCTCCCGCAGGCTTAAGCTGGATCATGTTCGTTTCAAGCCTGGACAGATTCACAAGTTCCTGAAGAAGGGCCGTAAGCTTCTCGATCTCTCTTCCTTCCTGCTCCTGGAACTCTCTTCGCTCTTCTTCCGTCAACTGATCTGCTGCTGCCAGTTCCCGGCACATCCGCAGAGATGCAAGCGGTGTCTTAAGCTGATGGGAAATATCCGTGATCAGGGTCTTCGTATTCTTCTCTTCCTCCCTAAGCTGTGCTCTAAGACCCTCAAAATAGACCCCCAGCTCCCGCAGGGACTCCCACACCTTCATCCATTCTTCCGAATATCTCTCCGCATCCGCCTCATAATCCGGAATTCCGCCAAATTCTCCTGCCCGGAACGCTTCCAGACACTCATACATTTCCCGAAGATGATCTCTGACTGTCTGGCTCTTCTGCCATTCCAGAACTCCCGCCGCAACGATCAGAAACGTTCCTACGCATACGCCTGCTCCCCAGAATCCCCACAATACGCCCGCCGACCGGGTGTAATTCAGGTCGTATCCGTATTTCTCTTCTATCAATCGAAGCGCGCGCCTGAGTTCTCTGGCCGTAAGCGCATCCCTCTCCTGCACGCCGTCTCCAAAGAGCGGATGATCCGGCCCCTTCTCCCACGCAGCTATGATCTCCCCTTCCAATTCCGGATGCTCTGTCATAAGAGTGATCATCCGCTTCCAGTCCTTGGTAATCTCATATCTTGCCACCAAGAACATGAACAAGGAGAACAACATCCAAAAGAGCAGACAGACGCCGATATATTTCCTTACTCTCTTATTACCTTTCCACTCCATATATATCCCAGCCCTCTTACATTCGAGATCTCGTCCGTTCCAAGCTTCGCCCTAAGCCTGCTGATATTGACCGTCACCGTATTATCATCTACAAACTGCCCGTCCACATCCCAGATATGCTCCAGGATATTCTCTTTCGACACGATCTGCCCCGCATTCTCCCAGAGGTACACTAGAAGCTGCAATTCCTTCTTACTGAGGGCAATCTCCTGTCCGGCCTTATATACCTTCATCTCCCGGCAGTTCACCTCGATCCCGCCGCAGCTCATGATGCCCTTATATCCTTGCGCACCGCCGATCCTTCTCATCAGTGCATTCACCTTGGAGACCAGTACCATCAGGGAAAACGGCTTGGTAATATAATCGTCTGCTCCTGTCTCATATCCGTTGACCATATCAATCTCCGTATCAAGGGCCGTCAGGTAGATAAAATACGTGTCGCCGCCCTTGCGCACCCTGCGCCCAAGTTCAAGACCGCTTCCGTCCGGGAGCGTGATATCGCAGATGATGAGAGAATATTTATTTTCCTCAAGATACGCTTGTGCTTCCGCCAGCGTGAACGCGGAGGTGACCTTGTAGCCCGATTTCTGCAAGGTTAATGTGATTCCCCGGTTCAGGCTTATATCGTCTTCCAGTAGTAGTATTTCCTGCATGGTGTTACGCATCTTCCCACCTTCTTTCAACTACAAAAGCTAAACTTCCAATAGACATTTCCCATTATATTACATAATTAAACCACAGCCTCGATCAAAACCTTATCCCCCAGCACAATTCGTTTCACACCCGTCTGCTTCTTCTTATTAAAATTAAAGCTTACCATATATCCTCGTCTCAAATGATAAGCATCCAGATAATCTGCAAGCTGTTCTTCACCCCTCTGATTATATTCGGTTCCCCTCCATATCTTCAACTCTACAACCTGCTGCTGTCCTTTATAATCGATGATCACATCCGTCCGCCGATTCGTTCGAGTCCGTGCTTCAATGTAATAATTTCCTGTTCCGTTAATGATCGGTTTCAAATATAGAAGGAAAATACACCGGCCGTTATCTTCCAGAAACTTCTCATTCTCTTCACCAAAAAGTTCCGTATAATGCGCCGCAAACTTATGGATGACCTGATCCATATCTAGCCGCCCGTCTGTCAAAAACTGATTCTTTTCATCTGCGGCAATCTGGGAGATATCCATACACCGGGCCTGTTCCGCAAGGAATCCATTGTATAGTCTCGTCTCAAAGATACGGTTCGATACGGCTGCTATACCATTTTCCAGTATAACGAAACCATACATAAGCGCCATCCGCATCCCCATATCCCCCGGCACATATTCAATCACTCTGCCCCGCAGCAGCAGATCCTTCAGCATCCTCTTCAATTCCGGAAAATCAATCAGTTTATTATCGAGAGACTCAAATAATGTATTCTCTTCCGACAACAGCATCCTCACAGCTTCCAGGAATCCCTCTTTCGTCCATGCTGCAACACGTTCGTCCATCAATTTGCAGATACGCGAGACAAGAAATGGATAGCCGGACGTATATTCGTATAATAATGCCGCCATTCTCTGGATATCCATACCCGTATGCTGCTCCTGCTCATACTCCATAAGCATACCTGCGATCCCCTGACTGGACAAACTCATATCTACATCAAAATCCGCTGCAATATTCCACGGACTGTTATATTGATGTTCACCATCCGGACGGATCCTGGACTTTATATTCTTAACATCCTGCACCCCCGCCAGGATGACAGCTTGAAATGTCGGATATATTGTACGCTTTAAAAATTTGTCACGCAGCATTCCAAGAAAACCCATAAAAATATCATAATTGCCCGCCTGATCAACCTCGTCAATCATAAGTACGATCGGTTTGCCCGCTTTTGCACACATCTCAGCTATAAATTCCGACAAACAAAACAGATTATTATCTTCTGAATCTAAGGATTTCAGCCTGTTGCATTCTTCTATGACATCCGATGGAATGGCGCTGCCCTTTTCATATTTGAACACATTTGCCAGCAAACTGTAAAATCTTCTGCAAAATGCCGTCTCGCTGCGAAATACTTCTTTCGTCATCCCCTCAAAACTAATCAGAAATACTTCATATTGTTCCCGAAGCTTCTCCTTGAGTCTCCACAGCGTTGTCGTTTTCCCAAACTGCCTCGCACGGTTTATCGTAAGATATTCGCCTTCATCCACCATGGCCTTGATCTCTTCCAGGCGTTCTTCTATGTTCACCATGTAATGGATATCCGGCAGACATAAGCCTGTCGTATTGAATCTTCTACGCATCATCTCCGTTATCCTCCTGACAGTTCCATTATATTCTAATATCGAAATATAAGCAATAAAATGAACCAAAAACGAAATCCCCTGACCGTGTTGTTCTACAGCCAAAGGATTCCATATCTCCGCTTCATTATTCATATTTTGCAAATATCCTGCTAAGCAGGAAGCTCTGTACATACGCCACCGCCGCGAACCCCGCGAAGAACCACCCGATCGTCCCGATCACAAAGGTCCGCGAAGTGAACAGTGTCACCACGATAAGCCCGATGCTGATCACCAGCATCATAACCGTGGACGGCAGATGTGCGGCGCTTAAGAACAGCGCATTCTTGACGGAATGAAATACCGTATTCTCGAACCTCGCGATATACGGGAAGAGATACAGGAAGGTTAACATCCATACTCCAAAGATCATAGCCAGAAGCAGACGTACCACAGTATATAACGTGCCGCCGAACGCACCGGCCAGCCGGAAATCCAGGAATATCAGCGCTCCCGCCGCCGCCATGATCAGCCAGCAGATGGTTGCGGGCTTCCTGTTGCGCCAAAAAGCTCTTATATACTCCCTCAATACAGACGGATCCTCGCCTCTTGCCAGCTTCATCGCCACCGTATACAGCGCAGAGAGCGCCATTCCGACGGTGACCACAGGCAGCGCCGTCACTACGAAGATCAGATTCAGGATGATGATATCCCCGATCCTTCC
Source organism: uncultured Dorea sp. (assembly GCA_947652615.1). Classification (GTDB taxonomy): domain Bacteria; phylum Bacillota; class Clostridia; order Lachnospirales; family Lachnospiraceae; genus Sporofaciens. Next base: position 48,573 of record CANTDX010000015.1, on the reverse strand, counting down.
TAAGAACCTCATCACAGGACTGTCAATTACAAAGAAATTCATTCCATCACACTTCTTTCTCTATTACTTCCCAAGCCGGATCACATTCCAGGACGCCTTGTTAAGCATGCTTGTCATGATACCGCCGTCCATGGAAGAACGTTTTACATTCTTCGGAACTACCCTCTGTTCGCCGGCACAGTTCACAAGCTTAAGATCCGACTCTTCCATCACGATGTGCTCCAACACCTTATATCCTTCCATCCCGCGCATATCCGTCGTCAACTGGATATCCTCGTCCAGTGTACGGTTTACCGCGAAGATGGTCAGTTCTTCCTTCTCCTCGTTATATACGGCAACGCTCTCCACATCCGTAACACTCTCATGCTTCGCAGTGTCATGCTTCGGCGTTGACACCATTGGCTGCAGCGCTACGCCTCTGCCGTACTTCGACGCGTGCATGAACGGATAGAAGATGGTCTGCTTCCACGCAGCGCCGCCGCCCGCATCCGTCATGATCGGCGCGATCACATTCACAAGCTGTGCCAGACAGGCGATCTTCACTCTGTCCGCGTGCTTAAGAAGCGTGATCAGCATCAAGCCCACCAGCAGCGCATCCTCGAATGTATAGATATCCTCCAGCATCGGTGGCGCCACCTGCCACGGATGATTCTCCGTGATATCGTCATCCGCCGCATTGGAATGGAACCATACATTCCACTCGTCAAAGCTGATGTTGATATTCTTGCGCCCGCGCTTCTTCGCCTTCACATAGTCACAGGTCGCGATCACCGTGCGGATGAATTCATCCATATCGTCGGACTGCGCCAGGAAGTCCAGGCTGTCATTGTCCCTGTTGCCGTAATACTGATGCATGGACACGTAGTCCACATGATCATAGGTACACTCAAGGGTCGTTGACTCCCATTTCGGGAAGGTCGGCATATCAAGGGCTGAACTTCCGCAGGATACCAGTTCTATAGACGGATCTATAAGCTTCATGGCCTTTGCCGTCTCTTCCGCCAGGCGCCCATACTCCTCCATGGTCTTATGGCCAAGCTGCCACGGGCCGTCCATCTCATTGCCCAGGCACCACACCTTAACCTTGTGCGGATCCTTCACGCCGTGGGCGATACGCATATCGCTGTACTTCGTCCCGCCCGGGTGGTTGCAGTATTCCAGGAGGTTGCATGCATCAGCGATCCCCCTCGTTCCCAGATTGACCGCCATCATCATCTCCGAATTAACCTTATCCGTCCATTTTGAAAATTCATTCAGACCGACTTCGTTCTTCTCGAGACTCCGCCATGCCAGTTCCAGTCGCTTCGGGCGCTCAGATACCGGGCCTACGCTGTCCTCCCAGAAGAAATTCGACACAAAGTTCCCGCCCGGATACCGGACGATCGGTACATCCAGTTCCTTCACCAGCTCTATCACGTCCTTGCGGAATCCATCCTCATCAGAGAGCGGATTCCCCGGCTGGTACAGCCCGTCGTATACGGCGCGTCCCAGATGCTCGATGAACGAGCCGTAGATCCTCTCATCCACCCGTGAGATCTGGAAATCCTTGTCAATTACCATTTTCGCTGTCTTACTCATGCATTACCTCCTCATTGCATACTTCTTGTAAAATGCTGATTCGCTGCTTATAATATACCACAGTCCGTTATTCTTTTACAGCCCCGGCCGTCATACCTTCGATAAAATACTGCTGGAAACATACGAACAGGATGAAGATCGGGATGATTGAGAAGAACGATCCCACTACAAGAAGGCTGTAGTTGTCCCCATAAGGATTGATCAGCGTATTAAGGCCCAGTGTTAATGTATATTTATTCGAAGAACGGATTACCAACAACGGCCACAGATAGTTATTCCATGCGTTCATACCATTCAGGATCGCCATCGCCGCGAACGCCGGCTTCATGATCGGGATGATCAGGCGGAAGAAGATCCCGTACTCCGTCGCACCGTCGATACGCCCCGCCTCAAGCAGAGACTTCGGAAGCCCCAGCAAATACTGACGGAAGAAGAAGATCGTCGACGCGTGGGCCACGAACGGCAGCACGATAGCCACATAGCTGTCCATCATTCCCCAGGTTGTCATCTGCTTATACAATGGAAGCATCACTACCTCCAGAGGAATGGACAGGATCAGAAGCACTACGATGAACAACGCGCTCTTCCCCTTGAAATCATACGCCGCGAAGCCATATCCGACGAATGCGCTGACAAGCAGCGTCGCCACCACGGTAATCACCGTCAGGATGATACTGTTGGTAAACCATCTCCAGTATTCATGCTGCCCTGTAAAGAGCAGCGAATAATTGTCAAGACTCATCCGTCCCCAGTCGATCCCCAGGTTCAGACCGTACTGCAGAAGGTCGCCGCCCGGCTTGAAGCTTGCAAGGAAGATGGTATATATCGGTATGATGATCAAGATTGCCAGGATTGTAAAGAATACGATCAGCATGATCGTGGCAAGTGTATTTTTATTCTTCTGACTCTTCATACTATCTCTCCTCCTTGTCAAATGTTCCGGTCGCCTTAAGCTGTACCAGGTTGACAGCCATGACGATGATAAGAAGGATCAGGCCTACGGCACAGGCATAACCCATCGCACGCTTCTCGATTCCCTGCCGGTACAGATATCCTACGATGGTAAGTCCGATATTCTGCGGAGAGTTATTTCCTTTCCATAACATGTAACTCTCAGTGAACATGGACAGACCTGCATAGATACTGATGGTCAGCACGTATACCGTCGTCGGCTTCACCAGCGGGAAGGAGATCTTGACAAACTGCTGCCATTTGCTCGCTCCGTCGATAGACGCCGCCTCATAGATATCCGTGGAAATGCTCTGCAAGCCCGCCAGGAAGTACAGGATATTGACACCTGTCCAGCGCCAGCACGCCAGAAGCAGCAGCGCAAAATAACTGGTCCACTCGCCCTTGAGCCATTTGATCGGTGACATTCCGAATGCCGCGATCACCTGGTTCGCCAGAGATGTATTCATCTCGCCGAACATCAGACGGAAGATCGTGCCTGCAACAACGACTGACGTCAGCGCCGGAATAAAATAGATGGATTTGAAAAATCCGGGCTTCTTCATCAGCTTACTGTTCAAAAGTGTTGCAAACAGCATCGGAAACGGAATCAGCAGTACCAGCGTACCTACCATATATTTCGCGCTGTTATATACCGCCTTTAAAAATATCTTATCTGATAATAATCTCTGATAATTCCCCAGTCCAACCCACTCGTCTTTTAATACATCCTGGAAACTCAGCAATACGCCGTTACCGATCGGAAACAGCCAGAATATCACTACCGTCAAGGCAAATGGAAGGACGAATACATAAGGGGCTAACTTCTGTGAATAGAATAGTTTCTTCATACTCTCACATCTCTTTCCTGAAACACACCGCCATTTCCCATATAACCGGAAAACGGCTCATAAAACGGGGCTGCGCGTCATGCACACAGCCCCCGGTTGCAGCTTACTCGCCAAATTCGTTCTTCAAGGTCTCCTGTGACTCCTCAAGTGCTTCCTTGACATCCATGCCGTTCTCATAGATGTTGTTCAGCGTCACATTACAGAACTCGTTATTGATAGACGGGAACTTCTCGCTCGTAAGTGACTCAAGCGCCATGATACCGTCCTGGATCTCTAACAATGCGTCAAACGGATAGGTATTGAAGTATTTTACAAACTGGTTATCCGGATTCTGAGTCAGTTCTGTGTCTGTCCATACTGCCGTGTTAACCGGGTCAAATCCTAATACGTTCCATACTTCCTTATTTGCTTCCTCAGACAGCTTGATGTATGCGAATACCTCTGCTGCAAGGTCTGCGTTCTCACTGTCAGCAACTACGGCTGTACCGGTACCGCCGCCGCCGATGGACTTCACTTCGTCGCCTTCATTCCATACTGGCGTCGGAGCGATCGCAACATTACCGGACAGGTCTGACATATAGTTTACACATCTGGATGTCTGCCAGAAAGGCATGATCTGTACTGCGTAATCTCCGTTGTTGTAGGACGGATATGCTTCTTCATTATCCGGCTGTCCTCCAGGTACAGTCTCGAACGCGCCTGTCTCCTGCATTCCCTTGATGTACTCAAGAACCTCTACCATCTTGTCGTTGGTGATATCGATATTGCCGTCGGCATCCAGGTAGTCTCCGCCCTTCTGTCTTAACATCAGGTTGATCATCCACTGTGCGGTCGTCTCTACACATGCAAAATATTTGCCGGTATTCTCATGATACTTTACGCCTGCTTCCTTGAAGTCGTCCCAGGTCTTGATGGCGGTATAATCTACGTCGCCGTCCTTCAGAGCCTCTGTGTTATAGAATGCAACCATCGCGCCTACGTGTGTCGGGAATCCATAATAAGCGCCGTCTTTGCCGTAGATCTCCAATCTGGATTCGATGATGTTCTCCAAGTACGGCTCAATCTCCGGCGTCAGGTCTCTAAGACCGATCTCGCCTGTCATAAATGCCGGGAACTTACCAAGCTCGATATCTACAACGTCCGGTGCGCCTTCTCCTGACTCGAGTGCAAGTGACAGCTTGTTGTGCATATCGTCGTATGCCATATTGCTAAGCACCAGCTTCACCTTCTTGTCTGGATGCTCTTCGTTCCACTTCTCGGCCATGTCCGTGTAGAACTGCTGATGAAGCTCGATGAACGTCCACACTTCGATCTCCGTAGCGTCGCCTTCTACCTCCATCTCGTTCTTTCCTGCGGAGCCTGAGCCTGATGAATCGTCAGAACCGCCTCCCTCGCTTCCGGCACTACAGCCAAGCAGCATAGACGCTGTCATGGCAACACACAATAGTGCAGCAACTAACTTCTTTTTCATGTTGTGTCCTCCTTTTTTCTTTCTTTTTATTTCTTTCAGGGATATGTCCCTGCAAGATTCTTATAACAGTTCCTTTATCCATACCAGCATCTCGCCCGGCTCCCGGTTATTCCAGCAATGGTACGGCACGGCTCTAAGCTTTGTATCCTCGAAGCGGTTCGCTCTCCCGGCATACAGCGCCCCGTCCTGCCACTCGTCCTCTGTCAGGCGTTTCCCTCTGAGCGAAATGGTTGTGATGCCTCCAAGCAGGTCTTCCTCGTAGCTTTCTTCCGGCTTCTGTCTGGTATCTATGAATATCGCGGGCAGGTTCCCGCCGTTATCTGTCTCCTCTAAGCAGTACACCAGAGGTCCCTTCACCAGAGCCGCCTTGCCTGCATCCTCCCTGACCTTCGGATTCGCTCTCACGAACTGCGGCAATACTTGGAAATCAATCGCAAGCGCCGTCTCCTTCTCCCTGATTCCTTCTATATAGAGATACCCTTTCTCTATCCGGATTCCGTCCGCCGCCAGACTGATCTGCCCTTCTAAGGCTTCTGCCGCTGCTTCGCCGTCCCGCCGTATGGTATAGGTCTTTGCGTAATCCGGTATCCGAAGCGCCAGACTATAGCCCTGCGCCCCTCCGTCTCTGACAGCCCTTATCTCAACATGCCCTGAATTCGTCAGGTCACTCTCCATCTCGATCCTTACCCTGCCTCCCGCCAGCTCCGACTCTGCTCGGTTGGAAATATACAGATTCACGTACAGGGTGTCCCCGTCAGTGAAGTAAATGTATTGCCCCATGGACGCCAGCGTCCTTGCAATATTCGGCGGGCAGCACGCCACCCCAAACCAGGTCTGTCTTACCGACTTCACATGCTCCCTGGACGTCCGCTCCATACAGTTATCCGGCCATACCTCCAACGGATTCACATAGAAGAAGCTCTTCCCGTCCTGGGCGATCCCGGACAGCACCGTATTGTACAGCGCCCTCTCCGCCGTATCCATATAAGAAGCATCCCTGGTAAGCTGCACCATCCGCTTTCCGAAAAGAGCCAGTCCGATGGACGCACATGTCTCCGAATAATTACAGTTGTTGGGAAGGTCATAATCCGTTGTGAATCTCTCCAATATCCCGGAAGAACCGATACTTCCCGTGATATACATCCGGCGTCTTACCATATCTTCCCATAAAGTCCTGCACGCCCGCATCAACCCTTCATCCTGATACAGCCCTGCAAGGTCTGCCATCGCACAATACATATATACCGCACGTACTGTATGCCCCTCCGCGGTCCGCTGCTCCCTCACCGGAAGATGGGACTGGGAATACTTCGTATCATACCCCGCGAATTCCGGGAAGATCCGGCTGTATCCGTCTCCCTTCTCTTCCGCCAGGAAATAATTCTCTCCAACTCCCCGCTGATCGATAAAATACTTCGCAAGCCTCCGGTAATCCTCCCTGCCCGTCACGCGGTACAGGCGGATCAGCGCCAATTCTATCTCCTGATGCCCCGGATACCCGTGGCATTTCCCTTCTTCCGGACCGAATACCCGGCAGATCAGGTCTGCAAAACGTTCCACAATATGGAGGAATGTCTTCTTGCCCGTCGCCTCATAATAAGCAACCGCCGCCTCTATCATATGGCCCGCCGTATACAGCTCATGGCCCTCCTTCAGATTCGTCCAGCGCAGATTTGGCGCCTTGATTGTAAAGTATGTATTCAGATAACCGTCCTCGCACTGCGCCCTTCCGATCAGATCGATCGTCTCATCCGCAAGACGCTCCAAATCCTTATCCGGCGATATCTCCAATGCATACGCTACGGCCTCCAGCCACTTCGCCGCGTCCGTGTCCTGGAATACCGCCCCTTCAAAATCCCCGTCGGCTTCCCCTGCCGCAATCCGGAAATTCTGAATACAATGACTCTTCTCCACCCCATCGATCCGGTCATTCAGGATATCCCACTGGTACGGGATCAGCACATCCTTCACCAGATGGATGTAACGGTCCCAGAACTTATCATGGATCTGGATCTGCCTTAACGGAACTGTCTCCAGAGGGGTTGCTTCTAATCTCTTCTCTGTCATGATCTTACTACTCTAACCTCGTTAATTAATCGTTTAACCTTTTACACGCTCTTTTTCTAGAAATAAATGTTTTTCCTTTCTATTCGGATCTTTCAGGAATCTGTCACTCCTTGTTTTTCCAAATTTTATACCTTTATTTTCTTGTTACTATTGTTATAACACTTTACCTGCACAATTGCAAGTATAAATTAAACGTTTAATATTATACATTATGCACAAAAGGAACGTAAAATAAGCGTTTCAGACACCTGTATTGGTTCTAAAACGCTTATTTTTTTTATCTTTATTCGATTTTCTCTTGTTTTTTCTTGAGATTCTCCCGTAATTTCCGTCAGATTGATGAATCGTTTTATTCCAGCCTCTCCACCGACTTGCGGATCAGAGGATAACAATTCACACGGTGGACCGGCGGTATCTCCTTACACTCCCCCAGCATCTCAAGGATCACTTCGCTTGCCACATATCCAATGTCATGCAGCGGCAGCATGATCGTAGACAACGGCGGCTTATAATAGCCCGACAACTCCCTGTTATCATAGCCTGCCACCGAGATGTCCGCCCCCACCTTAAGCTTCCGCTCCTCCAGCCGGTCATAGACGCCGCCCGCCATCAGATCGTTCATACAGAAGATCGCCGTTACGCCCCGGTCAAGCAGCCTGTCCGTATAGCGGTATCCGCTGCCTCTGTTCCAATCCCCGGTACAGACCAGGGAAGGGTCATAGAGGATCCCGCTCTCATACAACGCCCGCTGATATCCCACAAGCCTCTCCTGCGCATGGGGGCTGTCACTCTTGCCGGTTATCACGCCGATCCTCCTATGCCCCCGGTCAATGATGTGCTTCACGATCTGAAACGCGCCGTCCTCATCATTCACTACAATAGACGGTATCTTGTCACTCTCCGTATAGCCGTACGCCATCACCGCCGGGATCGGAAGATCCTCCGGTATACACCGGATCGTCCTCTCATGGGCCGCCACATAGATGATCCCCTCCACCTGCTTGGCGATCAGTTTCCAGATCTCATCCCGCACCATACCGTAGAAATCATCCCTATGGTAATAGGTATCGTCGTACTTCTTGAATAACCGCAGATTGATCAGGAGGATCTGATAATTCTTCTCCTCGCAATGCTCTGTGATCCCGTCTACGATATCCGGAATACTGAATATGGTCATATCCTCCACGATGACCCCAATACTTCGTGAATTCTTCGTCTTCAGATTCCTCGCCACCGTATTCGGCGTATAATTCATCTCTTTGATCTTCTCCATCACCATCTTGCGCGTCTCGTCGCTCGCCCCCGGCTTGTGGTTCAATATATTCGACACCGTAGCCACCGAGACATTGCAAGCCCTGGCAATTTCCTTAATAGTAGCCATAAAAACCTCCCTCACAAGTAACCCCTCGCCTATAAATATATCTTAAATATTCCATTCCCACTTGTCAATATTCGAATTCTGTGTTAGCATAATAGTGCTCTTTATTTTCTGGATAAATGTCAAAGGTATGATTATGAAATCACAAAAAATGGTCAAGCTTCCTGCAATAGACTTCTTAGTCCAACAGGAAACTGCATATATCCGGTCCCACACCGTTACGTGGGAATCCCCCGCAGATAACCAATATTATCTCGAATACAGCTACGATCGTTCCGTCTGGTTTGCACTGAACGGAGGAAATGCGGTTCTGCTTCCGCAGGACGTATTGGGATTGACTCCCGCGCTTCAGGCGCACGACTCTTCCGGCTGTGAGATCTCACTTGCGGCTCTTAAGACGCTGCAGGCCAGATACGGCGCGCCGGAACCGGTGTTCCTATCAGAAGCAGAGGAAGTTACTCTCCCGTCTCCTGACGCCGAACCGCCCTCTAAGATCGCCGTCTCCTATACCAACGGGATGCGCGAGGAACGGACCGTGATCTGGGACGGACTGACCGGTACGATACAAGAGCCGCGATACGCAGCCCCTCTGATCAGCCACCGCGCCGACCCGTATATCTATAAGCACACAGATGGGAAATATTACTTTATGGCTTCCCATACGGACGCAGGACACAATCTGGACGGTCGATACCAATACCTGTATCTGATCCTGCGGTGCGCAGATACGCTTGAAGACCTGACGGACAATTCCGGCAGATACACGGAGAAGATCATCTACGCGCATGAACCGATCAACGGCGGCACCATGAGCCCGCACCTGTGGGCGCCGGAGCTGCATTATATCCACGGCGGATGGTTCGTCTACTATACCGCCACGATCTCCGAGCAGTCCTCCTGGCGCATCCGCCCTCACTGCCTTGCCTGTACAGGCAGCGATCCCATGCGGGATCCCTGGATTGAAAAAGGGCCGATACAGACCACCGTGGAGGGCGATATCGCGTTTACTGATTTTTCGCTGGACCACACTTATCTTTGCCATAACGGCAGAGATTATCTCCTGTGGGCGCAGAAGACCGACAATATCTCGGATATCCTGATCGCCGAGCTTGCGGATCCATGGACGATCTGTACCCCGGCCGTGTGCCTGACCCATCCGGAATACAACTGGGAGCTGCATGGCTTCCCTGTCAATGAAGGCCCTGCCGTCATCCGGCATGAAGGACGGATCTTCGTGACCTTCTCTGCCAGCGGAACGGACGCCCTGTATTGCGTCGGACTCCTGTATGCAGATGAGGACACGGATCTTCTTAACGCCGCATCCTGGAAGAAATGCCCGCATCCGGTATTCCAGAGCAGTTCTGTCACCGGATACTATGGCCTTGGACATAACAGCTTCACCAGATCCACCGACGACAGCGAAGATCTGATCATCTACCATGGACGCCAGGAAGAACGGTATCTTGGCGAAGGAGATTACCAGCCCCTTTATGACGCCGGGCGCAACGCCTATGTGGGGAAAGTCTTCTGGGGAAGCGACGGGATGCCCTCCTTCTCTGTACCGGGGGCGCCGATCGCCGCGCGCAAGGCTGACCTGACCGTTACCGCCAAAGTAGAATCCATCTAAAATATACAAAATTCGGGACTCTCTTTCCCCCCAGCCAGACATTCGTCTGTACAGGGGAAGAGAATCCCGAACCTTATTCCCGCATCTTCTTCAGTTCTATAATCCTCTGATTGCTGCTTCCGCGAAATACCAGCGTCACATCCTTGAGCTCCTCCACAAACTCTCCGTCCACCAGTACATCGATAAGAGAAAGCATCTCATCCGTCACCTTCGTGTGTGCCTTACCTCCTTCGGCAAGGTCTTCATCATAGAGATATCCGCTGTAACACCAGATATCCTTCTTCGGATACATCTTCCGGACCCTTCTTAAGAGCTCCACAAGCACTCCCTGGTTCTCCGGCTCAAAAGGCTCCCCGCCAAGCAGGGTGAACCCCTGGATATACTCCGGCTCAAGCAGCCGTAAGATCTCTGCTTCCGTCTCCTCCGTGTAAGGCTTCCCGTATTGGAAATCCCACGTCTCCGGGTTAAAGCACCCCTTACAGTGATGCCTGCATCCCGATACAAACAGACTGACCCGGACTCCCGGGCCGTCTGCGATATCACATTCTTTTATATTCCCATAATGCATATTCTCACCTTTTCCTCAGCACTGCTCTACAGATGAAGCACCCTGTCCTTGATCTCCTGGGTGCGCCCCTGATTCCAGAACTGTGTGCCGATATATCCGCACGTCCTGCGTGCCACGAACATCTTGTCCTGGTCCATGTTCTTACAGTTCGGGCATTCCCACTGAAGCTTCCCTGTCTCATCCTCCTTGATCAGGATCTCTCCGTCATACCCGCAGCATTCACAGTAATCGCTCTTGGTATTCAGCTCTGCGTACATAATATTGTCATAGATGTACTTCATCACAGACAATACCGCCGGGATATTATTCTGCATGTTCGGCACCTCGATATAGCTGATGGCGCCGCCCGGAGACAACTTCTGGAAATCCGCCTCGAACTTCAGCTTCTTGAAGGCGTCGATCTCCTCCGACACATGCACATGATAACTGTTGGTAATATAATTCTTATCCGTCACGCCCTCGATAATACCGAAACGCTTCTGAAGGCACTTGGCAAACTTGTAGGTCGTGGATTCCATCGGCGTGCCGTATACGGAATAACTGATATTCTCAGCCTCCCTCCACTCCTTGCACTTATCATTCAATCTCTGCATTACCGCAAGGGCAAAGGGCCTTGCTTCCGGATCGGTGTGGGACTTCCCAAGCATCCTCATACACATCTCATAAAGTCCGGCATAACCAAGAGAGATCGTGGAGTAACCGTTATACAGAAGCTTGTCGATCACTTCCCCCTTCTTAAGGCGTGCCAGCGCGCCGTACTGCCACAGGATCGGCGCCACGTCCGATACCGTCCCAAGAAGACGCTCATGCCTGCAGCGAAGCCCTCTGTGGCACAGCTCCAGACGCTCATCCAAGATCTCCCAGAACTTATCCATATCACCCTCGGAAGAGCATGCCACATCTACCAGATTGATGGTCACCACACCCTGGTTGAACCTTCCGTAGAACTTATGGTGCCCGTCTTCATTCATCTGGGTATCCTCAACGGTCAGGAAAGACCTGCATCCCATACAAGGATATACCTCTCCCTTCTTAAGCTCCTTCATGATCTTGGCAGAGATATAATCCGGCACCATACGCTTCGCCGTACATTCCGCCGCAAGCTTGGTCAGATGCCAATACTTCGTGCCCTCCGTCACATTATCTTCATCCAGCACATAGATCAGCTTCGGGAACGCCGGTGTGATCCACACACCCTTCTCGTTCTTCACGCCCTGCATACGCTGGATCAATACTTCCTCTATGATCAGGGCAAGGTCTTCTCTCAGCTGCCCGTCCGCCACTTCGTCCAGATACATGAATATCGTCACGAACGGCGCCTGCCCGTTACAGGTCATCAGCGTGATCAACTGGTACTGGATCGTCTGGATCCCGCTCTTAACCTCTTCCCTGAGCCTTCTCTCTGTCACTCTGTCGACGATCGCATCCTCCAGGCTCTCACCGCATTCCCTGCGCTCCTCGATCACGCTTCTGCGCAGCTTCTTCCTGCTGATATCTACAAACGGTGCCAGGTGTGCCAATGTAAAGGACTGTCCGCCGTACTGGTTGCTCGCAACCTGCGCGACGATCTGCGTCGTCACATTACACGCCGTAAAAAAGCTGTGAGGCTTCTCGATCAGGGTCTCGCTGATCACCGTCCCGTTCTGCAGCATATCCTCCAGATTGATCAGGTCGCAGTTATGCTCCTTCTGGGCAAAATAATCAGAATCGTGGAAATGGATGATCCCTTCTTCGTGTGCATTCACGATCTCCGCCGGGAGAAGCACACGCTTCGACAAATCCTTGCTGACCTCTCCTGCCATATAGTCCCTCTGCGTGGAGTTGATCACCGGATTCTTATTGGAGTTCTCCTGGGTAACTTCTTCATTGATATTCTCAATCAGAGAGAGGATCCCGTTATCCGTCGTATTGGACTTACGCTTCAGTTCCCTCCGGTAGCGGTAGCGCACATACTTCTGTGCTACCTCATAGCCTCTCATCTCCATGATCCCGCGCTCAACCATATCCTGGATATCTTCTACATTCACCGCATGGGGAAGTTCTCCCACCTGAGCCGCTATATTATCTGCAACCGCGACGATCTGGTATTCGTTCATCTGATGGATCCTGTCCACCTCTTCATTCGCCGCCTTAACAGCATTCACAATCTTAGAAAGGTCAAAGACCACTTCCTCCCCATTCCGCTTGATCACATTCGTCTTCACATCCATATTCATTGTATTCCCTCTCTTTCACCTACAAAATATTGATACTCCCACGTGATTTTGCACAATATGTAGCGTCACGTACTATCATACACTAAACTGGCTAGAAAGTGAAGAGAAAGTTACAAAAAAAAAATTACCAAATATCCCCCCGTTTTTTGCTCTTATTTTCTCCATTTACGACACCCTCCAATTCTCCATACCCTTGAAGGGTGTAATCTATATAAGCCCCAGATGCAAGAATGCCTTCCAGAGTCCATCCTCCATGATCGGCGCCGTCACGAAGTCCGCGATCTCCTTCACCCACTCCGTCCCGTTGCCCATAGCCACACCTGTCCCGGCATACCTGATCATCTCAATATCATTATCACTGTCCCCGACCGCGACCGCATCCTCTCTGCCGCATTCCTTCGCCTTCAGGATCTGCCGCATGCCCTCCGCCTTGGTGCTGTAATTCGGTGTGATCTCACCCGCCCAGATTCCGGGAACAGAGAGCCTAAGATCCGTAATATGGAAAGAATATCCCCACTTGGACAGCACCGTCCGGCTGGTATCGTCCCTGCCGAACACCACCAGCTTCTCAACCTCCGGCACATCCAGAAGTGATTCCACCCACACCGGAACCAGCGGTTCCCTGCACATGCTCTTCCCCTGGAATACCTCGTCAAGAATCCTCTGATACTCCTCCCGGCTGTCTCTGAGTACATAGCTCTCCTTGCTGTTCCCCATCTCTACCACGCAGCGCTGCTCCAGAAGATCCTTCATAAGCTCAATATAAGCAAGCTGCGTAAAGTATCTGCGCGCGATCTTCTCCCCCTTATACTCAACATATCCTCCAGAGCTGGCGATCACGCCGTCAAACCCGATATCCAGAACTTCCTTCTCAATGCGGAAATATTCCCGTCCCGTATTAATCAACACTTCATGTCCATTCTGCCGGGCCTTGCGGACTGCCTCTGCCGCTGTCGCAGGAATCGTACCGTCAAAATTTCTAATCGTACCGTCAATATCCAGAAATATTACTTTTCCCATGATCTATTACCTCACTTAGCCTCACTATGTTGTCCTTATACTATGTTATCACATTCTCTATCATATGGATAATATTTTTTTCATATTTCTGTCTATTTTTTAATACAATTACAAGATACCCGGCATCCTTTCTATACAAATGTCACAATAATTTATCCAAAAAAAACAGCAATCTGCTCTAATACAGATCACTGTTTTCTCTCATCCTCCGATACCGGCCCGTTCCCTGACGCCGGCTCGTCTACATTTTCCAGTTTCAGGATATCGTTCACATCACATTCCAGGAAATCACAAATCTTCTCCAATGTATGCAGATCCACGCGGGATACCTTGTTCTTACAGTACCTATTCAGTTGTGTACGCTGTAATTTACACATATAACATAGCTGAGTCTTACTGATTCCCTTTTCAGCCAGAATGCGCTCGATTTCAATTACAATCTTACTCATACTTCAACCTCTTGCATGTTTTTTATAAGTATACCCATATTTTCATTGAAAAAATAGATGTAATAAATTACACTGTAATATATTACACTGTTTCTTTTAGGAACAACAACGGAGATACGCACTATCATTATTGAAAGGAGAAATTCAAAATATGAAAAAAGAAAAGAAACTTCTCATGCTTCTGGGGCTGTTCCTGCTGCTGGCTTTCTGCCTGGAAGAGCGCCGCCCTTACGAGATCCTCTACTCTACGGTCATGACCTCGCCGAATCTTACGGAGAACCAGATCACCCTGGTCGTACACAGCCTTCTCCCCATTGACAAGGAACGGCTGGCCAAAGAAGTAGTGGTTGATCATCAGCGGCTTAACGGCGGACACCCGAATCCGCAATATGAGCTGGAGCTCTACCGCACAGGGCTCCATTACAGGCTGGGGATCGTGTTCGATACACTCTTCTGTGACGGGGACGGGCAGATCGTATGTTATTGACAATGAATTTAGCAGACATAAAACCGTAATATAAAAAAAGCTGCCAGAATATGTCATTCCCGGACACTTTCTGACAGCTTTTTTTATACTTACCGCCGATGAATTTAACACCCATACAGCCTTCTTGCATTTTCTTCTGTGCGGGCCATCACCTCTTCATAAGTGATCCCCTTAATCTCTGCGACCTCCTCCGCCACATACCGGATATATGCGGAGTTATTACGTTTTCCCCGGTAGGGAACCGGCGCAAGATACGGGCAGTCCGTCTCAAGGACAATCGATTCAAGCGGAATCGCCTCCACGGTTTCCTTTAATCTGCGCGCGTTCTTGAAGGTAACCACCCCGCCGACTCCGATATAGAAGCCCATCTTCACATATTCCTTCGCCATTTCCCTGGAATAAGAATAACAGTGGATCACGCCCTTCAGGCCTTTGGCATATTCCTTCATGATCTCCATGGTATCCGCTGCCGCTTCCCGGCTGTGGATCACCACCGGAAGCCCGCTCTCTCTGGCAAGCTCAAGCTGCCGGATGAACCATCTCTTCTGCACGTCATGGGACTCATTGTCCCAGTAATAATCCAGGCCGATCTCTCCGACCGCAACCACCCTATCCCTGCCAAGCAGTTCCTTCATACGGGCAAAGGACGCTTCGTCAAGCTCTCCCACATGGTCCGGATGAACCCCAACCGCCGCATACATTGCCGGATAACATCCGCCCGCCGCGTCAGGACGTGTATTACAGGATGCATCTTGGGCGTACTCCTGCACCATATTCACGACTCGTTCACAGGATGCATAGGATGCACTGACATTGACGATGGTTCCCACACCGTTATCTGCCATGGACCGCAGAAGTTCCTCCCTGTCCTCATCGAACTGGGCATCGTCATAATGGGCATGTGTATCATATATCATCAAAACTCCCCCTGTCCAAGATTCATGATTCCGGCGCGCTCCTACAGAAGGCCGGCTCTCAGTTCTTCCGGCGTCTTCATGGACAGAAGAGCCGGTGCGATGTCAAATACCGTTCTCGCCCCGCATTCTCCCGCCTTCGCCAGGCGGTACGCCGCCCTCGCGTAGCAGATCAGCACGCTCGCCGTAAATTCCGGATTGGAATCCAGCTTAAGGGAATACTCAATAATATGCTTATTCCCCGCTTCCCCGCTCTCGCCGCTTCGGATCACGAATCCTCCGTGGGGCATACTGCTATGCTTCGCCTTCAGTTCTTCCTCCGTGATAAATGTTACCGTCGTGTCGTACTCGTCGAAATAATTGGGCATCGTCTTGATGGCCGTCTCGATCGCCGCAAGATCCGCTCCTTCCTCGGGAACCACATAGCATTCCCGCAGATGCTTCTCCCTCGTCGTAAGCACAGGCTCACTCCCGCTCCTTACACGATCCACCGCCGCCTCGACCGGCACCGTATACTGAATTCCATTCTTCACGCCTTCCACCCGGCGGATTGCATCTGAGTGTCCCTGGCTTACGCCTTTGCCCCAGAATGTATACGTGCTTCCCTGCGGCAGAATCGCTTCCGCATACAGCCGGTTCAGTGAGAACATACCCGGATCCCAGCCCACGGAGATAATTCCGATCTTACCGCCTTCCTTCGCAGCCTTATCCATATCCGCATAATACTCCGGTATCCTCGCATGGGTATCGAAGCTGTCGATGGTGTTGAAATCCGCCGCGATCTTCGGGCCCATCACCGGCAGATCCGTCGCAGAACCGCCGCACAGCACCATAACGTCAATCTCATCCTTCATAGACAGCATATCATCCATATGCTTCACCGCCGCGCCGTCCGTATGGATCTTCACGGCAGACGGGTCGCGCCTTGTAAAGACAGCCCTAAGCTCCATATCCTCGTTGCGGGCAACGGCAAGCTCCACGCCTCTGCCGATGTTGCCGTAACCTACAATCCCAATTCTGATCTTATCCATATCATACCCTCACTTTCTCCACTTGGGGACAAATCATTAACATATTTCGGCCCCTGCCGGCATCGCTTTCTCAGGCGTCATCAGCGCCAGATTCCCATCCGCGTCCTCCGCGCACAGAAGCATCCCTTCGGATAAAACGCCTGCAAGCTTCGCCGGTTTCAGGTTCACGAGCACCATAACCTTCTTCCCGACCATCTCTTCCGGCTTATAATGCGCCTTGATACCGGACACGATCTGCTTCACCTGACTTCCCACCTTCACCTGGGAACAGAGAAGCTTCTTCGACTTCTTCACTTCCTCACAGGCAATGATCTCGCCCACCTGGAACTGCATCTTCCCGAATTCCTCGAAGGTGATCTCCGGCTTCGCTTCTATATCAATAACCGGCTCCTCTGCCCCACCGCCGGCCTCTGATTCTTCCTTTACCGGCGGATGAAGCTCTTCTACCTTCTTCATGACCTCTTCGATATCCAGCCTTGCGAACAAGATCTCCGGCTTCTCCGTCACCTTGCCGTCGCCAAGCTGTGCAAGAATCTTCTCCGAAGTCTCCGGCATGAACGGCTCTATCATCAGCGCGCCCGCCTTGATACTCTTGATCAGATTACAGAGCACCGTCTCCAGGCGGTCCTTCTTCGCCTCATCCTTCGCAAGCACCCACGGCATCGTCTCGTCGATATATTTGTTGCAGCGCTTGAACAGGTTGAAGATCTCCGTGATCGCATCCGCTACCCTCAAATCGTTCATCTTCGCTTCCACCGCCTTGGGCGTATTCTCAAGGACAGACTTAAGATCGGCGTCTACCGCCCGCTCTTCCTCCGTATCGGCGGCTCCCTTATCCGTCACCGCACCTCCGAAATACTTGTTCGTCATGGAAATGGTTCGGTTCACCAGATTCCCCAGGGTATTGGCAAGGTCTGAATTCATACGCTCCACCATCAGCTCCCAGGTGATCACTCCGTCGTTGTCAAACGGCATCTCATGCAGCACAAAATACCGCACCGCGTCTACCCCAAAGAAATCCACCAGGTCATCCGCATACAATACATTGCCCTTGGACTTGCTCATCTTACCGTCTCCCTGCAGAAGCCACGGATGTCCGAAGATCTGCTTCGGAAGCGGCAGATCCAGCGCCATCAGGAAGATCGGCCAGTAGATCGTATGGAAACGGATGATATCCTTCCCGATCAGATGCAGATCCGCCGGCCAGTCCCTCTTAAACTGCTCCGTGCTCTCACCGTCACACTCATACCCGATCCCGGTGATGTAGTTAGACAGCGCATCCAGCCATACATAGACCACATGCTTCGGGTCGAAATCCACCGGAATCCCCCACTTGAACGAAGTCCTAGATACACATAGATCCTGCAGTCCCGGAAGCAGGAAATTATTCATCATCTCATTCTTGCGTGATACCGGCCGAATGAATTCCGGATGGGTGTTGATATGCTCGATCAGACGGTCCGCATATTTGCTCATCTTGAAGAAATATGCCTCTTCCTTCGCCGGCTGAACCTCACGCCCGCAGTCCGGACACTTACCGTCCACTAACTGAGACTCCGTGAAGAAGGATTCGCAGGGCGTACAGTACATCCCCTCATAATACCCCTTGTAAATGTCTCCCTTGTCGTACAATTTCTTGAAAATCTTCTGAATCTGCTTCTCGTGATATTCATCCGTCGTGCGGATGAATTTGTCATAGGAGGTATTCATCAGATCCCAGATCCTTCTGATCTCCCCCGCAACATGATCCACATACTCCTTAGGCGTAATACCCGCTTCCTCGGCCTTCAATTCAATCTTCTGCCCGTGCTCGTCCGTGCCGGTCTGGAAGAATACGTCATATCCCTGGCTCCTCTTATATCTTGCAATTGCGTCCGCCAGAACGATCTCATACGTGTTCCCGATATGCGGCTTCCCTGACGTGTAGGCAATGGCCGTCGTCATATAATATTTTGGTTTTTCACTCATATCCTTCTCTCCCTTCTTTCACATATAGCAAACACCCCTGGCAACACCCGCGGCAGCCGCCATGATTCTTCTCCAACATAAAAACCGCCTCCCCGGATATATTATTCTAAAATACATCCAGGAAGGCGGAATCCTGCCGCGTTACCACTTCTGGTTCATCCTGCCCTCACGGACAGAACCTCTGTAAGTGTCCAAGTAAAACACTCTCTCGCTATAACGGGCGAACCCATCGCAGCCTATATAAATGATCTCTGATCTATGATATCTGATCTATGATATCTATAGTCGGTGCGCTGCTCAGAAGCCATCTTCAGCCGATCTTCCTCTATCCCTCTCAGCATCCCCGCTGTCTTGCGAAACCAGTTGCAGCAATCCAAAGACAACGGCTCGGGAATTCTCTGTAAGATTTCAAAAAGGCTTACTCTCTTCGTCAATGCGTTTCCTATATGCGTTATGTTAGCAATCCTAACATAACGGAAGTTGGATTGTCAAGAGGGTTGCGGCAAAAAACTCTGTCAGGAATTCTATCCATGATTCTGATCAACTTCCGCCAGTTCCTCCGTAACCTTAACGAAATCAATCCATAACTCTCTTTTAAAAATTCCCACCGGAATCTCTTCTTCCATACTATATATAACCGGACAGGAATCCTGTTCAAAAAAATATGTAATCACTCTGCACTTCTCGATATCTACCATCCAATATTCCCGTACTCCGGCGGCTTCATATTTGTGAAGCTTCAAGAACATATCCTTCCTTCTGGTTGACTCTGATAAAATCTCAACGATAAAATCCGGCGCACCGATAATACAATTATCTATCATCTTGTCTCTGTCGCAGTTGATCAGGATATCTGGCTGTACCATGGTCTTGTCATCACGGTCAAGCTGCACATCCACCGGCGCATAGAAGACTCTGCATTTCCCCTTCTTCCCTGCAATATAATCCCGTATCTGTGAAAATACCTCTGCCGACACAGCCTGATGCCCAAGGCTTGGAGCGCCCATATCATAGATCACTCCGTCGATCAGCTCCGCCCGCCAATCATCTGGCAGCGCATAATAATCCTCCAGTGTGCAGGACCTCTTCTGTCTCCCATACACCGTGCTTGCTTCACAGACCATACCGGACAAAGTCCCCTGATAGCCTTCCTGATCATTCACGGAATGGCTCCTGAGCTTCAATGCACCTTCTAACGCCTGCACTATCTCTTGACCTGGTTCCTTAATCTGCCCTGTAAATATCTTCTGTACCATCTTGATCGGAATACCTGATAACTCCGAAAGTTTCTCGTATGTATAGCCTCTTAATTCACGATAATACTCCATCAACGGCAGATTCATAGCATCCTCCCTTTCCGAAATGGATCTTCAACTAACCAAAAAACAACCGATAACAGAGATATCCCAACACAAGCACCGCGATACACACCGCCTGTGTAATTAGCACCTTCTTGTTATCCGTCTCTTTATCCCCTCTCTTAAGCGCCTCCGGTTCCATCAGGAATCCCCAAGGGCTGTGCTTCTGCATCCTGAGAGCAATTCCCTTCTTCTCATCCTCACCCACAGCCTTGAGGAAATCTCTCCAGTTACTCTCCAGGAGCTTCATCCCTCTGATCAGATCCGCCTGCAACGTCTGCCCCTTCGAAAGCATCTGGAAAAAGCCCGCCCGGTCCGAATAAGCCTCCTGCTGCCGGTACGCGTCCATCCCCTTCTTCTCCATGAAGGTCTTATACGCATACGAAAGACCTTCCTCTATGGCCTTCTGCGGACTCCCTGTCTTCTCATATATATTCGTCGTATGGTGGTATACCTTATAGACGCCCTTCTGTGCAAGATAATAGTCCACCATCTGATTCACTGCACTCTTGACCGACCCCGACATCGCCTGCGCTTTTCCGGCAGTGGATGCATACATCTGACCCTTGATCGCTGTGACCGCCGCCAAAAGCCCCGCCACCTCTTCGTTGCGCGCGCTGATATCGGGATTCTTAAGCAGATTGCCGCTTCCATTGATATGCGCCGCAAACCGGTTCGCCCTCTCCAGCTCTCTCCCTGTAAGAACCGCTTTCCCTCCCGATATAGCGCCGCCTCCGGCGCTGCCGTTCCTGGCTGCGCTTAACGCCTGGTTCCTCTGGAGCATCTGCTGCTCTCCGGAAAACTTCCTGCCGTCATAACCCTGGCTGACCTTAACATTGCCGCCCTTCGTCAGCTTATATAGACTTCCCCCTTCTTCGGACGCTGCGGACAGACCGCCGGCAGACGCAGCCGTGCCGGAGGCAGTATACATACCTTTCCTGCCCCTGCTGCTCCCGGCCTGCCGCCCCTGTGATTCCGGCATAAAATACCGTGTGCCTCCCGTAGAATTCACCTTTCCCCGGGCATAAAATCTGTCCGCAGCCCTGGCTGAGATCGTCTCGCCAGTAGTCTGTTTATATACACTGGTTTTCACCAGATTCAGTGTCTCTTTCTGACCTGTCTGATTAAGGAATTCCATCAGATCTTTCAAATCTACATCCACCAGAAGGTTAAGCTTCTGTGCCAGGATCTCATTCAGACGCTCCATCTGAGCCGCCTGTTCTTCGCCCATTGTATGTGTCAGGATCGCCTCAAGAAGCGCAAGATACAGCTTCGACAGTTCCTCAAGCTGCGCTGAAAGATTCTGATCCCCTACCGGCATCCATCTCAGATACGCTTCCCAGAGCTCCTGCTCCATCTCAAGCGTCCATGTCACATTCGCATCCTTCAGAAGCTTCCCCTCTATCCCAAACCATTTGCTCTGGCGGGAGAACTCTGGAGTGTCCCTCTTCTCTTCTGTCCGGTCTCTCTCATACTCTTCTTTCGATTCCTGCTTCCTGGATTCTCGTTCCTTGAGAAGCTCTTCCTTCGCCTCCGCCGCATGCCTGGAAGCTTCCGCGATCAAGACCTGTCCTGCCTCCATCTGAGCCGTCTTCCTGGCAATTCTATTCTCCAGCGCTGCCGCCGCTGCTGCTGCGGACGAAGAAGTCTGATTCCCTCCGGCTTCTTTCACTCTTGACATCCCAGTTCCTCCCTAACCGCGCAACCCGCCGCGGCAATTCGAAAAAGGAACGAAGCTTCCGCCCCGTTCCCACTAAATCCTTCTAAATCCCGGCTTATTCTGCCTTTCCAGCCTTCTCATAATAACTGTCGAACAGATCTCCGATCGCACTGTGCGTTTCCTGTGAGATAGACGGAAGTGATCTGCCCCATGACTTGGTAGCCTGCTCAAAGCCCTTCTCTACCGCTGCCTGCATCTCCTTCATCTTCTCCGGATCGTCGCCTGCGAGTGCATACGCGAAATCGAAGATTCTCTGGGATGTCTGCTTCACACCCCAGTATCCGTCCTCAGAGATCGCCTGCTGAGCCTCTGCCTTCGTCTGAGCATCAACTGTGAAATTGCCGCTGGCAATCATCTTCCACATGTTGTCGCCCTGTGCCGCTGCGCCTGTAATGCCCTGCTTCTGGAACATCTGAGTCATCATATTCGTGAAACGGGTCATCTGGTTGTCAAGATCTGCCTTCAAGCTCTGAACCAGCGCCGCTCTCTCAGAATCACTCATCTTGCCGTTCACTTTCGTGTCCTTGCTGAACTCAACCCGGTCGGTATTGTTCTTGGATGTAGTCTTATCCACAGCGCCTACCGCATCCTTATTCTGCTCCTCTGAAGCCTTGGACGCCGCTGCCGTCCTGTTCGCATTCACAGCATTATAGCCTGTTGCCTGTACATTCTGATAATAAAGATCATCGATTTTCACAGCATATCCTCCTTTTCTCTTCTCTTATCTAGTACAACACTGCACTAGCGTGCCAAGAAAATCATATTAATTTATGTTCATACTGATATATCGGCGGCAACAGGAAAAAATTAAGATCGTATTGGGAATTACTTCCGGTTTTTCGCTCTCAGCGATTCCAGGAACGGGTTCAGCAGCTCCTGTCCATACTGCTGAAGCGAATAATGCCCCTGCTGCAGGCACCAGTTATAGGTGATTCCAATCTGAAAACTCGTGATCATATCCGCCAGGATCGCATAAGAATGCATTGATATGATCTCACCCGCCTCGCTGCCCTCCTTAAGAAGCTGACGGAGGATCTGATAGTAACGCCTCTCCGGGTTCAGTATATGGCGTACTCCCTCCGTCATGACCTGAAGTCCGTACAGCGACGGGTAAAATGCCTGAAACGGCGACTCCTCCACGGCCCGCATCACAAAGCTGTTAAATGATATCAGGTTGTCCACCGCGTGCCGTTCCTTATCATAATATTCCCTAAGCCAGATATCATAGTCGTTGTCATAAGTATATGCAGCCGTAAATAAGAGCTCTTCTTTGCCATGAAAATGATGATAAAACGCGCTCCGTGAAGTATTGGACTTCTCAATGATCTGTGAGACCGTAGTCTCATCATATCCATATTGCTGAAATAATTCCCAGGCCGCCGACATAATCTTCTCTTTCGTCTTCTTCTTATATGGTCCCCTCATGAAAACCTCCGTACCTTATAATTGTAATAATCATAGCATAATCCCGTCACGGCTTCAAGAAGACTGTGAATAATAACCAAAATAATAGAAAATTTCAATATATATATTGACTATAATACCCTATCTTTGATAAAATTTTAATGATATAAAATAAATTAAGAACGCAGTACGGAATTGAGTTTTAATTTAAGACAATAGAAGGAGATCATTTGATATGAAACGATTAAAATTGGAAGGAACCCTGACCAAGGCCAGACAAAGATATGCCTTAGAAGCTGCTCTGCTCCTTGGTTTCCAGTCAGAATCCGCAGTATTTCCGGCAGCGGGAATCGACGGAGACATCCCGATTCCGGAATCTGATGAAGAACTTCTGTCTCTATGGCATCTGACGGAAGACCATCTGCCGGACGGCTATGTTCCGGCACAAGGGAACGGCCCGGTCTTTGATCTGGATTTCCGGGATAAAAGGGGGCTTGAATGTCTCTTTTCCAAGGGTTACTTCCTGAAGGACGAGAACTCTGACCTGCTCCCCGACCGTCTGGATGTGAAGCTTATCCTGCCAAAGGACGCCGATCTGCCAATGCTTACGGCGGCATGTAACGTAGCATTCCGTTTCGGGATGGAGACCACCGCTTACGAAGGCGGTATCCTGGCACCGGAGGGTTATCAGGGGAATGCCGTGGTCTTTGAACACTCCGAACAGGAAGAATTGGTACTGGAAGAGCTTCCCGGAGCGGTTCATGTACATATCAGGGGCGGCGGACAGAATCTTGTGGATTTCTCCAACCTGATCTGCGAGAAATTCCCTGTCACCAGCGCCTTCCAAAGCTGGCGGGACGTTCTGCTTGATATGACGGATGATTTTGCACTCAGGGGCGCAGACGGGCAGCTCGCATATCTGCAGTCTTGTATGGCAGACGGGCAGTCTGGCTTAGGCTCCGCCGAATATGTTCTGTACGGCTCTCCCGAGATCAGCGATGCGCAGAAATCACATTTCCCAGAAGGCAGTATCCAGAATTACAAGGCCGGGAAGAAAGTCTATGAACACACCTATGACCTCACCTGGGAGGCGGATACCTTCGAACAACTTCTGGCAGAAGAGATCATCCCGAAGCTTCACACAGGCGACTCCATACGCATTGAAGGTGCACTCAGCGAGGATCTGCAGGCACGGCAGAACATCGCAGCCCATATCCGGGAGCTGCTTAAGCCCACCGGCGCTGTGGTTGAAGATCTGCAGCTCATCTGCGCTTACAAGCAGGGCTATTCCTGGATAGACGAGGTGGTAATCCCTGCCGTTGGCGCGCAGGCTTCCGAAGCTCAGGACCCCGAGAAGATCGAGATCTTATTCAAGCCATTCCTGCCAGAGGGCGAGACCCGATGGCTGGACGAGAACGGTGCGACTCCTTCCTACCATAATCTGAAGGCCAATGATCCCGATAAATGGTATGATCTTCCGATCCGTTATCTGCAGGAGCTATATCCCATCCAGGATATGCTCACAGAGAAGCTTGGGATCTCATCCGGGGACATTCTGTTTGACGCCTATGAGGGCAGCGAAGAACTGACCTATCTGTGCAGGGTATGGATGCAGGACGGAAACTGCCGGGAATTCAGATATCTCGCCAGATATTCTGAACGGCCGTATCTCGACGAATATCCTCAGATGGGAAAGGTTCATCCCAGTACCGGATATATCCAGGTGTGGGTGAACGGCGAAGAATGCCTGAACCGGGAGATCTCTACGGATCTGGAACAGATCTGGGATATCTATCAGAAGCAGGTACTTCCGGAATGCCGTACTTATATAGAAGAGAAGACTCACGGAACAGCCAATTCTGATATGCAGCCATTTTTCCAGAAATTGCTGCTGGAAGTATGGGCAAGCGAGCCGGATTACAGGACCGGAAGCCGCGAAGACCTGATCTCCTCTCTGGATGCGCTTCATGAGGATATGTATTTTGTCGGAAGTGATTATTTCAAGAATTACGGCATACAGAAGGCCGACCAGCTCTTCGACGCGCCCGGCCTGATCCTTCCCGAGATACACAAGAGGGACGGAGCGCCCACGTTCAAGGTGACGCTCTATGAACGGCAGCAGGAGGAAGCCTGTATTCTGCGCCGCTATCATACGGACTCGCCTGGTTCTGCCATGGATGCAGAACCCGCGCACAATAAACCGGCGGCCGGCCTTGAGACCGCCGCACGGCAGCTCCCAAGAGAGCAGATCTCCTTACGCATCACACGGATTTATCCCAGAGACGGCAAACTCGTACTGGAGATCCCTGTATCCGGCGTTTCCGGTGATGTGATCGCAGCCTACACAAGACTGTTCTCAGACGGAGTCTTGGATATCAGCCGCAAGGTTGATACCTGTTATGTACCCCGGTTTATCTCGGAGGCTATGGACGTATACGAAGCACCCGTACCGAAGCCTGATCCGCTTCCGGTGAAACAGATCACCGATATCGACCTTCATGAAGAGGAACTGATCGGATATGAGACCTGCCTTGAGATCTTAGATGAGCTGAAATGCGTGGACGGGCTTGAGATCTTCGAAACTGCCCGCTCCTACCAAGGCCGCAAGGTCTGCGGAATCTGGCTTAAGCCGGCATATGAAGGATATCTGTCCATGACCAAACGTCTGACCCTATGTCCAAGCGAGATCATCAATGCCAGACACCATGCCAACGAGGTTTCCAGTACGAACGCTGCATTTATCCTGTTGAAGAGGCTGCTGACAGATGGCGGCTATAAGGATCTGACCAGGAAGCTGAATCTGGTGCTTGTCCCTATGGAGAACACCGACGGCGCCGCCATCCACTATGAACTGCAGAAGGAACATCCGCACTGGAAGTTCCACGTAGCGAGATTCAATGCCGTGGGCAAAGAATTCTATTACGACCATTTCAGACAGGATACGATACACACCGAAGCCATGGGGCTTACAAGGCTGTTTGAGAAATACGTGCCGGACATGATCGTGGACAACCACGGGGTGCCAAGCCACGAGTGGGAACAGCAGTTCTCCGGCTACACCTCCCCGTCTTATAAGGGCTTCTGGCTTCCAAGGTCACTGCTCTACGGATATTTCTGGTATGTGACGGACGATGCATACCAGGCCAACCTCCCTGTCAACAAGAAGATGGAGGATGTGATCGCCGATGAGATTGCCGCCAATGAGGAGATGACCCGGTGGAACCGGGAGTGGAGCGCACAGTTCGAGAAATATGCGCACGCCTGGATGCCGAAACTGTTCCCGGCGGATTATTATAAGAATATGATCAACTATTGGATACCTTTCGCCTATGACCCGGCTCACCGGTATCCGTCCATCCGTTTCCCATGGATCACCACGGTCGCCTACACAAGCGAAGTGGCGGATGAGACCGCACAGGGCGAATACCTGAACCTGTGCGCCAGGGCACACGCGGCCCATGATGAAGCAACCATCCGGATGCTGATGGAAGCAAAACACATCCATAACTGCAGATGCGGTTATCAAAACGGCCGGATCTTTACCGAATACTCACGTCAAAGACCTATGATTGTCGGGGATTCGGAGATAAGATAGATACATACCAATATATTTCACTAAAAGGAGGAGAAGTAAATGGAACTAATTAAACTGGTTGGCGTTCTGATCGTAATTGTCGGGTTTGCATTGAAGCTGGATTCGATCCTCATCATTTTCCTGGCGCTGATTACAACAGGACTCGTAGGGGGACTTGGCATTGACGGCCTGTTGGAAGCGATCGGTACGAATTTCGTAGCAAACAGGAGTATGGCGATCTTCATCATGATTCTTCTGATCACAGGCGTTCTGGAGAGAAACGGGCTGCGCGAGGCCGCGACAGACCTGATCAAGAAGGTTAAGGGTGCAACCGCCGGCAAGGTTGTATCCGCATACGGCATTATGCGAGGAATCTTCGGCGCATTCAACGTAGGCTTCGGCGGTGTTGCCGGATTCGTACGTCCGGTTGTACTCCCTATGGCAGAAGCCGCTGTCAAGAACCAGGGACACGAAGCAAGTGAGGAACACGTAGAAGATATCAAGGGTATGGCTTCTGCCATGGAGAATATCACCTGGTTCTTCTTCCAGGTATTGTTCGTCGGCGGGTCCGGCGGTATCCTTGTACAGAGCACGCTGGCTTCGCTCGGCTATGAGGTTGAGCTGATCGAGCTTGCGGCGGCTGAGATCCCGGTAGCGATCGTCGCCCTGATCGTCGGCTGTTCCGTCACACTCTTGAACGACAAGAAACTGACCAAGAAATATTACGGCGAGAAGAAGTAGGAGGTGCGCAGAATGGCTGATTTAAAATTTATACAGGTAAATGAAGTATTAGGCGCGAACCTGCTGAACATGGTATGGGTGATCGTAGGTTTAATCGCAATCTATGCAGGAATCAAGAATCTATTAGACGAAGAGAATCCTTCCAGAATCGGAACCGCCGTATTCTGGTGTTCCTTCGGAGTTGTATGCGCATTCGGTACCTGGCTTCCGGCGAAGCTTTCCGGCGTCCTGGTTATCATCATGTGTCTGCCGCCGATCTTCAAGAAAGTGAAAGTCGGCAAAGCAGATACTCCTACCAAGGAGCATACCATAGAGCAATATCAGAAGGTCGGCATGAAGATCTTCTTCCCGGCGGTCTGTGTAGGACTTTTCTCACTGGTATTCGCATTTTTCAGCAACTTAAGCTCCATGGTTGCCGTTACCCTCGGCGTTATCGTTGCCATGATCATCCTGATGATCTACAACCCTGCCGAGAACAAGCCTAAGGTATTCCTCAAGGAATCCGAGAGATTCCTCTCCATCATGGGACCTCTGTGTATGCTTCCTCAGCTCCTTGGCTGTCTTGGCGGCGTATTTACAGCGGCAGGCGTCGGTGATGTCGTTGCCGGCATCGTGGAGAAGATCGTTCCGAAGGGAAATGTTAACGTAGGAATCATCGTATTTGCAATCGGTATGGCTATATTTACCATGATCATGGGTAATGCTTTCGCAGCGATCACCGTGATCACCGTCGGCATCGGAGGACCATTCGTCCTTGCGTACGGAGCCGATCCGGTTACCATCGGTATGCTCGCACTGACCTGCGGCTACTGCGGTACCTTATGCACCCCTATGGCGGCGAACTTCAATATCGTTCCGGTGGCGATCCTGAACATGAAGGACCGCTGGGGCGTAATCAAGAATCAGTTGATCGTAGCAGGCATCATGCTTGTATTCCAGATCTGCTATATGATCATATTTAAATAAACAGATAATCACTGATTGCAAAAGGATGTGGAAAAGATGTCGCAAAATATGGAACGTGGCGCCAGGATCGTTATAGAAGAATGGATGCGCGTAAAACGTTGGGACAAGCTGCTGATCGTTACAACGCAGGAACATCTGGAAGAATTACGGGTCCTGCGAGAATATGCATCGAAGCATGCCCGGTCTGTGAACTCCCTGGTCGTGGAGGATACCGGACGGCATGTAGGAGTATTTTTTGACATGAATGAAGAGGTCTTCGACCCCTATACGGCGATCATCGCCGCAACGGATTACTCACTCGTGACGACAAAAGCCGCCAAACGGGCGATCCAGAAGCACAGGAAATTCCTGTCTCTGCCTCTCTCCACCAACGACGGTCGATCCATGCTGGAATATGATTTCATGACCATGGACACGAAGAAGAGCCGTCTCATGGCTAACGTGATCATGAAATATCTGCGGCACTGCACCAGGATCCATGTGACAACACCTGCCGGGACAGACCTGATCGTCTATAAGGGAAACCGCACACCCGGATTCTTCAACGGTGTAACCCGTGACGGCAAAGGTTATTCATCTGCCAGCATTGAGGTATACGTCTCCATCGAGGAGACAAAGACGGAGGGGATCATGGTACTGGACGGGTCTCTTGGCTATATCGGACGCGCCGCAGAACCAACAAGGATCCTCTTCCGCAACGGAAGGATCACCGAGATCGAAGAGACGCCTACGGGAATCAGGCTCAGGCAATATATGGAAGATTACAAGGATTCCCGCATCTATATCGGCGGAGAATTCGGAATCGGGCTGAATTCCTATTCCCAGTGTCTTGGGAACTGTTATATCGAAGATGAATCCGCATACGGCACCTTCCACATCGGACTTGGACGTAATCTGGCTCTGGGCGGACAGCAGAATGCTAACGGACATTTTGACCTGGTATGCCTGGAGCCGGATATCTACACAGACAACCGGCAGATCATGCAGCAGGGAAAGATCATCATCCCTGAACCTGTAGTATATTAATTTAAGGAGGGATAAAACCATGAAAGTATTAGTGACAGGATTCGACCCATTCGGGGGCGAAGCCGTGAATCCGGCATTTGAAGCTGTTAAGATGCTTCCGGACAACATCGCCGGAGCAGAAATAATCAAGCTTGAGATCCCCACCGTGTTCTCCAGAAGCGGACCGGCAGTCGAAGAAGGAATCAAGAAATACCAGCCGGACGTAGTGATCAACGTAGGCCAGGCAGGCGGTAGATCCTGTGTGACCATCGAACAGGTAGCAATCAACCTTGCCGAAGCCCGCATTCCGGATAATGACGGCGAACAGCCGTCTAACCAACCGCTGCAGCCTGACGGGGCTCCTGCATATTATGCGACCATTCCGGTAAAATCCATCGTGAAAAATATCCGCGACCACAAGATCCCCTGCCACATCTCTTATACGGCCGGAACCTATGTGTGCAACAGCGTAATGTACAACGTCCTTCACATGGCCGCGGAGAAATATCCGAACATACGCGCCGGATTCATCCATGTGCCCTTTGCGGCGGAGCAGGTCGTTGACAAGCCTAACGGAACACCTTTTATGTCTCTGGAAATGATCGCGAAGTGTCTGGAATATGCAGTTGAAGCATCGGTGAATAATTTCGCAGATATAGACGGGACCTTCGGAGAAACCCATTAGTTACAGAATAACAGGATGTGTGCAGCCGCATGCGTAACTTGACGCTTTGCGGCTGCAACTGACTCCCTGCACATCTGACTGCGGTCAGGACGGCCTCACTCCTGTTCCTTCCTATCCGCCTGCATCTTAAGACAGCGGTCGCACCAGCGAAGCAGATCCTTATACACGTCCTCTCTCTTCGTCTCGTTCAGAATCTCATGCCTTAGTCCGGCGTACAGCTTCACGGCAGTTCTGCACCCTGCTTTCTTATAGCGCTTATACACCTTCCTCACATTCTTACCAAATGCCCCCACCGGATCATCTGCCCCGGCAGTAAATAATACAGGCAGTTCTTTGGGAATCTTCGCCATACTCTCCCTGCGGTTCAGGGTCTTCATCCCCTCAAACATCTGATAATACCCGCCAAGCGTAAAACGGAACATACACAGCGGATCACCCACATATCTCTGCTGATGCTCTTCATCCGAAGTGACCCATTCCCTTCCGGTCTTACTTGGTTCAAATCTCTTGTTAAAGCTTCCGAAGCTCAGATTGTCCACGAACTTACTGCGGTATCTCCAGCCCTTGAACAGCGCGGTCACACGGCAGATCATCTGCCCCGCCATAAGAACCGGCAACGGCTGATAGCCGGTTCCCATGATGATCACACCCGCGAGTCCGTCTCCATACATCGTCAAATACTGCCGCAGCAGAAATGATCCCATGCTATGCCCCATCATCATATACGGCACGCCCGGATACTTCCTGGCAGTGATCACTCTTAACTGCTGGATATCTCCGATCACGCACTGATTCCCGTTATCCTCGGGGAAGTATCCATAATCCGCTTCATCTGTGACCGACTTGCCATGGCCCAAATGGTCATGGCCCACCACGTAATATCCATGCCCGCACATATACTCGGCAAATTCATGGTAACGCTCAATATACTCTACCATACCGTGGCAGATCTGAAGCACTCCTCTGACCTCGCAGGCAGGCAGCCATTCCACGGCATGAATCTGCGTCTTCCCATCTCTTGACAAATAATAAAACTCTTCTTTCATTCTAACGGTCTCCCATCCGAATATAATCCCTGTGTTCTGCCAACGGCCTGTATGCCGGACGAATGATCTTATCCACATTCCGAAGCTCTTCCAGTCTGTGCGCACTCCATCCCACGATACGGGCGGTCGCGAAGATCGGCGTATACAATGCCGGCGGAAGATCTAACATACTGTATACCAGACCGCTGTAGAAATCCACATTCGCATTCACGCCCTTGTATATCTTCCTCTTCTCGGCGATCACCTTCGGCGCCATATTCTCAACCATCTCATAGAGCGCATATTCCTCCTCGCAGCCCTTCTCCTGCGCCAACTGCTTCACAAACACCTTGAAGATATCCGCTCTTGGATCTGATATGGAGTAGACGGCATGTCCCATCCCATAGATCAGTCCCTTCTTGTCGAACGCCTTCTTCTCCAGGAGATCACAGAGATACCTGCGTACCTCATCCTCGTCCGTCCAGTCCTTCACTTGCTTCTTCATATCCTCGAACATCTGCGTTACTTTGATATTCGCACCGCCGTGCTTGGGCCCCTTCAGTGAAGCGAGCGCCGCCGCGATCGTTGAATATGTATCCGTCCCTGATGAGGTAACCACATGAGTCGTGAACGTCGAATTGTTACCGCCGCCGTGATCCATATGGAGCACAAGCGCCATATCCAGGATCTTAGCCTCAAGCTCTGTATACTGCCTGTCCTCACGGAGCATCATCAGGATATTCTCTGCCGTAGACAGTTCCGAAGACGGCGCATAGATAAAAAGATCCTCCCCCATCCGGTGGCTGTATGCATGATACCCGTATACCATCAGCATCGGAAACTCACTGATCAGGTTCAGACATTGGCGCAGCACGTTCGGAATCGATGTATCGTCTGCCTTATCGTCATATGAGTAGAGATTCAGAATCGAACGTGACAGCGTTATCATTACATCCCGGCTTGGCGCCTTCATGATCACATCCCTCACGAATGTCGGAGGCAGCGTACGCCTCTCCACCAACGTATCGTGAAACAGCTCCAGCTCCTTCTCTGTCGGCAGTTCCCCAAATAGCAGAAGATACGTGATCTCTTCAAATCCAAAATGCTTGTCCTCAAGAAATCCCTTGACCAGATCCTTGATATTATAGCCGCGGTAGTACAGATTACCCGCACATGGAACCTCTTCTCCGTTCACGACCTTCTTCGCGCATACATCTGATATATTCGTCAGTCCTGCGAGCACACCCTTCCCGTTCAAGTCACGGAGTCCCCTCTTAACCTCGTATCTGGTGTACAGCTCCTTGTCGATCTCATTATTCTGATTACAGAGTTCTGCAAAATGTTCGATCTCCGGTGTAACCTCAAACAATGAAAAATCCTTCTTTTTATCCATATCTACCTCTCCTTTCTGTCGTACAGATAATTACTGAGCCTTGCAAACTCTTCCAGTGTCAGGGCTTCTCCTCTGACGCCGGTCCCCTTGCCAAGCTTCCCGATCGCCTCCAATATCACCTCTTTCGAAAATACAATCTTATCTGAATTACTCAATCCATTGGCCAACGTCTTCCTACGCTGATTAAACGATGCCCGTATGACATCAAATAAGAGACGCTCGTCCTTCACCTCAACCGGCGGATGCTCATGGCAGGTCAGACGGATCACCGCCGACCCTACCCTGGGCCTTGGCATAAAGCAATTCGGCGGTACATTCGCCACGATATAGGGGCTTGCATAATACTGCACAGCTAATGACAGCGCCCCATAGTCCTTATTGCCAGGCCCGGTCTGCATACGTTCCGCCACTTCCTTCTGTACCATAACGGTAATGCTCTCCACCGGCACATGCTCTTCAAACAATCCCATAATGATCGGTGTCGTTATGTAATAAGGAAGATTCGCCACTACCTTAACAGGCTTCCCTCCATGCTCCGTCAATGCAAGCTCCCGGATATCAAGCTTCAGGATATCCTCATTGATAATCCTTACATTCGGATATGCACGGAGAGTATCAGACAGGATCGGTATCAGATTCTTATCGATCTCTACGGCTACAACCTTCCCTGCCGCTTCCGCCAGATATTGGGTCATGGTCCCGATCCCGGGACCAATCTCCAATGCCATATCTTCCTTATTAATATCCGCCGCACGGATAATCTTGTCAAGTACATGGGTATCAATCAGAAAATTCTGACCAAACTTCTTCTGAAATGAAAAATCATACTTCTGCAGAATCTCTATGGTATTCTGCGGAATCCCTAAGACCGGTTTATTCATATATTTCTCCCGAATTGTGGTAATAGAGATTATTATACATGATTTTCCGTTTGAATCATAGAGTAAAAGAATTAAATAATAATTAAGAATCTATGAATTATTTGCAATAAAAAATCCCATATGCTATTATAAACACACATAAAATCAATGGATGGAAGGTGTATTGACCAAATGAGCAAAAGTTTTAATACTGACGGATCCTGTGATCCCAGGCTGCATTATATGGTAGATCTCTCTGGCCGATTACAAGAGATTAAGTCAATGGTAGATGCAGGGAAGTATTTTACCATTAACCGTGCACGGCAATATGGCAAGACTACTATATTAACTGCTCTGGCAGATGATCTGGCAGATGATTATCAAGTGATCAGCATGGATTTTCAAATCATGAGTTCTTCATCATTTGAAAATGAACCGGCGTTCGTCTCAGCTTTTTCTTCAGAATTGTTGGATTTGGTGCCAAACTTTCCTGATGATGTTGAAAAGAAACTCATTTCATTCGCAGAAAAAAAAACACAGACAATATCACTCCAACCACTTTTTAAAGTTCTGAAAACATGGTGTCAAGAATCAAAAAGAAAAATTGTTCTTCTTATAGATGAAGCAGATACCGCTTCAAACAATCAGATTTTTCTTGATTTTCTCGCCCAGCTTCGCGCCTATTATTTGAAGAGACAGAAAACACCAACTTTCCACTCTGTAATCCTTGCAGGTGTCTATGATATTCGCAATCTACGACACAAGATGCAGCCCGAGGACAAACATGTGGAAAACAGTCCTTGGAATATTGCTGCTGATTTTCTTGTAGACATGAGTTTTTCTGCAAATGAGATTGCCGGAATGCTTAACGCTTACGAAGATGATTCCCATACAGGCATGAACATTGAAAAAATATCTCGTTTGATTTATTCGTACACAGCCGGTTACCCGTATCTGGTATCCCGTATCTGTAACTATATGGATGAACGACTCCCCGGTACAAAAGAATTTCCCGATAAAATTAGTGCATGGACCGATACCGGATTCTACGAAGCGGAAAAAATGATTGAAAAGGAAGACAATACTCTGTATCAATCTATGATCAGAAAACTAAAGCTGTATCCTGAGTTGAGAACTGTGCTGTATCAATTATTATTTACAGGGAAGCCTATTCCATACACTGCTACGAATGATTACATCAAAGACGCTGTCATGTTTGGATTCATCCGTAATGAAAATGATACGGCTGTCATTTCCAATAGAATCTTTGAATCCGTACTTTACAATTATTTTATCTCTGCAGAATTCGCATCGAGCTGTTATTTCTGAAACCCATTATTAACGGTATTGGCAGCTACAGTGTTGAATCCAGGACTCGGAATAACGAACGTATGGACCTGGTCATCCATTACCGCGGTCAGCAGGATGTCATCGAAATCAAAATCTGGAGAGGTAATGCTTATAACGAACGGGGAGAAGAACAGCTATCCAATTATCTCGAATACTTCCATCTCACCAAAGGATATATGCTTAGCTTTAATTTCAATAAGAAGAAGACCATTGGCATAAAAGAGATTACGCTTGGGAATAAATTATTAATAGAAGCTGTTGTATAACTTTTTCTGATGTGTGGAGAGTGGGGGATGTCTATTTTCGGACATCCCTTTGAACCAATAGTGCTTCCGTCTTCTGAAATTCTATTCTCAAGTCCTTCTGCTCATTCTGCCATCTGCCGTTCCGGATTCTGATCCTTCGTTGAAACACGTGCGTAACCATATCTTTCCATTTACATTTGCCTCCCTTACATTTGATACTCAGATTATAACTTCCCAATCTGATGCAAAACAGTTCTTAAGCAGGCAACAAGAATCTAAAAAACGTGTCTCCGGAAAATTCTTACCAAAGACACGTCTTTAACCTGTATGCATATATAATCTTATACGGCGGTCAGCTCCCGGCGCTATACAATGTACCGCTGATCGCGCTCAATAACTGTGTGATATCCACCGGCTTCGCCACATGCGCGTTCATCCCGCACTCAAGCGCCTTCCGCCGGTCCTCTTCGAATGCATTGGCCGAGACCGCGATGATCGGAATCCTGGCAAGCGACGGATTCTTAAGGCTGCGGATGGCCTGCGCCGCATGATACCCGTCCATGACCGGCATCTGGATGTCCATCAGTATCACTGCATACTCTCCGGGCCGGGAATTCCTCACCATCTCCACCGCAATACTTCCGTCCGTCGCAGTATCCACAAGGAAACCCTCATCCCTCAGCAGTTCAACCTCCAGTTCCATATTGATCTCATTATCTTCCACCAACAGAACCTTATACTCCTGCGCCGCATCGACAGAACTCTTCTTCTTCATCTCAGATTGATGCATGCCCTCCTGCCGTATACGGAAATCAAGCGTCACCGTGAATCTGCTGCCTTCGCCTTCTACACTGTTCACCTCGATGCTTCCATTCATCAGATCCACGATCCTCTTCGCAATAGTCAGGCCAAGCCCCGTACCGTGTATACGGCTCATCGTCGTATTCTTCTGCCTCTCAAACGGCTCAAACATACGCTCCTGGAAGCTCTCGCTCATTCCGATCCCGTTGTCCTCAACCACAAACTGGTAAGATACATAATCGTTCTCTGTTCCCTCCAGTTCCTTGACAGTGACCTGGATCCTGCCGCCATCCTCCGTATACTGGACGGCATTGCTTCCCAGCCGCCAGAGAACCTGATTCAGCTTCTCCGGATCACTGTAGACCTCGCAATGCTTCACTCCCGAGACATCCAGAAGGATTGTAATATTCTTCGTATTCGCCTTGGGCAGGATCGCTTCATGCACTTCCTCGACACAGGCGCGGATATTACACTCTTCTTCCTCAAGATTCACTTCCGTGGTATCCATCTTGGATATCTCCAATACGTCATTGATCAGGTTCAGCAGATGTTCCCCGGATTCCTCGATCTTGTTCAGATATTCCCACACCTTATCCCTGTCATCTATGTACCGCTTGGCAAGACTGGTAAATCCTACGATCGCATTCATCGGAGTCCGCATATCGTGAGACATATTGGCCAGAAACGCATCCTTCGCGGCATTCGCCTCCTCTGCGCGCCCCAGCGCATCCTCAACCAGATTCTTCTGCATCATCTCACGCCGGATCTCGTCGTCCACGCTCCGATAGCCCATGACGATCTCCGACACCTGCTCCGCGGGACCTACATTCACCACACGAAGCTGCAGATATTCCACTTTCCCGTCCTTGATGATCCGGTAATTAATATAATACATCCCTGTCTCGGACAGTCTCTCCCGGATATAATCCGGATTCGTCGCCTCCTCCACGATCCAACGGTCCTCCGGATGCACCCAGGTCTGAATATACTCCGCGTCAAATCCCTCGAACTCACACAGCCACCGTCCGCCGCCGAACTGATACTCTATCCGGTCACTGTGGCGGTATGTCTGAATCCGATTCTCATCCAGATCGGCATAGAAAATAGACTCATAATCCATACTGAGCCCTTCGATCACATTCATATGGCGAAGCTGTTCCTGATTGACAACCTCTAATTCCTTGTCATATTCCTCAATACGCTGCTTAAGGATCTCTTCCTTCTGAAGCTGTTCTGACAGCAGTTCCTCCTTCTCCTCTTCCTTCTGCTGCAGTCTCTCCGTCGCATCCGACAAAAACACATAGAATATATCCCCGACGATCCCACTGTGGATAAAATGCCCGTAATCCTCCACCCAGCGGACATTCCCATACTTCGTGACAATCCGATATTCCACGTAATCCAGATCATAGCGGCTCTCCTGGATCTGATACCAGATACTTTGCTCTACTTCCTCCAGATCATCCGGATGCACGATCCCGCGAAACGAATTCCCCGTCAATTCAACAAATTCCTCCATCGTATCGCATTCAAATATACGGAGCATCGCCATATTGGCATATATGATCTCTTCATCTCCGCCTGCCTGGTACACGAAGAAACCTCCAGGCATCTCGTCTGTTATCTTCTTCAGCATATCTTCCGCATTCATATTATAAATCTTCAGCAATGAATAAACGCTGTCTATCTCACCTTCCTTATTCTTCTTACGATTATTCAATGCCTCCCCTCCCTTCATCCTACGGCACTCCTGCATTCATCATTCATCATTCATCTTCTCATCTATCGTGATATCCATCTTAATTCCGTCCCGGCCTTCCATACCGGTAAGGAACAGATAGCGCACACCCTCTTTCGTCTCTTCACTGGTATATATATTATAACAACTGCGTCTCATGAATTCCGCCAAACGCAAAAATATGTCCTTTGCTGCCAGAAATGAAAAACTCTTCAGCGACATATGAATCTTAATGCCATCCTCGGCATCTGATTCAACCATATACTCTTCCACTGCCTCTTCCGCCCTGATAAACCCCTCTATATCTTCAAGGCTATCCGCTCCGATCTGCGAACGGAATCCCCCGAATATACGAAACCTGTCTGCCATACCTTACTTCCCCCCATTGCCCTTACCTTAGCATGCATTTTATTATAACACATTTCCTTAGATTATAGAATAAATTTTCATTTAAAAAAGCTTTAAAAAGGCGTCCCTGATAACAGGAACGCCCTTCTGCACTTTTCTCTTATCTATTATCTATTATTCGCCCGGTCTTGCACTTCTCAGCTTGAACCGAGAAATCAGGGACTTCAATAACTGAGACTGACTGGATAGCTCTTCGCTGGCTGCCGCGCTCTCTTCCGCTGTAGCAGAGTTCGTCTGAACCACGCTGGAGATCTGATCCATACCCATCGTTACCTGTGCAATCGCTTCTGCCTGGCTTACCGCCGCTGTAGAAATCTTATCCACATATGTAACAGCGCTCTTCGTACTCTCTACCGTCTCGGAAATCGCTTCCGCAGTACGGTCTACGATATTCGTACCGTTCTCTACTGCCAGAATCGTTCCCTCGATCAGCACAGTCGTATTGCTTGCCGCTTCCGCACTCTTGGACGCAAGATTACGAACCTCATCGGCTACTACTGCGAAGCCCTTGCCTGCCTCGCCTGCACGGGCTGCCTCTACTGCCGCGTTCAGCGCAAGGATATTGGTCTGGAATGCAATATCTTCGATGGTCTTGATAATCTTGCCGATATCGCCGGACTTCTGGCTGATCTCGCCCATAGCAGAGATCATATCCTGCATCTGCTCATTGGATACAGACAGCTTGCTCTGTGCTTCCATAACTTTACTGCTTGCTTCTCTCGCGTTTTCAGCAGTATTGCTGACTTCTCTTGAAATGTCGTTGATCGTTGCCGCCAATTCCTGTACGGAACTTGCCTGCTCTGTCGCGCCCTGTGACAACGCCTGCGCACCGGAAGATACCTGGTCGGCACCGCTTGCCACCTGGTCGGACGCATCGTTGATCTGTCTCATCGTATCGCTCAGGCTGCGGTTCATCTTACGGATGGATGCCAACAGCGGCTCGAAATCTCCCTTGTAGATATTGTCCTCCGCAAAGAGGTCGAAATTCCCGCTTGCCATCTGATCCAGCAGACGTGTCAGATCTCCGACAACAGCCTCCAGACCTTCGCAGGTACTCTTCACACTGTTCACTAGCATACCGAACTCATCCGCAGACTCATACTCAAGCGACTGCGACATCTCCCCATTGGACAGGCCTTCCATCGCCTCTTCCACCTGATGAACCGGATATACGATCATTCTTGTCACTCTCGCACAGATGATCATTGCAAGCGCAATCGCGACTACGGTAATGGCCAGGAGGATGATCATGCTCATGTTCGTCTCCCTCACGCTCTCATCCATAGTCTCTGCACGAATAGCCGCCGTATTCTCAATTAACTGATTAATATTAGATATCACTTCTTCAAGCGCCGGTGTACACTGTGTCCGCACCAGCTCCGCCGCGCGCATCGCGTCTCCCGACTTTAACTTATTCAGGATATCATCCGCAATACCAAGCCATTTGTTCAAAGAATTCTCAAATTCAGCCACTTCATCCTTATTCAGGATATCCAGGCTATGCAGCTTCTCCAGATTAGACTCAATACTTGCCTTGCTCTCGTCGATCGCCTGCAGGTTCGCCGCGTCTGTCTGCCCTGCTATGATCATATTACGCACATCCGTCGCCGCCATAAATGTTGCAATACGGCATGCCTTGACCGCATCGTCTGCCGCAACTGAGCCTTCCATAAATTCATTCAGATTATTGCTTGCCTTTCTTAGCTGTAAAATGGAATACAAGGATACTAAAATCGTCAGCACGAGCACTACTCCAAATGACACTAACAATTTAGATCTGATTTTTAAGTTCTTCATAGTTCTCTCCTTCTGTTTCTTCTAATCTAGCGGTCTCATCCGCCGTCTCTCTGTTCGGGGAATCCCCCGCTTCTTCTGCCTGCGCCGCCGTTCCTTCGGCCGTGCCTGCGCTGCTCTCATCGGGGCCTGCTTCCTCAGCCGCATCTTCCCCGCTTATATTCGGATCCGCCCCGCTGCCTTTGTCTCCTTCGGCCGCCTCAGGCATCTCCTCCTCTCCATCCTTCTTCCTGCCTATCATTCCTTTCAATTTTTCTTTTATATCCAACAATCTGACTCTAAGCCGAAATCCTGCTTTCTTACACTTATTTGTACAGATTCGTCTAATAAAACGCCAATTGCGGACAATCCAACAAAATACCAATAAAAACGGATACTTCTCAAGCGCCGGGAAAAACTGCATCATGTACTCTCTTGAAGGAAACCACCATGCCTGCTGCTTAAGAGCCCATTCCTTATCCCTGTCACGCCAGTAGAAATCCAGCCTCACCTTCTCACACGGCAGAAGCTCTTCATCCAGATGCTCATTCTCACGTCCGCGCGATAAGATATATTCTTCCAGTTCTATTGCCACCCCATACTGCTGCTCGGCTCCTTCACCAAACCAGAGTTCCGCAAGCAGCTCCGCCTGCCGGATAAATTCCTGCCACTTTGCCTTCTCCAGAAATTCTCTCACTGCCTTCCAGCGGAACTTCTCACCCAGAACCTTCTTAAACTGCCACAGATCCATAATATCCCGAATCTTCAGCTTACCCGTAATATACAGCTCGACCATCCTCGCCGCACGATACAGGTAGACCTCCTCATTCGTCAGCATATGTATGAACTTGTAAGACTCTATGCGCCGATAACTCTTAATAGAACCGGAAAAGTAATGCCTGATCACCTTATTCTCGATCGGCATTCCGTCATAGAATACAATACGGACACCAGGTACTCTCACATAGACCACTCCGCTGCCCATCGCTTCTTCCCGCTGCTCATAATCCATATCCAACATAATTCTATGGATCCTGGGCATCTCC
The DNA here is from genome assembly GCA_947652615.1 of uncultured Dorea sp. Taxonomy (GTDB): domain Bacteria; phylum Bacillota; class Clostridia; order Lachnospirales; family Lachnospiraceae; genus Sporofaciens. Next base: position 7,908 of record CANTDX010000015.1, on the reverse strand, counting down.
TTCTTGTCCGCAAGAATCTCTATCTGTCTGATATGAGCCATCTCCGGCTTAGGGTACATCTCGGTTACTTCTGAATCTAACAGAAACAGAGCGTCTATCTTATGTCTCTCCAACTGCCACTTGATGACCTCATCTACCTTCTTGTAGGATTCATAAAGAAGAAGCTGCTTCCTGTAACTCTGATAAAACTCTGCTTCGCATTCTTCTGAGATCTCTTTTTCTATTCCTAAAAGCCCTATATAGACAATACTGATTACATCCTGATAATCGGAAACGTCTAAAAGCGTCTCCCATCTCATTCGCTTTCTCAATGTCTGGATCGGTTTCTGGTTAATGATAGCTGCCAGCAATATTAGCATGTATCTGATCTCGTAGCTAATAGCTCATTGCCTCCTTTCCAAACCGTCTGCAAATTAGACTGCCGGCTTTCATCCCCTACTTTTAATTTATCGGACATTTTTAGGCAAATATAACATTTTTTCGCTAATTTTTTAGAATTCTTCTCTCCGCAAAGATATCCATTGATTTCTGGTTATAGATCGAACGCTTCTCGTCCGCCGCCATCCTTCCTGCGATCAGCGTGATACAGCGTCTCTTCATGATCGTAACCAGTCCCCGGGCATGACTCGCTACCAGGATCGTCATCCCTCTGTAGTTCAATTCCTCCAATAGCTGCATCAGGTCCCATGCAGAATCCGGATCAAGATTCGCCGTCGGCTCATCTGCGATCAGAATCTCCGGCTGAACCGAAAGCGCCCTCGCCAAAAGTATCCTTGCCTGTTCACCCCCTGATAACTCGTCCGGGTATGACTTGTACTTCTTCGCAAGACCTACCAGTCCCAGTACCTTAATGATCTTCTCCCGCATACGGTCATCTGCATTCTCCGTTGCGAGCAAAGCTAACTTAATATTATCATATACCGAACGATCTTTCAATAGTCCAACTTCTGGAGACATAATACCCAGCCTGCGCCGGTGTTCAGGGACCTTATTCCTCGTCATGGTATCTACCCTGCGGCCTTCCACTGTAATCTTCCCGGAAGTCACCTCCTCCTGCTTCATGATCAGGTTCAGCAGCGTACTCTTCCCCGCTCCGCTCTTCCCGATGAAGAAAACGAACTCCCCTTTATCTATTTCAAAAGAAATATCGTGCAATGCAGTTTCGCTTTTAAATTTTTTCGTCACGTGGTCAAAAATAATCTGCGCCATATATTCCCACCTTATTTTTCTTGCACATTTACCGATATATTTCTATTACAATCAATAATAGTTATTGTGTATATTTGTTACATATACTATACTGGTTTAAAACGAAACCGTCAACAACGATTATTTAGACACGGTGAAAACATGAGAAAGAAATTATTATGCGGTGTATTCATTATCGCATTACTGTTATGCCTGTACTTTGTTCGGACCGACCGTGCGTCAGGCACTGATCCGGCGGCCGCAGACGGCCAGGCAGATAATACTGAACAGGGGCCCCCGCCGCCGCGGGTGCTTCCCGACGCTGCCCCTGATCCGGAGGAACCCCCAGCATTCATAGACGGTCAATATACTCTGTCTATGAGCAGCAGTATCGGCACCCTTACCTACTATAATCAATCCGACGTCCGCTGGGCTGACTTCCTGTACGGAGGACGCGATCCGCTCCATTCATACGGCTGCGGACCGACCGCTCTGGCCATGGTCGTGACAAGCTTTACCGAGCATACGCTGTCACCTTCCGATATGGCGGCCTGGGCTGCCGACCACAATTACTGGTCCGCCGGCCACGGGACGAAGCACAACTTCATCATAGAAGGCTCTGCCGCATTCGGCCTGAAGGCCAGTCCTTTCCAGAACTTCACAGAGGAAGGCGTGCTCTCTGAACTGCGCAGCGGGCATATTCTGATCGCGCTGATGGGTTCCGGGCACTTTACATCCAACGGGCACTTTATCGTCATTGCCGACGACTGGTCCGGCAATCAGGTCCGTATCGCTGATCCCGCCAGCCTGGAGAATACACAGATTCCCTGGGACATCTCGGTGATCTTAAGCGAACTGAACACCGCTGCCAATTCCGGCGGGCCGGTGTGGAGTATCTCTCCTTGATATGATTATATTGTAAAAAGTCTGCAACATGTTAATTGCTGCAGACTTCTTTTCTTTTGTAAAATTATTTTATTATTCTATTATATCGGCAGCCCGTTAATGAGCCGCCTGATAATAAGAATCCTTCCCGGCAACTCTGGAATTGAACACCTTGTCAACATCTATCGTCCGTTTCAGGACCTGCTGAAGCTGAGTGCTGAGTTCTAAGATCTTCTTCTCCCCGAACGCTTCCGGCTGATACTTGCTCTCTGCGTTCAGCCAGGATCTGAGCTTCTCCTTATCCTCACCGCCGACTTCGATCAGCATCTGAATCTCCCGCTTCGAATCCAGGAAACGTTCCAATTCGTCCTGCCGCATCTTCATCAATAACTGAGCCGACTCCTGATCGTTCCTGGACAGGGCATCCGCCATCTCCTTCGTCACTCTCTCGATCTCTACCATATGCCTGTAATTTCGCTGTACCCGCTTAAGGATCTCCATCAATAGTTCTTCTCTGTTCTCCATACGACTTCTCCCGGCTATACAGCAGCCGTCTTCTTACTGGCTTCTTTAAACGCATCCCTGAGCTCTGCTACAAGGGGCTTCAATTCATCAACTACAGCGCTGTTACGTCCGGCCTGCAGCCTGCTGAGTTCATAGAGAAAGAACTCATACATCCTTCTCAGCTCATAGCTGATACTATACTCCATATTCAGCGTCTCATCAAGATACCGCACGATCTCCCTTGACCGCTGAACTGACTTCTCAAACAAATCATAGTCTTTATTCCCCAACGCGATCTGTGCCCTGGTGAGCCGTTTGATCAGCTCATCATACAGAAGCAGAAGCATCTCACTATGCGTCATCGTATTCACAGACTGCATCTTATACTGTTGATATCCATTCTGGTACATATTCTTCCCCTTTTTTGCTCTTAATAGCCGCCAAGCTGGCTTAAGAATCCGCTCTGACTATTCATCTGGGAGATCAGTGTCTCTAAGCTTGTAAACTGCTTAATGTAGCGGTCTCTCTCTGACTCCAGTCTATCCTGAAGCTTCGCAATCATCTTCTCGATCTCGCTTATCTGCTTATAGATAGTATTCTCCGTAACACTCATCGGCGAACTGGTGGATCCAGCCTTCTTAATCAGGATACCCTTGGTCTCCATAGATCCGATCGTCTTAACATACTTATCCATTACATTCCGAAGATTGGTTGCAAGTCCGTCAAATGTCGGTTTACCTTCCGCATCTGTCCCTGCCTTCGACGTAAAGAGCTGCTCTACCTTCTCTGGATTAGTTTCAAGTGCAGCACGAAGTTTCGTCTCATCAATAGATATCTTACCATTATCTGAATACAGGGTTGATGTACTAATTCCAATCTCTCTGAACTGTTCCGCAAGCCCTCCGGTAATAACAAAACGCAAATCTGAACTTAATGAACGCAGATCACTGTCTCCGAATAAGAGACCCTCTTTTGCCTTCTCTTCCCAGAGTTTGATATCGTCGTCACTCAGTTCCTTCTTCTGCTCACTGGTAAGCGGTGCATAATCACGGTTCGGCTTCGTGCCTAATTCCTTATTGACCAAATCAACAATCTTATTGTACTCTTCTACCATAGATTTGATAGAATCCATAACTTTGTCAACGTCTACCTGAGCATTGATCTCAACAGGTTCGGAAGTTTCATCTAACACCAGTTTAGTTGAATCATTAGGATCCGTCTTATATCCGAATGTTCCCTTTGCAGTAATTGTAAGACCGTCTACCGTAAATGAATTTGTATCACGTACAAGTTCCACTACTTCATCTGAACCTGCATATTTCACTGCAACAATTGCATCTGTTCCCGTAGCACTAGCCGTAGATGCACCTTCTCCAAATAATGCATTTAGGACATCCGCATCCCCTCCGAAACTTATTGCTCCGCTGGCTCCGTTCTCTTTTGATGTAAATACAAACTTATCCGCTACTGCTTGGTAGCTTACCGATACGTCTGTTTCTTTGTTGATTTTATCTATCAGCGAATTCATGGTATCATCTTTAGTAATCTCTATATCTTTATCGCCAACCTTAATTGTCTGCGGAAAAGTTTTACCTTTCAATACAGATTCTGAGAGCTTATCATTCATGTTCAAACGATTCGACTCACCTGCTTTTACTCCCAAAACTCCATTAGGTCCTACAAGATCACTGTTACCTGAAACAAGAGTGAGCGTAGATGTTGTATCATCCCCTTTACCATTAGGAAGTGTCGTCTTAAAAGAAAGCTTATCCCCATCGTTTCCAACCGTAATTCTTCCCGAACCAAATGCATCATCTAATTTCTTTTGAAGATCCTCTTTAATCTTGTCACTCATATCATCGGCGCCGATCTTCTCTAACTCCTCTTTTGACATCATATATATTGTCTTAGTCGTTCCGTTGTAAGAGAATGTTAATCCTTTGCCGCCTACCTTCTCAGCAAAGCTGATCTTGTCTGTTAACTCGGCTGTTTTGATTGTTCCTTTCTGAGGCGTAGACAGATCCCATTCAGTATCTTTGTCTGTACCGTCATCATTCTTTTCTTTCTCAAATCCCAACAAGTCTGCAGCGCTGCCGCCTGTTAACTTGGCGCCCTTACCAGAAAATGCTATCAAATCCCCATTCGCGCTAACCGAAATAATATCAGAAAGCTTCGTATTATCATCTACAGATACTTTTGCTAACTGATCCTTGATCGCTGCTTCTATCCCCGTTGCCGTCGAATAATCATAAAGTTCACCATTAGAATCCGTCAGACCTAACGTAATAGAATACTCCTTATCGTTATACTTGAAGCTGAGCGTCTTATCAACCAAATTCTGTACTTCGTACTCCTTGTCTACAGCAGCTTTATCAATTGCCTTTGTCGTTGACAAAGTCTTATCTGAAATTCCCTTTGAAGAACTCCATGTCGCTTTCTGCGCCATCTGCTTCACACCCATAATCGTAATAGCATCCGCCGCACTTGCTGTTCCTGAGATCGCTACCTTATTGCTATTCGCTCCAGTCGGTGTGATCTTATTCCGCCCCCAGAAGAGAGAACTGAACAGGTTAGTAGGAGAAGTCAAAGACTCTGTATACTTGCCTGCAAAAGATATCATCAAATCACTGATACTGCGGATAGCCGCCTGCTTCCATTCCAATTGTGTCTTCTTCTGCTTCTGCTGTGTAATCTTACTGGTAGTGCCATAAGTCATACCTTCAATCAGGCTGTCTCTGTCCAATCCACTGGCAAGACCGCCGTATCCTCGAATACTACCACTTGTTGATGTGCTTAATCCGCCTATTGTTGACATAATTATCTCTCCTTTTCATCTTGCTTATTGATCGTGCGGCATATGAAAATGCTCCGCCGCTGATTCTTCTGCGGCTTTGCATAATTCTGTCTTATTGCAATACACTAAATAAAACCGCAATACTACAAATTCAAATTTATTCTGTACTTATTTATCGGCATATAGTATACTTTAAATAATAGTTAGATTTAGTTTAAATTACGAATGGAGGAATTTATTTTGGCTACTATCATCGCACTTACGAACCAGAAAGGCGGCGTAGGCAAGACAACAACATCCAGCGCTCTGGCTGCTGGTCTGTTCTCTTTTCATGATAAAAAGGTATTGGCAATTGATCTGGACCCGCAAGGGAGCCTTGGCTTCAGTCTCGGTCTCGATATCGAGAACTGTAAGACGATCTATGACGTGCTGACCGGACAGGTGCCTATCAAGGACGCGATCCAGGAGACGGATTATTGCGATATTATTACTTCTAATATTTTATTGAGCAGTGCAGAGCTTGAATTTACGTCATCTGATCGGGATTTATTGTTGAAGAAGGCTCTGATACCTGTTAAGAGCAATTATGATTACATCGTTATCGACACTCCGCCGGCACTGAATATACTTACGGTAAATGCATATGCGGCGTCTAATCATCTGATCATACCGATGGCGCCGGAGATCTTAAGCCTTCTTGGCGTCTCTCAGCTTAAGGAGACCATAGATTCTGTGCGTCAGAGCGTGAATCCGAATCTGAATGTATTAGGTATTATTCTTACGAAGTTTAATCCGCGGACTCTTCTGGCCCGCGAGGTGAAGGAGATGGCGGAGAATATCGCTTCTCAGATGGGAACCCGGGTATTCGCCAACCAGATCCGTACAAGCGTTACGGTTGCCGAGGCTCCGGCACATGGTCTCAGCGTGTTCGATCATGCACCTCATGCAAAGCCGTCGCTTGATTATCAGGAATTTGTCCAGGAGGTTGTGAATATGACCTCTTCTAATACAACACAGGGAGGTGCTTCCAATGGCCAGAAGAAGTAACAAGACGGCCCATGTACTCAATCTGCTTGCAGGGCACGATACGCAGAATGATTCACAGAACGACTCACAGAATACAGCCAAGGATGCTGCTGCCAAGGATTCCGCCGATACTTCTGCAGACAGTCAGGCCGCTGCCGGTACTTCATCTTCTCCGGCAGAGGACGGGACGGCTGCAGAGCTTGCAGCTGCTACTGCAAAGGAGCCTGAGAAGCCAGCGGCCGCTGCTTCGGTGACTGCTCAGAATATTTCCGTAATCGATAAGACAGAAGAAGATCCCGTTGCTGATCTGATCCAGCAGAAGCTGATGGATGAATTTGAGAAGAGTCAACAGGAATCCGGGAGCCACGATACTGCAGAAGCTAATGATGACACGGCTGCAGAGGACGAAGCCATCTCATCTGCGATAGAGACCATTTCCAATACGGAACCGGACTCAGCCGCTGCAGAAGTTGCAGACGAGGCGATCGAAGAAGCGATTGTGAATTCGTCGGCCGATATCAAGACCTCACCTGAGGAACCGATTGAGCCAATTGCCGAAACTGCGGCATCTCCCGCGCCGGATACAGATATTTCCCCGGTGTCTCAGACCGCTCAGCCTGAGACAAGCTCCGCTCCTATAGCTGAGTCTACTCCAGAGACTGCCGAGACAGATCCAACGGAAGAGACTGTTACTGCCGAAGCAACGGCTGTCCCGGATAATACATCGGAAGTACAACAACCGGTATCGCAGGCCGCTGCACCGGAACCAACACCCGAACCAGAACCGACACCGGAACCAGAGCCGGAACCGGAATTTGCTTATCTGAATATCATGGAGAGGATCGTAGAGGACAAGATCATCTATTTCATGCGGCAGTTCGACGTCTGTACATGCGACCGCTGTAAGGCAGATACGATCGCGCTGACGATGAACGGATTGATGCCCAAGTATATTGTTACCACACCTGCTGCTGTTGACCCTCTTCTAAGCTACTACACGAACAGACTGATTTCTGATGTTACGGTAGAAGCTACGAAGGCATGCATGATTGTAAAAGACAATCCCAGACATTAAATTTACAATAGCTGTCATATTACTGATTTGATTATCATTAATCTGACAGCTATATATCCATTTGGCTTGTTGTTTGCAAAAAATGATTGCATCTTTTGTCATCATATGCTATACTCCATTTTAAGAATTCTAAAAGGCATTCGCTTTTTATATTCTGATCGGCAGTTCGCCGAATGTTTATCCAATATTTATTTTATGATGTTTGGTTTTTACTTCTTTAGATTTCGAAGATTCTCACCTGTAAAGTTTGCTGATTTCTCTACAATTCACGCTTTTCTGATACTGTATTTTATGTTATGATTGTACATAATATATCATGGTCTTCTTAATCTGATCTCATAATTCCTTGCAGATGAAAGGAGACTTCTATGAATCTTACTAACAACACACCAATGGGAACTCAGACACATGACGATTTTATTATGCTTCCCACCAA
>CANTDX010000014.1 GCA_947652615.1 uncultured Dorea sp. | reverse complement strand
TGTAATGAAGGATGATACTTCATTACATTTTTGACGGAGATATTGTGGATTGTGACGAGGTTACAGTTCGTCAAATATACATCTCAGCCGTCAGACATTACTTGTAATAGGAAAGGAGCCGCGGATATGAGAATTGAATTATTTGAACATAATCAGACAGCGTATCAAGCGGCTTTGGATATGCTGCAGACTGCGGGCAAAGCGGCGATTGTACATCCTACAGGTACAGGGAAGTCATTTATCGGATTTAAATTGTGTGAAGATTTCCCGGACAAAATAATCTGCTGGCTGTCGCCGTCGGAATATATTTTCAAAACGCAAGTAGAGAATCTTACGGCGAGCGGGGCATTTCACGGGGATGACCAGACTGTCAGCGGCGATCAGGAAAGGCATGTTCTTGAGAATGTCAAGTTCTATACCTATGCGAAGCTGATGACTATGACTGAGGAAGAATTAGGGGAAATAAGTCCTGACTATATTATATTAGATGAATTCCACCGCTGCGGTGCGAAGGTTTGGGGGCAGGGAGTAGAGAAGCTGTTGACAATATACTCGGACACGCCGGTGTTAGGGCTGTCGGCAACGGCGATCCGTTATCTGGACAATCAGAGGGATATGTCCGATGAGTTATTCGATGGAAATGTGGCTTCGGAGATGACCCTTGGCGAGGCGATCGTGCGGGGGATCCTGAATCCTCCCAAGTATGTCCTGTCTGTATTCTCTTATCAGAAGGATCTGGAAAAGTACCAGAAGCGGTTGAGGATGGCGAAGAATAAGGCAGTCCGGGATGAAGGAGAGCGGCAGTTGGATGCTCTGCGGCATGCCCTTCAAAAGGCAGACGGGCTGGATGAGATCTTTCGAAAGCATATGAAGAATCCGGCAGGGAAATATATTATCTTCTGCGCGAACTACGAACATATGACGGAAATGATCGGGAAAGCGCCGGAGTGGTTTGCGAAAGTGGATAAGCAGCCGCATATTTACACTGTATACTCCGATGATCCGGCCGCAAGCCAGGCCTTTGCGGATTTTAAAGCGGATACGAGCGGGCATCTGAAGCTTTTGTACTGCATCGATATGCTCAATGAGGGAATCCATGTGGAAGATATTGAAGGAGTGGTCCTGCTTCGTCCCACGGTGTCGCCGATTATTTACAAACAGCAGATCGGACGGGCATTGTCGGCGAGCAAGAAGAAGGATGCGGTGATCTTCGATATCGTATTGAATATAGAGAATCTGCACAGTATCGGTACGATCGAAGAAGAGATGCAGATTGTAGCATCATACTATCACTATATGAACCGTGAGGATGAGATTGTAAATGAACACATCAAAGTGGTAGATGAGGTGCGGGACTGCGTGGCGCTGTTCGAGAGATTGAATGAGACATTGACAGCTTCGTGGGATCTGATGTATGAATGCGCGAAGCAGTATTATCGGGAGCACGGGGATCTGAAAGTGCCGGTAAGGTATCAGACAGAGGATGGTTACGGACTTGGACAGTGGATACTTACCCAGCGGAGAGTCCGTGCCGGTGAGAAATACGGAGTGCTTAGCGCTGACCGTATCCGGAAATTAAACGATATCGGAATGATCTGGGGAAGCTATCGGGATCTGTCGTGGGAGAAATATTACAGAGAAGCGAAATGTTATTATGAAGAGCACGGTGATCTGAATACGAATGTCAATACGGTGGCGGATTCGGGAGTCCGGCTTGGCGCATGGATTTGCCAGCTTCGGACCTATCGGAAGAGCGGGATTCAGCGGGCGTATTTGACAGAGGAGAGAGTGAAGGCGCTGGATGAGCTTGGGATGATCTGGGATGTGCCGGATCATCTGTGGGAAGAGAATTTCGCAGAGTGCCGGCAGTATTACCGGGAACATGGGAATCTGAATATTCCCAATGCCTATTGTTCGCCGAAGGGATTGAAGATCGGCGGGTGGATACGGAGGCAGCGTATGCTGCGCAGAGGCAGTTGCGGCGGTATTGGAAACGGAATCAGCGATAAAATGGGCAGCGGCATGAACGGCGGGCTGACTAAGGAACAGATTGCAAGGCTTGATTCCATTGGGATGATCTGGATGACGAAGCCGGAGCAGCAGTGGGAGAAAGGCTGTGCCGAGGCAGCGGCCTATTATAAGGAACATGGGAACTTAAACGTGCCGGCAGGTTATGTGAGTCCGACAGGATATAAGCTTGGAAGCTGGATCGCGGACAGGCGGGAGAAAGGGAGAGAGAAGCATTCCCCGGAACGGCAGAAGCGGCTGGATGAGCTTGGAATGGTCTGGGTGAAGCCGGATCCATGGGAAGTCCGGTATGGGCTTGCGAAAGAGTATTACGAAGAACATGGGAACTTGAATATTCCATCGAAATACCGTGCGGAGGGCATCTGGCTTGCGAAATGGGTCAACGAGCAGAAGCAGATATTTGCCGGGAAGCGTAAGGGCAAGGCGCTGCGGGAGGATCAGGTGCGGCGATTAGAGATGATCGGAATGGAATGGGGACGGCATCGGGAAGAGATTCAACAGAGTATTGCCTGATGATAGAGAGTGAATGATTACTTTATAGATATCCTTGCAGCAGGGGCACTTGGATATCTGAGGTATGATATATTCGGCGTTTGGGGTAAGAGGACAAACGGATGACTGTGGCAGCAGATGAGATCTGGGGGCATGGATGGCGAAGCATGCTTCACGGGATGCCCGAATGGGTAGGCCTTATCGGATGAATGGAGGATTATTTTGTATTATGTGATTCAGGTAGCTACAGGAACAGAAGATAAAGTGGAAGAACAGATCAGGGTGACGGTGGGAAATGAATCCTATGATTCTTGTTTCCATCCAATGCGCCGGGTAAAGAAAAAATTCCGGGGAGAATGGAAAGTAATCCATGAGAAACTCCTTCCGGGATATGTGTTCATAACGAGCGATCGAATTCAGGAATTGTATCAGGAAATGAAACATGTGCCTGCCTTTACAAAGCTGTTGGGGAAGGAGGGAGACCATTTTATCCCTCTTTCAAGTGATGAAAAGGATTGGATTGAACGGATTATGGATTCTTCTGATTCGAAGATGGAGGTGCAGTTATCCCAGATATCGGTATCGGAAGATGATGTGATAACGATACTGTCCGGGCCGTTGAAGAATATGGAAGGATGTATTAAGAAGATCGATCTGCACAGGCGGATCGCGAAGGTTGAAGTTGATTTTATGAACCGTAAGACGGTAATACATCTGGGGATTGAGATGATAGGAAAGAAAGAATAAATGCAGGTATAGTTATTTGGATGAAGTTCCGTATGTTTTTAGGATATTTGAAGGTAGAATGTAGCGGTGATTGCGAAAGGAGATTTTATTGATGGAGGGAAGTCAAGAAGTCAATGAAATTAATCTGATAGATTTGATGTTTTATTGCCTTAAGAGGTGGCGCTGGATTGTTGTGTGTATGATATTTTTCGCAGTGATTGCGGGGATTTATAAATACCAGTCAACGATCACAGAGAACCAGTTGAAGAAAGAAGAACAATCACGTCAGACGGTGACAGAACCGGTTGAGGGAGAAGCGGCACCAGAACCGATTGTATTTGAAGATCCGGTTTTTTCGGCTGCTTCTTTTGCAGTGGTGGGAATGATCGGCGGGGCCGGGTTGGTCTGTCTGATATGTTGTATGAGCTTTATAATGAGCGGAAAGCTGCAAAGCGAGAATAACTTCCAGGAAAAGTTTGGAATGCCTTTGTTAGGGGTTATCCGTAAAAATGAATCGAAGAAGAAAATATTCAGATTCGTGGATGTGTGGATTCGGAAGCTGGAGGAAGGACCGTATGCGAAGATCCCGCGGAAGGAACAGATCAAGATTGCGGCGGTCAATGTTCAGGCGGCAATTCATAGGAATCCGGAGGAAAAGATAAAGAGAGTCATGCTGGCGGGGACTGTAAGCGGGGACGATGTGGCGGAGATCTGTGAGCAGTTGGCGGAAGAGATTGGGGAGGTTACGTTCTCCCCGTACAGGCAGGTGGTGTTCCATGCGGTGGCGCTTAAGAAGCTGGAGTATTATGAAGGGGTGCTGTTTATTGAGAAGAAGGGTGAGTCTTATGAGAGGTTGATTAGGCAGGAGAGGGAGTTGGCGGTCAGTAGAGATGTGAAGGTGTTGGGAGGTATTGTTTGTTAATATAACCGATCCCGATGACATAGGTGATTGTAGAAACACACTGGATTATTAGTTTTTGATAGTCACAATGCTACGTTGCGTCGATAGATTAGAATTTATAATGAGTGAGGAAGAAGTATGATGATATATATATATTTTCTTTTTATTATGATTATTGTGATGACCATACTTGCTGTGGTTAAAAAGCCGTCCTCTGTTTACCGGGATAAACCAGAAGAACAGAATTCTATGGAAGGAAAGAAAGTCATGTTTGTAGAGAACGAATTAGAACCTGAAAATGCAGATGGCATGCGCGGGCATTTGGAAGCTGTAGGGGATTCTACACCAGATAGAAGTATGTATGGAGGATACATTAAGCGGATTATTGATATAGTCTTGTCTTTCTGCGGATTGGTGGTTCTTAGTCCTGTATTTTTAATTTTATCCCTCTGGATTATGGTTGATGATCCAGGAACAGTGTTGTTTACTCAGAAGCGGGTAGGGAAAAATAAACAATATTTCAGACTACATAAATTCAGATCTATGAAGATGTCAACACCTCATGATAGGCCTACACATATGCTAGATAACCCTGAACAGTACATTACTAAAGTAGGTAAGTTTATCAGAGTACACTCCTTAGATGAATTACCTCAGATTTGGGATATATTTATAGGGAATATGAGTATCATTGGTCCGCGTCCAGCTCTCTGGAATCAGGATTTTCTTACAGCAGAGCGTGATAAATATGGTGCAAATGATATTAAGCCTGGATTGACCGGATGGGCACAAATCAATGGACGAGATGATCTTGAAATTTCGATGAAAGCCAAACTTGATGGCGAGTATAAAAATCGAGAATCGTTTCGCTTTGATTGTCGTTGTTTCATCGAAACTATTTTTTCTGTTGCACGTGGCGACGGAGTTATTGAAGGCGGTACGGGAAAGATGTGCAAAAAGGAGCAGTGCAAGTGAAAAATGTTCTAATAGTAGGCTCACACAGTTATATAGGAGAATCGTTTAGAGAGTATCTTTGTAAGTGGCCAGATCAATATAAGGTAGACACATTAGCTACTAAAGGTTTGAAGCCAAGTAGTAGTATGTTTACAGGTATTGATTTTATCTTCTGCGTAGTTGGAATCGCTCATATGAAAGAGACAACTGGGAATCGCCATCTATTTTTCGATGTTAATCGTGATCTTGTGGTGAGCATTGCGAAAACTGCTAAAGTGGTTGGCGTCAAGCAATTTATACTTCTCTCTTCTATGTCTGTGTATGGTTTAGAAGTGGGACATATTTCGAAGAACACAGATCCAAAACCAGTCACAGCTTATGGTGAGTCGAAGCTTCAGGCCGACAAGGAGATTATGAAGCTAGAAGATGAGAGTTTCCACTTTGCTTGTCTCCGTCCACCGATGGTTTATGGTAAGAACTGTACAGGAAATTATCAAGCGTTGCGAAAGTTTGCATTAAAGAGTCCAATATTTCCAGATTATAATAATGAGCGTTCGATGATTTATATTGGAAATCTTTGTAGTTTTGTAAAAGAGACGATAGATACTGGAAAGTCAGGTTTATTTTTTCCGCAGAATGCTGAGTATACGAATACGAGCAGAATGGTTAAATTGATTGCAGAGGCGCATGATAAGACAATAAGATTGACGAAGACATTTAACTGGGGAATTAAGATAGCACCAGTGAATGTGGTTAAGAAAGTGTTTGGAAGTCTGATTTATGAGGCTGTGGATATGGTGGATACATACAATCTTACGGACTCAATTAAACTAACGGAGAAATAGAATTATGGACAAGATGCGGATTCTTGCTACATGTCAATACGGTTGGCCAGAGCCATATCCTTCTTTGTATCCAATGGAAGAGATGGCAAAGCGTGGACACTACGTACATGCTATCACAGGAACTCCTAATTATCCAATGGGAGAAGTGTTTAAGGGATATGAGTATAACAGAATAAAAGAAGAAGATCATAACGGTATTCATATAACACATGTGCCTGTAATCCCCAGAAAGCATGATTCGATACATCGTCTTCTTAACTATCATAGTTATCCAGTAACGGCAAAAAAGAAATTGTTGAGTCTTAAAAATGATTATGATGTTATCTTTGCAAATCAATCATCTCCTGTAATGATGGTAGAGCCGGCAATAGCGTATGGCAAGAAAAGAAATAGAAGAGTTGTCATGTACTGCATGGATCTCTGGCCAGCGAGTTTGTGTGTAGGTGGTGTAAAGCGAAATTCAGTATTATATAAGTTTTATTGGAAACGGTCGAAGAAGGTGTATGAAGAAGTAGACGTAATCCTTGTGACATCTCGAATGTTTAAGGATTATTTCATTTCCGAATTCCAGATACCGGCAGAGAAAATAGACTATTTACCACAGTATGCATTATCAGAATTTGAGAATTTACCAGAATCGGTTAATAAGGATACAACAGATTTTGTCTTTGCTGGTAACGTTGGATCGGCACAGAATTTGGAAGTAGTGTTGCGTGCAGCGAAGATTATTGAAAATGAGAAAATAGACGATCATACGAAACGGATTATGTTTCATATTATTGGTAACGGACAGGCATTAGAGTCTCTTCAGAGGTATACAAAAGAGCAAAAAATTAATAATGTGATTTTCCATGGGAGAAAACCTATGGAGGAGATACCTAAATACTATGCGATGGCTGATGCGATGATGGTTACGATGTTGCCTGATCCATTTGTGTCTCTGACATTACCGGCTAAAGTGCAGAGTTATATGGCGGCTGGTAAGCCGATTATCGCAAGTGCAGATGGTGAAATAAGGAATGTGATTAACGAGAGTGGTTGTGGATTTTGTGCCAAGGGTGATGATGAGAGAGGTTTTGTTGAGGTAATTGAAGCATTTATTGGGACTGAGGGCAAGATGGAGTTAGGAAAAAAGGCTCGCGATTATTATAGAAATAATTTTTCAATAGAGATAGTTATGGATAAGTTGGAAAGAATTTTAAAAGAGAGTTGCAAGTAGTTGTTTACGATTATATGTCGTAAGATGGAAAGGTAGCCTTTATGATATGGTTGAAAAAATAAGTGACAAAAAAAGGAGATTAATCCCTATTATCAATCTTCCACTAAAATTGTTTTTTTGCACCCCCAAAGCAAAAGATGATATAGATATAGATAAGGCAAAAGAGATACTTGTCATTTATTATGCAGGTATTGGTGATGCGATTATGAATATATCTTTTTTAAGGATATTAAGAAACAACGCTCCAAGATCAAAAATAACCTTGGTAAGTTCAAAGTCAGAATATGAAGTTGTGAAGAACTTAGATTTAGTGGATAAAATAGCAGTTATTGATTTGGCTTTTACGAAGAATATTAATAAAGAGTTAAAAAAAATTATAGAAATAAGAAAAGTCATTAGAAAAATTAATAATGTTCAATATGATGTCGCAATTGAACCAAGAGGCGATTTACGATGCATTTATTTAATGCATAAGTGTAATGCAATAAGGAAAATTAGCTATAACTATACTGGTGGAGAATCACTTTTAACAGATGTGATTAACCCTTCGAAAGGAATAACACATTTGCTAGATGACCAACTATATATATTAAAAAGCATAGGAATTGAGTTTACAGAAAAGGAAACTTTACCTGTCTTGGAACTGAATCATGAGGATGAAGAAAAAAATAATCTATTGTTAGATAGCTACGATATTCGGAACATGTGCATTGTAGGGATCCATCCTGGAGCTAGTTGGGAAACTAAAAGATGGAAAGACTATGATAAATTAGCGCAACGAATCGGGGATAATTACAAGAATATCTATTTTTTTGTGTTCTCATCAGCTGGTGAAGAGAAAATAGCGGATGAGGTACTTAGCAGTATTATCAGTCATGGACTCGAAGGAAGAATTATAAAGGAAGCATTAGAAGACTATATTAGAATAATAGCAAATTGCAGTATAATGATTTGCAATGATAGTGGATCAGCACATATAGCAGCGGCATATGGGATATCAACAATTGTTATATTTGGTCCGTTCGATCCCTCCTATTGTAAACCAGTTGGAAGAGGCAGTGTTCATGTGATATCTCATGATTTGGATTGTAAACCGTGTATGTCTAAAGATTGTAAAACTAAAAAGAATGAATGTTTAAATGGTATCAGTGTAGATGAAGTATTAGAGGTTGTAATGGAAGAATTGAGAAAACATAATGGATATGTCTCAGAGAAGAGTAAAAAGCGATGAGGAATAATAACATAGAATCAAAAAACATTCTCGTTATAGGCGATGTAATGTTAGATACATATTATGAAGGCGATGTGAAACGTATATCTCCGGAGGCACCAGTTCCTGTGTTCCATAAAAAGAGTGAGCGAAGTGTGCCGGGTGGTGCTGCGAATGTAGCAGCAAATCTAGTGGCTGCTGGTCAAAATGTGGCAATGATGTCTATCATTGGAAACGATAAGACTGGAGAAACGCTTAAGAGTATTTTAGATTCTCAGAGAATTGATACTGAGTTAATCATACCACTTGATCGTCATACAACTGAAAAAACA
This sequence comes from uncultured Dorea sp., assembly GCA_947652615.1. Lineage (GTDB taxonomy): Bacteria > Bacillota > Clostridia > Lachnospirales > Lachnospiraceae > Sporofaciens. The sequence goes on along the minus strand of CANTDX010000014.1, from coordinate 52,634 downwards.
AGATTTTTAGCAATGAATAATCAGCAGGTATTAAGATTGGATGTTGAAGATACGGATTCTTTGTCAGATACGGATTGTCATATGTTGCTTGAGTTGCTTATGAATAAGGTGAAGAATTATGATCTGATACTAATTTCAGATTACTTAAAGGGATTGCTAACCTTCGACTTCACGAAAGGTATTATCAGCATTGCAAAAAATCACAATATTCCTGTAATAATTGATGTTAAAGATTCGAAAATCGATAAATATAATCATGCTACATTGTTAAAGCCGAACTTAAAGGAGCTTCGTGATTTGACTGGAATGAAAGTAGTATCTGATGAAGAAATTATCAAAGCTTCTGAAAAACTAAAGAAGCAATGTAATTGTGACTATGTACTTACAACTTGTGGCGGAAGGGGTATGATTCTAATAGGAGATAACAACCCTTATTTCGTAGATGCTTTTGGGCAGGAAGTTTTTGATGTAACTGGTGCTGGAGATACAGCTATTGCTTACCTTGGAACATGTATGGCGAATGGGTATTCTATGAGAGAGTCAGTTGATATTGCAAATCTTGCTGCGGGTATCCAAGTTTCTAAAGTAGGGACATCATCCGTTTACTGGTCGGAAATTAGAGAAAGAATGACAAGTCAGATTGATGGAACAATACACAAAGTTTTGAGTGGATTTATGGTTGATACTTTTAGAAAGGATCACAAGAATAAAAAGATTGTGTTTACTAATGGATGTTTTGATATCTTGCATATTGGGCATATTCGTTATTTACAAGAAGCGGCAAAGCTTGGAGATATACTAATTGTAGGTCTGAATTCTGATGATTCAGTAAAACGACTGAAAGGAATAGAGAGACCAATTAATAGTGAGCTTGAAAGAGCAGAAATGCTCTGTGCTCTTGACTTTGTTGATTATGTAGTGATCTTTGAAGAGAATACGCCGCTGAAACTGATTAAGACTATAGAGCCAGATATTCTTGTAAAGGGTGGAGATTATGATCCGAATGAAGTGGTAGGAAAGAAAGAAGTCGAAGCCAGAGGAGGAAAGCTTACACTGATTCCCTTTGTGGAAGGAAAATCGACTACTAAGATTATTGAGAGGATAAAAAAATAGATTTGCTTTGGAAGGAGAAGAGCATGAGGAAGTTAATTGTTAACCGTATTCAGGATAGCATAGATGTGAAGAAAGGGTTACTGAATAACGAGCAGCTATTGAATACAGTTGAAAAATTAGCTGAAGTGATTGCAGAATGTCTAAAGTCGGGACATAAACTTGTTATTTGTGGTAATGGAGGGTCTGCTTCCGATGCGTTGCACTTTGCGGGCGAGATAGTTGGGCGTTTTCAAAAGGAACGAGATGCTTGGCCTGCAGTGGTTTTGAACGCTGATGTTGCAGCTCTAACAGCTATAGCTAACGATTATGGGTATGATAATGTATTTGCAAGACAAGCACAGGGGCATTGTAATCCCGGAGATGTTTTTATAGGTATAAGTACTAGTGGAAATTCTGAGAATGTTTACAGAGCAGCCATAATAGCGCAAAAAAAAGGAGCAAGGACGGTAGGGTTATTGGGTAAAGATGGTGGGAAAATAGCAAAGCAGGTTGACTATCCCATAATTATTCCGTGCATGACAACTGCAAAGGTTCAGGAGTGTCATATTTTGCTTATTCATATCATGTGCGAAATTGCAGAAGAGAAATTAGGATGAATAAGGCAATATTTCTTGATCGAGATGGAACGATAAATGTTGAAAAACATTATCTTTATAGAATTGAGGATTTTGAGTTTATAGAGAGGGCTGTAGATGGACTAAGACTTTTACAGGATGAGGGATTTCTACTCATCATCATTACGAACCAATCAGGGATAGGAAGAGGATATTATACAGAAGAGGATTTTAGAAAACTTAACGAGTGGATGATAGATGAGCTAAAGAGTTTTGAAATTCAAATAGCTGCTGTCTATTATTGCCCTCATTTGTCGGATGCAGTGGTTGATAAGTACCGGGTTGAATGTGATTGTCGTAAGCCTTCTCTAGGCCTATTTGAAAAAGCGATCAAAGATTTTGATATAGATGTGAGTAAAAGTTATGCGATTGGTGATAAGATTAGGGATTGTTCTGTATGTGAAAGTATGGATTGCCAAGGATTTCTAATCGGTGCCAATGAAAGCGTAGAGATTATTGAACAGGTACAACAGGGTGTATATAAAAACGTAACATACGTGGTAGATTTGTTGGAGGCGGCAAAGAAAATTGTGGAGGAAGGAAAATGATTATAGTAACAGGAGGAGCAGGCTTTATTGGTAGTTGTATTGTAAGAACACTTAATGATGCTGGCATCGAAGATATAGTTATTGTTGATAATATTGCATCCACAGATAAGTGGATGAATATGAGAAACAAGAAATATCTAAAGTATGTAAATAAGGGTGAGTTTCTGAAGGAACTTCCTACATATAAATGTGTGGATACGATTATTCATATGGGGGCTTGTTCTTCTACGACCGAACGAGACTTCGATTATCTTTGGAATAATAACTTTGAGTTCACTAAGACGTTGTGGAACTACTGTGCACAAAAGCAGATTAGTTTTATATATGCTTCATCTGCTGCTACTTATGGTGATGGTAGCCAAGGCTTTGACGATAAGATAGATATAGATTTACTTAGGCCTCTTAACGGGTATGGTTATTCAAAACAACTATTTGATTTATGGGTAAAGCATCAGGCAGTAGAATTTCCTAAGCAATATGTAGGACTCAAATTTTTTAATGTGTACGGACCGAATGAATACTTTAAAGGTTCCATGGCTAGTATGGTTTTCCATGGGTTTAATCAGATAATATTGGATGGTGAAATAAGACTTTTTAAGTCATGCAATTCGAGGTTTAAAGATGGAGAACAATTAAGAGATTTTGTGTATATCAAGGATGTGTGCAATGTGATCAAGTGGATATTAGACAATCCAAAAGTTAGTGGATTGTTTAACGTGGGAACAGGGAGGGCACAGAGCTTTCGTGAATTAGCAGAGGCGACATTTGAGGTGCTGGGAATGAAAACAAATATTAATTATATTGATATGCCTGAGCGATTGAAGGAAAAGTACCAGTATTACACAAAAGCGGAAATAAAAAAGCTTAGAGAAGTAGGATATTTGGGAGAATTTATGGATGTAAAATCTGGTGTCACTGATTATGTAAAAAACTATTTAAATAACGAGTATGAGGTATTTTAAAAGAGAAACTCTATCGCCAAAAGGAAATAATAAGATTTTTATTAATTTGCAATTTTACCAGAAACGAATTGTTGAGTAGATAGTAAGAATAGATGGAGATACATATTAAATATGAGTTTATATTTTATAGTTTTTATGTTAATGATGATTCTCAGCATAAGAGTTAGAGGTGGAAGCATATTATACATCAGTATTGGCTCAAAAAAATATGATCTTGATAGTCTTTCAAGCATGACATTTGCAATAATATTATTTTTTATGTTGTTGTTTTGCTATGGAAGATCACCAGATTATTATCAGTATAAAGTTTTTTACACATATGCTCCAGATTCAATTGATTTAAGTTCATTTTATTATACATCTGCCGTTCATACAGAATTTTTTTGGAAACTTTTATGTAATGTTTTTAAGTCGTGTACCATTTCTTTTGAATTGTTTGTTGGGATTGTAACAAGTGTTTCATTTTGGTGTTTGCATAAATTTTTAGACAGGGTATGCGAAAACAACAAAATATTTGCACATTTATGGGTATATGCTTCTTTTTATCTTGTCTATTATTATATAGGAATAAGAAGTGGACTTGTCATTTCGTTGTATATATCATTAGTATTACCTTGGTTATTTGAAGGGAAATATGTGAAATATATATTGGGCGTGTTAATACTGACAGGTTTTCATACTGTATCAATAGTTTTATTGACAGTATTATTGATTAAAATGGTTACTACAAAAACCTTAGAATATTGCATGTATATATCAGGGGCAATTGGTATTTTCATATATTTTTTTGGTGTGTACAGAAATATTATTAATATATTACCAGCCTTTATAAGAGTTCACATTTTTGAGCCGGAACAAGGCGGAACGTTACAGATATTATATAGACTTACATTTATATGTATTACAGTTGTTTCACACCAATTTTCGGATATTAAAGAGAATAGAGAGAAATATTACCAAACATTTCTTATTGGAACAATTTTATATTTTATTACTGTTGGAATTCCAATAGTGTCTGTTCGAATATTTGATTTGTTCAGTATTCTAGAAGTAGTAATGATATCGGATTATGTAAAAAATGGGAGATACTATCGACAATTAATTTGGATTGCAGTGATGATTCTCGTAATTTTTATGTTTTGGTATCATATAGATGCCGGCCTAAATAGATACACTGGTTATAAATATAATTTTTTAAATTTTCCTTATATAAATATTTTTGAAAAAAAAGATATATTGGAGCATTGGTACATTACTTGATTTATTTCATATGTCAGGACTAAATAATTGTATTTATAAAGTGCCGAAAGGCTATTTAAAAATATTTGAGGTTGTATACTTTTAAATAAAACTATATAAAAGGAATCATATTACATGAATAATTTAAACAGTAATAGCAGGACAAAGAATACATTAGTGAATGTTGCCACAGGTATCAGTGGGAAATTAGTGATTCTTGTTTTTGCTTTTGCCGTAAGAACAGTTTTTATAAGGAAACTTGGTGCTGAATATAATGGACTTAATGCATTAATAAGTAATATCTTATCTTTTTTATGCCTTGCAGATATTGGGCTTCAGAATGTATTAAATTTTTCGCTATATTCATGTATTGAGGAAAATGATACAAATAAAATATTAAAAAATCTTAAGGCATTTAAACGTATTTACGGGTATTTTGCGTTGGTAATTACAGGGTGTGGTTTTGTGGTTATTCCTTTCATACCCGTTATAGTTAAGAGTGCTATTCCGATTAATGAAATCTACGTTTATTATATGCTTTATTTAATTAATTCTATTGTCACTTATATGTGGATATATAAAACAACACTGCTATATGCGGATCAAAACCAATATGTTATTAATATTGTAACGTTAATTTCTAAAGTATGTACCTATAGTTCCCAAATACTAGTCATTTATTTTTGGAAGAGTCTTTTTGCTTTTTTAATCATTCAAATATTCTTTACTATTCTGCAGAATTTGGTTCTTAGTAAGATGACTGAAAAAAAGTATTCTTTTCTCAAATACTTATATGAAATAGAGAGGGAGTCTATTGAAACAGAACAAAAGAAAAACATAATTGATACGATTAAATATAGGGTAAGCGATGTATTACTAAATAATACTGATAATATTATTATTTCGACTATACTTGGAACTCTTTTCTCAGGGTATTACGCAAATTATTATATGCTTTTTCAGTACATAGAAGGGTTTATATATACAATAGGTACTGGTGTGATTGCTAGTATTGGAAATTTGGTTCAGGAAAAGGATGTTGATATATCATATCATAATTTTAAAGCTCTAATGTTTATTTATGCAGTTATTGCCTCTGTTTGTGCCACGTGTTTTTACAACTGTACACAGGGCTTCATTCCGATTTGGATTGGGAGTGAGTATGTACTTTCTGATTCGTTTTTGTTTTTGATGATTTTAGTGTTTTATTTAAATATTTCTATGGGTGCTGTAAAATTATATCGTGAAGCAATGGGATTATTTATTAAAGTTCCAAGAATGATGTTTGTTGCGGCAATTATAAATATCACGTTATCTATTCTGCTAGGTAATACAATTGGATTGATTGGTATCGTGATAGCAACTTTTGTAGCAAAGATACTTACACAATACTGGTTTGAACCATATTTGTTGTTCAAAGAGAAACTTAAAAAAAATGTATGGATTTATCATAAAAAGCAGATTGTTAATTTTTGTCTAACTATAATATCCATTTTCTTTTCATCTTTGATTTGCAGTTTTTTGGGTAGTGGTTTTATTTGTATTATTTGCAGGGCTATTATTTCTGTTATGATATGCATTTTTATTTATTATTTCGTCTACAGCAGATCTACAGAAATGAACGAAATTTTAGTTAGGATGAAGGGATTTATGAATAGGAGGAGTATTGATGCAACCTAATATTAGTATCGTTATGTTGTCATATTATCATGAAAAATATATAAAGAAAGCAATAGAAAGCATTCTTTGCCAAGTAACTGATCTTACGTATGAGTTAATTATAGCAGATGATTGTTCTAAAGATGCAACTAGGAAGATAATAAGTGATTATGCTAATAGATATCCTGATAAAATAAAACCAATCTACAATGAAATCAATCTTGGGATTACGAAAAATCTGTATAACGCAATTTCACACTGTACTGGAAAGTATATTACTTTCTTATCAGGAGATGATTTTTGGATAGATGAAAAGAAGCTTGAAAAACAGTATCAATTTCTTGAAGAGCATAAAGAATATGTTGCTGTGACGGGTGTTGTGGAAGCTAGACTTAACGGTAAAGAAATTATTTCTTGCTCTCCAGAAAGAGGAATGGTAGATAAAAAGATAACACTGAGAGATTATCTTAGCGGAAGAACTTTTGACACGCATTCTGTTATGATACATAATTTTTACAATGAAAACGGTGGAAAAGAGTATATGCGAAATATAGTTAAATTTAGTCCATATATAGATGATTCGACAACTTGCATATTGATACTAAAAAAAGGACCAGCATTTACAATGTCTGACCATTTTGGTGTTTACAGGGTGATAAAAGGAACTGCCAATGCGCAAAATTATAATAGTAAAAATACTACTTTTCAAAAGGCGGAAAAGGAGATTGAATTATATAGTAATATGACAAAAGAATTTGATGATCTCGATTTAACACAATTGTTTGCGAGATGTTTGTCAATAGCAGCATTGACTTCATTGCTAAACTTAAGTTTTAGTGATTACAGGAAACTTTATAACTCTTTGCCTAAGAAATATAAAAACGGAAGAACAAAGTGTGCTGTAATTGGAAATATGATAAAAACAGGTAAGCGAGTCATTAAGCTGAGAATATTGTCTTTTATAAAAGGGGGGTATTGATTGTGCAGGTAATTAAATATGTTTTTCAACCGCATGGGGATGAAAGAGGACAACTTATATCGTTGGAAGAATTTAAGGATATCCCTTTTGGTATCAAACGTGTGTACTACATGTATAATACCGGAGATGGCGTAACGAGAGGATTTCATGCACATAAATCCTTACAGCAAATACTTGTTTGCATACATGGAAGTTGTAAAATAAAACTTGATAATGGAAAAGAGAAAAAAGTGGTTCCTCTTGAAAAACCTTATGAGGGATTATATGTATCCAATATTATGTGGAGAGAGATGTATGATTTTTCTCCAGATGCAGTGCTAATGGTGTTGGCTTCCGAATTATATGATGAATCGGATTATATTCGTAACTATGATGAATTTCTTAATTATGTGAAGAATGGTGGGGCCACCACATCCGCAGAAGAGGTTATAAAATGAAAATTCCGTTTGTATCGTTTCATCCGATGGAGAATGAATTGAATGATGAAATAAGAGCAGCATTTGATCGTGTGTTTACACGTTCTTGGTATATAGAAGGTATAGAGGACAAAACTTTTGAGAAGGTATTTGCGGAGTATTGTGGAGTCAAGTATTGTATTGGTGTAGGTAATGGTCTTGACGCTTTGATGCTTGCACTTAAAGCACTTGATATTGGAGAAGGTGATGAAGTTATTGTACCCTCCAATACTTATATAGCGACTGCTCTTGCTGTAACATATGTTGGAGCGGTTCCTGTACTTGTCGAGCCAGATATTGAAACATTTAATATAAATCCATCTCTTATTGAAGAAAAAATTACTGAGAAGACGAAAGCTATCATGCCTGTACATCTTTATGGACAAGCATGCAACATGGATTCGATTATGGAGATAGCAAAAAAGTATGGTCTGAAGGTAGTTGAGGATTGTGCACAGGCTCATGGAGCAAAATATAAAGGACAAAAAGTAGGCACATTTGGTGATGTTGCTGGTTTTAGTTTTTATCCAGGAAAGAATCTTGGAGCATTAGGTGATGCTGGTGCGGTCGTGACGAATAATAAAGAACTTGCAGAGAAAGTTCGTATATTTGGGAATTATGGCTCTGACTTTAAGTATCACCATATCTATAAGGGAAATAATAGTCGTCTTGACGAATTACAAGCAGCATTCCTTTTGGCAAAGCTACCACACCTTGAACGGATGAATGCGGAACGTAGACGAATTGCCAAGAAGTATACGGAGGGTATTAAGAATCCTAAGGTTATTACACCATATTTTCTAGAAGATTGTGATCCTGTTTGGCATATCTATGGTATTCGCTGTGATGAGCGGGATGCCTTGGAAAAATATTTGAATGAGAAATGTATCGGAACAAATAAACATTATCCAATTCCAATTCACTTGCAAAAATGCTATAAGGATTTAAATATCCCCATAGGAGCATTACCAATTGCAGAAGAAATTAGCGAAAAGGAACTTAGTATTCCCATGTATTATGGATTGAATGATAGCGAGATTAACTACATAATCGAAACAATAAATAAATTTTGACAGGTAATAGGTATGTATTTAAGAAAACTTGAATTAAAAGATGCCCCATTTATGCTTGAATGGATGCATAATGAGAATGTAACAGCGAATCTGCAGGCAGATTTTGCTTCTAAAACTCTACAGGATGCCGAGCAGTTTATTGTGCAAAGCCAAGATGATAAAAAAAATTTAAACTTAGCTATTGTGTCAGATATTGATGAGTATATGGGCACCGTGAGCCTTAAGCATATAAATGATAAGAGTGCTGAATTTGCTATAACCGTTCGCAGATCAGCGATGGGAAAAGGGTATGCAAAATATGGAATGGAAGCAATATTGAAAATGGCAATATCTAAGTATGGACTTAAATATGTATATTGGTGCGTAAATCCTGATAATTATCGTGCGGTCAGGTTTTATGAGAAGAATAATTATGTCAAAGTAAACCAATCTGATATATGTATCGAGGGGGGGGGGGTACAGTACAGAACAGATTCAGAGATATTACTGGTTCAAATATCCCAGATAGATATAAGAGTAGACACAGACTGCCTATGGGAAATGACTATTAGCGATGGGAGGATCTGTGGATGAAAACGATATGTATTGCTGGAAAAAATAACATAGCAGTAGATGTATTACTATATTGCATCAACACTTATAAGGATGATGAAATTGTTGTTGTTTGTAACAAAAATGATTTGGGAGAAAATGGATGGCAGAGATCTTTGCTGTGGCATGCAAGAAAGCACGATATAAGAGTATTGAAATTGAATGAGGTATATGGGATTGAAGATCTGGTTTTCCTATCAGTTGAGTTTGACAGAATAATCAGACCGAAACGGTTTTCTTCAGCTAGGCTTTTTAATATACATTTTTCATTTCTTCCGTTGTACAAAGGTTGTCATACATCAGTTTTACCAATTCTTCATGGAAGGGATAAAACGGGGGTGACTTTCCATCGGATAGATAGTGGTATTGATACAGGTGAAATTATAGATCAGGAAGAGGTTAAAATATATTCGTCCGACACATCGTATGATTTATACAAAAAATTGATTAGTGTGGGTACAAAGCTTATAATCAAGAATTTGTCGGATGTTATTAGGGGAACTGAGCAGTCATGGAAACAGGAGTCCCACGGATCAACATATTATTCAATAAATGAGATCAAGTATTCAGAGCTTTGTTTAGACATTAATGCTACAGCTTATCAGATTCAAAATCAAATTCGAGCATTCAGTTTTAGGCCGTATCAGTTATTAGTATGGAACAAAAAACGATATGTTGAATGTGAGATATTGGAAAATCGTTCTGTTTGGAGACCGGGAACTATTTTAGAAGATACAGAGGTTTATACAGTTATAGTTTCAATTGATTATGATGTAAAACTTTATAAGGATGTTTTGTTAGAGATATTTTCTGCGATTGAGAAAAAGGAGAATAGTCGAGCAAAGAAGTTATGCGTATCTAGGCAACTTGTGAATGCTCAGGATAGACACGGAAGGTCTCCGCTAACCGTGGCAGTATACAGTGGTAATATTGAAATGGTTGAATATCTTCTTCAATGCGGAGCTGATATTTGTGTGAAAGATTGGAATGGTAGTACGTTGCTGATGTATGCGAAAGATTATGGTATGAATACAGGTGATTGGTCATTATTTAGAATGTTGGCTGAACTTGGAGTAGATATCAATGAGAAAGATTATGCTGGTTTATCATTGGCAGATTACATTTCGGAGTTAGAAAAGATTGATAGTATTCCTGATGATATAAAGAAAATGCTAAATCTTTGGGAAGCAAGATTTGACAAGGAATCTTCTGGCTTTATGATTGAGTCTGAAATGTAACATACTTGAATTTGTAGGTGATAAACCAACTAACAGACTAAGGAGGAGAGTACTTTGTCAGGGATCAAGTCTGAGAAAACGGAAGAAATACCGGAAGTAATGGCAGATAAGGTTTATTTTCTAACTACAAGATAATTACAAAATAATATGGATGTATAAGTTGAAAATCCATTTTGTTAAAGGAGTGTAAGTATACTATGTCACTATTCAAAAATTCAACCTTACTAATCACCGGAGGCACCGGCTCCTTCGGTCACACTGTTCTTAAGCATTTCCTTCACACCGATATCAAGGAAATCCGAATATTCAGCCGCGACGAAAAAAAGCAGGACGACATGCGTCATGAGCTACAGTCCCGGCATCCAGAAGCCGCTTCAAAAGTAAAATTCTACATAGGAAATGTCCGTAATCCACAGTCTGTGCATGATGCCATGCCGGGTGTGGATTTTATCTTTCACGCAGCCGCCTTAAAACAGGTTCCAAGCTGTGAATTCTTCCCCATGGAGGCAGTACAGACCAACATAGAGGGAACCAACAATGTCCTCCATGCGGCGATCGAAGCGAAGGTGAAGAGAGTCGTCTGCTTGTCCACCGACAAGGCGGCGTACCCGATCAACGCCATGGGTACCAGCAAGGCCATGATGGAGCATATCGTGAGAGCCAATGCCCGAGTAGCGGCGGAGCGGGGCGATACGGTGATCTGCTGTACACGGTATGGCAACGTGATGTGTTCCAGAGGATCTGTCATCCCGCTTTTTATCGACCAGATCAGAAGCGGCAGGCCGATCACGATCACGAATCCGGATATGACGCGTTTCCTCATGAATCTGGACGAAGCTGTAGAACTGGTCAAATTCGCATTTGAGCATGGGAATCCAGGAGATCTGTTTATCCAGAAGGCGGATGCGAGTACCATCGGGGTGCTGGCAGAAGCAGTACAGCGATTATTCGGCGATACCGGGACTCAGGTCATCGGCACACGCCACGGTGAGAAATTATATGAGACGCTTATGACCAGAGAGGAACGTCTGCGCTCTGAGGATATGGGGGATTATTACCGTGTATCCGCGGATGAACGTGATCTTAACTATGATAAATATTTTGTGAACGGACAAGTAACGACGGAAGCGGACGAGGCATATACCAGCCACAATACGAAGCTTTTGGATGTGGAGAAAACGGTAGAGAAGATCCTTACAACGGATTATGTCAAGGAGCAGTTAAAGGCGGTGAAGGAATGAAGATACTTGTGACGGGCAGCGCCGGGTTTGTCGGGCGGAATCTGATAGAAAATCTGAGAAATATCCGTGACGGGAAGGACCGGACAAGGCCGGATCTGGATATTACAGATATCTATGAGTACGATGTTCATACAGAAGAAAGTCTGTTGGATGCTTATTGCAGGGATTGTGATTTTGTTTTTAATCTTGCCGGCGTCAACCGTCCCAAGAGCCAGGAAGAATTCATGAGCGGGAATTTTGGTTTTGCCTCGACGCTTCTTGATATGTTAAAAAGGTATCACAATACGTGTCCGATCATGCTGAGTTCTTCGATCCAGGCAACGCTGGTGGGACGGTACGCAGATTCCGAATATGGCAGGAGCAAGCTGGCAGGAGAGGAATTGTTTTTCCGTTATGAACAGGAGACAGGGGCACGTGTTCTTGTTTATCGGTTCCCCAATCTTTTTGGCAAATGGTGCAGGCCTAATTACAATTCTGCAGTGGCGACCTTCTGCAATGCCATTGCGAATGGCAAGGAGTATACGGTGAACGACCGGTCTACGAGGCTGGAGCTTCTATACATTGATGATCTGGTTCAAGAGATGCTGGACGCATTGGAGGGGAAGGAACATCATTGTGATTATAACGGAATCGAGTTGTTAGCCGGAGAAGGCGGAAGATTCTGCTATGTTCCGGTGACTTATGATGCTGCGCTTGGAGAGATTGTAGATTTATTGGAATCATTTAAAAGGATGTCTGATACGCTGCTGATTCCAGAGATTCCGGAAGGGTCATTTTCCAAGAAGCTTTTCAGTACCTATTTGTCATATTTGCCCAAGGAGGCTATTTCTTATGATCTGTCCATGAATGTGGATAACAGGGGGATATTTACCGAGTTGATCAAGACGGTCAGCGGAGGTCAGGTGAGCGTCAATATCGCCCGACCGGGAAATGTCCGCGGACAGCATTGGCATCATTCCAAATGGGAACTTTTTATTGTTGTTTCAGGACACGGGCTGATCCAGGAGAGGAAGATCGGCAGGGATGAGAAGGGAGAGCCGTATCCGGTACATTCCTTTGAAGTCACGGGAGAGAAGATGAAAGCGGTACAGATGCTGCCGGGGTATACCCACAATATTATCAATTTATCAGATACGGAAGATCTGATCACGGTGATGTGGGCCAATGAACCATTTGACCCGGAGCATCCGGATACATTTTTTGAAAAGGTAGAGTAGGGGGATGGATGATCATATGGATTTTAGTGGAATAAGCTGGAAGAATAATGGGAGATTAAAGCTTCTGATCATTGTCGGCACAAGGCCGGAAGTGATTCGTTTATCAGAAGTGATCAAGAAGTGCCGGAAGTATTTTGATACGCTCCTTTGCCATACAGGTCAGAACTATGATTATAATTTAAACGGAGTATTTTTTAAGGATCTGGGACTTAAGGATCCAGATGTATATCTGGATGCGGTTGGAGATGATCTTGGTTCTACTATGGGAAATATTCTTGCATTAAGCTACCGGCTTATGAGTTCCATTTGCCCGGATGCGCTGCTGGTCTTAGGCGATACGAACAGCTGTCTGTCAGCGATCAGCGCCAAGCGTCTGCACATCCCGATCTTCCATATGGAGGCGGGGAACCGGTGTAAGGACGAGTGCCTGCCGGAGGAAACGAACCGGCGGATCGTGGATATCATCAGTGATGTGAACCTGGCTTATTCTGAGCATGCGAGAAGGTATCTTGCGGAATGCGGCCTGCCAAAGGAACGGACGTATGTGACAGGATCTCCGATGGCGGAGGTTTTAAATAATAACCTGGATTCAATTTTAAATTCAGATATTCATCAAAGATTAAGCCGTGAAACGGGTGTGAAGATAGAGCCGGGGGAGTATATCCTCCTGTCAGCCCACCGGGAGGAGAATATAGATACTGAGAAGAATTTTCTTTCATTGTTTCATGCCATTAATGAGACTGCAGAGAAGTACAGCCTGCCGGTTCTCTATTCCTGCCATCCCAGGAGCCGTAAGAGGTTAGAACAGATGGAACGGGATGGGAAGTTTAAGCTTAATGGCCGGGTAATTGCACATGAACCGTTAGGGTTCCATGATTATAACTGTCTGCAGGTGAATGCATTTGCGGTTGTCTCTGATTCTGGGACATTGCCGGAGGAATCGAGCTTTTTTACATCTGTCAACAGACCGTTTCCGGCGGTCTGTATACGGACCAGCACAGAGAGGCCGGAGGCGCTGGAGAAAGGATGTTTTGTGCTGTCAGGGATTGATACGGTCGGACTGCTCCAGGCAATTGAGATGGCGGCAGAGATGAGGGAAGAAGGACTCTGTGGGATACCGGTTCCGGATTATACGGATGAGAATGTCAGCAGTAAGGTGGTCGGGATCATACAATCGTATGTGGGGATTGTGGATCGGTTTGTGTGGCGGAAGACAAAATAGGCGGTAAGCAAGACGGATAAAAGTTATGCAAAAGATAAAAAGGAAATTAAAAGCTATTTTGGAAAGATTCTTTCTGCTTAGGACCACATCATGGTTCATACTTTTGATTGTTGTGGTTGTACTTTTGACAATTGTCTTCTATAAAATATTTCTTCTGGGTTCAATCGTTCTGAATTCTGATTTGATAAAATGGCTCAATATCTATGGCAAAAGTACAGAGCAGTATTCATTAGCCATTAATATTGGAGAAGTAATGACGGCTATTGCAGCGGCAAGCATCATTATCGTTCAGTTAAAACAAGATCAAAAGGGGGAAATAAAACACAGGAAAACAGCAGAAGCTCAGTTTATGCTTGAATATAACAAGTCTTTTATCGAAAATAAAGATATGTGCATGGTCGAACACTATCTGGAACAGGAAGTAGGCGGTGATCCGGTAACTGAAATGAGCAGCTTGCGTGAGCAGAGACAGATATTTATTAATTATTTAGTATATTTGGAGGGAATGGCTTCATGTGTTCATCAAGACCAGTTAGCATTTGAGAGTATTGATGATGTATTCGCATATCGATTTTTTATAGCTGTAAATAATCCGGAGGTTCAAAGCTTGGAATTAGTCAGGTGCGCTCAGTATTACAGGGGATGCTTTCGGTTATATGAAGAGTGGGTAGAATACCGGGAAAGTACGGGAAAATATAAGGAGAATTACGCTATTCCATTGGAAGAAACTTCGCTAGATAGATGTAAAGATTATGAATTATATATCCAGCAGCCTGTCAAAGTTTATAAAGAAGATGGAGAATATAATAATAAACCTTGGTGGTTATTGCGCGGTAAATGGAGTGAAATATCTAAGTATGAGGGGAAGGCATTTGCCGTTAGCTGCGGAAAAGTGATTGGGGTAATGTCTTATTCTGATGAAGACAAAATATATATAGGCGGTTTGTACGTGAAGCCCAGATGTAATGAAAAGCTTGTTAAGAGAGTTTTACTGAAAGAAGTATTTTATCGGAAACCAAGTAAAGAAGTGGAGATCGTATATAAAGATGAATTGGCGGAGGGATTGCTGGAAGAATTGAAGGCTGCGAAGAAGAAGACGGAAAAATATGAACTGGCAGAAGAGAAGATTCGAAGAGATTCAATAACGTTCAGACAATTCGATATAGATTCATGTTTAAGCGGCAGGCAGATGCGGGAAATAGCCGGTCTTATTTATGATACGGATCGGTATATTTATCAAGGAATGTTTGGCAGCCGGCAGAATGCAATAAAGGTGATTCCAACTTTACTCAGTGGTAATGAGGACAGAATGTTCCGATTGTCTAATTTGTATGCGGCTGTGATGGAAGAAGAGATAGTCGGGCTGATATTATGGGTTAAAGGGAAACTGCAATGGAATCTTGGGGTTTTATGCGAGGTCTTAAGAAATCTGGGAATAGAATCCCCGGAATATTTGAATGAAGTTTATTCGCAATATCTGAGCAGGTATGATTCCACAGATAATTATGAAAAGATTTCATTGCTGAATGTATGTGTAGACAGGAAGAAGAGGAATACAGGTATAGGCAGACGGTTATTGATGAGTTTTTTAGAGAAGCATCCAAAAGAGGGTATGGAATTATGCGTGCTTAAAGATAACGAAGGTGCTGTGAAATTATATCAGGATTGTGGATTTCTGGTAGTGGAAGAATACCCGGGATTTTCAACAAATCCGATAAAGCCCAAAGCAGTGGGGATGACTAGAGTGAGTAATAATACTGAGAGGTAAGGGAAGAAAAGTATGTTTGAATATCCAGACAAATTTACGATTGTGTCAGGAATGGGTGAGGCAAAAGAAAGATTAGTAGCATTTGATAATGCACTTATTTCGGCAGGCATTTCCAATTATAATTTACTCAGAGTAAGCAGTATTCTGCCTGTCAATTGTATGAGGGCAGGAAAAGTAGACAAAAGAGAGGGATCTGTTTTGCTTACAGCATATGGAACGATTTCATCTAAGCAGCCAGGAGAGAAAATAGCATCGGCTGTAAGTGTAGGGATTCCCAGACATTCGGAAGATATAGGAGTGATTATGGAATATTCGGGTGTGTGCAGTAAGGAGGAAGCGGAAAGTACAGTCCGTGAGATGGCGAGAGAAGCAATGATCAATCACGGAATATTGTGTAAAGAAATCCTAAGCTCATCTATCGAAAAAATAGTTCAGAATAACAGGTATGCAGCAGTAATTTCTGCGATTGCAATGTGGTAATTACTATCCCTCGGAATACTCCGCATCATAATTCACAGTTATTATATAGGATGTTCCAGAATATTTTAATCTAAGTCTCTATTAACCTATAAGGATGTCAAGTGGAATTTCCCTTGACATCTCAATTCTCATATTTCAAACTATTCTTTACAAATAACGTTTCAGAGAGACTGTCATTTTAAGTCAATTCTATTTTCTGCCAATTTCAAGAAATCATTTCCGTTTTCAAGAATATTTCCATGACTAATCAAATAGAGTGAAAACAAGCAAAAACAACCCCAATTTAATTCTTCCCATTGTCTATATTGATATTTTTTGTTATAGTAGAACTATAAGGAGGAACTTCCGATGGCTAGGGCAGATAATATATTAAATATGCAGATAACGATTGTTAATTGTATGAAGCAACAGTGGAATATTAATTATAGTGAAGTTAGTGATATTTTGGATAAATATGATTTGCTCTCTTATATTGCTATATGTTATGAAGAATATAATTCTATGGGAATAAAAGGAATTTTGGAAGATTTGAGGATGTATATAGATGCAATAAAGGAGGCTGATTATGCAGATGAAGTATTAGAACAGTTGATAAGCGATTTAGAACCGGAGAATCTGCCGAAACAATATTTTTTTGGAACAAGTGCCGCAATTCAGACACTTCGATTTAAGAAAGTAAGAAGGGAGATTGTCGGATGAGTGTGACAAGTGTTAATATTAATAAATCAATACAATCTATTTCTGTTTATCTGGTACACCGTATGAGCAAAGAACAAAGATGCTCAAAAGAGGAGGCATTGAAAAAGCTGCTTAAGACAATGACTTATGAATTATTACAAGATAAGAATTTAGGATTATATGCGGAATCACCAGAGTATATATGGAACATGGTTCAAGAGGAGGAAGCTGGAGATATTGAATCGTGGATAAAGGAATGATAGAAACGGGAGGAAGAAATGAATCATGAATGAACAACAGGAAGTAAGAGAGATCAGTTTGGTAGACCTAATGTTTTATTGCCTTGAAAAATGGCGGGGAATCCTTGTACTCATGCTTATCATGGGAATTCTGGCAGGAGCTTACAAGTACCAGTCCGTAGTACGGAGCAACCAGTCGGCGAAACAAGAAGCAGCGTTGGAGTTGGAGGATGGAGAAGCGGCAGAGGAGGAAGAGGATCCTATGACGCTCAACGAGCGTTCCGTAGAATCCTATGAGCAGATCATTGCAAGATGCGAGAAGGATGTGGAAGCTCAGGAGGATTTTCTGAATCAGTCTATCGTGATGGAGATCGACCCGTTCCATGTATCGACAGGGACGCTGAGCTATTATGTGGACGGCGGGGAGCTGTTGGACAGCCTGGTTGCGGCATATCGGACATTTGTCACAGACGGCAGCATGGCGGAGAAGCTGCATGCTAAGAATGAAGCGGTGTCTGTAGAAGACTTGAGGTATTTGGTTTCATTTAACAGCAGCGACAGGGAAGCATATCGGTTAGGAGATTATGAGATGATGCGGCCGGAGAAGCTGGTGATCCAGATCCTGGTCAATATGCCGGATGAAAAGCTTTGCGAAGAGTATCTTTCAGAGGCGGAGGAGATAATGAAGGAGTATTCTGCTAAGCTGCAGAAGACTTTGGCGGCACATAGATTAAGCTTGTTGTCTTCGGTGCAGTCGGAGAAGGCAGATTCCAGTATACAGAGTTATCAGGCGACTCTTCGGTCAGGCTATGTGGAGGCAGTACGGAATCTGCAGACTTATCAGACAGAGATGAATACAGTATTATCTTTGGAGACAGAAGAGACAGGAAGTTCATCAGGAGGCGCCGGTTCTGCGGCAATGTTGGCGAATCCGGCTGCGGAGGCCTTAAAATATGCGGTGATCGGAGTAGTGCTCGGCGGATTTATGGCATGTTTTGTTCTCATGATGCTCTATATTATGAGCGGACGGCTGCGCAATACGAAGACATTTGCGGAAGAGTACGGTATGCCCATGTTAGGATTGGTGCGTAATTCAGACAGGAAGAGAGCGTTTGGAGCTGTCGATGCATGGATCTTCCGGTTGGAAGAGGGTGCGTATGCCAGACTTGGATGCGAGGATCAGGTGAAGATAGCGGCGGCGAATGTGCAGGCAGCGATCCGTAAGATGCCGGGCAAGAGAGATAAGAAGAAGATCATGCTTGCCGGTACGGTGGCAAGGGAGGACGCTGCGGGATTATGCGAGAAGCTTACAGCACAGATTCCGGAGGTTTCCTGGTCATCCTATGTTCAGATCGTATTCCAGGCGGATGCCATCAGGGAACTCGAGGATTATGATGGAATTCTGTTTGTGGAGAAGAGAGGAATATCAGATTCACGGTTTATCGTGAAGGAGAGGAAGATGGCTGCCGAACGCGGTGTGGAGGTGCTTGGAAGCGTTATTTGGTGTTAATATTTGTTTGACTCTTTCAGGCGCAGTCGCTTGCGGGCGATATAAAGACTGTAGGAGGGAAGCTGATAGATGGCAAAGATTTTTAATGTAAATGGTTCGTGCAAACCGGCAAAGCATTATATGGTTGATCTGGGAACGAGGCTGGAAGAGATTAAGGCGATGGTAGATGCCGGATTGTATTTTACTGTCCACAAAGCGAGACAATACGGTAAAACTACGATACTTAGAGCACTTGCAGACTACTTGAAACAGGAATATATGGTTGTCAGTCTGGATTTTCAGAGGATGAGTTTTTTGGATTTTGCCGATGAGTCAGCTTTTGTAGGTGGTTTGGCGCGCGAGATCGGTAAGGCGCTCCGGAATATGGAAGAGATACCGGATGATTTCCGGGAAAAGCTCATGGAGATGGCAGCTGGAAGAGATAGAGAGAGCAGAATGGCAGAGCTCTTTGACTGGTTTGGCCAGTGGTGTGAACGAACCAGTAAACCGATCGTTCTAATCATAGATGAAGTAGATACTGCGGTGAATACACAGGCGTTTTTTGATTTCCTTGCACAGATAAGAGCTTGCTATTTGGACTGTGATATTACTCCTACATTTCGGTCTGTGATACTTGCAAGTCTGTATGATATACGGAATATTCAGAAAAATATTCGTCCAAATGAAAAGCACAGGGAGAACAGCCCATGGAATATTGCGGCGGATTTCTTGGTGGATATGAGTTTTTCAACGCAGGATATTGCAAGGATGCTTGAGGAGTATGAAGAGGATCACCATACAGATATGGATATAGAAGAAATATCACAGCTTCTATATAATTACACTTCCGGTTATCCATATCTTGTATCCAGACTGTGCAAGCTTATGGATGAACGTATTGCAAAGGACAGAGGATTTTCTGACAAAAGTGATGTCTGGACGAAAGAGGGATTCTTAGAAGCTATGAAGATATTGCTGAACGAAACGAATCCCCTGTATCAATCTTTGAAAAGGAAATTGAAGGAATATCCCCGGTTAAGAGATATATGTTATGAGATTCTTTTTGCGGGCAAGCCGATTCCTTATGTTGCGATGAATGATTATATAGAAGTTGCTGCAATGTTTGGATTTATAAAGAATACGAACGGAACAGTTTCTATTGCAAATCGGATCTTTGAAACAGTATTATACAACTGGTTTATATCGGAAGAATATATAAGCAGTAAAATATATGATGCCGGATTGCAGGAGAAAAATCAGTTTATTACCGGAGGACACTTGAATGTACGGCGTATACTGGAGAAATTTGTGGAGAGCTTTGATTATCTTTACGGAGACAGCGACGAAACTTTTCTTGAAGATGCCGGCAGGCGTTATTTTATGCTTTTTTTGAAACCGATCATCAATGGTGTGGGAAACAGCTATGTGGAGGCAGAGACTCGCAGCTGTGATCGAATGGATCTGGTGATCGATTACCGAGGTGAACAATTTATCATTGAATTAAAAATATGGAGAGGTAATGCCTACAACGAACGGGGGGAAAGACAATTGTCGGATTATCTTGATTATTTTGGGATAAAGAAGGGCTATATGTTAAGCTTTGATTTTAATAAAAAGAAAGAAATCGGGGTAAAAGAAGTTATCCTTGGAGATATGCTGCTCATTGAAGCCGTAGTGTGATATTTACTTAACGATTTTCTTTTCAACATACTTGATATTTTCTCACAGATACATTATTATAATAGAAGCATTAATTATTAGGAGGAACGTAAGATGTACAAGATATTGAAAGCCGAGAAACTGGCTGATAAGATTTATCTTATGGACGTAGAAGCGCCGCGAGTAGCCAAGCATTGCGAGCCGGGGCAGTTTGTGATCGTGAAGATGGATGAGAAGGGTGAGAGGATTCCTCTTACGATCTGTGATTATGACAGGGAGGCCGGAACCATCACGATCGTGTTCCAGGAGGTCGGTGCGTCTACAATGAAGATGGCCAAGATGCAGGCAGGGGATTCCTTCCGCGATTTTATCGGACCTTTGGGATGTCCGTCTGAATTTGTAGAAGAGGATATTGAGAGCCTTAAGAATAAGAAGATGCTTTTCGTAGCAGGCGGTGTCGGTGCGGCGCCTGTATATCCGCAGGTGAAGTGGCTTAAGGAGCACGGAATTGATGTAGATGTGATCGTTGGTTCCAAGACCAAGGATATGCTGATCCTGGAGAAGGAGATGGAAGCGGTTGCGGGCAACTACTATCCATGCACGGACGACGGTACATACGGCCATGCAGGTATGGTTACGACCAAGATCGAGAAGCTGGTGGAAGAGGGCAACAAGTATGACGTCTGTGTAGCGATCGGACCGATGATCATGATGAAGTTTACCTGTCTTCTTACCAAGAAACTGGAGATTCCTACGATTGTCAGCATGAACCCGATCATGGTTGACGGTACTGGTATGTGCGGCGCCTGCCGTGTGATCGTAGGCGGCGAGGTGAAGTTTGCGTGCGTAGACGGACCTGAGTTCGACGGACATCTTGTAGACTTTGACAATGCGATGAAGAGACAGCAGATGTACAGGACAGAGGAAGGACGTGCGATCCTGAAAGTACAAGAAGGCGACACCCATCATGGTGGATGCGGCAATTGCGGAGGTGACAATTAATGGCTGATGTATTAAAGAGAGTTCCTGTAAGAGAGCAGGACGCGAAGGAGAGAGCAACTAACTTCGAGGAAGTTTGTTATGGATATAATAAGGAAGAGGCAATGGAGGAGGCAACTCGCTGCCTGAACTGTAAGAATGCCAAGTGTATCGAAGGATGTCCGGTAGCGATCAATATTCCCGGATTCATTTCCCAGGTGAAGGAAGGCAATATTGAGGAGGCTTATAAGGTGATCGGCGAGTCATCAGCTCTTCCGGCTATCTGCGGCCGTGTATGCCCGCAGGAGTCGCAGTGTGAGTGCAAGTGTATCCGCGGTATCAAGGGTGATCCGGTATCTATCGGTAAGCTGGAGAGATTCGTTGCGGATTATGCTTTGGAGCATGATATTAAGCCTGTTAAGGCTGAGAAGACGAACGGACACAAGGTTGCAGTCATCGGTTCCGGTCCGTCCGGTCTTACCTGTGCGGGAGATCTGGCGAAGTTGGGTTATGAGGTGACTGTATTCGAGGCTCTTCATGAGCTTGGAGGCGTACTGGTATATGGTATCCCTGAGTTCCGTCTTCCGAAGCACAAGGTTGTTAAGAAAGAGATCGAGAAGGTTAAGGAATTAGGCGTTAAGTTTGAGACGAACGTTGTGATCGGCAAGTCTACAACTATAGATCAGTTGATGGAAGAGGAAGAGTTTGAGGCGGTATTTATCGGTTCCGGCGCAGGACTTCCGATGTTCATGGGTATCCCGGGAGAGACGGCTAACGGTGTATTCTCTGCCAATGAGTACCTGACGAGAAGCAATCTGATGAAAGCGTTCGACGATTCTTATGATACTCCGATCGTGGCAGGCAAGAAGGTCGCTGTAGTAGGCGGCGGCAACGTAGCTATGGATGCTGCAAGAACCGCGCTTCGTCTCGGCGCGGAGGTACATATCGTATACCGCCGCAGTGAAGCGGAGCTTCCTGCCAGAGTAGAAGAGGTGCATCATGCGAAGGAAGAGGGCGTTATCTTCGACCTGCTGACCAATCCGAAGGAGATTCTTGTGGACGACAACGGATGGGTCAAGGGCATGAAGGTGATCAAGATGGAGCTTGGAGAGCCGGATGCATCCGGAAGAAGACGTCCGGTAGAGATCGAGGGATCTGAGTACGAGATCGAGCTTGACACGGTGATCATGTCTCTTGGAACTTCCCCGAATCCGTTGATTGCGTCTACGACCAAGGGACTTGAGACGAACAGGAGAAAATGTATCGTTGCAGAGGAAGAGAACGGACAGACTTCCAAGGCTGCGGTATTCGCAGGCGGCGACGCCGTGACAGGCGCGGCGACGGTAATCCTGGCTATGGGCGCGGGCAAGGCCGGAGCGAAGGGGATACATGAATTACTGAGCAAATAATGTTATAATTTGGGACGTAGTAAACTTAAGTTTACTACGTCCCAAATTGCGTTTTAATATCCGTTTTTATTCTCCCACCACTACAACGATGCTTCGTGCATGGATCATAATCTGCTCCCCGTTCAGCGGGCGCATTTCCTGATGTTCTTCCCAGGTATCCACGGCGATCTGCCAGCACATGGAGGCCGGAAGTTTGGGCAGAGTCACATATACGTCTTCCCAGTAAGCATTGGAGGCAACATAGATGGCCTGCGGGCCGGAACTCTGTTCCTGACCGGAGAACATAACGCCCACGTACCTGTCATAGTCGGCGAATTTGCTGCACCATGGAGCCGTGCCATGGAAGCTCACATCCGGAAAACCACAGGCGCCGTTGCTTATGTTGGTGCGCAGTATACGGTAGGATTTGCGGAAATGGATCATATATTTGAAGAATTCGAACATATCCCGATTCTTCTCAAGCAGGCTCCAATCCAGCCAGGAAGTAATATTATCCTGGCAGTATGCATTGTTATTGCCGAACTGGGTGTTGCAGAATTCATCTCCGGCGAGGAACATAGGGATACCCCGGCTGCACATAAGGAGTGCGAATGCATTGCGCATCATCCGCCTTCTGAGAGCCAGGACATCCGGATTGTCGGTATCGCCTTCAATTCCGCAGTTCCAGCTATTGTTGTCGTTGGCGCCGTCAGTATTATTCCAGCCGTTTTTCTCATTGTGTTTCGTGTTGTATGAGAACAGGTCATTCAGAGTAAAACCGTCATGGCAGGTGATAAAATTAACAGAAGCATTCGTCCGGGTGCTCGGCTCATAGATATCACGGGAACCTCCGATCCGAAGGGCTGCCGCCTGGGCCATGCCTTCATCGCCTTTCAGGTATCTGCGCATATCATCACGGTATCTTCCGTTCCATTCTGCCCAGCGGTTCCAGGACGGGAAGGAGCCGACCTGGTAGAGGCCGTCGGCGTCCCATGCTTCGGCGATCAGCTTCACGTCTCCTAAGATCGGGTCGAAGGCAAGAGCCTGCAGAAGAGGCGGTTTGTTCATGGGAGAACCGTCTTCATTGCGCCCGAGGATGGAGGCAAGGTCGAATCGGAAGCCGTTGACGCGGTAAGTGTTGACCCAGTAGCGCAGGCAGTCCAGGATCATCTGGCGCACGATAGGATGGTTGCAGTTCAGGGAATTGCCGCACCCGCTGAAATTATAATAATAGCCTTCCGGTGTCAGCAGATAATAGATATTGTTGTCAAATCCCTTGAAGGAGAAGAACGGTCCCTGCTCGTTGCCTTCTGCCGTGTGATTCAATACCACATCCAGATAGACCTCGATCCCGTGCTGGTTGAAGACCTGGATCAAGTGCTTTAATTCGTTGCCTTCTCTGTTATATTCTTTGCCCGCGGAATAGCTGGTGTTGGGGGCAAAGAAGCTTACCGTATTGTAGCCCCAGTAATTATAGAGCTTCTCGCCGTCAACTTCCCGGTAATCCTGCATCTCGTCGAACTCGAAGATCGGCATCAGTTCCACAACATTGACACCCAGCTCCAGAAGATGAGGAAGCTTCTCCAGAAGCCCGGCGAAGGTTCCGGGATGCTCTACGCCGGAGGAACCGTGCTTGGTGAATCCTCTTACATGTACTTCATAGATGATAAGATCCTCTGTGTTAAGCCGGGGCATCTGCATATTACCCCAGTCGAAATCATCCTTCACGACGCGGGCTTTGTAGTGTTGTCCCCGGGGAGAGGTATCGCCCCACTGGCTCTGACCTGTGACAGCTCTGGCATAAGGATCCAGAAGGTATTTGTTCTTATTGAATATCAGGCCTTTCTTGGGGTCGTAGGGGCCGTCTACCCGGTAGGCATACTCGAAATCTTCGATGTTCAGCTTGAACACGATCATAGAATATACATTACCGATCCGGTAGTGGTCAGGGAATGGCAGAACGGCAAAGGGTTTCTCCTCGGTCCGGTGAAACAGAAGCAGTTCAATAGAAGTAGCCCCGTGAGAATATACGGTAAAATTAACACCTCCAGGAATCGCCGTAGCGCCGTTGATCTCATAGAATCCGGGCCGTACTTCAAAACCGCTGATGATATCCAGCGGAACCATATGTATGGTACGGGGAAGATTTAGTTTATCAATCATGCTTTCCGCTTTCGTCTGAGGTGTGGTCTGCGTTGTTGCCAATGGTTCCTTATTGTTCATCTTTTACCTCCTGAATAGACATTTCCGGGAATTATGCCTCTAAAATGTCAATATATTATATATATCGGCATTTTCCACCCTCTTGACAAGGGGATGTAGGACAATCGTTATTATTCATGGAGCCATGCACCCCGCTGCGCGGTATCCAAGCCAGCAAAGCAGCACTTGCGGGTATCGCGTCAGATTGACAAGGAATCCCGGATGCAGTACACTGATAAAGGAAACCGTCTAAGGAAGAGGTGAAAGGATTATGAAGAAGAGAATGTCAGTATTGGCCGGTCTGCTTATACTCATCCTGGCAGTATCTTCTGTGACCGGCTGCGGCGGGCAGGAAGAGAAAGACCAGGAAAATCAGATCATTGCTAAAGAGACCGGGCAGGAGAAGGAAGAAGCAGAGAAATCGGAAGTAAAGGAGAAGGAAGAAGGGCCGGAAGCGGAACCGGAAGAGAAGGAAGAAGCGGCGAAGGGAATGGCCGCTCCGTCGATTACCGGCGCCCTCCATGTGGAAGGTACCAGGCTGATGGGAGAGAATCAGGAACCGGTACAGCTTCGGGGGATCAGTACGCATGGTATGGCGTGGTTCCCGGACTATATCAATGACGCATGTTTTAAAGAGATTCATGAGAATTGGAAGGCGAATGTGGTCCGGCTTGCCATGTATACGGCAGAGTACGGGGGATACTGCACGGACGGGGATAAGGAGTATCTGAAAGGCCTGATTCGAAGCGGCGTGAAATATGCGGCTGACCAGGATATGTATGTGATCGTTGACTGGCACATCTTGTCAGATTCCAATCCCAATACGCATGTGAACGAGGCGAAAGAGTTCTTTGGGGAGATGTCTTTGGAATTCGCGGATGCGGATCACATCTTATATGAGATCTGCAATGAGCCGAACGGCAGTACAAGCTGGGGCGAGATCAAGTCATACGCACAGAAAGTGATCCCTGTGATCCGTGCAAATGACGCGGACGCGGTCATCATAGTAGGAACGCCCAACTGGTCCCAGTTCGTAGACCAGGCGGCAGCTGATCCCATTACCGGGTATGACAATATCATGTACACGCTTCATTTCTATGCGGCGACTCATAAGGAGGATCTGCGGGATAAGATGGCGGCGGCGATCGACGGCGGCCTGCCGGTGTTCGTGACGGAATACGGCATCTGTGATGCCAGCGGGAACGGCGCGGTCGACGAGGCCCAGGCAGACCAGTGGGTGGAACTGATGGATCAATACGGTGTGAGTTATGTGGCATGGAATCTGTCCAACAAGGATGAATCTTCCTCGATCCTTCAAAGCACCTGCAGTAAGACCAGCGGATTTACAGAGGAAGACCTAAGCGCCTGCGGGCGGTGGCTTGCTCTTAAGCTGGAGGCGGGATATCAGCGGGATAAGAATGGATCATAGGAAGAGGGAGGACAAGGCCATGTTAACCATAGGAACGCATATGTCGATCGCTAAGGGGATTGCGAAGACGGCCAAGAACGTGGTATGGATGGAAGCGAATACCATGCAGATCTTCAGCCGGAATCCCAGAGGATCGAATTATAAGGTGTATACGGAGAAGGAAGAGGCAAGGTTCCAGCAGATCCGAAGAGAGCACGGGTTTGGGGCGCTGCTTGCCCATGCGCCGTATACTATGAATCTTGCCAGCGCCGAAGACCGGGTATATGAATTCGCGCGTACGGTGATCCGGGAGGATGTGGCGAGGATGGATGCGCTTGGAATCGAATATCTGGTGTTCCATCCGGGAAGCCATACCGGGATCGGGATAGAGCAGGGGATCAGCAATATCATCCGCGGGCTTGACCAGGCCATTACAGGAGATGAGGAGATCACGGTTCTTCTTGAGACGATGTCGGGAAAGGGGACAGAGATCGGCGCCAGGTTCGAGCACCTGAGATCGATCCGTGACGGTGCCGCGCATCCCGAGAGGATCGGGATCTGCCTGGATACCTGCCATGTGTTTGCGGCAGGGTATGACATCGTGAATGATCTGGACGGTGTGCTGGAGGAATTCGACCGTGTGTTAGGCCTCAGTCTTCTGAAAGCGGTACATCTCAATGACAGTATGATGCCGTTTGGTTCTCATAAGGACAGGCATGCGGCAGTCGGAGAGGGGCAGATCGGTATGGAAGCGCTGCTTGGCGTAATGCGGCATCCGGTACTTCGTGTTCTGCCGTTCTATCTGGAGACACCCCTTGATGATCAGGGACACAAGGAGGAGATTCGTATGCTGCGGGAGAGATTATCATGCAGTTAGAAGTGATTGCCCGCATTCGTACGGATTTCCCGGCGAAGTTCGGGATTCCAAGGCAGAGCGGGCTTGCGGATACGAAGGCGGAGATCGTATTCGAGCGTAAGTATGGCAGCCCGGATGCGCTGAAGGGCATAGAAGAGTATTCGCACCTCTGGCTGATCTGGGGATTCTCGGAGGCGGAGGGAAGGAAGTGGAGTCCGACTGTAAGACCGCCAAGGCTTGGAGGGAATAAGCGGGTAGGAGTATTCGCGAGCCGTTCGCCTTTCCGCCCGAATCCTGTGGGATTGTCCTGTGTGGCGTTGGAGAGGATCGAGAAGAGAGAGGGCAAAGGAATGATCCTGCATGTGCGGGGAGCGGATCTGATGGACGGGACGCCCATCTATGATATCAAGCCCTATCTTCCCTATGTAGACTGCCATCCAGATGCGAGGGGCGGATTCGCCGAACAGAAGAAGGAGTACAGGCTCAAGGTGGAGATCCCCAAGGAGTGGATGGACAAGGTTCCCGCAGAACACAGGGAGGTTCTGATACAGGTGTTGTCGCAGGATCCAAGACCTTCGTACCAGGAGGATCCTGACCGGATCTACGGGATGGCATATGCCGGGATGGAAGTACGGTTCCGGGTCATAGAGAATAGATTGAAGGTATGTGAGATACACTAAGATGGCAGTATTTGATATTGCCATCTTAAAATTTTGCTTGCAATATACCCTTATAGGGTATATAATGTATTTGGAAATGAGGTGAAGGCGTATGGAAGAGAATCGGGAATGCTGTCACAAGACGAAGGAACGTTCCGAGAAGGAATATAAGGATCTGATCAATCGGCTGAGCCGGATCGAGGGGCAGGTCCGCGGGATCAAGAAGATGGTGGAGAATAACGCATATTGCCCGGATATTCTGATACAGGTATCGGCAGTGAACGCGGCGCTTAACAGTTTCAATAAGGTTCTGCTTGCCAATCACATCCGGACCTGCGTATCGGAAGATATCCGTGCAGGGAAGGATGAGACGGTGGATGAGTTGGTGACGACGCTGCAGAAGTTGATGAGATGATACCTGGGTATGGTATAATATGATTTGGTTCTTAGGAGGTGTAATGAATGGAGCAATATACGGTTACGGGTATGAGCTGCGCGGCGTGCAGCGCGCGTGTAGAGAAGGCGGTTGCGAAGGTAGACGGAGTTACGTCCTGTTCGGTCAGTCTTCTGACGAATTCCATGGGTGTGGAAGGAAGCGCTCCCGCCGCGAAGATCATTGAAGCGGTGGAGGCGGCAGGGTACGGCGCTTCACAGAAGACGGCGTCCGGTAACGAGAAAGCATCGGCAGGAGCAGCGCCGGAGGAAGACCTGTTAAAAGACAAAGAGACGCCGGTTTTGAAGCGGCGGCTTATTGCTTCCTTATGTTTTCTGATACCGCTTATGTATTTTTCTATGGGACATATGATGTGGAACTGGCCGGCGCCGGGATTCCTTGAGGGGAATCATGTGGCGATGGGGCTGATCCAACTGTTATTAACGACGGCGGTCATGATCGTTAACCAGAAGTTCTTCGTAAGCGGGGTTAAGAGCCTTCTGCACCGTGCGCCGAATATGGATACGCTGGTGGCGCTTGGGGCGGGAGCTTCTTATGTGTACAGCACATATGCCCTGTTTGCGATGACGGATGCGCAGATGCATATGGATATGGCGCAAGTGATGTCCTACATGCATGAGTTTTATTTCGAGTCCGCGGCTATGATCCTTGCGCTGATCACGGTGGGCAAGATGCTGGAGGCCCGCTCTAAGGGGCGGACGACAGATGCGCTCAAGAGCCTGATGAAGCTGGCGCCCAAGACAGCGGTGGTTGTCAGAGACGGGGCAGAGCAGGAGATTCCGATCCAGCAGGTGAAGAAGGGCGATGTGTTCGTGGTAAGACCGGGGGAGAATATCCCGGTGGACGGCGTAGTGCTCGCGGGCAGCAGCGCGGTCAATGAATCTGCCCTTACCGGTGAGAGCATCCCGGTTGATAAGGAAGAGGGAAGCATGGTATCGGCGGCAACGCTGAACCAGTCCGGGTATCTCAGGTGTGAAGCTACCAGAGTCGGGGAGGATACGACATTGTCGCAGATCATCCAGATGGTCAGCGACGCGGCCGCCACAAAGGCGCCGATCGCGAAGATCGCAGACCGTGTGTCCGGCGTGTTCGTGCCGGCAGTCATTGCCATTGCGGCGGTCACTGTCATAATATGGCTGCTTGCAGGCGAGAGCGTGGGATTCGCGCTGGCAAGAGGAATCTCTATACTGGTAATAAGCTGCCCCTGCGCGCTGGGGCTTGCAACGCCGGTTGCCATCATGGTAGGTAACGGGATGGGGGCCAGGAACGGGATCATGTTCAAGACTGCGGTCTCCCTGGAGGAGACGGGAAAGATGCAGATTGTTGCTCTGGATAAGACGGGGACGATCACAAGCGGAGAGCCAAAGGTTACGGATATCCTGCCGGAAGACGATGTGACAGAAGAAGAACTGCTCCGGATGGCCTATGCCCTGGAGCGAAGGAGCGAGCATCCGCTGGCACGGGCAATCCTTACGCTGGCAGAAGAGAAGGGAATGGAGCGGTCCGGCGCCAGGGACGGTGAAGGGGATCTGGAGGTAACGGATTTTCAGGCCGTGCCCGGTAATGGGCTTTTCGGGAACCTGGGCGCTGTGCGTTTGACCGGGGGGAACCTTGCGTTTATCAGTGAGAACGCGTCAGTATCCGATCAGACGAAGCAGATGGCTGCAAGGCTGTCCGAGGAAGGCAAGACCCCGTTGTTCTTTGGGAGAGACGGCCGGCTGATCGGTGTGATCGCCGTGGCGGATACCATCAAGGACGACAGCCCCAATGCGGTGAAAGAGCTGCAGAATATGGGGATCCATGTAGTGATGCTGACCGGAGATAACGAGCGCACGGCCAGGGCGATCGGACGGCAGGCAGGCGTTGATGAGGTGATTGCCGGAGTCTTGCCGGACGGGAAGGAGCAGGTGATCCGTGATCTTAAGAAGAAGGGCAGAACAGCGATGGTGGGAGACGGCATCAACGATGCGCCGGCGCTTACGAGAGCGGATATCGGTATCGCCATCGGCGCCGGTACGGATATTGCCATCGACGCGGCGGACGTGGTGCTGATGAAGAGCCGGCTAAGCGACGTTCCGGCGGCGATCCGGTTAAGCCGTGCAACGCTTCGCAATATCCATGAGAATCTGTTCTGGGCATTCTTCTATAATGTGATCGGAATCCCGCTTGCGGCGGGGCTGTGGTATCCTTTATTCGGCTGGAAGTTAAACCCCATGTTCGGGGCGGCGGCCATGAGCCTGTCAAGCTTCTGCGTGGTGACGAATGCGTTGAGGCTTAACTGGTTCCGGATGCATGACGCGTCGCGTGACAGGATGCAGAAGAAGCGGGCTGCGATTCCGGAATCCACGGAGCAAAGCCCGGATCAGATTACAAATCAAATACCAATCCAGAAGGAGGAAACAAAGATGACGAAGACAATGAAGATCGAAGGAATGATGTGCGGACACTGTGAGGCGAGGGTGAAGAAATGCTTAGAGGCGCTTGCCCAGGTGGATGAGGCGGCAGTAAGCCACGAGGCAGGTACGGCGGTGGTGACGCTGAATACGGAGCTTGCGGATGATGTTCTCAAGAAGACGGTGGAGGACCAGGATTATAAGGTGCTGGGGATCGAATAAGAGACGGAAGGATGAAGCGATGGAATTTATCACGGCAGCGGCGGAGCATATAGACAGAATGTGTGAGATCACGGACCAGGCCAAGGTCCAGCTTCGGGCGCTTGGACTTGACCAGTGGCAGAAGGGATATCCGGGCCGGGAGGTATGGCTTCAGGATATCCGGGAAGGATGCGCTTATCTTGCGGCGGAGAATGGCGAGATTCTGGGTGCGTTTGCATTCCAGGTCACGCCGGATCCGTCCTACGGAGTGATCGACGGCAAGTGGCTGACGGACGGAGCTTATGCCTCCATGCACCGGGTCTGCGTAGCCGACGGATGCAAGGGGAAGGGCGTAGCCGGAAGGATGTTTGCATATGGCTTCAGGCTTGCGAAGGAAGCGGGATTTTCTTCTGTCAGGATCGATACGCACCCGGGAAACCGCCCTATGCAAAGAGCGCTTGAGAAGGCGGGCTTTCAGGTCTGCGGCGGGATAAGGCTTTTAGGAGGCTGCGAGGACGGAGACCCCCGTATTGGATATGAGAAGGTGTTATAGAATATTATTGCCGGGCGGTATATCGGCCCGGTTTTTTTTGTGCAGTTTTTATCCAGATTGAACTTGATGATCTTCCAAGCTTTGGTATATAATGAAAGCGTCAAAAGAAGGGAGGATATTATGGCACTTAGTGATTACACGAAAGCATATAAGCTTGGAAAAAAGAATTACCAGTACCGGATGCTGCACGGAGAACTGCCTACGCTGGAGGTATTAGATGATATTATTCCGACGAAGGGAACATTTTCCGAAGTGCCGTTAGGACTGGTCCAGATTCCGATCGACCAGATCGTGGGAACCAAGACCGGCGGAAGGAGCAATGCGTTTGCGGCGAACTTCATGCCGATATTGAGAGAGACTTCGGAGTTTGCGAGAAAATGGGCGCAGCTTAGCACAAGCCACGAGGAAGAGGGGATTCGTGAGCCGATCAAAGCATTCGAATATATGAACAGATTCTACGTGCAGGAGGGGAATAAACGCGTCAGCGTGATGAAATACTATGGAGTAGTATCTGTCCCCGGGGAAGTGACCAGGATCATTCCCAACAGGACCAACGATAAGGAGAACAAGATCTACTATGAGTTCCTGGATTTCTATGAGCTGACGAAGATCAATTATATCTGGTTCTCCGAGGAAGGGAATTTTAAGAAGCTTCTGGAGGCGGTCGGCAAGGGGCCGGATGAGGTCTGGAACGATGACGAGCGGCTGGAATTCAGCTCTATTTACCGGAGATTCATGGCGGAATATAATGCCGAGGATAAGGGGAAATTATCGGTTACGGTGGGAGACGCGTTCCTTGCGTTTATCAAACTGTATGGATATAAAGAGATTGACCAGATGACTACGAAGGAGTTAAAGGAGCTGGTCGAGAAGTCCTGGGAGGAATTCTCGCTTCTTGAGGAGGATGAGGATGTAGAGCTTAAGATGGATCCCAATACGGAGAAGAAGCCGCTGATCAATATGCTGCTCCCGTTTGGCATCTCGAGCCTGAAGGTTGCGTTTATCTATGAGAAGACGCCGGGTTCGTCGGCGTGGACCTATGCCCATGAGCTGGGGAGGCTTCATCTGGATCAGACCTTCCCGGAGGAAGTCAGCACAGTGTTCTATGATAATGTCACGCTTGACACCATAGATGAACGGATAGAGGAAGCAATCACGGATGGATGCGATATCATATTCACGACGACGCCGTCATTTGTGCAGGCCAGTGTGAAGGCGGCCATTGCCAACCCGAATGTCAGGATACTGAATTGTTCGGTCAATACTTCTCACAGGTATATTCGGACGTATTATGCGCGCATGCATGAGGCGAAGTTTTTGATGGGAGCGATCGCGGGAGCGATGTCGGAACATAACCGTCTGGCATACATTGCAGATTATCCGATCTACGGTTCGATTGCCAATATCAATGCATTTGCGCTGGGAGCTAAGATGATCAATCCGCGGGCGGAGGTAT
Organism: uncultured Dorea sp.; assembly: GCA_947652615.1. Classification (GTDB taxonomy): domain Bacteria; phylum Bacillota; class Clostridia; order Lachnospirales; family Lachnospiraceae; genus Sporofaciens. The sequence goes on along the minus strand of CANTDX010000014.1, from coordinate 19,622 downwards.
ATCTGGAGTGGACGGCCAAGAAGGATATCGATGTGATGGAGAGTGTCCTTGAGAAACAGGTAGACTGTATCTCCGGTAAAGATATGGTGATCCCGGAGGAGGCGTCGAGATTCTTCGGCATCTATCATCTGGAAGGGGACACTGCGAGGAATCTTGCCATGCCGCTGTGGCACTGGGGTAAGTTCTACGAGCAGATGATCCGTACCATCATGGACGGTACATGGAAGTATGACGATGACCCGACTTCTAAGAAGGCGATCAATTACTGGTGGGGAATGTCGGCCGGGGTAGTCGATGTCGTATGTTCCAAGAACAATCTTCCGATCGGAACCAAGAGACTGGTGGATCTCCTGAAAGAGACGATCAGCACCGGTAAGTTCAATCCATTCTCCGGGATTCTTTATTCCCAGGGGGGAATCGTGCAGGATGACCCGGCTAAGAGCCTGACGCCGGAGGAGATCGTAACGATGGATTGGCTGGCAGAGAATGTCATCGGAAGCATTCCTAAGGAAGAAGAGTTAAAAGAACAGTCCAAGCCTGTTGTATCGCAGCAGGGAATCGAGAACAAGAAGGGTTAGTATGAATCTATGAAGATACTTGCGATTGCGGACGAAGAATCTGCTTATCTGTGGGATTATTTTGAGAAGAGTAAGCTTGCGGGAATTGATCTGATCATTTCCTGCGGCGATCTGGATCCAAGATATCTTTCGTTCCTGGCAACATTTACCTCCGTGCCCATTCTGTATGTGCACGGCAACCATGATGAGAAATACAGGCAGATCCCCCCGGACGGGTGTATCTGCATTGACGATAAGATCTATGTGCATCAGGGGGTGAGGATCCTGGGGCTTGGCGGTTCCATGCGCTACAGGCCCGGTGAGTTCCAGTATACGGAACGGCAGATGAAGGGCAGGATCCGGAAACTGTGGTTTCAGTTATTTCGGCATAGGGGATTCGATATCCTGGTGACTCATGCCCCGGCATATCAGCTCAACGACGGACTTGATCTGCCGCATCAGGGATTTCAGGCATTCAGAGATCTTCTTGACAAATATAAGCCCAAATACTTCCTCCACGGACATGTGCACATGTCCTATGGGAGGAAGCATAAGAGGTATGATACCTATCAGGAGACTCAGGTGATCAATGCTTTTGAACGGTGCGAGATCGACTATGAATGATCTACAGATCCTAAAAGGAGCGAATAGAGTTCCTGAACCGTCTTGCCGCAGCAGGGATGATGCTTGTAGGGAGCGATCTCCAGAAGGGGCTGCAGCACGAAGTTCCGGTTCTGCATATCCACATGGGGAATGCATAAGTCCTCATCCTCTATGATCAGGTCATCATAGAAGATAATATCCAGATCCAGGGTTCTTGGTCCCCAGCGGATGATGCGTTCCCGTCCGGCTTCCTGCTCAATCGCATGGAGCACGTTAAGAAGCTCCCTGGGAGTTAAGAGAGTGCGCAGCATCAGGCATCCGTTGAGGAACTCATCTTGGTCGGTTACTCCGTAGGGTTCCGTGACCAGGAAGGAGGAGACTTTGGTCACCATGCAGCCTGAGGTGCGGCCAAGGGAGCGGATGGCCTGGTTCAGGTATTGCTCTTTATTACCCATGTTAGAGCCGAATGCGATATAGGCGGTGTGCCATCCGCGTTCGATCTCCACGGAGACGGTCTCTAAGGGGAGGCCAATGGGCGCCCAGGGCTTCTTGATCTTAAGCCTGATCTTCTCAAGACCGGGTGTCTCAAGGAGAAGTGTCTCCGCGAGGCTTTCTGCCGCCCGTTCTAAGAGCTTGTAGGTGTGTTCGGTCAGGTATTGTTCGATCCGCTGGCTGATCTCTCCGTAATGGATGGAGGCGGTCAGGTCATCCGTCTTACCGGCCTTGCGGGTGTCGGTGTAGAGTGTTGCCGTGACGATGAACTTCTGCCCCAGAACATTCTCTTCCGGGAATACGCCGTGGCGGGCGAACACTTCAAGATTCTGTATCTTAATCTTATCCATGGTATTCTCCTTACCTTACTTTAAGCCGATCTTTTAAAGCATCCTGCAGTACACGAGACAAACTTAATCCGGCTTCAATTACCATATCATCCATCCATTTAGGAAGACTGACAGTCCGCTTTACAGCACGAGTATCTTTGATATCTGCACGGATTAAGTTTATAAATTCATTTTGAGTTATTTTGATGTCAGCCAAGTTACTTGCCGATGGAATTGGCTGTTTTTTATCTGTCAGATATTCGATCCATTGTGTCAGAGCGGATTGCGCCATACTGATAGCATTTCCCAAGGACTTTCCTTCGCTGATACAACCTGGCAGATCGGGATAGGTAATGGTAAATGTTCCGTCATCATTTGAGTGAAATATAGCTGGATAAACATATTCTGCCATAAACAAAACCTCCTAAATAAAATATATCATTGGTAAAGCGGACTTATTTTAAACCGGCTGCTCTCAAGATTGCTTTCGCAGTGTTTTCATTTATCTCTCTGTGTCTGGGAATCTGAACCGGGCGACAGCCTTCTTTTTCATAAATAGAGTGATCTCCATCACGGTCTAATCTGTATCCGGCAGCTTCCAGTTTCTTGATTAAGTCCCTGCGTTTCAATTAAATTACCTCCTAATATATCATAATATGAAAAATACGTAATGTCAATAAAATACGTAATTTATGGAGTTTTATTGATGGTTGCTGTGAATGATCGCTTCCGTCATCTGTATCGCCCTGCGGTTCGCCTTCACATCATGAACCCGGACGAAGGAGCAGCCATTCATCATTCCGTATACGGTGGTCGCAAGGGTCCCTTCTTCCCGCTGGCCGGCAGGAAGGTCAAGAGTCAGTCCGATCACGGATTTGCGGGAGGTCCCAAGGAGGATGGGATAGTGAAGCTCCTGCATCCGGCCGACCTCGCGTATGATCGCAAGGTTCATCTCGTAGGTCTTCCCGAATCCGACTCCGGGATCTAAGATGATCTTGTCGTCCGCGATAGACGCATTCCCGGCGATTCGGACGCATTCCCGCATATCTTCCATGAAATCTGTGAGAAAGTCATTATATACCGCTTCCTCCCGGTTATGCATCAGGCAGCAGGCGGTGCCGTATTCGGCGATGAGAGGAGCCATGCGGGCATCGTATTTCAGGCCCCAGATATCGTTGACAAGGTCGGCCCCGGCTTTGAGGGCAGCTTCGGCAACGGAGCTTTTGTAAGTGTCGATGGAGATCGGAATGTCGAATTCCTTCTTGAGCCGTTCGATGACAGGCGCGGTCCGTTCGATTTCTTCCTGACAGGTGATCTGTGTGTGGCCGGGACGTGTGGATTCTCCGCCGATATCCAGGATGTCCGCGCCGTCTCTTATCATCTCTTCGGCGTGAAGCAGGGCGGCGTCAAGCTGCTGGTATCTGCCCCCGTCGGAGAAGGAATCCGGCGTTACGTTCAGGATTCCCATAATATAAGTATGTCTCTTTGTGTCAAATGCTTTGTTCCCAATGATCATAATTGAATCTCCATATTCTTCTTGTCGTTACTCCAGTTGCATTGTGATTCGGCAGGACAGGCGAAGCATGCCCGGGACATCTTATCACTCTTATATAGAAGAGCCTCCAGCGGTTCCGCGTCGCAGCGAAGCCTGCGGTGTCCCCGAATCGCTGTGAGGATCTGTTGTTGTTCTTCGGATGTAAATGCAAGCTTGGCGGGCATATCTGCAAGAATCTGTTCTGCAAGATCTGCGCTTGCGGTCTCGTGGGGGATTCCCTCTTCATATTGACGGCCCTTGCCGATATCATGGAGGAGCGCCGCCGCATAGATCAGATCCCGGCTGATGCCAAGTTTCATTTCCAGGTTCAGAATATAGGAGATCCTGGCTACATCTAGAAGATGGTTCATCTGATGGCGGCAGAAGACGCGAGTCTCTTCCAATTCCTGCAGCCGCCGATCAGCAGATAAGTAGAGAGGGTGGTTCTGAATAAACGTAAGACGTTTTGCCGTGATATTTTCTGAATTTTTAATCATAGGGTTATCCTTATATAGACAGAATCCGGAAGAACCGTTCTTCCCACTCCGGTTCCGTCTCGAAGATGCCCCGCCGCGCGACGGTTACAGTCTGGCTTCCCGGCTTCTTGATCCCGCGCATGGTCATGCACATGTGCTCGGCTTCGATCATGACCAGTGCGCCTTTCGGCTGCATGTGTTCCATCAGCGCGTCGGCGATCTGTCCGGTCAATTGTTCCTGAAGCTGCAGCCTTCTGGCGAATACTTCCACTGTCCGGGCAAGCTTGCTTAAGCCTACGACCTTACCGTCCGGGATATAGGCAATATGGGCTTTTCCATAGAAAGGAAGCATATGATGTTCACAGGTGGAATAGAAGGTGATATCTCTCTCGATCACCATCTCACTGTGATCTGCATGGAAGGTGCGGCTCAGATGTACGCCGGCGTCTTCCTCCATTCCGCCAAAGATCTCCTCATACATCCGGGCGATGCGGTCCGGGGTATCCAGAAGTCCTTCCCGGGAAATGTCTTCCCCGATTCCTTCTAATATTAAGCGGATGCCTTGTTTTACTTTTTCTTGATCAATCATAGCTATCTACCCTTAATTTTATATTTCATTTATATACTGCGTTCTGATATCTTCATGTATTCTCATTACCTGTCCTAAGTAGGACAGGGAGCCAAAAGCAAGAATAATATCCGTCTTGTTCGCTTCTGCAAAGGCATGCTTCACTGCGATTTCGATGCTTGCTTCTGCTCTGACGGGAACATTGGTATCTTGTATTGCTGAACCCATGCAGTTCTGTGCCGGTATCGGATCTTCCGCTGCGCAGTATCGTTTCATAACTCCGGCCAGTTCTTCCGCCGGCAGCGTGCGCGCGGTATCCGGCAGGGAAACTGTATGTACGGATCTTGCCAGGGGCGCCATGATACCGGCGATCTTCTCATATTCTTTGTCCTTGAATACTCCCATGATATAGATAAACCGTCTGCCGGGGAAATAAGCCTCCAGAGATTCCCGAAGCTTCTTCGCAGCGGCCTCGTTATGCGCCCCGTCTATGAGGAAGAGGGGATTGCGTGTAAGGCAGGTGAGCCGCCCGGGCCATACGGTCTTCGAAAGTCCCTTCCGGAGAGCGTCCGGGCTTACCGGGTATCCAAGAGTCCCAAGCATCCGGAGGGCCTCAAGGGCGGTGATCACATTATCCAACTGGTACCGTCCTGCCAGCGGACAGTATAGATTCTTCCAGTCCTTGTATGAGACGGTCTGTCCGTCATAAGCTTCCTCTATCAGTTCTGTGTCTTGCCGGTTTGCAGCAGCCAGCGGGCATTGAAACTGTCCGGCCTGCTTCTTAAGGATCTGTAAGACTTCCGGTTCCTGGGGAGCGGTAACGACCGTGCAGCCCGGCTTGATGATCCCGGCTTTGACAGACGCGATCTCTTCTAATGTGCTGCCAAGGATTCCCAGATGATCCCGGCTTATCGGGGTGAACACGGCGAGCAATGTCTGCTCTATGACATTCGTGGCATCTTCCGCGCCTCCAAGGCCGCACTCCAATACGACCAGGTCGCAGTTCATTTCCCTGAAATATAAAAAAGCTATTGCCGTCTCAACTTCGAATACAGTCGGGCTTGCATCACCGGCTGCTTCTATACGGGCAATAGCATTCTGAACCATGCTGGTCAGTCTGGCAAATGTATCCTCAGAAATCCACCTGCCGTCTACCTGAATCCGTTCCAGATAGGAAACCACTGTCGGCGAGATATACCGTCCGACTCTGTATCCCGCCTCACTTAGTATGGTAGAAGTGTATGCTAGTACAGAGCCCTTTCCGTTTGTTCCGGCTATATGTATGAACTTAAGGTCAGTTTCCGGATTCCCAAGTTCGCACAACAGTTTCCGAATCGCACCCAGACCAAGTACACTTCCGTATTTCGACACGCGGTCCAAATATACCCTTGCTTCTTTATAGGTCACGTTCTTTATTTCCTTTCTTTTTACAATAATGATATGTCTTGTTGTCGGTGTTAATCATATCACTAAAACGGAGCTTAAGCAAGAGGAATTGGGGTATCTGTTATTATGCATATAAAAATATGTTCGGTGGTAAGATTTTTATAGAAAATAGACATAAATTTTTATGGGAATTATATATTGACAATGCTAAAATACATCTATAGACACATCCGGTAATTCATACCGGAATAAAAAGAAGGAGGAAAAAAGATGAAGAAAAGAGTTGCAAAGCTTATGGCGCTTTCAATGGCAGCAGCGATGACTGCATCACTGGCAGCATGCGGCGGGGGAGACAGCGGCAGCGGTGACGGCGGAAGCAGCAGCGGGGGAGACAGCGGCAGCGCTTCCGGCGGAGACAAGGAGATCGTCTACTGGAATATCGGAACAGAGAGTCCGGATAAGGATGTTATCACGAAGGCGGTAGAGAAGTTCAACTCAGAGACAGAATCCGGCTACACGGTAACGAGTGTTCCGACCCAGAATGATACATACAAGGAGAAGCTTGTGGTAGCCATGAGTTCAGGCGAATGTCCGGATATGTATTCCTGCTGGTCAGGCGGACCGATGTATGAGTATATTGATTCCGGATTCGGACAGCCGATCGACGATCTGTTTAATGCATCCGAAATCAAGGATAAGCTGATGGAATCAGCGGTAAGCCAGGCAACCTACAACGATCATGTATATGCGGTTCCTTATCAGAATATATCTATGTCAGGTATCTTCTATAATAAAGAAATGTTCGATAAGTATAAGCTGAAAGAACCTGAGACTCTGGCAGATCTGGAGAACATCTGCGATACCCTGAAGAAGAATGATATCACACCGTTCGCACTGGCGAACAGTTCCAAGTGGACCGGTTCTATGTATTATATGAACCTTGCTGCACGTTACGGCGGACTTGAGCCGTTCCAGAAGGCAGTAGCAGGCGAAGGCAAGTTCACGGACGACTGCTTCATCAAGGCCGGCGAGAAGGTTCAGGAGTGGGTAGAAGCAGGGTATTTCCCGGATGGCGTGAACTCTCTGAGTGAGGATGACGGCCAGGCTAAACAGTTGATGTATCAGGAGACAGCGGGTATGCTGCTCTGTGGTTCCTGGTATACAGGTACATTCGCAACTGACAGTGCAGAATTCTATGAGAAGATCGGCTGGTTCCCATTCCCGGCGATCGAGGAATCCGATGCAGATCCGTCTATCATGATCGGTACGGTTGGTGACCAGTTCATCGTATTCAACTGTGAAGGCGAGAAGCTTGAGGCAGCTTTCGAGTGTGCAGAGAAGCACTTGGATGAAGAAGTGATCGACTTCGAGGTAGAGAACGGGAAGATCCCGCCGGTTCAGGGTATTGAGTCTAAGCTTACAGATTCTATCACGAAGGAAGTCGTAGAGGCAGCTAACAACGCATCTGAGATCCAGTTATGGTATGATCAGTATCTGCCGCCGGCAGTAGCAACCGCTCACTTGGATGGATTACAGGAAGTATTCGGTCTGACCAAGACTCCGCAGGAAGCTCAAGAGGCTATGCAGAAGGCTATGGACGATTATCTTGCAAATAAGGCAGAGTAAGTAGGGCATAACTCATATAAAAAGAGCTCTGACACTAGAGCTCTTTTTTTAAAACGTAAAGGAGGGATTCAGGAATGGGTGGAAAAGAGATTTCTCTGGAGAAGTTAAGACAGAGGGATACAAGAAGAGTTGCGGCATTATTTTTGGCGCCTGTAGCGATATTGATGGCGATCTATGTCATTTATCCCATTATTGACACATTTATAACCAGTACATATCAGTGGAACGGAATCTCGGCTGGTAAGAAATTCATCGGGATCGGTAACTGGAAGACGCTGTTGGCAGATTCCAGCTTCTGGATCGCGTTCCGCAATAACCTTGTGATCATGGTGCTGTCGATCTGTATTCAGATCCCGATCGGTCTGGCGCTTGCGACGTTCCTTGATTTCGGCGGGAAGAAGCTTACGGTCTTCAAGGTGATCTGGTTTATTCCGCTTCTGATGTCATCTGTGGCGATCGGTTTCTTGTTTACCTATGCTTTGGCAACGAACGGAGGTCTGGTAAGTACGATTTCAGGATGGTTCGGCGGAGGCAACGTTGACCTTCTTGGTAATCCCAAGACGGCGCTTCTGACGGTTATTATGGTTATCTGCTGGCAGTTCACACCGTTCTATATGGTATATTTTATGGCGGCGTTTACGAATATTCCGTATGATGTGTTCGAGGCTGCAAGGATTGACGGAGCTACCAGGGGACAGTATTTCTGGAAGATTGCATTCCCGCTTCTGGTTCCGTCCATGAAGAGCGCGGCGATCCTGTCAATGGTAGGTTCCCTGAAATACTTCGACCTGATCTATGTAATGACAGGCGGAGGCCCGGGTACATCCACGGAGTTGATGGCTACCTACATGTATAAGCAGTCTTTCAGCACCTTTAACATGGGTTATGGTTCTGCGGTAGCCGGAGGAATGTTCATCTTGATTTCTATGGTATCGCTGATCACCATGAAGCTTTTGAACGGAAAAGAGGAGGCATAGTATGGATCAGTATAAGAAGAATAAACAGAAAAGTATCATATGCTGGGTGTTCGCTTTTGCATTGGCGATTTTTTACCTCATCGTATCATTTATGCCATTCATATTCATGGTACTGAACTCCTTTAAGGAGAAATTCGAGATGCTCACGAAGGGCGTGTTCAACCTTCCGGATTCTCTGAATTTTGCCAATTATACGGAGGTTCTGACAGGCGGTTTTTCCAAATATTTTATGAACAGTGTGATCGTACTGACGATTTCGCTGCTGCTGCTTTTATTTATCGCGGCGTGCGCGTCCTATCCGCTGGCAAGATTCAAATTCAAGCTGGCGAATCCCATCTATGCAGGGATCGTAGCCTGTATGTCCATCCCGGTACATATTACGCTGATCCCGGTATTCAAGATGAGCAGGGCAACGGGGCTTTATGATAGTATCTGGGCTTTGATCGGACCATATATCGCATTTGCAGTGCCGATCTCCGTCTTCATCCTCACCAGCTTCATGAAGGAGATCCCAAGGGAGATCGAGGAGTCTGCGGAGATCGACGGATGCGGGAAGATCCAGATGTTCTTCTCGGTCATCCTCCCGCTTGCGAAGCCTGGTCTTGCGACGCTTGCAATCTATAACGGTGTAAATATGTGGAATGAGTTCTCTTTCGCATACACCTTGACACAATCATCAGAAAATCGTACACTACCATTGGCAATCTGGGAATTCCAGGGGCAGTATTCTATGAATACGCCGATGATCATGGCGGTGCTGACACTGACGCTTTTGCCGATGATCGTCATGTTTATCATATTCCAGGATAAGCTGGTCAAAGGTATGACGGCAGGTGCGGTAAAGGGTTAAGAGTAAAAAAGAGCATCATGTGGCACATGGCGCTCTTTTTATACTGAGCGGCAGATTTCATCGGTCGTGAGTATCAATACTATTTATGAGGAAAATATATGGAGAGATGGAAAGAGCGAATCAGCAGATGGAAGTTTGACAGGAAGATGCAGGTACTTATCATCGTATCTATTACTCTCACAACGCTGCTTGTCATGATCGTATCTACGGTATCTTCCGTCACTTCGCTTAAGGCAAAATCAATTGAACTTCTGCAGGATAAGAATGCTTCGCTGGCAGAGAATTACCAGAGTATGCTTGAGGAATATAAGACCTTAAGCATTGCGCTGGTCATAGACCAGTCTGTACAGAGTTATCTGGAGTGTGATAATAAGCAGACGCTTCAGTATGCCATGACTGCCTCGGAGGTGAATAACGTCCTCTCAAGCAGCCTGAATATGACATCGGAGATGAATTTTGTCGCGGTTATCAGCTATCAGATGGAGGATTATCTGTACAGGGGGAAATTGCCGCTTGCGGCTTCGGAGTTCTATCAGGTATATGAGAAGGATCTGGAAGGCTGCAAGAACGGGCAGAGCAGTACGCTGAAGGTGGGATTCTCCAATGCGTATTTTAAAGGCAGTCAGTTTACAGTGAATGTGTATTTTCCGATCTACAGTGTGGAGAGACTCCTGGAGGAGAAAGGGCTTCTGTGCCTGAATTTCTCGAATCCCATTCTCGACCAGATCGTCAATGGGGATGAAGCGGGACAGAGGACGGAGATCGTGGACACGGACGGGATGTCCGTGGCGATGAGGGATAGAGAGAAGATCGGTACAAAAGTGGATTATGCGGACTGCCTGACCGGAGTGAAGGGGAATTTCTATCAGAAGGGCAGGCTCTATATCTATCAGAAGGTACCGGGATGGAACTATTACATTATCAGCAGTATCGCGTCCATGGAATTGTACCGTCCAAGTCTCCATACCATCAGTATTATGGTGTGGATCCTGCTGATCCTGATCCTGATCAGCTATATGATCGTCAAGAAGGTGATACAGAAGGTCTACCGCCCGTTAGACCGGGTGGTGAAGAAGATGGATGACGTTGCGGCAGGGTCGCTGATGGTAAGGCTTGATGCAGAGCATATGGGAGAAGACTTTGCGAAGCTTGCCACAGGTTTTAATTCGATGATGGAGGAGATCGTGGTGCTGATGGAGCAAGTCAAGCAGGAGCAGCATCAGATGGAGCAGATTCGGTTTAATTCGCTGCAGTCCCAGATACAGCCTCATTTCCTGTATAATACATTGGATTGTATCCATTGGCAGGCAGTTGCCGACGGAAATGAAGAGATTTCTACGCTGGTGAAGGCGTTGGCCAGGTATTATAGGATCTGCCTGAGCAAGGGGCATGATATCATACCTCTGGAGATGGAGATCGAGCATGTGAGGAATTACCTGATCATCCAGAATATGAGGTACGATCATATCATAGGAAGTGATATCAGTATGAATGAGGGCTGCAAAGGGGCGATGATTCCCAAATTGACACTGCAGCCGTTGGTGGAGAATTCGATCTATCACGGCATCAAGGTGAAGCAGGGGAAAGAAGGAAGCATCTCGCTTCGCGCAGTGCGCCAGGGTGAGATCGTGAAGCTGATCCTTGCCGATACGGGATCGGGTATGGACCAGGAGCAGATTGATGAGATGAATCAGCAGTTATCGGAGTATGACGAGACCTTCGGATACGGGGTAAGGAATGTGAATAAGAGGATCGAACTCCTCTACGGAACAGGTTATGGTCTGCATTATCTGAAGAATCCTTCCGGAGGCGTTACGGTGGAGATACGGATTCCTTATGTGATGGAGGTGCAGGAGGAAATGATGCAGGGAGCGATGATCAATGTATAGGGTACTGATTGTAGACGACGAGAAAATGATACGGATGGGTATCAGGAAGGTGATACAGTGGGAGAAGCTTGGAGTGGAGCAGGTATTCACGGCGGCATCGGCAAGGGAAGCGCTTCAGATCTTAGAGGAACAGGGACCGCAGATCATGATAACGGATATCCAGATGTCGGAGATGTCGGGGCTTGAACTGATCGAAGAAGCAAGAAAACGGCAGCCGGAGCTTAGAGTGCTTGTACTGACAGGGTATGACAGCTTTGAATACGCCAGACAGAGCCTTCGTCTCAAGGTGCAGGATTTCTTCCTGAAACCGGTGGATGAGACGGATCTGTCTGATGCGATAGAGGGGCAGATCCGTTCATTGGAGCGTAAGAAGGCGGAAGCACAGAGCTCTCTGCTTGCGCAGCGGACCAGGGGAGTTGCGGAGCAGATGCGGCTGGAGGCGCAGATGCGAGATCTCATACACCGCAGAGGTGAGAGCAGGCAATTGCTTAAGGATCTGCATGAGCATTACAGCCTGGACAGGTTCAGCGGTTATCAGATCGTGCTGATCGTTCCGCAGCTTTGTATGCATAATCAGGCTGCAGAGAATAATTTTCAGGAAATGTCTATGAAAAATATCTGTATCAGCATTGTAGACGCACAGGAGGAAGGGATCACGTTTTTTGATGACGACGGTACGATCGTGGCGGTATATTTTCTCGGAGAAGAGGGAGATTCGGTGCTCGAGAAGACCAGGGAGTTATCGGAGATCCTGCAGGACGAGTTCGACTGTAAGCCGAAGATAGTGATCGGAAGCGCGGCGGAGAGACTGGACGGGCTGTATGTATCCTACCATGATGCGAGGCATCTTTTAGATACGGAGAAGGAAGGTCTGCAGGATATCGTACAGCTCTTGGGAGAACAGAATAAGAACAGTATATTCCAGGATATCTACGCAGAGCTTAAGAGAATCATGTGCAGCAATATCGGGAATACGGAGTATGTCCTGAAGGCTTTCCAGACATTTACCAAGGCGGCAGAATCTTATAACCTGTCCCGGCAGACGGTGCGGAGGCTGTGTTTTGAGCTGGCTTCGTCCATATATTTCTCTTATCTTGGAGAGGCAGGGGAGACGGAAGCAGGGAAGCTGGATGCGCTGTCGAAGAGCTTAAGATCCGCGTCCAGGGAAGAGGCCTGCGCGGTGACGGAGATGTTCTTAAGCCAGATGCTTGGGAGCCAGGAGGAGAATGTGCATGATATTGTCGCGAAGGCGAAGTATTACATAGCAGAGCATCTGACGGAGGATCTTACGGTGTCGAATATCGCTGTGTCCCTCTATATCACACCCAATTATTTCTCGCGGCTTTTCAAGCGGGTGACGAAGGAAGGATGCAATGAGTATATTGTGCGGAAACGGATCGAGAAGGCGAAGTCGCTGCTGGATACGACCAGCCTTAAGATCGGGGAGATTGCTATGATGGTGGGGTATCGGGATACCAATTACTTCTCTCTGGCGTTCAAGAAGCATACGGGGAAATCGCCTACGAAGTATAGGGAGGAGATCCAGGGGGTAAGCGAAGTGTTATAGGAGTATGGCAGGAAGGATGAGCAGACTGTGGGAATGAATTTTCGGGCAGTCTGCCGGATGTGGCCGGCTGATCAGTCGGGATGATTTGAAAGGAGTTACGAGAATGGGAAATTTCAGGAAAGAGAGAGCGGAAGCGAGGAAGAAAGCGAAGGAACTGGTGGCGAAGATGACCTTGATGGAGAAGGCGGCGCAGCTTAAATATGACGCGGCGCCGGTAGCAAGGCTTGGTGTTCCCACTTACAACTACTGGAATGAGGCGCTGCACGGTGTTGCCAGGGCGGGAGTTGCAACCATGTTCCCGCAGGCCATCGGGATGGCGGCGGCCTTTGACGAGGATGCCATGGAGAAGGTGGGAGATATCATTGCCACCGAAGGGAGGGCGAAATACAATGAATATTCGAAGCATGACGACAGGGATATCTATAAAGGGCTGACCTTCTGGTCCCCCAATGTGAATATCTTCCGCGATCCGCGCTGGGGAAGAGGGCATGAGACTTACGGGGAGGATCCGTATCTGACTTCAAGGCTTGGAGTCCGGTTCGTAGAAGGGATCCAGGGAAGCGGCCCGGTAATGAAGGCGGCGGCGTGCGCCAAGCACTATGCCGTCCACAGCGGCCCGGAGGCGATCCGCCATGAATTCGATGCCAGGGTCAGCAAGAAGGACATGTGGGAGACTTATCTTCCTGCCTTCGAGGCGCTGGTGAAGGAAGCAGACGTGGAGGCTGTGATGGGAGCCTATAACCGGACCAACGGAGAGCCGTGCTGCGGCCATAAGTATCTGATGGAGGAAGTGTTAAGAGGGCAATGGGAATTCGACGGACATTTTACCTCTGACTGCTGGGCGATCAAGGATTTCCATGAGAATCATCAGGTGACGAAGAATGCCAGGGAGTCTGCGGCGCTTGCGTTGAAATGCGGCTGCGACGTGAACTGCGGCAATACCTATCTTCATCTGTTGGGCGCTGTGGAGGACGGATTGATCACGGAAGAGGATATCACGGTTGCGGCGGAGAGGCTTCTTACCGCCCGGTTCCTGATGGGGCTCTTCGACGGAAGCGAGTATGACGAGATCCCATACGAGGTGGTAGAGTGTAAGGAGCATGTGGAAGAAGCTCTTGATATGGCGAGAAAGGGAAGCGTGCTGCTTAAGAATGACGGGGTTCTCCCGCTTGACAAGTCGAAGCTTAAGACCATCGGTGTCGTAGGGCCCAATGCAGACAGCAGGGCCGCACTGATCGGCAATTACCATGGAACATCCTCCCGCTATATCACGGTTCTGGAGGGAATTCAGGATGAAGTGGGCGAGGATGTACGTGTGTTATATTCCGAAGGCTGCCATCTGGAGAAGGATCGTGTGGAGGGGCTGGCATGGAGCCAGGATCGGATCACAGAGGCGGTAATCACGGCCGAGCACAGCGATGTGGTAGTGATCTGTGTAGGCTTAGACGAGACGCTGGAGGGCGAAGAAGGAGACGCGGGGAACAGTGATGCGTCCGGCGATAAGAAGGACCTGCATCTGCCGAAGGTACAGGAAGAACTGATCGAGAAGGTGACGGCGGTAGGGAAGCCGACCATCGTTGTGCTGATGGCAGGAAGCGCCATTGATCTGAATTATGCCCAGGAGCACTGCAACGGAATCCTGATGGCATGGTATCCGGGAGCAAGAGGAGGCAAGGCAGTGGCGGACATCTTGTTCGGAAGGGTATCGCCGTCCGGGAAGCTGCCGGTTACATTCTATAAAGGGCTTGAGGAATTGCCGGAGTTCACGGATTATTCCATGAAGAACCGCACTTACCGTTATATGGAGCAGGAAGCGCTGTATCCCTTTGGTTATGGCCTTACTTACGGGGATGTACAGGTGAAGGCGGCGAAGGTAGTAGGAGAGGTGACCAGGGAATCGGATATCCTAGTCGAGGTTACGCTTAAGAATGAGGGAAGGGCAGATACCGGCGAGGTGGTTCAGATCTATATCAAGGACCTGGATTCTAAGCTTGCCGTGCCGAATTACAGTCTGTGCGCGTTCAAACGTATTGTCTTAAAGGCAGGGGAAGAGAAGACTGTGGAAATGACGGTTTCAAACCGGGCGATGAGCGTGGTGGACGAAGAGGGAGAGCGCCATATTGACAGCAGGAATTTCAAGCTGTTCGCAGGATGTTCTCAGCCGGATGCAAGGAGCCGTAAGCTTACCGGGAAAGAGACGGCGGAGATTACGGTGACGTTAGTATAGTATAGCATTGCAATGCTGTACTAGAGATATATGGATCATTGAATGCGAAGGTCTTGGGCAGGCTGTGAAGCGAAAGCGCAGTTTAAGTCTGCCGGGGCAGGGAAAGGAAAAAGCAGGATGGTAAGACAGACAGGAAAAAGAATTGCGGCGTTGGCAATATGTATGATACTTCTTTTTACGGCCGGATGCTCCGGGAAGAAGGAGGAAGGCGGGAATCAGGGACAGATTCAGGGAGAATCCCAGGATACTGCAGATCAGGAGGACATTCAGAATGGGAAGGATGCGAAGCAGAAGGAGAGCGAAGCGCAGAAGCAGTTAAAGCAGGCAGAGAAGCCGCAGTTTATCCCCAACGGGATCCGCAGTGTCTCGCTTAGGAGGGATGGGGAGGAGTTCCTTCTGATATCGAGAGAACCGGCGGATTATAAGATGGATTTCGACTATTGGGAGGTGTCGAATCCATATGATGAGAACGCGACCATGAATACAGAGGTTATGTTCGAGATGTTTGGTGAACTGTGTGGTCTCGCATTCGATACGCCCGTCCAGGTTGAGGAAGGGACCGATACCGGGATACAGGAGTCTGATATGAGCTACAGGGTAGAATATGTGGATACCGCGGATAATGCAAAGGCGCAGGGAACGGAAGATGCCGATACGGCAGTTGAGGTGATCCTTGGGAAGGAAGACGGCAAGGGCGGACGTTATGCGGCAGTTGCAGGGAAAGAAGAACAGGTCTATCTCCTTCCGGCGGAAACGATCCGGATGATCTATGACCGCAAGCCCTTCGACTATATCTTGAAGATTCCGGTGCTGATCTCGGCGGATACCCTTGACTGTATGGAGATAACGGCGGGAAACCGGCAGTATGAGATCTCGGTAGACGCGTCGTCGGATTCTTATAGGTTTGGGAAAAAAGAGGTCGATAAGAAGGAGTTCGCCGCCTTGTATCAGGCAATCTCGGGGGTTATGCTGGCCTCGGAGATGGACGGCGGCAGAAGTGATAAGGAGGAACCGGAGCTTACGGTTGTGTTCCATCGGAATATCGAGGGCGCGCCGAAGGTGCAGGTGAGTTATTATTCTTATGATGATGAATATGATTCTGTTGAGATCAATGGGGAAGAGCGGTTCCTGGTTGGCAGGGACGAGATTGAGACATTGATCGGGCAGATCGAGGATGCGTTTTAATACGGTAACAGTTCAGGCAAGATGTCCTGTTACATGCAAAAAGATATGCAAGAGGGCAGGTGCTTTCCGGCAGACTGCGGGAACTGCGGTTTCGACAGTCTGGCCAGGCGGAAAGGGCCTGCCTTTTTGGTTGCGGGCGGAGGTTGGGGTATGTTATACTGACTATAATTGTAAGGCAGGGAAAGGAAGTGTGGGATAGTGGACAGAACATTTCATACCGATGGATGCTGTGATCCGGATCTGCATTATATGGTCGATCTGACAGCCCGGCTAGGAGAAGTCAAAGCGATGGTAGATGCGGGGAAATATTTTACCGTTAACAGGGCAAGACAGTATGGGAAGACTACGCTGTTAATGGCTCTGGCAGAATACTTGAAAGCAGATTATAAAGTTATCAGCCTGGATTTCCAGGGGTTAAGCTATGCTGATTTTGAGTCGGAATATAGCTTTGTTGCAGCTTTTTCCAGGCAGTTGCTTTTATACACAGAAGATATACCTGTTGAGATAGAAGAAGAGTTAAGACAGTATTCAGCAGGCAATATAAGAGGGGCGACTCTGTCAAGATTATTCGTAACTTTATCACAGTTGTGCAGAAGCTTGGCAAAGAGGATTGTCTTGATCATTGATGAAGTGGATGCGGCTTCCAATAACCAGGTGTTTATAGATTTTCTTGCCCAACTTCGCTTCTATTATCTTAAGAGACGGAACATGCCGGTGTTCCAGTCGGTGATCCTTGCCGGTGTTTATGATGTCCGCAGTGTAAAGAGTAAAATTCGTCCCCAGGAAGAACATAAGGAAAACTCGCCGTGGAACATTGCGGCAGATTTTCTTGTGGATATGAGTTTCTCAGTGGAGGATATAGAGGGGATGCTTGAGGAATACGAGACGGATCATCAGACGGGTATGGACATCAACTGGATATCGAGTATGATCTATGAGTATACTTCGGGTTATCCATATCTGGTATCTCGGTTCTGTAGTTACCTGGACGGGCGGATTGCCGGAACAGAAGAGTTCCAGGATCAAAGCAGCGCGTGGTCAGAAGCAGGGTTCTATGAAGCCGAGAAAATGATCGTAAAAGAAGATAACACATTATATCAGTCCTTAATAAGAAAATTGGAACTCTACCCGGAGCTTAAGGAGATACTGTATGAACTGCTGTTTACAGGAAAACCGATTCCGTATATCGCGACGAACAGTTATCTGAAGACAGCGGCCATGTTTGGGTTTATCAAGAATGAAAATGATATGGCCGTAATCTCTAATCGGATTTTCGAAACCGTGTTATACAATTATTTTATAGCCGGGGAATTTGCAGGCAGTAAGATGTACAGTGCGGGGGTACAGGAGCGGAATCAATTCATTGTAGGCGGTTATCTGGATGTCAGAAAGATTCTTGAGAAATTTGTAGAGACCTTTGACTACTTGTATGGGGATAAGGATGAGACTTTTCTAGAAGATGTGGGCAGACGTTATTTTATTCTGTTTTTGAAGCCTATCATTAATGGTATTGGGAGTTATAGTGTGGAATCAAGAACCAGAAATAATGAACGGATGGATCTAGTTATTTATTATAAAGGAACGCAGAGCGTGATCGAGATCAAGATATGGAGGGGGAATGCCTATAATGAGCGCGGTGAGGAACAACTTTCTAATTACCTTGAATACTTCCATCTTAAGAAAGGTTATATGTTAAGTTTTAATTTTAACAAGAAAAAGAATATTGGAGTAAAAGAAATAAAAGTGGGAGATAAGATCTTAATAGAGGCGGTGGTGTAAGTATGGTAGGAAAATATAAGGTTATTACCCTATGCGGCAGCACCCGGTTCAAGGATGCATTTATGGAGGCGCAGAAGCGTCTGACACTGGAGGGGAATATTGTTATCAGCGTTGGTCTTTTTGGACATGCTGGTGACACAGAGGTCTGGGAGGGGATGTCGGAAGACACGGTGACCAGGACAAAGGAAATGCTTGATGATATGCACAAGCGTAAAATTGATATGGCTGATGAGATCTATGTGATCAATGTCGGGGGATATATCGGTGACAGTACCCGGTCAGAGATTGCATATGCCAGGAAGATGGGAAAGAGCGTGGAATATCTGGAGACAGATCACGTGTGATTAAGGAAGGTGAGATTGTTTATGACCAAAAAAGAAAGAAATGATTTTTTTTATGTATGTTCGTTAATCGAGCATATCGCTCGTCAGACGAAAAATAAGCGGGGAGTTATCGCGGAAGCATTAGGAAAAGAAGGAATTGAGAAGCAATTATATGATGCCGAAGTGAACCATTGTCTTTCTTTTGAACAGGTAAGCGATGAAATAATAGAACAATATGGAATATCTGATGGAGAATTTGATACCATCACAGACTGTAAATATGCAATCCCAAGTTTTATGGATATTGGAAAATTATATAGTATTATGATTGAGGATTGTGCAAAACCAGGTAGAGAGGTAGATGAATTGATAAAAATTTTCTCATCTTTTATTAGCGATAAAATATCAGATTTTCAAACGGATATTTATTATCAAAATCCTAGTTATCTGGAATGTTCCTATGAAGCAGGATATCTGTTGGACTAAAATATAAATGAAAATGATATGGCCGTAATCTCTAATCGGATTTTCGAAACTGTGTTATACAATTATTTTATAGCCGGAGAGTGTGCAGGCAGTAAGATGTACGGTGCGGTGGTGTAAGTATGGTAGGAAAATATAAGGTTATTACCCTATGCAGCAGCACTCGGTTCAAGGATGCATTTATGGAGGCGCAGAAGCGTCTGACATTGGAGGGGAATATTGTTATCAGTGTCGGTCTCTTTGGACATGCCGGTGATACGGAAGTCTGGGAGGGGATGTCGGAAGATACGGCGAACAGGACAAAGTTTTGAGAAACGTTATCGGGAATTGGTAGAAGATGGTGACGGATTCGAAGATGATCGCGACGCATATACGATGGAGTAAGAATTTATCGGGCGCAACCTGGCGGCTTAGAATACTAAAAACATCAAACAATTTTGGAACTAAGATTTCCGCTTTTCGGAAGTCGGGAACCGTAAGTTGTTGTTGCGTCGTTCCAGTCCCATGAATTGGAATGCTTTTAAGCCATAGGTACAAGTATTTAGCAGATATGGTGCTTGTGCGAGGCACCAGCGCTCATTTCAGAAACGTCCCCAAGAACCCTCCGTTTCCAGCCAAACGGCAAATCGTCGCGAGACAGAAACCACTCTTTAGAAATAGTCTCGGCTTGCCGAAGTACAGGATCGTTTCTATGCATACCATCTACGAGATGCAGACAGGCGATTAGCCCCGGACGATTCGCCCTGAAGTGGATTCCACCTGCGGACGCTC
>CANTDX010000013.1 GCA_947652615.1 uncultured Dorea sp. | reverse complement strand
TATCGTCCTCCGGGAATGCCAGACCGCAATCCACGACAATAATACTGTCTTCATATTCGAAGGCAGTGATGTTCATTCCTATCTTCTCCAAGCCTCCAAGCGGAATGATTCGCAATTTTCCATTGTTTTCTTTCTTCAAGTTTACACCTCCACGTGCGTCTCCGTTCTTACTATCTCTGCTTTGCCAAGCACTCTTCGCATTGTCCGTAGAACTTTAATTCGTGGTCTGACACCTGGAAGCCCGTCTCCTGCTCAACCAGACGCTCCAGCTCATCCAGGAGGTCTTCTTCAAACGGAACCACTTTCCCACATGTCTTACATATCAAATGGTGATGATGATGCTTTGTTTCCCCGTCAAACAAATCGCTGATCTCATAGCGCAGGCATCCATCATCAAGATTGATCCGATCCACCAATTGCATTTCCCGTAACAATTGCACTGTCCGGTAAATAGTAGCCAATCCGATCTCCGGATAGTCTTCCTTCACCAGCTCATAAATATCTTCTGCAGTCATATGCTTATCGCGATGATCTGCAAGTACCTCTAATACAAGCAACCTCTGATTGGTTACCTTAAGACCCTTATCTTTGAGCATCTTTTTGAAATTCTCTTTGCTGATGGACATAGTATATTACCTTTCGATCTCGATATCCTCAAGAAGCTCCTCAAACACCTTCGAAACAGCCGTAAGCTCCACATCATCCTCCACGATCTCATAGATACTGTCTGCCGCCGCCTCCTTCGTCATCTCCTTAAGGATCAGGCACTCCGCGTCGCCCTCGTCTGAATCTGTCACCAGAATATAGGATACTCCGTTCACCTTCGTCTGTTCAAGCACAAAAAGATCCACTTCTTCCTGCATCTCTTCCGACCTGAATCTTATCTTCTCCATATATACACCTCAAAAATGATCCTGGATCTGAACTCCTGCTTTATAATCCAGATATCCCTGCAATATAAAAACAGCCGCAATCTTATCGATATACTTCTTGCGGTCCTCTCTTCTAACCTTATTCTCAATTAAAGTCCGCTCTGCTTCTACAGTAGTCAGACGCTCATCCCACATCACGACCTCAAGGCCGGTCCGCCGCTTAAGCATCTCCCCGAATTCCATGGATCGCCTGGCCCGATCTCCGATATCATTGTTCATGTGCTTCGGAAGTCCCAGCACGATCTGCTCCACCTCATACTCGCGGATCAGTTCCTCAATACGCGCACAGGTTCTTCGAAGCTTGTTCTCCTCCTTGCGGCAGACCGTCTCTATTCCCTGGGCTGTGATACCCAGCGGATCGCTGACCGCTACGCCTACCGTCTTAGAACCGTAGTCCAGTCCCATGATTCTCATAGATTATACCCACCTGTTATGCTCAATATACGTCTTAAGCATCTCTTCTACAAGTTCATCCCGCTCCATCTTCATAATCAGACTTCTCGCTCCGTCGTAGCTTGTAATATATGTCGGATCCCCTGACATGATATATCCCACGATCTGGTTCACCGGATTGTATCCCTTTTCACTTAATGCCTTGTATACAATCTCAAGTATATCTTTTGCCTGAATCTGCGGACCGCTTTCTACCTGAAAAAACTGTGTGCTGCTTAAATCTCTCATATACTCACGTCCTCCAAAAATACTTCATAGTTATTCTAACCCATTGACCGGAAAAATTCAATGAATTATTTGCAAACGATTCTTAATTTCTACATTTACTATCTGATTCACCCTGTTTTCGTCCGTTTTCTGTCCAACCTTCACATATTCTCTGGTATGGCCGACCTGATACCGCTCTCCTTCTACAAGGATCTCTTCTTCCATCAGAACCTCCTGCACCGTCCCGATCAGCCCTTCCTCGTATTCCCTGCGCTTTCTTCTTCCAAGGGCAAGCAGGTCGCTGCTCCTTATGTTCTTGATCTCCTCCGGCACCTGGTTCTCCATCACGGCCGCCCTTGTTCCGGTCCGTTTCGAGTATTTGAACACATGGGTCTCATAGAAATCCACTTTGTCTATAAACGCCCTGGACTTCGCATATTCTTCTTCCGTCTCGCCGGGGAATCCAACGATCACATCCGTCGTCAGGGCCGGACGGGCGAAATATTTCCGCAGAAGGATACATTTCTCATAATATTCTCCGGATGTATACCGGCGGTTCATCCTCCGAAGGGTCGCATCGCAGCCGCTCTGCAGGGACAGATGGAAATGCGGGCAGATCTTGGGAAGCTTCGCGATCGCAGCCGCGAATTCCTCCGTGATGATCCCCGGTTCCAAGGATCCCAGGCGGATCCGCCTGATCCCGGGGATCTCATGTATCGCATGGATCAGCCCTAACAGGCTGTCTTTCGTGTCAACACCGTAAGAGCTTAGGTGGATTCCCGTCAGCACCACTTCCTTATAGCCGTTGTCGGCCAGCTGCCGTACTTCTCCTGTCACGCTGTCCCTGCTCCGGCTTCTGACCCGCCCTCTGGCATAGGGGATAATACAGTAGGAACAGAACTGGTTGCACCCGTCCTGGACCTTCACATAGACACGGGTATGCTCTGCCGTACTCTCAAGCCTAAGCTCTTCATACTCTCTGACACGGTTAATATCCGCCAGTTCTACGTGTCTGTCGGAGGCCCTTCCTGCACAGTCCTGCCTGTCTTCCTCATAAGCCTTCAATATCTCGATCAAGTCCTTCTTCCGGTTATTCCCGATCACAATATCCACACTCTCGTCTAACTCCCCCTGCTTCGCCTGTACATAACAGCCGCATGCCACCACAACCGCATCCGGATTCTTCTTTCTCGCCCGGTGCAGCATTTGCCTTGACTTGCGGTCCGCCACATTGGTGACCGTGCAGGTATTCACGATATAGACATCCGCCGTATCCTGAAACGGTACGATCTCATATCCGTTCTTCACCAACAGCTCTTGCATCGCCTCCGTCTCATACCCGTTCACCTTACACCCCAGATTATGTAATGCCGCCTTTTTCATAATTTCTCCTTTTTTCCAACTTTTGCAAATTGTTTCTTGACTTTTCCACCTCTTCCTCTTAAGATGGATATACAACAGTTACTTGCTGGCAAGTCTGTTGTAAATAACAAACACAATATAGAATCATTGACAGGGAGGTATTTTCCAATGAAAACAGTTCAGATATCATTAAACTCTATTGACAAGGTAAAATCTTTTGTAAATGATATCACCAAATTCGATTATGACTTCGATCTGGTATCCGGCAGATATGTAATTGACGCCAAATCCATCATGGGTATCTTCAGCCTGGATCTCTCCAAGCCGATCGATCTTAACATCCACGCCGACACCGCAGTGATCGACACGATCCTTGAAGCGCTGAAGGCTTATATCTGTGAATAACCGCCGTGCACGGCACGCATATAAGCTTCGGCAGTAAGGGCCGGTCTGCTTTGCAGACCCGGTCCTTTTCATTTGTATCTATTTTACCTCAATGATCTCCGCAGTATCTATCGCCTGCCAGAACAGCTCGTCTATCTTCTCCTCAAGCTTCTCCTCCGACCGGCGGATGACCTCTACATTGGGCTTCGTCACCGGATGCTTCGCCACAAATATGGTACAGCAATCCTCAAACGGCAGGATGGAAGTCTCATAGGTCCCGATCTTCTCCGCGATATTGACGATCTCCTGCTTGTCATATCCGATCACCGGCCTGTACACCGGAATCGTACACACATCATTGGTCGCGGCAAGGCTCTGCATCGTCTGGCTCGCCACCTGCCCGATGCTCTCGCCCGTGATCAGGCCAAGGCACCCGTCCTTCTTCGCGAAATGCTCTGCGATCCGCATCATATACCGGCGCATAATGATGGTCAGCTCGTCATGGGGGCACTGATCATAGATATATAACTGGATGTCTGTAAAATTCACCACATGCAGCTTCACCGGACCCGCGTATCTCGACACGATCCTTGCCAGATCCACCACCTTCTGCTTCGCGCGCTCACTGGTATACGGAGGTGCATGGAAATAGGTCGCCTCAATCCCGACTCCCCGCTTGGAGATCATATATCCCGCCACCGGACTGTCGATCCCGCCGGACAGCAGAAGCATTGCCTTCCCGTTGGTTCCCACAGGCATCCCGCCCGCTCCGGGGATGATCTGAGAATAGACATAGATCTCGTTACGGATCTCCACATTCAGCATCACGTCCGGATGATGCACATTCACCTTCGTCTCCGGGAACGCTTCGAGAATCGCCTCGCCCAAGTCACAGTTGATCTCCATAGAAGTCCTTGGATAAGACTTCCTTGCACGCCTGGCTTCCACCTTGAAGGTCAGGCGCTTGTCTGGATAAGCCTCGTCCATGTAAGCAACCACATCCTTCTTAAGCTGTTCAAAACCCTGATCCTCCATACGGACTACCGGACAGATCCCCACGATCCCGAACACCCTCCTAAGATGCTCCACCGCATCCTCGTAATCATAATCTTCCCCGCAGTCCACATAGATCCTGGCCTGGGACTTATGAACCTCAAACTCGCCGTCTACGTCCTTCAGTGCGAACCGCACCTGCCTGACGAGCGCGTCCTCAAACAGATAGCGGTTCTTGCCTTTGATCCCGATCTCACCGTATTTTATTAAAAAAGTATGATATCTCATATCCTTTCTCCTCTGATCTCAAATTCTCTTCAACGCCTGGTATATTTCCGAAGCCTTGGTACTATATTATATAGGGTATCTAAAGTATAGTCAATCTCCTGCAGTGTTGTAAATTCTGACATACTGAATCTTAATGTGGCATCCAGGAATTCCTGTCTTGCCCCGATGCCTCTGAGGACGCCGCTGACCTGAGGGTGATTGGACGCGCATGCCGAACCGGAGGATACATAGATTCCTTTTTCCTCCAGAGCATGCAGGAGCACTTCGCTTCGGATACCCGCAAAGCCGACGCTGATGATATGCGGGGCCGACGTCTCGTCATACAGGCCGTGGATCGTCGTGTCCTCGATTCCGCCGACTCCCTCGATAAAATGCTTCTTAAGGCTTCTCATCTTCGCAACCTTCACATCCAGATCTTGATAGATCGTCTTCGCGGCAAGCGAAAGCCCCGCGATCCCCGGAACGTTCTCCGTACCGGAGCGGACATTCTTCTGCTGCTCCCCGCCGTACACGATGGGCTTGATCTTCACATTCTCCCCGATATATAAGACTCCCGTTCCCTTTGGTCCATGGATCTTATGGCCGCTTACAGAGCACAGGTCTACCTTAAGCTTCCCTGGATAGATCCGGTATTTGCCGAAGCCCTGTACGGCGTCCACATGAAACAGGATGTTCTTATTGTATGCTTTCACGATACTCGCCGCTTCCTGGATTGGCTGTACGGAGCCGACTTCGTTGTTCACGTACATGACGGACACCAGGATCGTATCCTCGCACAGCGCCTCCTTAAGCGCCTCCAGCTTGATCCTTCCGTAACGGTCCACCGGGAGATAGGTCACACGGAACCCCTCTTCCTCCAGGTGGCGCATGGTATTGATGATGGCAGGATGCTCGATGGCTGAGGTGATCAGATGCTTCCCTGCCCGCTGGTTTGCATGTGCAGCGCCGCGAAGCGCCAGGTTATCGCTCTCCGTACCTCCGGAAGTAAAGAAGATCTCCTTATCCTTCACCTTCAAAAGCTTCGCAAATGTTTCTTTTGCTTCTTTTATATATTGCTCTGCCTCAACTCCCTTGGCATGCATGGAAGACGGATTGCCGTAATCCTTGCACATGACCTTCCTGACGATATCGCCTACGCACTCATAAGCCATCGTCGTCGCAGAGTTATCTAAATATACTTCTTCCATTCATTTCACTCCTGATTATTATTTTCTTACTACCAGAATATGCATTAATCCTCCAAATGGAACATAAGGATCGACAGCGCCGCCAAACCGGCGGTCTCCGTCCGCAGGATACGCCTTCCAAGTGTGATCGCCTTCGCCCCGTGTTCTAAGGCCTGCTCCACCTCTTCCCTCTCGAATCCGCCCTCAGGGCCGATGAATACTGCGACGGACTGCCCGGACCGGATCGACTCGATGACACTCTTCGTCTCGTCCATGCCCCGTTCCAGCTCATAAGGGATCAACAGCACATCCAGTTCCTTCGCGTACTCAAGCGCATCCCGGTAAGACATCACCGGCGTCACCTTGGGGATATACCCCCGCCCTGCCTGCTTCGCCGCACTCCTTGCAATCTCCTGCCACCGCTCTGTCTTCTTCGCCGCCTTCTTCGCATCCAGCTTCACTACGGAACGTCTGGTGCTGACCGGAATTACCTGGGCTGCCCCAAGCTCTACCGCTTTCTGTACGATCAGCTCCATCTTGTCCTGCTTAGGAAGCCCCTGAAACAGACAGATCCTGGAAGCAAGCTCTGTATCCGCCTGCATCTTCTCAAGGATCCGAAGGAAGACCGTATCCTCCCTATATGCTTCTACCGCGCACCGGTACTTCAGATTATCCCCGTCGCTTACCATCAGTTCCTCGCCGATCCTCATGCGAAGAACATTCTTCATATGGTTCACATCCGAACCTTCTATATAGATCTGCCCTTCCCGAACCTGGGCGGGCGTCACAAAAAAGTGCTGCATCTCTTCTCCTAATTCTTTCTCGCCGTCACAGATACCCATTCTCCCTGACGGTTCACTTCCAAAACCTCTAACCCTGCTGCCTTCACTGCCTCTGCAACGACCGTCTCCTTCCCGTCTATGATCCCGCTGGTGATATAGATCCCTCCCGTCTTCATCTGACGGACGATGACTGGCGTCAGCGGTACCAGTACCTCTGCCAGGATATTGGCAACAACCACATCGTATCTCTCATACCCAACGGCATCCTGCACCGCCTGATCGTCTATGATATTCCCGATCATGACCTCATACTGCTCCCTTGAGATGCCGTTGACCTCCATATTCTCATGGGATGCGTCAATGGCGTTAGGGTCCAAGTCTGTCCCCACCGAATAAGCTGCCCCGAACTTAAGCGCAAGCATGCCAAGGATCCCGCTGCCGCATCCCACATCCAGGATCCGCGCTCCCTTCGTGACGTATCTCTTCAACTGACGGATACATAACTGGGTCGTCTCGTGCGTTCCCGTCCCAAACGCAGTTCCCGGATCAATGTGAATGACCAGCTTATCTTCATCCTTCGCCTCCACCTTCTCCCAGGACGGAATCACCAGGATATCGTCGATATAGAACTGGTGGAAATACTGCTTCCAGTTATTTACCCAGTCTACATCCTCCGTCTGTGACTCCTCGATGGTACATTCCCCCACATCAAGGAAGTCCCGCATCTCCTCCAGTTCCTTCCTGACCTTCATCAGTATGGTTCTCTGATCCTCCCCTTCATCCAGGTAAAAGGTCAGATAGGCCTTCCCGTCATCCTCCGGGATGTCCGGAAGGATATCCACGAACATCTGCTCCTTGTCCTCCTTCGTCAGGGGCACCTTATCCTCGATCTGGACTCCCTGGATCCCCAGGTCCATCAGCATACTGCTTACAATATCCTCTGCCTCTGCGGTCGTCGTCAACCGAAACTGATTCCATCTCATGATTCTTCTCCTTCACTTACACCTGTTCTATCGCAGACTTATACGCCCAAATGCTCAAGCAGAATCTTCACTCCCATAAGGATCAGGATGATCCCACCGAAAAGCTGCGCCTTCGCCTGATATCTTGTCCCAAATATATTGCCTATTCTAACACCTGCAGCGGATAAAGTAAATGTAATCATCCCGATAAAGCTGACGGCAGGTACGATATCCACCTTCAGGAAGGCGAACGTCACTCCCACCGCAAGCGCGTCGATACTGGTAGCCACCGCAAGCCCCAGCATCGTCCGTACATCCAGGGACGCATCCGTATCCTGGCAGCATTCCTCATCCCCGCTCTTGAAGACCTCCCGGACCATATTGCCGCCTATAAAGCCAAGCAGGACAAATGCGATCCAGTGATCAATGGAGGTGATGATATCACGGAACTGCACCCCCAGGAAATACCCCGCCAGAGGCATACCCGCCTGGAATATCCCAAAATACGCTCCTACAAGACATGCCTTGCCCCATGTACATCTCTTCATCGCAAGACCCTTGCAGACGGATACGGCGAACGCGTCCATCGAAAGCCCCACCGCGATCAGAAATAACTCCGCGATTCCCATGTTACTGCTCCCTTCTTCTGTAAACTCCCTCTACGGCTATTCGAACGCTGCCTCTTGGGCATTCCTAAGCAATCTCTCTGCTTCCGCCTCTATCAGGCCATATTCCCGCGCCAGCAATGCGAATTCCCTGCCGACCCAGGTATCCGACACCGTCATATTGTCACTGTTCACCGTGGCCTTGATCCCCCTTCGCAGATATTCCCGAAGCGGGTAATCCGTAATCCTCGTCACCGCCTTGGTCTGCAGATTGCTGGACGGGCACATCTCAAGGACAATCCCCCGTCTTGCAAGCTCTTCCATCAGCTTCTCATCTTCTGCGGCGCGCACTCCATGCCCGATCCTTACAGCGCCGAATTCCAGCGCCTTCCAGATACTCTCCGGCCCGTCCGCCTCCCCTGCGTGAATGGTGAACGGCACGCCCAGCTCTCTTGCCAGGACAAATTCTTCCTCAAAATCCCCGGTGGGATACAGTCCTTCTGCCCCGGCCAGATCTACCGCTGCCGCACCCTTCTTAAGATACTTCGCCGCGGTACGCACCGTCTCAAGATTCGCCTCATGGGTTCCCACCCCTCGCATGCAGCAGAGGACCGCTCTCAGTAAGATCCGCCCCCCACTCTCTTCCATCACCTTGCCCAATCCCGCAAGCGCCGCCTGTACCGCCTCTTCCTGCGTAAGTCCAAGCTGCCCGTGAAGCTGCGGCGCAAAACGGACTTCCGCATAACGAAGCCCCTTCTGATCAAGCTCTCTCCCAAGTTCATAAGACGCCGCCTCAAGATTCTCCGCCGTCTGCAGTATCATCAGCGGGATCTTAAAACACCGGAGATATTCATTGAGATCCTGACAATCTCTCTTCGCTGTAATATAGGGTCTCAATCCTTCCTCCGTCTGCGCCGGAAGCGCAATATTGTCCTTATCCGCAAGCTTCAGGATCGTTCCCGCAGGCAAGGACCCGTCCAGATGCAGATGCAGGTCTATCCGCCCATATTTCTCCATAAAATCACTCATTCTTACAGCTTCTCCCATTCCTTCTCACGAAAACCGGTCAAAACAGTTGTATCCGTCACCAGAACCGGACGCTTCACCAGCATCCCGTCCGAAGCCAGCAGCTCGTACTGCTCTTCCTCTGTCATATCAGGAAGCTTATCCTTAAGCTGCATCTCACGGTAGAGCATCCCGCTGGTGTTGAAGAACTTCTTAAGAGGCATCCCGCTCTTAACATGCCATTCCTTCAATTCCTCTTTGGTCGGATTCTGCTCCTTGATATCCCTCTCCGTGAATTCAAAACCATGTTCCTCCAGCCATCTCTTTGCCTTCTGGCAAGTGCTGCATTTCTTGTAATGTACCAATAACATCCTTCTTCCTCCTAATGCCGATTATTCAGACGTACTAAACTGTTACCCATTCTACACTCTTTCAGACAACTTTGCAAGGCAATGCAGAGCAACTGTGAGACGAATAGTTTCCGGATGGCAGACATATATTACTAAAAACGAATGGAGTACCTATGCCATTTCACAAAAAACATCTCAAGATCGCCGGCATTGCCCTTCTGTTGATCGCATCCTACTTTGCCGGCCATTTTGCCGCTATGCAGTTCGCTCCCCGGGAGATCGACCCGGGCGTCTTAGGCTCTGACGAAACAGATTCAGCCGCCGTATCCTCCGCCATCGCGCCCGCCGCCGACAACTGGGGCCTAAGCTTCCAGGAAGAAGGGCAGCCGCCGGTTGCCAACGCCACCTTCGACGAACTGCAAAAATATGATACATACTATGCGGAAGATACCGACGAGAAGGTGATCTACCTGACCTTCGACTGCGGCTATGAGAACGGCAATACCGCGCCGATCCTGGATGCCCTTAAGAAGCACAACGCCAACGCCGCCTTCTTCGTCGTCGGCAATTTTATCTCCACAAGCCCCGATCTAATCAAGCGTATGCATGAGGAAGGCCATACCGTAGGCAATCATACCTACAACCATCCGGATATGTCCAAGATCTCCACAAAAGAAGCATTTGAAAAGGAATTGAAGGATGTGGAAGACGCTTACAAAGAGATCACCGGAGAAGAGATGACCCGGTACTACCGCCCTCCCCAGGGCAAATACAGCACCGAGAATCTGCAGATGGCAAAGGATATGGGCTATCACACATTCTTCTGGAGCCTCGCCTACGTGGACTGGTACCAGGATAAGCAGCCCTCCCATGAGGAAGCCTTCGACAAGCTCTTAGGCCGCATCCATCCGGGCGCGGTCGTACTGCTGCACAGCACCTCCAGCACCAACGGCGAGATATTAGACGAACTGCTGGGCAAATGGGAAGAGATGGGCTATACCTTCCAGAGTCTTGATCACCTGATTGATAAAATGAACTGACATGCAAATAGGTACAGGACAAAACACAGTTGGGGACATAGTAAAATTGAATTTTACTATGTCCCCAACTGCATTACTCTACCGTCACGGACTTCGCCAGGTTCCTTGGCTTATCCACATCACACCCGCGTCCCACCGCGATATAGTATGCGAACAGCTGCAGCGGAATGATTGCCAGCGAATTGGTGAAATACCGGTTCGTCTCCGGTATATAGATTACATAATCCGCCGCCTTCTCAACCTCCGTATTGCCCTCGACAGTGACCGCCATCACGAACGCACCTCTGGTACGCACCTCTTCCATATTGCTGATCATCTTCTTATACAGGTCTTTCTGAGTCAGCACCGCCGCAACCAGCGTCCCCTCCTCCACAAGAGAGATCGTGCCATGCTTCAGCTCGCCTGCGGCATAGGCTTCCGAATGGATATAGGAGATCTCCTTCAGCTTCAAAGACCCTTCCATTGAAATGGCATGGTCGATCCCACGTCCGATGAAGAAGATATCCCTCGCCGCCAGATACCGGTTGGCGAATCTCTGGATCTTCTCCCGGTTATTCAGGATCATCTCGATCTGGGCCGGAAGAGCCTTCATCTCTCCCAACATCTCATTTAATTCCGCATCGCCCAGTTCTCCCCTCGCATGGGCAAACTTCATGGCAAGAAGATACATGGCAATAAGCTGTGCAGAGTATGCCTTGGTAGTTGCAACCGCAATCTCCGGCCCCGCCCAGGTGTACATGACATTGTCCGCCTCTCTTGCGATGGAACTGCCCACCACATTCACAACGCCAAGGACTCTCGCCCCCTGCTCCTTCGCCTCCCTGAGCGCAGCGAGCGTATCCGCCGTCTCCCCTGACTGGCTGATCACTACCACCAGGGTATTCTCATTGAGGATCGGATTGCGGTAACGGAACTCCGACGCCATATCCACCTCAACCGGGATCCTGGCCAGCCCTTCCAGGATATACTTGCTGGTATAGCCCACATGGGAAGCCGATCCGCAGGCCACGATCATAATCTTCTGGATCTTCCTGATCTCCTCATCCGTCATCCCCAGCTCCTCGATCACGATCTTGTTATCCTTCATCCTTGGGGAGAATGTATCCATAACCGCTTTCGGCTGTTCATACATCTCCTTGAGCATAAAATGCTCATAACCGCCCTTCTCGGCAGCGTTCACATCCCACTCGATCCTGACAGACTCCTTACTGATCGGTTCTTCATCCACACTGAAGAATTCCATCGACTCTTCCGTCATGCGGACGATCTCTTCATTCTCAATAAAATATACCTCTCTGGTATACCGAAGCACCGCCGGCACATCGGAGGCAATAATGCTGCCTCCGTCCGTATGCCCAACGATCAGCGGACTGTCCTTGCGCACCGCATAGAGCTCTTCCGGATGATCCTTGAAGATGATCCCCAGGGCATAAGACCCCTCCATACGGTGCATGATCTTGGTGATCGCCTGCAGCGGATTCCCCTGATAATAATAATCCAGAAGATGGGCAATGATCTCCGTATCCGTCTCGGACACAAACTGATACCCGTGCTTCTCAAGCTTTTTCTTTAATTTCAGATAGTTCTCGATGATACCATTGTGAACCACAACGATGCTTTGATCCTGATTAAAATGGGGATGAGCGTTCACATCCGACGGAGAGCCATGGGTTGCCCACCGTGTATGTCCGATCCCCATCATCCCGGGCAGCGTCGCACCGTCATGGGTCAGCTCACTTAACACCTTAAGCCTGCCCTTTGATTTGATCATATCGATCTTGCCGTTATTGCAAACGGCTATGCCCGCCGAATCGTAACCTCTGTATTCCAGCTTTGCCAAACCGTCCAGCAGGATCGGCGCCGCCTGCTGATTGCCAATATAGCCAACTATTCCGCACATATCTCTCACTCCATAATTCTTAATCCAAATCTATGAAATCGACCTGGAATGCGTCGTCCTTCTCCATATGCCCCCGTTTCTTCTTCGGCTGCTTACTTAACAGTTCATCCAGATCATCGATCATCTCAGAGGCATCCTCACTGTCGTAGCCATAATCATCATCGTCATCATAGTAATCATCATCTCTGTCGTCGTAATCGTCTTCATCATCGAAGTCTTCAAACACGCCTTCTTCCCGAAGATTCATCGTCTTCACCGGTACTCTTACAGCCGGCTCACTCTCTCCTTTTTTGGCTGAGATTTTTTTTTTGCCGCCGGAAGAACTCTGTGTCTTCTGCGGTTTCTGAGACTTCTGCGGCTTCTGAGACTTGGGTGTTCCAGGTATCTCGTCGTCGTCATCCATATCTATCCCATACTCGTCGTAGAGGTCATCCAACTCCAGATTGCGGTGATAAAGCTTCACCCCGATCACGATCATAATGATGACCAGGACCACGATCAACAGGCCGACCACGATCACGACAATATCCAGCATATTCTCGATAAACCGAAGAATCTTACCCCAGACTCCCTTCGCGGCCTTCTTCTCAGGCTCCGCCGCTCCCGCCTGCTGCACATATCTCTGGTAGGTTCCGTCCACCGTATCGTACTGATACAGGGTCTTCTGCCCGTCTGACCCCAACGCA
Organism: uncultured Dorea sp.; assembly: GCA_947652615.1. Lineage (GTDB taxonomy): Bacteria > Bacillota > Clostridia > Lachnospirales > Lachnospiraceae > Sporofaciens. The sequence goes on along the minus strand of CANTDX010000013.1, from coordinate 48,752 downwards.
TACACCACATAATAATCCGGATTGTCCGAATCCTGCCATGCCGGGAACGCCTGGTCATTCAAGGTAAGCCTCGTCTCCTGGAAGCTCTCCGGAAGCTTGATCGTACCGTCATCTCTGAGCAGTACGATATAACGGTCCGCGGCAATCTCCACCTGCTCAAATGGCGTAAATGACCCGTCGTCCGTGCTGTACAGGAAGAACTTGGGATCTCCCCCGGCTACCGGGGTCAGAAGCAGCGCCGATAAGCCGTTGGGCGTCTCCTGCGTGACCACCTGGCACGGCGTTCCTTCATAGGTCATCTCCGCTCTCACGAAGCCGCCCGGAATCACGGTGTCCGGGAAGCCGTTCGTAATCTGATACTGAACCCCGTCCACTTCCACCTGCGGTCCGTCAGCGCTGATCGCCATCCCACCGCCTTCTGCTCCTTCCGGCGCGATCAGCGACGGATCACCAGGTCCTATGCTGACTGTTGAACTGCCCTGTGTGATATCGTCTAATTCCGCTCCGGTGGCGTCGGTTCCGGATGCCTGGGAAACCTCAATCGTTGTAGTTCCCTCCTGAAGCGCCTGGAACTTCAGCGAGAAATCCATCGAAGACCCGCCTCCGCTTCCTGCTATGGTAATCGTACCCTCTCCTCCCGACGCGCTGTCGCCGCTCACGAACCTGAGCATACTTGTATCATAAGTCAGGACGGCATTCAGCGACTGGAGACTGGTAGACGTTGAAGAAAAATTCGCTACCACCTCCACCTCTGCCCCTACGGTCGTAGACGGATCTGTAAAATGCAGGCCTGCATATGCCGCATCAGCGACTATAGAAATACACGGACATAACATACCCACTAAAAGGATTAAAAATATTGCTTTCCTCAGCCTTCTCATGCACATTACCTCATATTCTTTCTCGTTCTTCACTTTACCGGCTACTATACGCCTTCGCCGTCACCGTCACCATCGCCGGTATCACCGCCGGAAGAATCTCCGCCTCCCAACGAACCATTATCGCCGTCCGGATCACCGGTACCATCCGGATCATCGTCGCCGCCCGGATCATTACCTGTTCCGTTTCCTGTTCCGCTTCCCGTTCCACCGCCGCTTCCCATGCCTGTTCCGTCTCCGTTTCCTGTTCCGCTTCCCGTGCCGGAATAATCATTACCGCTGTTATCATTATATGAATTGCCTCCGGAATATGAACCATCGGAATTATAATATTCATCCGGCTGTTCCAGGTAGCCCTGGCTGCTCTCGTTCGTGTCCGCATCCCGGTCGCCCGCCTTATCTATTATGTTATTGCTGATGATCGATACGTCAGAAGAGACCGTGTATCCTTCACTGCTCCCAAACAGGAACTCATGAAGCTTCTTCACATTGTCCTCAAGGGTCACCGGTATTACAACGCTTCCGATATTCGACAATGTATCCGTCGTCTTGTCAAACGGGAATCCTATATTCTCTCCCAGCTTATACTCAAATGCATCCTGGGCATAATCCAGTATCTCTGCCAGAGTGAAATTCGTAGACACCTCCGGGAATATCTGGTCGATGACCGCGTTCAGCTGCATGAGCGAAGCGCTCTGCAACTTCTCCACGATCTTGGTAAGTACGTCTCTCTGTCTCTCCGTCCTTCGGAAATCATCTCCAAGAGTTCCCCGGATCCTCGCGTAAGCAGTCGCCTGGACTCCGTTCAGAAGCTGCAGGCCCGGCTCCGTCACACCGGGCGACAGCTTCCCGGTAACCTTCATGATCTCCGTCGCATATCCGCAGATATAAGACAGCTCCTCCTTCTGGACGTCGATCTCTATTCCTCCCACCGCATCGATCACGTCGATCAGCGCATTAAAATTCACCGCCACATAATGCTCGATATCCAGATCCAGATTCTTGTTCAGAAGCGCGATCGCATCCTCCGGCCCCCCGTAGGAATACGCCGCATTCGCCTTGTCAAGCGTTCCGTCCTTCTGCTCTAAGAGCGTGTCTCTGTAGACGGACGAGATCTTCACCTCCAGTGTCTCCCGGTTCAGGCTGGCAATCATAATTGTATCGCTCCGATTCCCTTCTGCCAGTCCGTCGTCGCGGGAATCTAGCCCGAATAACGCGACGTTCAGATAACCCGTTCCCCTTGCTCTGGATTTCTTCGTCTCCTTCGCCTCCACAGATACATTCAGTTCTTCCGGGTTCAGCTTGACCCGGTCTATCTTAGATAATTTGCTCGCCAGGATCCCGACTCCTGCCAATGCTACAAATGCTACTGTACCGCCAAGGATAATACCTATCGTCTTTCCAAGTGATCTGCCTTTCTTAGATCTGCGCCCTCGTCTATAGTGTTTCCTATCCCTCGCCATTATCCAATGTCCTTTCTGCTTCGTTCACTGCCAAACTATTACAGTCCGCTTCTGATAATACCATACATAATACTACCCTATTTTTCATAAAACTGCAACGAAAATATGGTTTTTTCACCTTTTTATCCAATACCCCGGACTCGCCGAACATCTTTCGACAATAAAAGGCGGTAAGATACGGTAGCTTTTTCCCATCCGGTAACCCGCATATTTACAGGCGCTTTTGTAGATCAGAGACGGGATCAGATAACCCCTCTTACTCTTCAGCAGATACTCCATCGTCTTACCGACCAGGCGGATCCCTTCGCTCTCCGAGTGAATCCCGGCAAATACCTCCGGATGGTCGGCCTGGGATACGGCCAGGTCAAAATTCCTCTTAAACTGCCGTATTCCCGAATAATTATGGGAATGTATCACCCGGGCGTCTGCCGCATAGGCGATCTTGTAACCGGACTTCACCATCTTCGCAGCCATGACCATATCCTCGTTGAATATTGTCTTCCGGGTAAATCCGCCCATCTCCCGGTAAATATCTCTTCGGTATGCCGCGCACACATCCGAACAGAAGAAGGTCTTGATCCCAAGCTCCGCCATATCCTCTTGCCCCTTGATACGGCTCTCCTTCGGATAATTAAAGCTTCTGGTATAGCGTTCGATCACGCCGCAGTCTTTCGCCGGAAGCTGACGGGCGTAAGAGATACCCACCTCATCCGACGAAAGCAGAGGCTTCAATAATTCTTCGATCATCCTCCTGTCTGCCGGCACCGCATCCTGGGTCATGAATACCATATATTCCGCATCGGACAGCGAGAATGCCATATCCCGTGTCGCGCCGTGGTCGAACTCCTCCGGCTCGATCTGCTTCACCGTAACCTTCTCCATCTTCTCATACTTCTCCGGGAAATCCCCTGACCTCGTATTAAGCAACCAGATATGCCGCACCGGACAGCTCTGTTTCCCTAATCTCCGTATGATCTGATCAAGTCTCCCGTCAGGCCTGAATGTCGGAATCGCCACATCCACTTGTATCCAAGCATTCCTCAATCTTATCATCCCTTTTCTTTTTCTTATCATATCCTGTAAACCAGTACATCAACCCTGTCAGAGCCAGCCAGAACCAAGTGGTCGGATTACTGAACCAAGTGGTAAAAAAGGCAAGCCCCAGATAGATCGCCATCTGCCCGTAGAACAGATAGGACACTGGATTGCTGCTTCTTTTGACCAGACGGATGCACTGCTTGGCCGCAACGCCTATAAGCACTGCAAGCAGGAACACCCCGCCAATTCCAAAATCATAATACGCGTCATAGAACATGGTAAGCGTCGTAAGCTCCGGCTTGGTCAGATACAGAGCCTGACCTGTAAGCTCCGGGAAGACGAACTTAAGCCCTGTAAGCGCAAATACCGGGAACAGCATCCTGATCCCCCAGGTATGAGCGGCAAGCTGCTCTACCATACAGTTAAAATTCTCGAAGTTATTCGCCACGTACATATAAGGCTGCGTAACGAAGATCGGCATCTTCCCATACTTCATCTCAAAGATACTGTTCAGATAGGCCACATCATGGTGCCGGAATACCGTCAGTATGACATAGACCGGGATCAAAGCCAGGACCACCGCTGCGATCGTCCTTAGCCGCACCGTCTTATTGACCATAATATATGTAACCACTGCAAAACCTGCGGCGAACAGGAGCTGGAATCTGGACACGCACAGGATCGGCACCGCCGCCGCCGTAAGGTTTGCAAGCACAAGCACCGCCTTCTTCCCCATGCCTTTCCCTCCTCCGGCCTTAAGGTACAGCACCGTGATCGCCGGGATCAGGATACAGCTCACCGTAAAATAATGTACGCCCGATACATGAAAATAAGAATAAGCGTGAGGCTTGTCTGAGAACAGCGGAATAAATCCGACCTTCACCGCCTCGAACACAAAACACAATACAGAGACCGCAAAAAGCCCCACGATACACAAATAGAGCCTTCCTGCCAACACCGCGTCCCTTTCGATCTCGCGTTTCTCTTCGTCCCGATACTGACGCCCCCATTCATATCCGATTCCAAAGCCGATATAGGCCAGGAAAAAGCACATCCAGGTAACATAACTCCAGTCTCCCTGGAGCCTGCTCAGCCGCAGACAGGCCAATCCCTGCCCGCCGACCCACGCAAGAGTAAACAGCGCCCTTAATTCCACAAGATTCTCAGATTCTCTTGCCAGATGCACATACAGATACAATGCCTCTACGATCAGCAGGATCCCTGAAACATAGTAAAGCCTTGCAAGACTTGCTATATAGCTCGCAAGAAACATCAGCATATAAGTACCATATTCCATTATAATATCGTCGCGTCTTCTTCGCCTCATTGTGTATCCCCTTCAAATGTGGTCTGCATCGCCGCCGTGCCTTCCGTAACCCCTGACAGATAGATGATATCGTCATGGATCTGTTTGACCTTGCTTGACGGCTCATAATAATCTTCACTGAAGATCTCCTGGTGAAGCTGTGTCACATTGCTGTTAAAATCAATAGGTACTACAAACGATCCTTCATGGTTCCTGATATCCTCCGACGTCGTCACAGCGTATGGGAAGCCCGTTGTCCCCACAATGTTATAATTCAAAATGTTAGCGGCAAATCCAAGCATATCACTTACTGACAGGCTCGTAGAGATCTGCGGAAATACTTCATTGACGATCTGGTTCAACGTGAAGATATTCGCCTTCTTCGCCTTGTCCGCCGTCAGTTGGAACACCTCCCTCTGCCGCTCCGTTCTCTTGAAATCCATCCCTTCCGTATAACGGATCCTTGCATAGCCTACGGCATGGACGCCGTCTAACAGATGGACTCCCGGATATATCTCGATAGGCTGCATATCCTTGCCCACGACCTGGGCAGTCTCGAACGCATAACCGTTACAGTAGACCGCTTCCTCCGCCGTCATATCCACCTCGATCCCGCCAAGCGCATCAATAACATCCACCAAAGCGCTGAAATTCACGCTGACATAATTACGGATATCCAGATCGAAATTCCTGTTCAACAGACTGATTGCCTCCTCCGGCCCTCCGATATTATACGCCGAATTCGCTTTGCCGTAAGCGCCGTCCGATAACTGCAGCAGCGTATCACGGTATACGGACACCAGTCTCACGTCATCCGTCTCATTGTTGATGCTCACGATCATGATACAGTCGCTCTGTACTCCGCCTTCCAGCTCTCCTTCTCTCGAATCAAGGCCGAACAGCGCGATATTCGTATACGGCCCCGTATCTCTGTAGACCTCAAGCTTCTCCTGATCCAGCATCTTGATATCCAGCATATCAAGCTTCAGCATCCCGTATGCAACCGCACACAGAGCCGCTAATATGATCAGCTCCACGATCAGGATGATCAGTCTCTTCCTTCTGCGCTTCTTACGCCTGATCCGCTGCTTCTCCTTTGGCGACATCTTTTTATTCATGCTTCTCTTCTTGCTCATATTACCTCTCCTAAGCGGGCTAATATGCATTCTTATTTACAAAGCCCTTAAAAAATGTCAGGAAAATGATCTTAAAATCAAACCCCAATGTCCAATTCTCAATATAATACAGATCACACTCAATACGCCTGTATATAGAAGTATCACCCCGGTATCCATTCACCTGCGCCCATCCGGTCAGGCCTGGACGCACCTGGTGCTTCACCCGGTACCGCGGAATCTCTTCGCTAAATTTCTCAACAAACTGCGGGCGCTCCGGCCTTGGCCCGACCAGGCTCATATCGCCCTTTAACACGTTAAATAACTGAGGCAGCTCATCAATACTTGTCCTGCGGATGAACCTGCCGACGGTTGTGACCCTGGGGTCATTCTGCGTCGTCCATCCGCCCCTCTCCTTCTTCTCATCCTGCACCACCATAGAACGAAACTTGTACATCAGAAACGGCTTATTCTGGAATCCGATCCGCTCCTGCCTGAATATAAGCGGCCCCGGGGAAGTGGTCTTGATCACAACAGAGATCACCAGCATAACCGGTGAAAATAAAACCAGAGCGAAGACAGCGCCAAACAGGTCGACTCCCCTCTTGACAACCGCGTTCAATATATTGCTCAGCGGAACATGCCTGATATTCACCACCGGAAGTCCCAGAAGATCCTCCGTATAGGGCTTCGTCGGAATAATATTATTATAATCCGGAACAAACTTCGTATGCACGCCGGACTTCTCACACATGCTCACGATATGCTCTAACTTATGATACTCTGCCAGTCCCAGGGTAATGATGATCTCATCCAGCCGGTTCTCCGGGAGGATGATGGTCAGATTCTCCGTCCTTCCAAGAACCTTCACTCCTCTGTACTCCGTCCCCCTGGGCACATTATCCGCAAGGATGCCCCTCACGATATATCCCCAGCCCGGATTCGCCTTGATCCTGTCTATATACTGCTCCGCCGCACGGCTGTAGCCGATCAGCAGGATATGCTTCTGGTTATAACCCTTCCTGCGGATGTCGCGGAGCCCTTCTCTTAAGATGTTGCGGCCCACTACCTCTGTAAATACATTGACACAGAAGAAGATGAACATCATCGTTCTGGAAAAGTTCGGCTGATGTGCCAGATACAGGATCAGGATAAATGCCATAAGCCCGATCGTATTCGCCTGGATGATCCGCCATGCCTCAAGCCTCCTGCCCTGCACCCGCTTCGGCGTATAGAGTTGGAACACATAATAAAGGATCAGATATCCCGGTACAAGGAAGGTAAGCGCCTTCGTATACTCCTGCAGGGTCAGATACCACGCCGCTGGCGCGAATATCCCGCTCCGGAATCTGATATACCACGATGCCACATAGGAAAACGCGATCACAACCGCATCTATTAATACATGAAGTGTATTCAATAATTTCTGATTATCTTTGATCATATATATTTACCTATAAATTCCTTTTTTGCATTACACTTTATCATACAACAAAACATCAAAGTCGACAACCCGTCACCGGGCACTTTTTCTTAACAATTTATTAATATCATTAACTCTATTGTAATATTTGGAAGCGATTATGAAAATTAATATAGCACATAATATAAATATTTGCTATAATAAACCAATAATCTAAGACAAAGAATCGGAATTTAACAGGAGTTTAACATATGAAAGTTACGATCATCATCCCTAATTATAACGGCTGCCGCTTCATGGAGCCGTGCCTGGCTTCCCTGAAAGAACAGACCTTCAAGGACTGCTGCATCCTTATCGTAGACAATGCTTCCACCGACGGAAGCCTCGAATATCTGCGCGGGAACTACCCGGATATCGAGGTTCTTGCCCTTGACAAGAACTATGGTTTCAGCAAGGCCGTCAATATCGGGATCCGGCATGCCAGGACGCCTTATGTCCTGCTGCTGAATAACGACACCACCGTGGATCCTCATTTTCTGGAAGAGATGGTACATGCTATAGAACAGTCGCCCCGTATCTTCTCTGTCGCCAGCAAGATGCTGCAGATGTATCATCCAGAGCTGATCGACGGAGCCGGGGATCTCTACACCCTAGTGGGCTGGGGCGTCGCCCGGGGATGCGGCAGGCTGGCATCTAATTACACCAAAGCGGACGAGGTCTTCTCCGCCTGTGCCGGCGCGGCAATCTACCGCCGGTCCGCTTTTAAAAAGATCGGGCTTTTTGACGAGAATCATTTTGCCTATCTGGAAGATATAGACGTGGCTTACCGCGCCAAGATCTATGGCTACAAGAATCTGTACTGCCCCACTGCCCTGGTCTTCCATGTGGGGAGCGGGACAAGCGGTTCTAAGTATAATTCCTTCAAGGTCCGCCTGTCCGCAAGGAACAGTGTCTATCTGAACTATAAAAATATGCCGGCAGGACAGCTTGCGCTTAATTTCATTCCTCTGCTTATAGGATACCTGGTCAAGTATGCTTTCTTCGTGAAGATCGGATTCGGAAAAGACTATAAAGAAGGGATCTTAGAGGGTCTTCGCAAGAGGAAGGTGCAGAAGAAGGTGCGCTTCCGGATGCGGCATCTGCCGAATTATGTGCGCATTGAACTGGAGCTTATAAGACATACCTTCGCATATGTGAAGGATTGGGGGCTGCGGAAGCTCTATAAGAAGTAAGGAAATTATATCAATTTAAGAAAAAGGCAGTACGGGGAAGAATATACTACTCCCTGTACTGCCTTTTTATTGGCGTAATTGTATCACCTTGAACAATAAGTCAGACAAGCATGATTTTATCAGAAATGGAATGTATCCCGTAAGCCTGCCCATTTCTGGTCTTTGTCGCTTAAGTTCAGCGGTGTGCCGTCTTCTAAGTGATAGCCCTGGGCTTCTGCGCTGCCTGGATATGCGCCCTGAACCTTCGGCCAGGTGATTCCGATCTCGGGATCGTTCCACGCCATTCCCCCTTCATCGCCCGGGCGGTAGAAATCCGTACATTTATAACAGAATTCTGCGATGTCGCTCAACACCAGGAAGCCGTGGGCGAAGCCTTCCGGGATATAGAATTGCTTCTTGTTCTCCTCAGTAAGCTCAATGCCGAACCATTTGCCGTAAGTATCACTGCTGCTGCGCAGGTCTACCGCCACATCGAATACAGAGCCTTTGATCACTCTGACCAGCTTCCCCTGGGGGTATTCCTTCTGGAAATGCAGCCCCCGCAGGACTCCCTTGGCGGAGCAGGACTGGTTGTCCTGCACGAACTTCATGGTAAGCCCCTCTTCTTCCATATCACGCTGGTTGTAAGTCTCCATAAAATATCCCCTGGCATCTCCATGGACTGCCGGCTCGATCACACATAAGCCCTGGATCCCGCCTGCGTTCTTCTCTACTTTGATCTGTCCCATAATACTTATCCTCTCTTAGAATTCTATCTCTTTCAAATACCTTCCAAGCGCATCCTGCCAGGTCGGAAGCGGTGTGAATCCGCTGCCTGCAAGCTTGCTTCTGTCCAAACGGCTGTTAAATGGCCTTGCCGCCTTGGATATACCATACTCTGCCGTCGTGACCGGAACAACCTTGAGCCGGTCTTCTGCGTATTCCGGATGACCAAGCTCTACCGCCTGCCGGAAGATCTCCTTCGTGAAATCATACCAACTGATGTAACCTCCCTCGTTGGTGGCATGATAATAGCCGTACCGTTCCGTCTCAAGCATATCCACCAGAAGCCTTGCCAGATCATAGGTATAGGTCGGAGTCCCGATCTGATCGTTGACAACCGTAAGCCTGTCATGGGTCTTGCCTACATTCAGCATAGTCTTAATAAAGTTCTTCCCGTTCTTGCCGAACACCCAGGCGATCCGCACGATAAAATACTTAGACAAATTCTCCGCCACCGCAAGCTCTCCTTCTAATTTGGTCTTGCCATAGACGTTCAGCGGCTTATAATCCTTGCAGTCCGGATCCCAGGGGGTGCTTCCCTGTCCGTCAAAGACATAATCCGTGCTGAGATATACCATCTTGCAGTCAAGCTTTTTACAGCTCTCGGCTATATACCTGGTACCGTCGGCATTGATGGCGCGCACCTTATCTACCTTATCTTCATCCTCCGCCAGGTCTACCGCCGTCCACGCCGCACAGTGAACTACCACATCCGGCTTCACATCCTCAATCTTCGTCCTCACCGCGTCTGCGTCCGTAATATCCATCTGAACATAGGGCATAGAAGTAACTGCCGTCCCGTCCTGTATCCCGCTGTACCCGGGAGCTATATCACTGCCGATTCCTTCATAGCCCCGTCCTGCCAACTCATTCATCACATCATGGCCTAACTGTCCCGCTACTCCTGTCACTAATATCTTCATGCTGGTCCCTCCTGTTTACCGGTTTGCATACATCTTCTCATAATAATTCTGATACTCGCCGGAGATGATCGTCTCCCACCACTCTTTATTATTCAGATACCACTCTATCGTCTTCTTGATCCCGTCCGCGAACTTCGTCTCCGGAAGCCATCCAAGCTCACTGTGGATCTTCGCCGGATCGATCGCATAGCGCATATCGTGTCCCTTGCGGTCGGTTACATAGGTGATCAGGCTCTCCGGTTTCCCCAGCTCCTTGCAGATGATCTTGACGATATCAATATTCTTCATCTCATTGTGGCCGCCGATGTTATAGGCTTCTCCCACGCGTCCCTTATGGATGATCAGATCGATCGCCTTGCAGTGATCCTCCACATAGAGCCAGTCACGGACATTCTCACCCTTCCCGTATACCGGCAGCGGCTTATCGTTGAGCGCATTGGCGATCATCAGCGGGATCAGCTTCTCCGGGAAATGGTACGGCCCATAGTTGTTAGAACATCTGCTGATGGTCACCGGCAGGCCATAGGTCCTGTGATACGCCAGAACCAACAAATCCGCCGCCGCCTTGGATGAGCTGTATGGGCTGCTGGTATGGATCGGCGTCTCCTCCGTGAAAAACAGGTCCGGCCTGTCAAGAGGCAGATCTCCGTACACCTCGTCGGTAGATACCTGATGATAGCGGGTGATGCCGTACTTCCTGCAGGCATCCATCAGCACAGCCGTTCCCTTGATATTGGTATCCAGGAACACCTCCGGGTCCTCGATGGAACGGTCTACATGACTCTCCGCCGCAAAATTCACCACCATATCCGGATGTTCTTCTTCAAACAGCCGATACACTGCCTCCCGGTCTGTGATGCTCTCCTTCACGAATCTGAAATTCGGATTATCCATCACCGGTTCAAGCGTAGACAGATTCCCCGCATAAGTCAGGCAGTCCAGGCAGATGATCCTGTAATCCGGGTACTTGCCAAGCATGTGAAATACAAAGTTGCTTCCGATAAATCCGGCTCCGCCGGTCACTATAATATTCATAATCATTCTCCATTCTGCTTTGTTAATATAGTCCGTCCTGATATTTCCCGTCCAGGACGTCTTTCAGATATTGGCCATACTGGTTCTTCTTCAGGATCTCGTACACCTTGAGCACCTCTTCTTTGGAAATCCATCCGTTCAGGTAAGCGATCTCCTCCAGGCAGCCGATCTTGCGGTGCTGATGGGACTCCATAGTCTTGACGAAATTCGTCGCGTCCACGAGACTCTCATGGGTTCCCGTGTCAAGCCAGGTGAAGCCCTGTCCCAGAAGCTCCACATTCAGCTTCTCCGACTCCAGATACACCCGGTTCAGATCCGTGATCTCAAGCTCGCCCCGGGCGCTTGGCTTTAAATCCCTGGCATACTCTACCACCTGATTATCATAGAAATACAGCCCTGTCACGCAGTAATTACTCTTAGGGCACTCCGGCTTCTCCTCGATCGAGATCGCCTTGCCCTCATGGTTGAATTCCACGATTCCGAAACGCTCCGGATCGTCCACATAATAACCGAATACGGTTGCGCCTTTTCCGGATTCCGCATTCTTGACCGCCGCTTTCAGCCGCTTCTTCAATCCGTGGCCCGCGAAGATATTGTCGCCCAAGACCATGGCAACCGTGTCGTCTCCGATAAAATCCGCCCCGATAATGAATGCCTGCGCAAGTCCGTCGGGGCTTGGCTGTACCGCATAGGACAACTGAACACCGAACTGATGCCCGTCTCCTAAGAGCTCCTTGAACCTGGGCGTATCCTGCGGTGTGGAGATGATAAGGATCTCCCGGATCCCGGCATTCATCAGCACCGACATGGGATAATAAATCATCGGTTTATCATAGATCGGCAACAACTGCTTGGATGTCACCATGGTGAGGGGATACAGACGCGTGCCTGATCCTCCTGCTAATATAATTCCTTTCATTTGAAACCTCCTGTTACCCATTTACTCATAGTGTTCATATATTCATGCATTTTCATTCCGTCTTTAGACATTATAAATGGTGACCTTAGGTCACCTTCAAGCACTTTTTCCATATTTAAGTAAATATTTGTATTTCGTCCAGTAAGGTATGCTATAATAAGACATAACAAGATTACTTTTTTATAGGAGGTGAACAAAAATGCCAACAAATGAAAAAGAATATAATGGCTATTTATTTGATCAGTTATCTATCCTGGAACGAATCGAAGCTGTTACCGATGATGAAAAAGCATTGAAACAGATAGCCATTGAACGGCGGCAGATCGAACGAAAATTATATCAGAATCCATCCTTACAGAGAAATGAACAGGTTTAGACAAAGAAGACGCGATACCTTACAAGGTTCGCGTCTCTTTTGTCTAAACTAATTATAATCATATCCGGCACAGGAACACTCCCGCCTCCTTCGTGATCCTAAATCCCCTATCCGTCTTACGCTTCACGTAAGATCGGAATTCCTTATACCGCTCCGTGATATACTGCCCCTGGTTGCCATGGCAGGAGAGCACATAAGAGATCAGAGGCTCCGGCTCCGGTACGATCAATTGATCTTCGTACATCTTCCACCGACAGACCGGAAAATATTCCTCTAAAATCCCGGCACCATTCTCCTTCCCGAACCGATCATACAGCTTATCCGCCGACAGCACGATCCGATCGTCGAATCCCTGCACCAGGAGACTCACCTCTTTCATATGTTCCTGCCCATAAGCACTGCACAAGAACCTTCCGTCCGGTCTGAGCACCCGCCGCACCTCACCGCACACCCGGCGGATATCCTCACAATAGAATAGAACATGATTGGCGATCACCAGGTCGAAGCTTCCGTCCGCAAAGGGAATATGCTGACAGTCGAACACCTCGTAGGAAAACCGTCCGTCCTTCGCACCGATCGCACGGCGGGCGTCTCTTAACATCCCCTCCGAGATGTCCGACAGTATGATATCCGCCTCTTTCGGCAGATGCTTTAGATTCTCGACCCAGAGCGTTCCGTCCCCGCAGCCTAACTCCAAGATCCGAATACCCGGACATACTTCCAACTGTTCATAGATCCAGGGGAACCACCCTTGCTGATTCTGTGAATACAGGCTGTGCAGGTGGATGCGCGCCGAGATATTGGATGCGTTCTGATACTGGTTTTTCAGGCTCTTCTCCATCCCAGTCAGATGGATCAGGTTCAGCATCTTGTTCCAGTCGATGGTCCGCTCTTTCTGTATCGCGTCCGAGGTCTCCATGATCGCGGTCTCCACAAGCTGCATCTGCTCGATACGATCCCGCACCAGCTTGAGCTGAATGTTCAGGGAATCCAGCATGAAGTGATAATCCGCATCATCAATGGTCATCTCTCTGATGTCATCCAGCGAGAATCCCAGGTATTTCAGCAGCAAGATCTGCTGAAGCCTTGCAAAGTCTTCGTCTGTATAAAACCGCGCTCCCGATTCACTGACAAAGGAGGGCTTTAAGATATCCTGTTTGTCATAGTAGCGTATTGTCCGCAAAGTAACATTCGCCATCCGGGCAAATTTACCGGATGAATAGTAACCCGGTTTGTTCATTATGAAAATTGGGTCATATAACCCGGATATTCGGCGTGCCCGGTCTCTAGCGTCCCGCCTTCGACTGTGATCTTGATCTGATCGCATTCATATGCATCCAGGAATGTGTTGCACACACCGCCCATGATATAGTATTCCCCTGAGGTTCCCATACTGGAGATATAGGAAGCAAATGCATTATTAAAATCAATCTCAATCGTATCCTTTCCGTCTACCTCCTTGACCTCAAGAGACAGAATCTTGACATCTGCCGTCACTACGCCCTTATCAACCAGAGCGGTCAAGATATTCTCTGCTGAGAACGATCCCATCTGAATCTCCTCAGAATCAAATGCCGTCGCATCCTCATTGCTGTAATAAACCGTGATATCCGGCGAATGCTGCACACTGTTGTCAACCTCTGACTGATCGGATTCCTGATTCTCCTGATCCTGCCCCTCTTCCTCCTGGCTGTCTTTCTCCTGGTCATCCTGATCCTGGTCCTCTTCTTCCTCCTGATCCCCCTGACCCGGCGTCTCACTCTCTTCCTGTTCCGATGCATTCACTTCCTTGGTCTGCCCCTGTTCACAGCCTGTCAGACAGAGCATCCCGGCTAAAAATAACATTGATAATAACAGTCTCTTCTTCATACTCCATATACTCCCTTCTCTTGCTTCACAATACTTCATCTGTTACCGCTTCGTTCGTATCTTCTTCACCGCCTGTCCTGCATCCCTGAGCGGTCTCGTAAGCTTCCATGAACGCGACGTGCTGATCTCTGATAATCTCTTAACGGCTTTTGCCGTTTCTCTGCCTGCCGCGGCTGCCTTCCTGTACATCTGCCATATGATCTTACCCGCTTCCGAATGCAGATCAATACTTTCATATTCGATCCGGACTTTACAATACGCCTTATCACCCAGAGCTATCACAATCTGCGGATCCTTCTCATTGAAGAAGATATCTTCCTCCGCCTTAAATCCATGAATGATTTCATACTCCGCCGGTGCACCGTCAAGCAATACTATCAGATTCCTAAGTCCATATCTTCCGTCATCGTCCGGATCGAAACGGACCGCTCTGCAGGAATCCGGAATATCTAACACAAATGCAACCGGCTGTCCTCCTTCTCTGGCCTTGTATTCCACAACCGTCTTCGATTCTTCACAGAATCCATCGCCTGTATCGAAGAAGAACTCCGCCCTGGTCTTGTCCACATACTGGTGCAGCGGCGACAGCACATCCATGAATGAATATCCTATATCCTTCCCAGAATCTGCAATCCCGCATTCATCCGCCTTTTCCATCTCCTCAAGCAGTCTCCTGGAAGAGTCCGCATCCTGATACCTGTGGAAGAATGCCATCTTCTCCTTTCGCACCTCCCGGAATCCATCCCGACCCGCCAAGATATCTCCCAATATCTCAAAAAGCTTATCCTGCGTGCCGACCACAGGTCCCGGCATGAGAAGCTTCGGGTCATCCACGATAAATCCTCTGTCCGCCTGATACTTTGCCAGATCAGGGCAGGAGAATATGATCGGCTTATCAAGCAGAAGGAAATCAACATACACCGACGAATAATCGGTGATCAGAGCATCAAATCCATTCATAACATGATAGATCGTCAGGAAATTCTTATTCAGTATGTCCGTATCCAGGAAAATCATTCGCTTCGGAAGCTTCACATTCTCTCCCTTAAAGAATTCATTATCAGCAAAATGCACCTTCGCGAAAATGTACGCGTGATTCGCCTCCAGAAACTGATCGATCTGATCCGCATCATAATCCGGATAATTGAAAATATTATTCTCAAACTGCTCTCCTTCATCCTTCAAGCCCTTGCGCATGGTTGGCAGATAGAAGATCAGTTTATCCATCTCTACATCTATGTCTGTAAGCTTCTTAAGCTCTTCTTTGCCGTCAGACCAGAACATCATATCATTTCTCGGATAACCGGTCTCCTTAACCTTACGAGGATCTACTGCAAACATGCCGCTTAGCGTAAGCTGCGACAGCCTCGAAGGAGCCGTAATAAGATCGGTCTGTGTCGTGATGGTCTTCAGCAGCCGGAAATCATCGGAATCCGCAGCCGCACTGTCAAAGAATCCGATCAATTTGAGCGGGAAGCCATGCCATGCCGCAACATGAATCTGATCCGGTCTCTTCCGGTCCGCAAATTGAAAAGAGGACGTGATCAGAAAACGTGCCCTGTCGATCATCAGCTCCGTCGTCTCTTCGCCCTCCAAGCCGCAGGCGACGCCCTTCTCTCTTAATGCCTCCAGCATCTTCCTGTCCTGTATGACCCAAAATGTATCATAATCGGTATTCTTCGTGACATATTCCCATAATGCTCTTGAATTATCCGCAAAATCCGGTGTCGACCCAAACACCATCAACTTCTTATCAACAAATTGCCCCATTCTGTTTCTTCCTCTCAAAATATCTTTAGTTCACTCTTGATCTTTGTTGTCGAAACCTCAGGTGTCCGATTCAGATAGACGACTTCACACAGGCTCTTTAATTCATCAAACTTGCCCTCCCAGTCATCCCCTATAACAAATGTATCGATCTGATATAACTTGATATCACTTGCCTTCTGCTCCCACGCTTCCTCCGGAATGACCAGATCAACATACCGGATCGCCTCTAAAAGCCGCTTTCTCTCCTCATAAGAAAAGTAACATTTCTTATTCTTGATGGCATTGAATTCATTTGTAGAGAGCCCGACGATCAGGTAATCCCCTAATCGCCTGGCTCTTTCTAACAGATTAATATGTCCGTAATGAATCAAATCAAACGTGCCATACGTAATCACTCTCTTCATATATTACCTCATCTGGGTCTTAATGGTATACTACAACCGTCGTTCCGGTCGGAATCGTATCATAGATCCACTTCGCATTCTCGATCAGCAGTCTGACACAGCCATGTGACAACGCCATGCCGACCCTTCCGTCCTGCAAGGTTCCGTTCTTGTTATACAGTACGGAGTGGAACAGATAATTCCCTCTGAACTGTGTATACCAGTAGCATCTCGCCGCTCCGGAATCAAAATAATACCCCTTGCTTCCCACGGAGAAGACTCCCTCTACCGTAGGCGTACCCGGTGCACCGTCGCCGCAGTCCCAGTAATGGACGAACTCCCAGCCGCCTGCGCCTCTCTGGAAGACACCCACCTTATGAGTGCTCCGGTTCACCATCAACAAATAGGGCGTCGGACTGCTGTACAGATTAGCCCGATTCAACATCTGACCCTGCTGGGTCGGTACCTTGTACAGAGAGTAAGAAGTCTTGCCGAATCCATTCATAGAATTCCCGGAATAGACATATGCATGAGTCGTGTATGCGCCGCCGCTGTTGTGCCTTGCACTGTCCACAACTGCATTCCACTTACCGTTTCCTCTGTTCACACCCTCGTACCACACGAGATCATCCTGGCCGTTGGTATTGCTCCATGTCGGGAACTGCACCCTGTTACCCGATGCACCCATGATACCGACCTCATACTGTGTAGAATTGATCGGCATATTATAGACATAGTTAAGCGGTGATATATTGGCTGTCGCACCGCCTACACAGGTCTGCGCCCCATTGTTCGCCGTCACATACACATGCGCCGTATAGTTTCCAAAATGATGCGCATGATCTGCAACCCTTACATTCACAGCGTATACGCCTTCTGAAATCCTTCCTGCCGTATACCATGCGATATCGCTCTGGTTGCTTGCACACCAAACCGGGATCTGCACCTTATTAACTCCTGACACTGCGGTCACACCGCTGACCGTCACCTGGAAGGTACCTGCCGTACGGTTAATATTACCGATCTGTACACGTGCCGCCATTGGTCTCTTCGTCACATCGAATCCGGTCGCCCCTATGAAATGAAGGCTGCCGTCTGCCGTCTCATAATATCCATGTACAATATATTTCCCAAATTCTCCATGATTCGCAACCTGCACATCACAGGTATAGCTGCCGTTCTTACCGGATGCACTGTACCATCTGATATCATTCTGGCCATTTGCAGCGCCCCATACGGCGAACCTGACACCCTTCTCTCCGCCCGGAACTACCAGTCCCGACAGCGAGATCCGGTAAGTGGATTCTGTACCGCTGATATCCGCCGCGCTAAGAGACTGATATCCCGGCTTCAGTTCACAGCTTGTAGCGCCTACAAAATTCAGCGCGCCCGTCACATCCGTCATGTAAGCATGGATCGTATATTTCCCACAGTTATACTGATGGTTCGCGATGTTGGCATTCACGATATAATCGCCGTTGGAGTTACGGTTCGCGGTATACCATACGATATCCTTCTGTCCCGGATCTGACCAGATCGGAACCTGAACCTGTCTGATCAATCCGACATTCTTGATACCCGATACCTTCACCTGAAACTGTCCGCCGGAATTACTGCCCACGGAAGCCTCAACGCTTCCGCCTGACGGCGCTTCTGTCTCGAATCCTGATGAGCCAAGGAAGATCATGGATCCATCCGGCATCTGTGCATATGCATGCACATTATACTTTCCAAGCCCTGTGTGATCCATAACGGAGATCTTATATCTGTATGTATTGCCCCCATTGTTCGGAAGTGTATACCACTTGATATCGTCCTGACCGTTCACCGCACTCCAGGTTGGAAACTGGATATTCTTCGCTCCCGGAATCTCGATTCCTGTAAGCTCAACGGTAAAGTCTCTCTCATTGTTCTTGGTTACGGTAAGCTTCCCCTTGTTAAGCTGCACGTCCTGGGCCGCAGAACCCAGATAATACTGCTTGCCGGCCTTATCCGTAACGTACACATGGATATTATAGGTTCCCGTAGAATACTTATGATTCTTAAGATCTACATCCGTGTAATAGACGCCGTTACTGCTCCTTTGCGCCGGATACCATACGATATCGTCCTGGCCGTTCACCACACTCCAGACCGGCACAAGGATCTCTTTCACCTGCTCTGTATCCACACCTGAGATCACAACCCGGAAGGTGCCCTTCCCGCTGTTATAATCCGTTACTCTGATCTGACCGTCATCGATCAGACGTGCTTCATCCAATGTCATGATTCCGGCATCCGGTTCTTCGGTCTCTGGTTCCGTCTGGTTCACGGCATCCGGTTCCGCCTGATCATCCGCCGCATCTCCTGCCGGACCTTCCTGCCCGTCCAAAACCACAGGCGTCTCCTGCGGCTCTTGTTGTTCAGGATCGGAGGTGCTGCCTGTTCCAAAGGATATCCCATTTTCCGTCAACTGTACCGTAGCATTCCCGGGCTCCTCAACCGCCCAGACATTCGTACCAAGCAATGCAAGCAATAGTACATACACGCCCGCTCCTTTTAATAATCTTGTCATTCTTCCCCGCATAACTCAATCTCCTTTCTTGTCTTCCCCTTCTAATCCCCTTGAAAAACTCCTCCTTTCGTCTATCTTCCTATACTAATCTGATTCAGCAAAATCTCATACAACTGCCGGTGCTTCTTCACCGTAACATGCAGGATCAGACCGCAGATCCACAGAAGAATCCCGATCGTTGCAAGCACACCCGACACAATAAGAGTCGGGAAGCGAAGAACCAGACCGGTGGCAAAATACTCCAGAAGCACCGGAATGAATAATGCCAGCGCGCTAATGACACAGATCACGGACAAAGTCGTAAAAAACAACAACGGTTTGTAATCCCGGAACAGATTCATGATCGTCTTCAACACCTTGACGCCGTCGCTTACCGTGTTGAGCTTAGATTCACTTCCCGTAGGCCTGTCCCTGTAAGAAACCGGAACCTCCTCAAGCAGGAAATTCTTATCCAGCGCATGGATAGTCATCTCCGTCTCAATCTCGAAGCCCTTGGACAGAACCGGAAAACTCTTGACAAAGAGCCGGCTGAACGCACGGTAACCTGTCATAATGTCCTTGACATTGCTCCTGAACAGTCTATTGATCAGGCCTCTCACAACAAGATTCCCCGAATTGTGAAAAGGCCGCTTATTCTCTGTAAAATATGTGGAAGACAATCGGTCGCCGATCACCATATCCACTCCCTTGTTAAGAACCAGGTCGATCATCTGAGGGGCATCCTCCGCCGGATAAGTATCGTCTCCGTCGATCATCAGATAGCACTGTGCCTCAATATCCCGAAACATACTCCTGATCACATTTCCCTTGCCCTGCCGATATTCATATCTGACAATCGCACCGGCATCCCTTGCGATCCGGTCTGTTCCGTCGGTGGAATTATTGTCATACACATAGATGACCGCTTCCGGCAGCACACGCCTGTAATCTCTTACAACCCTCTCTATTGTAATACTCTCATTATAGCAGGGTATTAACACTGCAACTTTATCCATTATACTATATTCTCCTTACTCTGTCATTCAAGGTCATTTCTGAAATCCTCTGGTGCGCCATCAGTCTGAAGCTCTGGTATATGACCAGATACTTCGCGATCTGAAGCAGAGGATATACACCGGCCAGATACATATAGACGGAGGGCTCCATCTCCGTACCAAACCAACTGCTGAACAGCACAACGGCTGTCACCAACAGAACAGCAGACAACAGCATCCCCATAATACACAGCCACATCTCTATATGCCTTCTGTCACGGAAAAGGGCCGCCGTTATATATACAAGCCCTGCTATGGCCGCGATATTGACGATCACACTCAATATCCTGTAGAGCGCATGGATAACTGTCACAGATACCTGGACCAAACGGTCCGTCAGTCCAAAAGAAGTATCCATAGCCTTATCTGTCCTTGCATACTTCGCAGGATAAGTAGTATCGCTGTAGAAGAAATCTTCCCACTCCCTGATCACATCAGCCTTTCCCGTACTGATACCCATTTTGCAGAGTTTGACCGCCGGTCCCTTATAGTTCATAACGCCTGTAAAATATTTCCAGAAATCCTTCCAGTATTTGCCGTTCTCTATATATTCCTCCTGTACCTCTACACTGCTTAAGTGGATTAATCCATCTTCTTTCAAAGCGCCGCTCTCAAAAGCTTCATCCAATTCCTCCACAGCCTTGCCGCAGAAAGTTCTCATCTTCGCGCTGCTCTTAAAATATCCCGCATCGCTGAGGGCACAGCGCATAACCCACATAGGCATATCGCCCTTCATATCCTTATTCTTCCCCTGGCTCCAATTGGCTTCCTGACCAAGGATCTCTTCCTTGATGGAACGAAGCGAAGGGCTAACACGGATCGCATCTGCGATAGCGTCATTGGAACACCATACATCCGGGGAGGCGTCTTTGTCTTCTATCTTATACAGACAGTCCATCAATTCCGCGAATTCTGATCCTGTTCTCTCACTTGCAGCAAATTCATCATAATAAATAAAATTCATGGTACAGATTCCCAGGGTAACGATACCAAGCGAGACGACCGGCAGCAGAATCCATACGGCCTTTCTTATTATCTGCCTTGTAATCTGCCTGTTCTCCCAGATCAGGCAGGCAAGAGTCACTGCTGTCACCACAGACACAAAAGGCATAATCCATATGGAATCGTCCCTTATATAATAGAAGAACGGCAGACAAACTGCACCGCCGATCCCCCATCTGCGAAGTCGGCTCTCATCATCTCTTCCAAGAAAGAGCGCGATCATACAGGAAAAAACCAATATTACCGCATATGGAACCAGCGCCATCTGATAGGTCCTCTGCACCACCAATTCCTTAAATCCGATCGGTGAATAGAGAAGCAGCAAATAGATCGCCGCTTTCCACTCTATATGAGGAATCAGTCTGTAGACAGACTTGACAAACACCGCAGAAGACACAATACATAAGAGACCTATAGCAACGGAATACGGTACCCTGATAATATGCCAGAACGCTGCAAACAGAGGATAAGACACACTCTTCACCAACGTCAGATGGGAATAATCCCCCAACCACTGAAAATCCGCCAGGCTATCTGCATAATGATACATCAATTGGTCGTCATATACCTGTTCTGTCCAATAAGATAACGGCGTCTGCCAGAACAAAAACAGACGAAAAAGCGTCGCGAAAAGCAGGAATCGCATGATCAACTGTCTCTGCCTTCTCTGTTTCTTTCTCTCCGATAATCTCAAAGCTCTTCTTCCTCTACTCCTATTCTATCCTATATATATAATAATTGCCAACATTTTTTACTTTTATAAGATTTAATTTGTCCCTGCCTGATATTAAATATGAAACCCCCAACTTCTTCAAATCCTCCGCCGTCAATGATACGGTAAATACATCCGGCTGGTTCAGAAGAAATTCGGGTTCCCCGCTCTCCTTCAAAGAAACTGCAATATGCGCATACCGGTTATATATCTTTGCATTGACACCGTCCGGATCCAATGCTTCCCACCTCTTAAGGTTCGGGTACACATTCGTCGAATTGACCGTTGGCGCCCCCGCCATGATCCCTATATTGATGCAGGGAAAACCTAACCCTTCCACAGCCCACAGCGCCTCTGGTTCCTGCCCGTGTACTTCTTCTATGGTCTGAACCAGCTCGGTATCATAGATATTGTCCACTCCGCGTCTTACCGGATTAACCAGCGCCCCCGCCAATATCATCACACCCATACAGAGAACTCCGAAAAACTTCCTGCATCTATTGTCATGATACCGAATCAGCAGGTAGAACATCAAAATCCACAACACAACAGTAAAGATATAATATCCCGCTTCCGGATAGAAGTCCTCGTTAATAAGGCTGCCGATCTTAACGACAGCGTATCCGCCGATCACGGCTAACGCTCCGCCGACTGCCGCCGGACAGCTCCATTCCAACAGGGATACGCCGCGGATCAGCATCAGTATATTGACGAATCCCAGTATCACGAAAGCTCTTGGCGCGGTCGAATAACTCATGAGCGTCACCTTCGCAAGCATCGCCGGGAATCCGGCGATACACCAGATCAGGAGGAATACATCCACACAAAGCAGGATCCCTATCAGCTTATCCCTTTTCTTTACCGCAACATACAGCGGAATGATATAGCACAGCGGGAAGAAATCTATAAACTGTGCGCTCTCACATGCATTCGCGCCTGTTCCCTCTCCCAAAAGCGCATACCAGATATTGGAAGCATAATTGAAGAACTCAAGACCGATCCCTCCGCCCGTATCCAGCCGTTTCCCCGGATAAGCCGTATTCAGGACCAGTTCAACGGTCTCCTTAGAGTTGTTCCAAACGTGGAGCATGATCCCGGCAAACACTGCAAGGACCGCAGCAAGGCATAAGATGTCTCCCTTGCTCATCTTAAATCCCCGGTAATTCTCAAGGATCACCCAGATTCCCAGACCCAGGATCACATATGCCATGGGGAACTGCCACGCCGGATACAGTATCAATATAAATCCGCCCGCGCAGACTGCGATCACCGATGCACAGATTCCCCGGACCCATGTCCTTGTATCTGTCATGTATCTTCGCAGAAGCAGTACCGACAACTGCCCGAAGACCATCATCTCTACAAGTCCGTTGATCGCGAACCACCACTGGACCACAGGGGCAAAAGCAACAAGGAAAGCACCGGACACAGCCAGCCGCTTATCCCCTCCGGACAGAAGCATACCCATCTCAAAGGATACCAGAAACAGCGCAATCCATCTGCCATACCAGAAAAAAGCCAGACCCATTCCGGCCGGCAGAAAAAGATACCCCCAATAGAAGGGTTTGAAGATCATTGCAATATCCCTGACAGGCTGCCCATAGACCATGAACATATCGGTCGCAGCCCCCCGGACCGTATCACTGTAATAGGGAAATGCACCGGCTGCGTTGCGGTACTGGGACAGCATCATAGGCGTTGAGACCGCCCATTCATCCGAACGGATCGGCCTTGCAGCCCCAAGGAGCGTTCCCGTATCTGTTCCTCCCATATACGCCTGCCACACACCGATGGATGAACCGTTCAGCTCACAGACCACACACAATACGAACAAGGCCGCCGCTATGGCAAATCTCCAGGCATACAGGAACGACACGAACCTTGCACCGTAATGATCATATAACAGAAATATCGCAAACAGAAGAACGGCAAGAAGGCAGACCTTTTTGGAGACGCATGCCCTCCTGACGTAGAACAGCATATTCCCTGCTCTGGACGCATCCGCGACACCTTCCAGCCAAAATGCATATATTCCCGCCACCAAAGCCAGCAGCAACGCACCAGCTGCATATATCCCCCACCTACAAACTTTCGTCCTTCTATCACGCATATTTCCTATCTCCAATCCTCATCTATTTTAAACTAAAATCACATCTTTCCAAAGACAGGTTCGGATTGTAATATGGATCTCCATTCTTCAATATCTCAGGCCATTTCTGAGCAAACGTAGCGATCTCTCCGTTGAATCTGTCTACCTTCTCTTTCGTATTCTCAAGGCCTCTTGATTTTGATTCATAATGATATAATTCCGCATATGGATTATATACGATCAAGTATCCTGCTTCACGGATCTTCATACACAGGTCAATATCGTTGAACGCTACCTGTAATTCCGTACTTAAGCCGCCCACTTCCTCAAAGACACTCTTCTTCACCATCATACACGCCGCCGTGACAGCGCTCATATCCTGTGCACAGATGATCCTTGAGAAATAACCGTTGGCGCTGCGCGGCAGCCCGATAAATGCATGGCCCGCGATTCCGCCGAAGCCGACGATCACCCCGGCATGCTGTATGGTCTCGTCGCTGTAGTAAAGCCTTGCTCCCACAGCGCCTACATTGTCATGCATACAATACCCAATCATCTCCTCCAAGCAGCTTCCGTTAATGATCTCCGTGTCGTTGTTCAAAAGCAGCAGGTACTCGCCCTTTGCGAACTTGGCGCCGTAATTATTAATGGCAGAATAGTTGAACTCTCCTTCCCAGCATACCACATGAACTCTTGGGTTCTCCTTCTCAAGATCCTTATAGTAGCGGAAGGTCTCTTCATTCTCACTGTTATTCTCTACGATAATATACTCGTAATTGTCGTATGTGCTCTTCTGCTCGATAGAACTGATGCATTTGTCCAGATCCTCGATATGGTCCTTGTTCGGTATGATCAGAGAGATCAGCGGATGCTCCTTCAAGATATGCTCGGTCTTATAAAGTCCCAGATATTCTCCCTGATGTACCTTCGCCGCAATTCCGATCCTGTCGTAATGCGCCTGCACCGCTCTCTTACCCGCCTCAAATGCATACATCTTGCTCTGCGGATTCTCTGACGTGGAATCCTTATGCGCCCGCCAGTGATACAATACCTTCGGAATATGATGCACAGATCCGGCCGCCTCCACGCTTCTCAGGACAAAATCATAATCCTGCGCCCCGTCGA
The DNA here is from genome assembly GCA_947652615.1 of uncultured Dorea sp. Classification (GTDB taxonomy): domain Bacteria; phylum Bacillota; class Clostridia; order Lachnospirales; family Lachnospiraceae; genus Sporofaciens. The sequence continues at coordinate 23,744 of CANTDX010000013.1, read as the reverse complement.
ATTCGCTTCGAAGCATTCCCACCTGATCCATGATCTTCCTGCTCACCACGAACAGATGGCAGATATAATTCATAGAACACAGAAGATCAATATTAAAATCCGTCTTAAAATGCGGTTCAAAATATTCCTTCCCGTTCATAGAGATCTTATCTTCATCCGAATACAGCGCATCGATCTTCGGATCTTCATTGAGCGCCTTCACACACTCATACAATGCGTCTGGAGTCAACAAATCGTCATGGTCGGCAAACGCAATGTAATCCCCTGTTGACACACGGAGCGCTTCATTCGTATTTTCAGAGATCTTAAGCGGAACAGGGCTTATCACCGTCTTGATCCTTCTATCAGACTCCTGATATCTCTTAAGCGCTTCTGTAAGAGCGCTGTTCTCTTCACCGCTTCCATCCGACAGACATAATTCCCAATTACCATAGGTCTGCTCCCTAACAGAACAGATCAGCTCCTCCAGATAACTAAGAGGCGTCTTATATAGAGGAACCGCTATACTGATCTTAGGCATACGGTCAAACCGCGCCTCCCTCTGGGCATCCAGTTCGTCCTTCGTCGGCCCGTTCGCCTTGCGCCAGGACATATAGTTATTCTCATTCAGCCTGAAAAGCTTGACAACAGCGCGTCTTGCAGTCCGCCTTACACCTTCCGTCTTAAGATAACTTACCGTCTTCGCCTTAATCTTCCTGGCTTCTGTTACTCCCTTCTTCACCACCGACGGATAGATCTCATGGTCATACTCTGTCCGGTTCTTCCCGTCGCTTAAGACGATCTTCACCCTCTTGCTGCCGGCATCGTCAAGGATCAGTTTGAACCCATGTGCATCCTCTGCCGCTGTCTCCGGGAATTCCGCCACTACATCCTGCCTGAACATCTCCTCTGTGTCGAATTCAATCGGCTTCCCGCCCTCATCCGCGGCCGTGATTCGAACCGGGCGATCCTTTGCGATATACCATCCCTTGATCTCCACCTTACCGTCTTTGGCCTGGGATTCCTCGACAAAGCTCTCCACTCTTCCCCGAAGCTTCATGATCTTACGGCAGGGGATCGCATAGACCAGCCGCGTCTTACCCTCCGCCTCCTCAAAGATACGGATGTACTTCCGGCTGTTCATAGCTTCCGGCAGCGGAAGCCAGAAATAATACTCTCTGTCGATCCCGTAAGAATCCGTCAAATGCCGCTTTCTGATCTCGATTCCTTCTTTTATCGATATCTTCGGCACCAGCCTCTTATCATCCAACAGGAATAAGAGCTTATTATCCCCCATCTCATTGTTGGAAAACCAGCACTGAACCAGCAATATATTGGGATTGCCCACCTTCAGCCGGTATTTGATAATTCTAAACTCATTCTTCTCACTATTCATAATCTCACCTATTCAAATAATTTATACAAAATCTTCATAAATGCAGTGATAAATGCAATAAATATAATGACTACACAGAACGTCTCCATATCAAACCGATTCGTGACCGTCCGCATGATCATGGTTCCATTCACCGCACTGCCGCCGATGGTAAGCTCCGTCCCTTCCTCCGTCTCAGGCTGATAATAGAACGAAACTCCCTTCCTGGCTGAAACCGGATCAGACCATATAGATAGAGTATATTCCTTGTCCCTGCTGTCTTCTATCGTGTCAAACGTAAGCTTATTGAACTTGGATGCCTTAAGCTCACTGGCCGGATAGCTTCCGCTTGCAACAGGCGTATTGGGCGATCCGCTTGTGATCCTGTAACAGACATTCACATCCGTCACATCCCCGGTGACCTGACACTTCACATAGATCCCATCCATCGTATCCTCACGGCATACAAACTTCTGCTCTACCCGCTGATCCTCCAGGATACCCATGCTTATATATTCGCTGTTATCCACACCCTTGTCATATATCATGTTCATCTTTGCGATATGCGCATACCAGTATGCAAACACCAGCACAAGGATGATCATCACGATCCAACTTACCCTTTTCTTCATTGTCAACCTCATCATCTATGATTGTTCATATTCCTTACAGATATCACTTGCCGCGCCAAACCGTTTCAACTGCCCGCTCTCAAGCCATGCGATCTTATCACAGATCTTCTTCACCTGTGCGATGCTGTGTGATACAAACAGAATCGTAGTTCCTTGATCCGCCATAGCCTGAATGCGCCGTTCACACTTCTCCTGAAACCGAAAATCTCCCACAGAGAGTACCTCATCCACAATCAGAATATCCGGTACGCCGATAGTGGCAATGGAAAATGCGAGTCTTGACACCATCCCTGACGAAAAGTTCTTAACCGGAACATTCATGAAATTCTCAAGCTCCGAGAAACTCACGATATCATCATAGAAAGCTTCCATCTCTCGCCTCGAATGCCCCAGAAGCGCCCCGTTCAGGAAGACATTCTCCCGCGCCGTCAGATCCATATCAAAACCGGCTCCAAGCTCGATCAGCGGGGCGACGCTTCCGTTCACATGCACGGAGCCTTCCGTGGGCTTCAAGACACCTGCGATCGTCTTGAGCATAGTACTCTTACCGCTCCCGTTCAGTCCGATCAACCCCAGGGCATCTCCCTGCATCACCTCGAAGGACACGTCCCTCAACGCCCAGAATTCCTCAAAAGACACCTGGTTCTTAAGGCTCTTGATCACGTATTCCTTAAAACTGTCAAACTTCTCGGAAGACAGATTAAACTTCATGGATACATGCTCCACCTTGACCATCACTTTGTCACTCATATATTCTCTCCTAATATTCTCTCCTATAGATTCAATATAAAATTATCCTGATTCTTATAGAATACCCAGAAACCTATCATAAGCATAATTCCTGTCTCTACCACCGCCACGAACAATGACCTCCACCCAAAGAAAGTATTGTAAAGCATCACGTTACGGAACATAAGTACGATATTCGTGATCGGATTGAGCATCACGAAGCCTGTCAGCCAGTCCGGCAGCATCGCCATCGGATAGATCACCGGCGTCAGATACATGAGCGCCGTAATAAATACCGAATACAGATGCATGATATCCCGAAACTTGACAGTAACAGCCGCAAGGACCAATCCCACGCCCAGTGAGAACAGAACCAGCAAGAACAGCGGCACCGGTGCAAGCAGCGTCGTCCAGTGTAGCTCTGTCCTGGTGGCCATCATGACCAGCAAAAGCGCCGTAAAGGACGCCATCAGGTTAATAAAACTCGAAAAAATGTGCGAAAGTACAAAAAGATACTTCGGAACATATACCTTCTTGATCAATGACGCGCTCGATACGATGGATGACATAGAACTGGTCGTCGCATCAGAGAAAAAGTTGAAGATCAACTGTCCGCTTAAGATATAGAGCGGAAAATTCTCAATATCGAACTTGAAGATATTCGAGAAGACGACCGACAGCACGATCATCATACACAGAGGGTTCAGCAGCGTCCACAAAACCCCCAGGACCGAACGGCGGTACTTGATCTTAATATCTCTTGCTATCAGTTCTCCTAATAATGGCTGAAACTTTATAAAATTCTGTATATATGCAGACAAAACTCTTCCTCCTAGTATAATAATGAACTGCGCCAAATCATTGCATTCATCTGGAAACAAGCTGTCTCCTGCCCTGATTGTTCCCAGATGAATATAATGATGATATATTGATGCTTGTCAAAACGCAAACTAGCAGTATCAGTTGATACTGCCGGTTTACGATTTATAATTCTGTTCAATAATCTGTACTTACAGATGTGTATCTATTCCTATTCATTATTCAACACCTATGTTCCTAAGCATACATTCTCTGCAATTCCCGACTATTATATCACTTCTACCCATTGATTGCAACTTTTACATGGTGATTAGTTTCTTGATCATACCAGCAATAGAGCTGCCATATGTCGCATCAGTTGCCCATCCATATCCATTCGGATTCTCTTTCTGTCCAAGCCACTCTACATAAGGTGCACATCCTCTTTTCACATACTTAAATCTTGCATCAACACATGCATTATTCAACGGATCCGTAGATGCATACGCCTTCAAATGCTGAATCTGAGCTCTTACACCTTGTCTGATATCCTTAAAACTCTCACACTTTCCCGTTGGATTTCCATCCTCTGCACCAAGTCCAGCAAAATTAAACTGCTCAATCTTTACAATACTGCCCTCAAACTGCAGCCATCCTGTCTCCTTCATGGATTGTGCAAACGCTACTTCTGCGCGTACCCCCTCTGCTGCTGCCTCTTCCAAATAAATCTGGCAGAATTGCTCAAGAGTACCTGCACCACCTTTACCCAATGCCAAGCTAGGATAAGTATGTTTACTTTGCTTAAAATATGCTACCATCTGGTTTACTGTAGTCGAAGACTCACCCATAATCGGTGTCTTAGTTACATTTACCATCTGTGAAGTGTTACCTACAAAAGATAATGTCCCATTTCCAGCCGTAACATATACATGAATCTTATAAAGTCCTGAATTACTCTTATGATTCGCTGGACTTACATTTGCCACATAGGTTCCATCAGACTGCTTTTTCGCTTCGTACCACTTGATATCGTTCTGATTCGCCGCACACCATACCGGCACCTGAACATTGGCAACACCCGCCGGTGCCTTCGCTCCGGACACTACGACTTTGAATGCTCCTGACTCTGAATTATAGCCTTCTACTTTGATTCCTGATACAGATGCCTTCGGCACATCGAATACGGTAGAACCTAAGAAACTCAGCCGTCCATCAGCCAGTGTCGCATATACATGCACGTTATATCTTCCGGCAGATCCATGATTCTTCACGTTCGCCGTTGCCGCCCACTGTCCGGACGCATTCTTGGTACCGCTGTACCATCTGATATCATCCTGGCCATTCTCAACGCTCCAGGTTGCAAACTGTACGCCTCGGATCGCACCGAAGATATCGGTATTGGATGCTCTCAGCGCATAATTGGTTCCGTTTCCATCCAGATCGGACGCCGTAATATCCACCTTCGGCAGCGTCACATCAACAGCCGCCGCCGCACCGCCGAACGCCATAACTCCGTTTCCTGCTGTAATATAGGTATGTACCTGATACTTCCCTACGGAATAGCCGTGATTCGACATTCTTACCGTCGCCTTATAGCTTCCGTTCTTCTGCCTCTCTGCGTCGTACCATTTGATATCACTCTGGTTCTTCGCACACCATACCGGTATCTGGATCTTCTCCACTCCCGACACGGACGCCACGTTAGTGATCGTTACATCAAAGATTCCTTTGCCCTTGTCATATCCGCCTGAAACAACAGACAGTGTCGGCTTAGATACCGTAAATGTCGTTGACCCCAGGAACTTCATGGAACCGTTGGACAAGGTTACATATACATGTACATTATATCTTCCTGCTGTCTTATGGTTCTTAATATCTGCCGTCGCAGTCCATTTGCCGGACGCTCCCTTGCTTCCGTTATACCAGCGGATATCGTCCTGTCCGCCTTCCTCGCTCCAGGTCGCGAACTGTACTGCCTTCACGGAACCAAGGCTGCCCGCATTCGTAGCCGTGAGTTGGTATTTCATCTCCTTGCCGTCAGTATCTACGGCAGTGATCTTCATATCCCGCTCCACTGCTTTCACATTCACACCCGGCGCCGTTCCTCCGAAAGTCATGACACCATTTCCGCTTGTCACGTAGACATGAATCGTATAATTACCTGCTGCATACCCATGGTTCGCCGCGTCTACCGTCACCTTGTAGTCGCCGTTGCTCTGCTTCTTCGCCGTGTACCAATGGATATCGCTCTGATCGGCAGCACACCACACCGGCACATGAACCTCTTTGACACCCGCTGATGAGCTGACATTCTTGATGATAACGTCGAAGGTTCCTGCCTTCTCATCATAGTTCTCCGTCGTAGCCGTAAGCGTCGGCGCCACTGTCGGCGCAGATACATTGAAGGAAGTTGCCCCAAGGAAATTCTGCGTCTTCCCGTCTGACATCATGGCATACGTATGTACAACATAATTACCGGCAGCACCATGCCTGCTGACGTCAACCGTTACCTGCCAATTCCCGTTTGAAACCTCTTTGGCCGAATACCATACTATATCTTTCTGCTCCGGATCGCTCCACACCGGCACCTGAACTACCGATACCCCGGAAGGCGTCTTGCCGCTAAACTTGGCAACGATCTTATACTCTCTGTCATTGCCTACAGGATCCACATATACATTGCAGCTTGTATCCGCCATATTGAAGGAGGTGCTATGAAGTACCCTTCCGTTGGAATTCTGCCCTTCTACCAGATAAGATCCGCGCGCATTGCTAAAATCGCTGACCTTGAACTGAATCGTACCGGTTCCGCTGGAGAGGGAATATCTCTTACTCTTACCGGTTGACTGATGAGTCACCTTCACTTTCCCGTTGCTCCCAAGGCCGTTCGCCTTGATATCCGCCGTTCCGGCGAAATCATTCTGATTCGTGACTCTGACGCTGGTACCCTTGGATAATCCCAGGTAATTGGCAATACCTGTGGCATCCGCAATACCCATCTGCTTAAGCTTGCTGTCCTGCGCCAGCATCTGCGCATCTTCTGTATTCGTGATAAATGCATGCTCCACGATAATACCCGGGAAGCCTGCCCTCTTACTGTCTCTGATTACAGAATAATGATCTGCCAGTGATCCGTCCGGATACTTGACCGGAGCGCTTCCGTCACTGCTCTGATAATCCTTGTACTTGACCCCGCGGTCATATAATCCAAGATCCGTCAGCTCATCCAGGATATATTTCGCCAGTTCTTTGCCGTTCTTGTGTACCGTAGAGTTGTAATTGCTATTGGGATACCATACCTCGACACCCTTCGCCGATGCAACTGCAGAATTAATATGCAAGCTGACGAATACATCCGCTCCCCAGCTCTTCGCCATATTGACACGTTCTGTCAGTCCGACAGCCTTATCACTGGTTCTCGTCATATAGACGGTCACACCGCCGTACGCTTCCAGTTCTGCCTTACAATACTGTGCGATCTTGAGCGTAAGATTCTTCTCTGTCAGTCCATTAGCGCTTGCTCCGCCATCCGATCCGCCGTGGCCCGGATCGAGCACTACCACTTTATTCTCCGCGGCCTTAGCCGTCGATGCCGGCAGAACGATATCTGCCACTGATGAAAGTACAGCCGCCGCCGTATCAGCAAAACCGACGCCGGAATTCTTCGACACCTTCTGATCAGTGTCAACCTCCTCGGCAACCGTCTCAAGAGTCTCCTCAACATCCGTCTCGGCGCTTCCTACATCATTCACATCAACGTTGACTACCGATACCTCAACTTCTTCCGGCGTAACCCCGGCTTCTTCCATCTCAGCCAACGCCGCCGGCTCTGCCGATGCCTCTGCAGGCACTGCTGTTCCGGACTCTTCTGCGATATCGACCGCCTCCGAATTCTCATATCCCGGATAATATTCATTGACACCGAACATCGCGTTGATTCCGATATCCGGCAGATTGATCACCTGCTCTGCGCCGTCCTGTACATACACGAACCGCAGCAGCTTGTACACTCCGGCCTCGCTCTCCTCGAATGTGCGTCCGAACAGATAGAGACTCTCTTCCCTGTTCGTCAGGCCAAGCTCCATCTCACTGCCGTCCGGCTTCACGCAGATAAGCTTCGCATCCGTCACGTTCTCCGTACCGTCTCCGTAGGATACCGCAAGCTTCTGCTCTGCCGGCGCCTGAACATACGGAAGATCGACTCCTATGTAGTTGATCAGTCCCGGAGTCTCCACTTCCGGCTCTCCCTCCGTCCCGTCTTCCAGACTCTGCGCCTCCGGCTCACCAGACTCCTCTGGATTCTGCGGTTCCTGCGCATCCGGACTCTGTGTGTCCGGCTCTGCATCCGGCGCGGCGATCGGCTCGCCCGCTTCATCAACCGGCGCTGTTCCTTCATCCGTACCTGAAGGATCTGCAGGAAGATTCTCTGTACCGCCCTCGGCAACCGTCTCCCCGGGAAGCTCCCCCGTCGCCGCTACAGTGTTAGGAAATATCGCCATACCTAACAATACAGCAGTCAGAACTCCTGCAATCTTTCCCCTTATTCGTTTCATCATGTCACTTCCTCCTTGTTATGCCCGTCGCAGGGGAATCCTACGACTCTTACGTTAACTTCTATATTATATATCAGAATTACTTACATTTCAAGATTTGAACCGAAATTCGTAACAAGTTTGTAACAATTCGTCATTATTCACGATTCCCTTTTCTCTAAGATCAGTTTCCTCGTGATAAAATTGTAAACCATCACCACACCGGTCACTCCGATCTTGGAGATCATATAATATATATGAAGCTTCTCCACACACACCCACATCAGAACCTGGTTGATCCCCAGTCCAATGACGCTTAATACCACGAAGATCACGAACTCTGCGATCTTATTCTTATCCTTGCCCGTGTCAAACACGAACGTCAGGCTCAGTATATAGTTTACGATCACTGACACAGAGAAAGAGATTCCCGAAGATATCAGGTATGCCACTCCAAACCGCTCCGTCAAAAGTATCATCAACCCATAATCGATCAGGAAACAAAGAACTCCTACCACTCCAAACTTCATGATCTGTTCTATTAATTTCTTCATAATATCTGCCACTCCCTAATATTCCTTATAATAGTTCAGACAAGGGTTCGGGCCACCCCTTCTCACACAGACCAGGCAATGCTCCCGAATGTCTGCCCAAGAAAGAGGTGACCCGATACTCCTCTCATTTACCGCACATACGCCTCAACTGCGCCCAGTAAGTATTGTGCTCCTGTTCTGTCCACTACATACACATGCACACGATATTCACCCGATTTATAACCAAAGCTCGGCACATTGATCTGTGCAAGATAACTCCCGTCTTCCTGCATCCCCATCTGGATCCACTGCATATCCGTCTGGTCGCCTGCCGTCCACACCGCCATCTGGACACTCTCGACTCCTTCCGGCACATTGGCGATATCCCTCACTTCTATCGGTATCACTCCCGCCATGATATCATATTCTCCAACTGTGATATCCGCCAATTCTCCTTCCCGCATCAACAGCTCCCGCTTATTCTCGTCCAGATTCGCCAGTCTCTCCATCAATTCGGATTTCCTTCCGATCTCCCGCTTCTGATAGTCAAGCCCAAAACGCTCCGTTAAGGTCTGCTTGCCGGAGAACAGATTGGTTCCAAGCCCCAGCCGTTCTCCCTCGATCTGCACGCCAAGAGACGCCAATGTAGTCGGGAAATGATCAAAAGTGGTATAATTCCTTCTGGTATCCGTCGCGACACCCGCCGCCGGATTAATATAGGAAGTGTAGACCTTGCGTACATAATCGCTGTCTACATCTTCGCAATAATCCGAATCCATCGTCGGATGATCCCCAACCAGAACAATGGTCGTATTCGCATAGAAATCCTGCTGCTGGATCCATCTGACAAAACGGTCCACCTGACGGCTGGAGCATGCCATTACATTAGAATACTGGTCATCCCCATATGTACTCCTGCAGATCTGACAGGGATATCCATCCTCAAAATGCGTATCAACCGTCAGCATGGTCAGATTAAACGGCTGCTCCCCGGCGGCAAGCTCCGTCAGCCTCTCCTTGGCGAACTCAAACAGCTTCTGGTCCTCATATCCCCACCATACCCGGTAATCTTCCGGGATCTTCTGGTTATCCTTGGCATACATATAATCTATGACATCAAAATTCCCATGCTCTGTAAAATACAGTCTCCTTCCTCCGAAGGTTGCGTCAGAGCCAACCAGCAACGACTGCGAATATCCAGCCTGCTCAAGGATATCTCCCAGCGTGATCGCACTGGCGAAGAAGGAATCCTGGGTATCCATGCTGTTATCCTCGATAGAGATGCTAAGCGGAATTCCCGAAGTCTGGGAGAACATCGCCGCAATCGTCCAGGTTGCCCCCGGCATTGCATAACCGCCGTTAATAAGCGGGTCTGACCCGGAGAAATCCTCGTTCTCCTGAGCAAGCCTGGTAAGCTCCGGGATCACATTCTCCTCAAATGCCCCTCCGGACTCTTTATCCGTATAGGTGGTCTCCATAGATTCCAGAAAGATATAGATCAGATTCCTCTTCTGATCCGGAAACTTAAGCTGCACCTCTGCCGGATCCACGTAATTATCATCTATAAACGTAGAATATGTACCCTGATCGGCTACATAATTCCCTACATCCAGCTTATTCCATGCGCCATGGACAGACACCGCCGACACCGTCAGCGAGACGACCATCCCGCCCCCCATCAGCACCAGATATCTTCTCTTCTTATCATGCCACGCAACAAACAAGACGACTGCCAGAAGCATGATCAATATGGCCGGTGCAACGCACACGCTTAAATACTCCGCGATCATCTCCCCGTTGGTTCCTTCCAAGGGCGCCGTCAGATGGAACACCAGCTCATCCATCGTCAGATTACTCCAGGTATCAAACATCCACCGGATACTGGTGCAGAGCACTACTGCCGCTACCATCAGGAGCACTGACAGCACCGTACCTAATACAAATAATATCTTTTTCAGAAAATATACAAATCTTTTCATGATTCAACGTATTCTCCTAATCTTCTGCATTTTTCGACATTTTTTATTATATAAGAAGGTTTCTAAGTTTGCAATTACAAAATTAAGATTTTCTTAAAAGTTTATGATTGCTGCGACGCATGGACAAATCCCTTAAAATATAGTACAATAAATTGCCGACATCAATACCGCTATAGCCTGCATACAGAAAGGAAAAAATGAAAAAAATATTTAAACAGATAGCCAACAGAGAGACTCTCTCTTACTTAATCTTCGGAATCATGACTACAATTGTGAATTTCGGCACATTTATTGTCTTTAATCAAATATTCGGAGAGCGATATTATTTACTCTCTAATATATTTACATTTATCATAGCAACACTATTTGCTTTTGTCACAAATAAGCAATTTGTTTTTCAGAGCAAGACTTGGGCTTGGAATACATTGATAACAGAGCTTCTATCCTTCACCGCAGCAAGAGTCGGAACCTTTCTGATCATCGAAGAAGCAGGTCTCTGGATCGCAGTAGAATTCCTCAACGCCGGCAGCTGCCGGTTCCTTTTTCTAAACGGCATACTTCTTGCCAAGATTTCTCTTGCATTTTTAGCTGTGTTAGTAAATTATATTCTAAGTAAATGTTTTATTTTCAAAAAATAAGAAAACAACAGCCAAGGAGGTCAGGATGCAGAAAGACTATCCCAGAAAACTTATTATTATTCCCGCGTTCAACGAAGAAGCAAATATAGAAAAAACCGTGAAAGATATAGAAGAGAACGCACCGGAATTCGATTATATCATCATCAACGACTGTTCTACGGACAAGACCCGTACAATCTGTACTCAGAATAACTATAATGTAATCCATCTCCCCATCAACCTGGGGATCGGAGGCGCCGTTCAGACCGGATATATCTACGGCTACAGAAACGGATACGATCTGGCGGTACAGGTAGACGGAGACGGGCAGCACGACCCGGCATTCTTAAGTAAGATGGCAGACTATATGGAACGCAGCCAGGCAGATATGGTGATCGGTTCCCGCTTTATCGACAAGAAGGGATTCCAGTCATCCGGTATCCGGCGTATCGGCATCCGGTATTTTACCATACTGATCAGATTATTGACCGGTCAGACGATCACGGATCCCACTTCCGGTTTACGCATGGTCAGCCAGAGCGTCATGAAGCAGTTTGCCGAAGATTATCCCAAAGATTACCCCGAGCCTGAGAGCGTCGTGACAGTCCTTCGAAACGGCAAAAAGATCATAGAGATTCCCGTAGTAATGCGGGCAAGAAACGGAGGAAACTCTTCTATCTCTATGAACAAGTCCGCCTATTATATGATAAAGGTGACTCTGGCGATGCTGATCGCCCGGATCCGGGACAACAGTAGAAAGGAGAATCTATGTTAACCTTAAAACTACAGATCATAGTTGCGATCACAATCATCTCCGCGCTCTGTATCATCATCAATATGATCCGCAGGAAATCCTTGGAACTGCGCTATGCCCTGTCATGGCTTACTGCGGGAATCGGGATCCTGATTCTGGATCTCTTCCCTGATCTGATCAAGACAATCGCAGATATCATGGGAATCGACACTCCGGCAAATATGCTGTTCTTTTTAGGCTTCTGCTTTTCCCTAGGACTTACATTTGTTCTGACAATAGCAATATCACGGATGTCGGTCCGAATGAAGAAGATCGCTCAGGAACTAGCATTGTATCAGAAAGAATTAGAAACTTTAAAATCAGAAAATGCCCAAAAGGGAACGTAGTAGAATTCCATTCTACTACGTCCTTTTTCACCTCATTCACACAAGATATGGTAAATAGTCATTCCATTCTCTTCGTATATTTTGTCAAATTGTACGTATTTATTTGCCGCCGGCTTTAATTCTCCCTGACACAATAGATACGCCGCTCCTGTTTTCTCTATATCCTTATATGAGAGATTTACCTTGATATGATCCCCCCAAACCAGTTCAAAGCTGGTCTTTTGGTTCGTAAATTCTACATCTACATGCGCATACCTGTTATATATATTCGAATACTTATGCTCCGGATCTAAGCTTTCCCACAATTCCAGATTCGGATATACATTACAGGAATTGACCGTGGGCGCTCCGCATGCCACAGTATAGGCCGAGAGTCCGACCACTCCCTGCGTGATCCATTTCCCCTCTTTATCATCTGCGGCAATCTTCTGGATCTCCCTGGCAACCGGCTTCGCATAGATTGCATCAAAGCCTTTGATCACCGGACGGACATAACTCCCTGTAAACAGAGATACGGCAATCAGGCCCGCCATAAAAAGTATCTGCGTCCTTCTCCTTAGACTAATCATCAGACAGGCCGCCGACACTGCGATGATGACAAACATCACAACCTTCTGGATGAGACTCATATAATCCGGATAATTATAAGAAGATACCCAGATGGCAAAGCCCGCCGTGACCGCTCCTATGAATCCTGCCGCCGTCTTTGGAAGCTTCGCCGCATCTCTATAATGCGACAGTAAGATCACAATCAAATACACCTGCATCAACCCAACCACATCTACCAGTCTCTTAGGAGTAGAATGTGAGAAGAGCAAAAGCTTCGCTATCATCTCCGGAAACCCGACCGTCACGTAGATCAACATGGGAATCTGGACCAACAATAACCCGCCGGTAAGCCAGTCCTTTTTCTTCTCTCTGAGGAAACAATAGACCGCCATTAGCGTTGGGATTGGAAACAGGTTAAAATAGACTCCCGCCTCACTTGCATTTCCCACGTCCTGATACGCATAAAACGGAGCCTGCGCATAGTAGAATAATTTGTGCAGCTTGAATCCGCCCGCGTTGATCCGTTTCCCCGGATATACAGTCGCATTGATAACTTCCACATACTCCGAAGCTACAAGAAAATAAGAAAGTACAAAGCTTGCCACCAATGCGAGCGCACCCGCGATTACCATCCAGTCCCGCAGCTTAAGCTTCTTCACCTTCTCCCAATTCTCATGCAGACACCAGATCCCTATGGCTAAGAACATATATCCCAGAGGAACCTGCCATGCCGGATACAGATTAAGAATAAAATTACCGAAGCATAATGCCGTCCCCAGTCCAAGCAATATCCTCTTCCAGAACTTATCACTGTTCAAAAAATAATATACACAGACGATCGTCCCCGGCGCCGAGATAAAATGGATCGAAAATCTCCACCACATATAAAAGGAAGAAAACACAATCAAAAAAGCGCCGGTCACCGATAACAAGCGGTCCTTCTTCGTGATCAGATAGAACAATTCTATGGACATCAAAAACCCGAGAATAATCTTAGCATACCAACAAAAGCTGAACGCATATTCCCGGGGAAGGAGCTTATAGGACAGTTCCCACGGCGCTTTTGCCAGTGTCATATATCCCACATATACTCCCGCCGCGATATTCGACGTCTCCGCTCCCCGCATGACCTCATTACGGGCTCCATACGGATGTTCGCCGTATCCTGCTGCCAGAGCAGACGGCGTATCTACGATATATTCATCCGACCGTATCGCCCTCGTCTTCCCAAAGATCGGTACAGAGGCATCGTCTTCCCACGCTTCCGGCTGAATCGTCTCATTATAATAAGTAATAGAATCTCCATGATATCGATTCACCGTTAGGAACAATAACAGCAATATACCGACAAGCCATCTCTTCTCAAAGATCCGGTCATACATCTTCTTAACCGGTAAGATAAAATGCAGACCGATAAAGAACAAAACAAAAAAGAGCAGAAACGCTCTGTTCAGACTTACCCATATGCGTAAGGACGCCATATTCTGCCTGATATTATTCAACTGCCATAAATGCCCTGTAAAAAATACTGCTATGATCAATGCCCAGCTTGATGACAGCAGGAGATTCCAGATTAATTTTTCCGCAAGATCTACTCTATTCTTCAACCATTCCTTCACAATATTATCCTCTCCATAAAATCAGCGGAGTACCCCTACCCCGCTGATATATCGCATTCATATATCCTTCCTCTCAGCGCCCCGACGATCGAGCAGGGATTATACAGCCTCTTACCCGGCCGCATCTCGTAACCATCATATCAGAGCCGAAGCTCTTCACGGGTCACAAGTTCCATCTTACACTCTCCTTAAGGAAATAATCTCTCCGGATACACCCCCTTCGCGATCAGCTCCCGGACTGCTTCTACCACCGCTCCTTTATCTTCCTTGTAAGTAACGCCGAACCACTGATCATGGGACTTCAAGACCTTCACCTGCACCTTCTTATCCGCAAGAAGCTGTCCGATGATCCTTGGAAGAAGGTACTCCGCCTTGACATCCCCTTCTTCTACCTTGTCTAAGAACTCCGCGAAGCCGCTCTTAAGTATCTCGAAGAACTCCGGCTGAAGTCCCCACATATTCATAGATACCGGAGACTCAAGATCTAGCCGGATCTCTGTTCCGGCCTTCTGCGCCACCGCATGATCTCCCTTCGCCTCAATCTCATAAGTCTCTTCGATCTCCTCAAGCATAGATGCCCCGTCAATCTTACATACGCCCCTGGTCACGGTTCCGTTCTTACTCAGAGTATTCCTAAGCCGGAATCCGACCATGCTGACCTCCGATCCTGTATGGGGCTTTACCAACTCCCGGTAAGCTTCCCTGTACGCCTCTTTCCCATAGTAATCATCCGCATTGATCACAAGAAACGGCCCGTCCACCGCATCCTTACAGCAGAGGATCGCCTGCCCGGTTCCCCAGGGCTTCGTCCTTCCTTCTAATTTGCCCCGGAACCGCTCCGGTATATTCTCAAGCTCCTGATATGCATAATCCACATCCACGACCCTCTCGATCCGGTTGCCGATCACTTCCTTAAAATCCTTCTCAAGATCCTTACGGATCACGAATACCACCTTATTAAACCCTGCTTCCATAGCATCATAGATGGAATAATCCATAATAATCTCGCCATTCGGCCCCACCGGCTCTAACTGCTTGATCCCGCCTCCGAATCTGCTCCCGATCCCAGCCGCCATGATCACTAATGTAACTTTACTCATATTACTAATCTCCATTTCTCTCGCCGCCTGCCAAACGCTGATGGCAGACCATATCACTGATTTCAATAGTATCACGATTCATGGGCATTTTCAAGACAGTCTTCTATATGTATACGAAATATTAACGGCTACCGTATAATTCAGACCCACGCCAGTAAACAGCAGTTTGAATGAGCAGGATACCTCTAATCAGACAATTCAGGGGCGCTTTTTATGGAGATGAAATCCACTGCTTACGGAATCTTAGGCGTGAAGCCATTGCTGAACGTCTTAGATTCCGTTAGCAGTTAGTTCATCGGAATATTGCCCCGTCTGAGTAGAGATATCCTGCTCATTCAAACTGTGTCCGCTAGTGTAGGAGTGAACTATAACGGTTACCGTACAAACCGCCGCTTCCTCCTGCACCGAAACCACACTCCCCCGATCACAAGAATCACTGCTCCAAAAGCCAGCCATACCTTCTCCCCATAGCTTCCCCTGACCATGGAAAATGGATAGAACATCTTCATATATTTCTCTCCGCCCCCGATTGCCGCTATATAATAGACAATGGGAGCCATATATCCGATCACCAGATTATCGCACAGGCCGTAGAAGAACACCCCCAGACCTCCCAGGAACAGCATCTCCGTCAATGTCCCGCAGAAATATTTGCCCGCCGGGAATTCACATCCGTGATACGCGAGCATCCCGATATATAACCCGAGCAATACTGCCATGAGCAGGATATTTCCAAGGATCCTCACCAGATATATTGCCGTACCATTCAGATATTTGGTGTAAATGAGATCTCGGATATCATGATTCTGCTCCGGCAAGAATACCGGCGGCAGAAGCACGATCCCAATGAGGGCAACATACATCTCCAGGGCTTTTGCCGTATCCTGTGCCCCAAGATTCGCCACCCCTATCAGAAACGGCGAGATCAGAAGCAGCAGGACAGAGATCAGGACATGCAGCGGTATATGGTATTTAAGATTTACTTTTTCGATTTGCCAGTATCTTTCCACGGATATGAAGCCTCCCTTTCCTTTTCTGAGAATAGATGAAAACAGTCAGAGCAACCAACAGCAAAGCAGCAGCCATATAGAACAGCCTGTTCGCGGCAAGCTGTGCGAAGCCGCCATGGAAACCCTGCCAGTTCAGTTCTGTATTGTGTCTTGGCATCAGATTCCAGCCATACATTCCTCCCTTCAATCTGTCCACACCGCCAAATACGGCAATAAACCACCATGCCCCCTGTACCAGCACCGCAGCCGCCGTATCGGTAAGCTCTGTGAGGAACATTCCAAGCGCCGTTACGGCCATGACCGTCGGAAGCAGCCATCCAAAGGTGTATTTCACGAATGCCAGCATATCCACTGTAATCCCTGCCTTACCGGCATAACTCATGCATTTCAGCAGCGGATTCAGGGACAATATAAGCACGGGCAGCGTCAGCATCACGAGCATCGCCAGATAGCGGCTTACCATGACCGTCAGAGAAGAACATTTCCTCGTATAGATCAACTCCTGCATCATGGAACGACGGTCCCTGAGCCCTCTGGTCACCGCCAGGAAGACCGGCAGAATTCCCAGGAAGATCACCATATAATCGCAGAACAGCCTGGCGTATCCGCCGGTCAGCCGATCCTCTTCTATCAAAGCGCCGTACTCCTTCACCGCATCCTCGTAAGTCATAGGAACCTGGGCATTCTTCTCCCGGTACTCCTTACCGTAGTTCGAGCCTCCGCCCAGAATCTTATCCGCTTCATCCATCAGTTCGGTAAAATGTTCATAGGTCAGACCGTCTGCCGGTTTCACCTTCAAAGGTTCCTGATACATCATATTTTCCATATTATCTGCCGAATCCTGCCCGTTCTGGGCGGCATACCACTCTTCCCTTACCTGCTCCGCCGATTCACGGCCTGCAATCCCCGCCGTCTCTTCGAGGATCTGCCCAATCCTCGCGTCATCCTTCTCATTTAGCGTCACATTCTTATAGAAACCAATGGGATAAGTCGTATAGTTCTCCCGGACATACTCTTCTGTCAGCTGTCCAAGCGTGCTTCTCATGATGATATCTGGATCCTCGCTCTGCCGGTACCCATAACTCTCCTGTCCCGGCTGCGGCTCTTCATCAATCTCCATCTCGCCAAGCTGCGTGGTAAAATCGAAGATCAGGATCAGGACTATCAGCCAGTATATCAGGCTCTTCGCCGTCTGCCTGCATTCCCTTACAAATAACTGTCCTAACATCCGTACTCCCCCCTCCCCACATGCATCAGATACATGTAAGCATCTTCCACACCTGCTTCACAGAGCTTCGCTGACGCAAAGGGCCTCTCTTCTGCCAGAAAACGTGCCATCACATTATTTCCCAGGGTAAGCATGCTGGTCACAAGATAGTCCTTCTTCAAGAGTTCCAATTCCCGCTTGCTGATCTCTGCAGAATATACCTTCCCTTCTGCCATAGCAATCAGATCTGACACCGTCCCCTGATAAATGACGTTCCCCTCGTCCAGAACCGCAATATCCTCACAAGTCGCCTCGATATCCCCCACGATGTGGGTGGATAATATCACGATCCGATCCTCTGCGATCTCGCACAGAAGATTACGGAAACGCACCCGTTCTTCCGGGTCTAGTCCTGCCGTTGGTTCATCCACGATCAGTACCTTAGGGTTATGAAGAATTGCCTGCGCGATACCGAGGCGCCGTTTCATCCCGCCGGACAGCGCCTTCACCTTCTTCCTCCGGTCATCCTGAAGATTCACTCTCTCAAGGAGTCTTGGAATCCGCTGCCTGCGCTTCGCCTTACTCAATCCGGACAGCACGCCTAAGTAATCCATCGCCTCGTACACTGTCATGTTCGGATACATAGAGAAATCCTGCGGGAGATACCCAACGATCCGCCGGACCTCCTGTGCTCTTAACGTACTTCTGCCGCACACGGTCACTTCTCCTTCCGACCGGGGCAAAAGTGTCGCGATCACCTTCATCAGTGTGGTCTTTCCCGCACCGTTTCTCCCCAAGAGACCGAACATGCCTGTCTCGATCGTAAGATTAATATCTCTTAACGCCTGCTTCTTGCCATAATATTGATTCAGATTCCTGATTTCGATTGTAGTGGACATACGCCTTCATCCTCCTTATTTCAGAAGACATCTTGATAAATACTCTGCATCTGCCTTCCTGATATAAATATAATAAAACGCAAATCCCTATAATTTCTCTACAAAAAATTAAGAATCACTAAGGATATCTGAAATATTCTCCGAATATACCCTGCAGATAAACGACGCTGTGACAACCGCCCCTCCCCTTATACTGTTCGCAACATTCAAAGTCCCGCCATGCTTCCTGCAGAATTCCCTGCAGATATGAAGCCCGATCCCAAAGTGTTCGTCCGGTTTCTCTTCATACTCCTTATGGTACGGCTGCAATGCCTTCTGAAGCTGTTCTTCCGAGAATCCCTTCCCATCATCCCGGACTGTCAGCAGGAATTCCTCCTTCGCTTCGTCATAATCCGACACGACCTCGATCTCTTCTTTTGCATAGCGGATCGCATTGGAGAGTACATTTCCCAGGACTTCTATGATAATATTATCATCCGCTTCTACTCTGACGGCGCCCGCCGCATCTCGTCTCTGATAAATGACCCTGACATCTCCCGCCTGATCTAATGCAAATACCACCTCCCCGATCTTCTTCTGGAGGCTTCCAAGCTCTGTCCTCTCCGGCAAGAACGGAACCTCCTCAATGCTCCGGATCCCCTTCATGGTGCGGCTGTAATTCTCAAGCCTCCTTATGTGATCGGACATCAATGCCAGTGTATCCTGCATCTTCTCCTCGCTGATCTTCCCCTCCGGAATATAACGCAAAAGGAAATCCGTATAACCCCGAAGCACCGTGAGCGGAGTGCGGAGATCATGGGCGAACGCGGCATTCAATTCCTTCTGCCTCTCCACGAGCCGCCACATCTCTTCCTTTCCCCTGACCAGCTCCGTACGCATATCCTCCACCGAATCACAGAGGCTTCCAAGCTCGTCCCTGCTCTCATAGCAGACCCTGAATTCGAGATCATTTCTCCAGATCCGCCCTACACTGTCCTCAAGGATGGACAAAGGTCTTGCCAGCCTTTTCTTGTAGAAGATGCAGACTGTCAATATCATCCCTGCAAATGCATAAAAAAACGGACACCATACCCTGATCAAATCCAAAAATAATATCTTCCAATAATCCGTTCCTTCTGCGAAATGAAAATGAAATCCCCACAAAGGACCTTTCCTGTAGACCAGATCTGCCAGATCTGCCCTCTCATACCGCACCCATTCTTCCATCTCCCACTGCCAGCAGACAATGATGGTCAAATATGACAGGCCAAACACAACCACAGACAGCACCAGGATATACGCGATCATCGCCTTACGGAAGGAAAGATCGCGGATATATCTCTGCAGTCTTACTACTCGCTCTTCTAACCAATCCATCTATATCCCACTCCCCACACAGTCTCTATATAAGCATGACTCGTATACTTGCCGATCTTACTCCGAATCCTCCGTATATGCTCCATAACAATACTGCTGTCGGCGCTCCCGTCAAATCCGCGGACCTTCTCATACAGTTGGTCTTTACTAAATACCTGCCCGGCATTCAAAGAAAGCGTCTCCACGATCCCATACTCTGTCTTCGTCAGATTCAGCGGCTGTTCTTCATAATATACGCAATGGTCGCCATAATGGATCGCCAGCCGGTCGAATACCTTCACCGCCCGGTCCGTCCTCCTGCGCTCTTCTCTCCGAAGATGGGCCTCTACCCTCGCACCCAGCTCTTCGATGCTGAACGGCTTCAGGATATAGTCGTCCCCGCCCAGCATCAGACCCCTGATCCTGTCCGCCTCCTCGACCTTCGCAGACAGGAACACGATCGGACACGAGACATGGGCGCGGATCCGCTCACATACTTCAAATCCGTCAAGCATCGGCATATTGACATCCAGAAGTATGATATCCGGCTTACGATTCAGTTGTCCTAATACTTCCAGTCCATTTCTCGCCTCTATTACCTGATAGTTCTGTATCTCAAAATAATCCCTTAATAACTGGATGATTCCCGGCTCATCATCTGCAATTAATATACGCTTCTTCTCACACATCATTCCTATCCTGCTTCCTGTATTCCTATAATAATAATGTTCTCTTAATCTCTATTATAGACATATCCGCGCTTCGATTCAATACCGTCAATCACTTGACAAATAACTGCTTTTTACATATAATAATCCAAATTTGAACGGATCGGAGGAATCATAAGAATGCTGACCAAATTCATCATATGCTTTATCGCCGGGATCGGCGCGGGACTTGGCATCAAATTCATCGTCAAACCGGTCATGACAACCAAGGAAGCTATGGCATCCGTAGATTCCCGCAAGCGATTTGTCCAGTCTGTGGCCTGCGAGCGTGTTTATCATGGCATTTACCGCATTCACAGGAGCGGCAAGCCATTTCGCCATCGGCGGTATGCCGGATCTGTGGTGCCTGATCTTCTGCGTATTGTCTACGCTTCTGTGGGCACGGATCGCCGCCCTCTTTGCCAACAAGGCAAGTGCGGTTACCCTGAACCGTGCCACTGGTATTGTGCTTGCAGTGCTTGGGGCCGCAATCATGATTGTAGGATAAGGTGAGCCTATGTATCACTATTATATGTTCAACAAACCCTTCGGCTGCGTCACCGCCCGCCGGGACGCCTGCTTCCCTGCCGTAATGGATTATTTTAAGGACCTTAGGAACGACCGTCTCTCCCCCGTCGGGCGCTTAGACCGTGAGACGGAAGGGCTGCTGATCATTACGGACGACGGGAAATGGAATCAGATGATGACACACCCGGATTATCAGAAGAAGAAAGTCTATGAATTCACCGTCCTAGGTGATTTAGATCCTATGAAGCTTCAGAAGCTTGAGAACGGAATCCTGTTAAATGGCTCCGACACACCGACGCTGCCCTGTAAGATCACGGTCACAGCCCGCTTAGTGTTATCAGAGATCCTGCCCTCACTCCACCCGGAGGTGCAGGCTGCCATAGGAAGGAACCGTCCGGACCATCCGGTCACCAGCGGAAGCATCACCATCACCGAGGGACGGAAACGGCAGATCCGCCGGATGATGAAGGCTGTCCGCTGCTGTGTGGTTGCCTTGAAGCGAGTTGCCATTGATGATATTGTGCTAGATGAGAAGCTAAAGCCGGGGGAATGGAAGGAATTTTAATTAATTATGATTTTCTGCAAACAATAGAACCTGCAAGATACATTTATCAAATGCATCCTGCAGGTTCTATCTGATGAATAGTCTATCTAATTATCGGATTGTCAAAAAATAAGATGTACCGCCAACGATGCCAGCGGAATCGCGATCAACGTCCTCTCCACGAAGCACACGATGATCTCCCAGAACTTGATCGGCGACTTCGTCGCCATCATGACCGTAGCCGTCTCCGAGAAGAAGATGATCTGGCACATGGACACCAGACAGACGAACACTCTCGCCCGCATGCTTACGGATACCGTTGCCGCCGTACTGTTCATGACGAGTACCGGAAGGAGCATCTCTGCGATTCCCACCGGCATAGACGGTGCGATCGCCGCAGCATCCGGCACCTGGCAGAGCATCAGGACCGGCTGGAATATATAGCCCAGCCACTTGAACACCGGCGTATACTCTGCAAGGATCATGGCAGATACTCCGATCGCGGACAGCATTGTCAACACCTGCGGCAACACCAGTATACTGTCCTTCAGGCTCATGCCCACATTCTTCGGCACGCTGTAGGCAACGGCGGCACGTTTCACCGACCGCTGGATGCCTGTAGGAATCGTCTGAACGGAGTAATGGGCGCCTTCCCTGCGTTCCTCTTCCGTCTGAACCTTCCCGTTATAATAGACATCCTTCTTCCTGAAAATAGGCGGGATACGCACCGTGACCATCTCGATCAGGAACACCATCACGAAGCTGACCGCATAGATCTCGAAGAACTGGGAGCCGCATCCTGCCGTATCAATGACCAGTTGGGCGAATCCGATGGATACCGCCGAGAACCCGGTCATGATCGCGACCATCTCCTTCTCTGTATATACCTTGTTCTTCCACATCCGGTTCGTAAGCAATACCCCAAGTGAAGATGAACTTACAAAAGATGCTGTCGCGCCCAGTGCAGACTTCCCGGGAACCTTAAAAAGCGGTCTCATCAGCGGCTCTAAGAGCACACCGATGATCTCCAGGATACCGTAGTTCAGCAGAAACGGCATGAACACTGCTCCTGCCAGTACGATACCAAATACGCCCTTTACGATCGGCGGAATAACATTACCGCCTGTTGTATCACTTATTATAATCTCAGGCATATCTATGCCATGCACGATCCATAAGGTATATATAATGATATAGACCACCCCAAGCCCATACAAAAATGTATGGATGATCTTATCATTTTCATAGACATCCGCAAATGCATTCTTCGTCTTCCCCTTATCTATGTATTTGAAATATACATGACATACAAAATTTGCTGTAATAACGCCCGTCAATATCCAATAAATTGACTGTCCGAACATATCCACGAATCCATTATAAATGATTCCAAAAATGGTGCTTCCGCCTATTTGTCCAAAGAACACTGCGATTCCTATGAAAGAGCACACCAGGAACAGGATGATCCCCTTCGTCTTGCTTCTCCTCTCAAGAACTACATTGTCCAGCTCCTTCGACATCATATCCGGATCTGTGACCTCTTCTATACGAATGATTTTTTTCTTTTCTCCCATTCCGCCCTCCGTTTCAGATCTAATCTTTCTTCTTCGCAGCAAGAATGGACAAATATTCGAATACTATATTCGCGGCAAGATATGCTGTCACCTCACCGGAATCATATGCCGGCAGAACCTCCACAATATCAAATCCAACAAAATTCATATCCTTAAATGCACGTACCAATGACAACGACTCGTAAGAAGTAAATCCTCCTACCTCCGGAGTCCCTGTTCCGGGTGCATAAGCCGGATCCACAAAATCAATATCAAAGGTCAGAAATACCGGTTTATCTCCCACACGTTCCATAGCTGTCTTGATGTAACAGTTCAGACACCCTTAAATAAAAACATGGTTAATACACCAGTCATTGAA
>CANTDX010000012.1 GCA_947652615.1 uncultured Dorea sp. | reverse complement strand
TATGAAGACAGTATTATTGTCGTGGATTGCGGTCTGGCATTCCCGGAGGACGATATGCTGGGAATCGACCTTGTGATCCCGGATGTTACCTACCTGAAGGATAATATCCAGAAGGTGAAGGGGTTTGTGATCACTCATGGACATGAGGATCATATCGGTGCACTGTGTTATGTGCTGAGAGAGATGAATCTTCCGATCTATGCGACAAAGCTTACGATGGGAATCATCGAGAGAAAACTGACTGAGCATAACCTGCTCAGGACGACGCGACGAAAAGTAGTGAAACATGGACAGTCAATTAACCTGGGACAGTTCAGGATCGAATTCATTAAGACGAACCACAGTATTCAGGACGCGGCGGCGCTGGCGCTTTATTCCCCGGCCGGTATCGTCGTGCATACGGGAGATTTCAAGGTGGATTATACTCCGGTATTCGGAGATGCGATAGATTTGCAGCGGTTTGCGGAGATCGGGAAGAAGGGCGTGCTTGCCCTGATGTCAGACAGTACCAATGCAGAGCGCAAGGGCTTCACGCAGTCGGAGCGGACGGTCGGGATCACGTTTGACCATATTTTCGCGGAACATCAGAATACGAGGATCATTATTGCGACCTTCGCATCCAATGTGGACCGTGTGCAGCAGATCATCAATTCTGCCTGCAAATATGACCGCAAGGTGGTCGTAGAGGGGCGCAGCATGGTCAATATCATCCAGGTAGCCCAGGAATTGGGGTATCTGAATGTGCCGGACAAGACGCTGATCGAGATCGATCAGCTTAAGAATTATCCGCCGGAGAAGACGGTGCTGATCACGACAGGCAGCCAGGGAGAGTCTATGGCGGCGTTATCCCGTATGGCGGCAGATGTGCATAAGAAAGTGACGATCATGCCGGGAGATACGGTGATCTTCAGTTCGAATCCGATCCCGGGGAACGAGAAGTCGGTGTCAAGGGTGATCAATGAACTGTCGGCGAAGGGAGCGAATGTCATCTTCTCCGACGCTCACGTATCCGGACATGCCTGCCAGGAGGAGCTGAAGCTCATCTATTCGCTAGTAAAGCCTAAGTATGCGATCCCGGTACATGGAGAGTACCGTCATCTGAAGGCGAACGCGGGTGTTGCGACGACTCTTGGGATCCCTAAGGAGAATGTATTCATACTCCATTCAGGGGATGTGCTGGAACTGAATGCCCAGGAGGCGAAGGTGGTGGACAAGGTACACACTGGAGAGATCCTGGTAGACGGTCTTGGAGTGGGGGACGTAGGTAATATCGTACTCCGTGACAGGCAGCATCTAGCAGAGGACGGTATCCTGATCGTGGTTCTTACCCTGGAGAAGGGGAGCAACCAGCTTCTTGCAGGCCCCGATATTGTCTCCCGCGGATTCGTCTATGTCAGGGAATCCGAAGGATTGATGGAGGAAGCAAGGAATGTGGTAACGGATGCGGTGGAGGAGTGTCTTCTTCACCAGCGCAATGCGGATTGGAGCAAGATTAAGATGGTGATCCGTGATACTATGAATGAATTTATCTGGAAACGGACCAAGAGAAAGCCGATGGTGCTGCCGATCATTATGGATGTATAAGAATCAGTAAGGGAGCTGTTGGAAGCGGGCGAGATTTCTGACAGCTTCTTTTTTGATACTTTTGACATTAGAGTACAATGGTGATATATTAATAGTGTAGTAGTTTATGTGTTGTATGCGGGGAATGATTCGGTGATTCCCGGGGTGAGTTGTTATATGAAAGAGAGAGAAAGAAAAAAGAGAGCACGCAAGAGCGTTACTCTGCTCGTTATCTTTGTAATGGTTTTTAGTATTTTAGGAACGGTCGTCTTCTCGGTAATGTCGACCATATCATCAGAGATGTCTGCCTCGGCGATCGATAATCTGAGCGAGAGCCTGAAACTGATCAAGAATACACTGGAGACGATCCTGCACAGGGAAGCGGAATTTCAGAAGCTGCTTGCCAAGGAGATCGTGAATTCAGGAGATTTGGAGGAGTTTATTACTTCCTATGTGAGAAACGATACGATGGTGAAGATCTCGCTGATTCCGGCAGGAGAGACGGAAGGGATCTCTAATGGAGGCGAGGTGTTTACAGAGGAAGGGCTGGACTTCTCAAGGAGGAAGACGGTGGATGATCTGCCAATCTCTCAATCCTATGTGAACGGTATGGGGACTTGGGCTTATACGATGAAAAGCCCGGTTATAAAGGATGGCGAAGAGATTGCTACACTCTATATAGAGTATGTTTATGACTCCTTTGACGAGGCCTTGCCGGACAAATTCTACAACGAGAAAGCGGTTCTCTATCTTATGGACGCATACAGTGAGCGTTTGGTTCTGAAGCCTAAGGGAATCGGGGAACGTGACGCGGGACATCTGAATCTGGAGGATTTCTTCCATGCCAATAAGATTCTTGAGAAGGATGTCCAGGAGAATATCTATGAGAGTGTACGGACCGGAAAGAATGTGATGTTCTACCATGAGGTACGGAACAAGGATTCTCTGATCTATATGTGGTCTGTGAATGACGGGGCGATCTATCTGATCGGATTCGTTCCGGTTGAAGCGATACAGCGGGAAGGCGATGCGGTAAACCAGAATATGTTTATTGTAGTGGCTGTTATGTTGGGAGCATTCGTCGGCTGCTGTGTGGCATATTTTCTCTATGAGAGACAGCAGAATAAGATACGGACAGAAAGAGAGAAAGAGAGGGAGATTCACAACAGGCAATTGACGGAAGCGCTGCAGACGGCACAGATCGCGAACAATTCCAAGACTATGTTCCTGTCCAATATGTCCCATGATATCCGTACGCCCATGAATGCGATACTTGGGTTTGCGACATTACTTGCCAAGGATGTAGAGGATCCGGATAAGGTGAGGGGATATACGAAGAAGATCACGGCTTCCGGGCAGCATCTCTTAAGCCTGATCAATGATGTGCTGGATATCTCTAAGATAGAGAGCGGGAAGGTCGTGCTTACGATCGGAGAGTTTGCGCTGAACGATCTGATCTCTTCTGTGGATGCGATCGTCCGTCCGGCGGCGAGGGTGAAAGGCCAGACCCTTAATGTTACAGTGACAGGAATCAAGCACGAGCATCTGATCGGTGACGAGACAAGGATCAATCAGATCTTGATCAACCTTCTGTCTAACGCTGTCAAATATACACAGGAAGGCGGTAGTATCTGGCTGCGGTTTATCGGGCTGGATCAGCATTCCAACCAGTATGAGCATATTCGGATCGAGGTTGAGGATAACGGATACGGAATGACGCCCCAATATCTGGAGACGATCTTCGACGCATTTACAAGGGCGGAGAACAGTACGACGAACAAGGTTCAGGGAACCGGCCTTGGGATGGCGATCACGAAGAATATTGTTGAGCTTATGGGAGGAACCATAGCTGTTGTAAGTGAAGTGGATCAGGGCAGCCTGTTTACGGTAGATCTGGAACTTCGGATTCCGGATGTGAAGGCAGATGAGCAGTTCTGGGAACAGAATGGGATTCAGCGTATTCTGGTGGCAGATGACGAGGAGGATGTCTGTACGGGAGTGCAGATGCTTATGGATGAGACCGGAGTGCAGGTGGATATGGCGCGCGACGGACGGGAGGCGCTTCGTATGGTTCAGGACGCCGTTCGGCGTGAGGAAGGCTATCAGGCAATCCTGCTTGACTGGAAGATGCCGGGGATGGAGAGCGCGGACGCGGCAAGACAGATGCGGGCGATAGTTCCGGAGCATGTGCCGATTCTGCTGCTGACTTCTTATGATTGGAGTGATGTAAGAGAGGATGCAGTGCATGCAGGAATTGACGGATTTCTTTCAAAACCATTCTTCGTATCTGCGTTCAAGGAGAAGCTTACGGAGGTCTTTGCCGAGCAGAGCAGTGAAGGAGAGGACGATAAGGATACGGAAGAAGGCAGCCTTGCCGGAAGGCATTTCCTTGTAGCGGAGGATAATGAGATCAATGCAGAGATTCTGTCAGAGATTCTGGATATTGAGGAGGCAACTTGTGAGATCGTAGAGAACGGACAGCTTGCTGTGGAACGATTCAACAACACAGAGCCGGGCAGGTATGCCGCGATCCTGATGGATGTACAGATGCCGGTGATGAACGGATATGAGGCAGCCAGGGCAATCCGTCTTCTGGAACGGGAAGATTCGAAGCTGATACCGATCATTGCGATGACGGCCAATGCCTTTGCAGAAGACGTTAAGGACGCTATGGATGCCGGTATGGATGCCCATATTGCCAAACCGATCGATATAAGTCTGTTGAAACGGACACTGAGCCTATATCTGAGATAGTAAATGTAATAGAAAGAGGAGTTATTCCAATGTGTAAGAAGTTTAGAAGTTTAGTAGTGCTTATGACGATTATACCTATGATGCTTGCGGGGACTTCATGTGCGAAGAAGGCGTTGCCCGGGGAGAATCTGATCAGCGATGACGAAGAAGAGAAGAAAGTGATCCTCCTGTTCGCACCGATAGAGCGCTCGAAACCGGATGCCGAGAATGTGGCAAGGAGTGCATTTGACAAGACTGTTATTATGGCAGAGGAAGAATTGGGGCTGTCGGTGGAGTACAGGACTTATACTTCCGAGGGCTATCAGGAGAAATCTTACGATGATGTATCGTTGGACCGGATACGGAATAATATGGATGACTTTTATCTGATTAACCCTGACGTGCTTCAGAAGACAGGGGAAGAGGGGCTGCTCTATGATATGTCCGGGATGGAATGTGCGAAGAATCTCAGAGATGTGGTCAGAACGGCGAATACAGTGGATGGGAAACTTGTCGGGATTCCGCAGGAGGTAGTGGTCTATGGATTATTCGTGAACAAGGATATGTTTGACCAGTATGATCTCAAGCTTCCGAATACGCCGGAAGAATTCAAGGAATGCTGCAGGGTGTTCAAGGAGAACGGAATAGAGACGCCAATCGGGGCGAACCGCTGGTGGCTGGAGACATTTGTCTTCGCACAGGCATACGCGGACCTGTATAACGGGGACAATCCAGAGGCAGAGATCGAGGCTCTTAACAAGGGCGAGCGCAAATACAGTGATTATATGCGCAAAGGCTTCGAATATCTGAAGGAACTGATCGACCTGGGGTATATTGATGCCGAGACTGCGCTGACCTATGAGGCGATCGAGGGGGAGGGGCCTGATTTTATGGATCAGAAGACGCCGATCGTCATGGCATACTGGGGGGCTGCCAATGCTGAGACAGCTTATGGGAAACCGGATTTTGATATGGAAGTAATTGGATTCCCCAGTGACCGCGGACAGATGCCGATCATGTCGATGACCGGGATCTCGGTCTCAGCGAATGCCGAGCATCTGGAGGACACACTTGATACGTTGGAGATCATGCTTTCGGACGAAGCGCTTAAGGTGTATGCTGAGACGAACAAGGTGATCTCTCCGTCCAAGAATGTGGAGGTAGAGTGTATTCCGGCGCTGAAGCCGCTGAATGACCTGGTCAATGAGGGTACCTATGTCCTCGCCAGCAATGCGGGCATGAAGGTAGAGCAGTGGGGCAATACCTGTCTGATCGTGCGCATGTTGATGGACGGTGCGTCGGTGGATGAATGCATGGCTGAATTTGACAGGCTGCAGGAGGAGTCGTTGCAGTAATTATATGTATAAGATTAAGATATTTTCATAAGATAGAAGTGTACACAGTTGACATTGTGTACACTTTTGCTATAATTGGAGGTATAAGGAGATGGTGAGTATGTTAATGGAACAAGCCACGACGGTAAGAAAAGAGTGGAGTGCGGTCTGTGATAGTGTCATTCATGAAAAACCTAAATTTATCAGACGTACACGTGATAAGATGTGGTTTTCGAATTTGGAGACCATGGTGGAGATATTGGAAGCATATCAATTTACAGCGGTCAGATATAGGGAAAGTGACGGGTCGGTTACGTTATCTTTGAATGAGATTGATCTGGTAGAGAATGGAAAGGATGAGCAAGAGGCACGTCTTTCTCTCGCTAAAGCTATATTGGAATATTCTCTGGATTATTATAATGAATATGAGGTATATTCACATAGTCCGAACAGGAAGAAGCACATTCCATATATTTTTAAGGCTTTGATAATGGATAGTCCGGAGAGAATAGGAGAAATATTGCAATGCCGGGATGGAAAGAATTAAAAAGATTCTGTGATAGAGACGGATGGGAACTGTATAAAAGTACAGATCATTATTTTTACCGAAAAGTAGATGAGGATGGAAGTATACGGATGACAAAAGTTTCAAGAGGTTCTGGTGAGATACATGCAAGGATGTGGAAAGAGATTCTGAAAAAGCAGCTTCAGGTTACACAGGAGTATTTTAACAGCAAGATATAGAGATATCAGTTATGGTAATTTGGTAAGGAGATATTAAGCGAAATGATAAATAATGACAGGACGACCACATATATCCACTCATTGGAAAGTCCGGAGAGTCCTCTCCTTGAGCAGATCGAGAAGGAGGCATTGGATACGTATGTACCCATCATCCGCAAGGAGACCCAGAGCTTTCTTAAGGTGGTTTTAATGATGAAACAGCCGTCCCGGATCCTGGAGATCGGGACGGCGATTGGTTTCTCTGCACTTCTGATGAGTGAATATATGCCAAAGGATGGACGGATCACCACGATAGAGAAGTATGAGAAGAGGATCCCGATCGCACGGGAGAATTTCAGGCGTGCGGGAAAGGAAGGGCAGATCACTCTCATAGAGGGAGATGCGTTGGAGGTCATGCGGACTCTTGATGAACCGTATGATCTTATTTTCATGGACGCTGCCAAGGGGCAGTATATCCATTATCTGCCGGAGGCCGTCCGACTGCTTATGGACGGCGGTGTGCTGATATCAGATAATGTGCTGCAGGACGGAGATGTGATCGAATCCCGGTTCGCCGTGGAACGGCGTAACCGTACGATCCACAGCCGTATGCGGGAGTATCTTTATGAACTGAAACATCACGGTCAGTTAACTACTTCAATCCTTCCTTTGGGGGACGGGGTGGCAATCAGCGTGAAGAAGGAGAGGATGGTATGAACAAGAGACGACCGGAATTATTGATCCCGGCGAGCAGCCTGGAGGTATTAAAGACGGCGGTTATATTCGGCGCGGACGCGGTCTATATCGGCGGAGAAGCATTCGGGCTGCGGGCGAAAGCGAAGAATTTCTCGAAGGAAGACATGCGTGCGGGGATTGCGTTTGCCCATGAGCATGGCGCAAGAGTTCATGTGACGGTGAATATCCTTGCCCATAATGATGATCTTGAGGGGGTAAGAGAGTATCTTCATGAACTAAAGGAGATGGGACCGGACGCTCTGATCATCGCAGACCCGGCAGTCTTTGATCTGGCTGGGGAGATCTGTCCCTCGATTGACCGGCATATAAGCACCCAGGCCAATAACACCAATTATGGAACCTATCAGTTCTGGTGGAGATTGGGAGCGAAGAGGGTGGTATCTGCCAGAGAATTGTCGCTAAAAGAGATCAGAGAGATCAGGGAGCATATTCCGGAGGATATGGAGATCGAGAGCTTTATCCATGGGGCAATGTGTATCTCTTATTCGGGCAGATGTCTCTTGAGCAATTATTTTACCGGACGGGATGCTAATCAGGGGGCATGCACCCATCCCTGCCGGTGGAAATATTCGATCGTAGAGGAGACGAGACCGGGAGAATACATGCCGGTCTATGAGAATGAGCGGGGGACATTTATCTTCAATTCTAAGGATCTGTGTATGATCGAACATATTCCAGAGATGATCGGCGCGGGGATCGACAGTTTCAAGATCGAGGGGCGCATGAAGACGGCGCTCTATGTGGCGACGGTGGCAAGAACCTACCGCAAAGCGATCGATGACTACCTGGAGGATGAAGAGAAGTACCGGGCGAATATGCCCTGGTATCTGGATCAGATCTCCAACTGTACCTACCGGCAGTTCACGACAGGCTTTTATTTCGGCAAGCCGGATGAGACAAGCCAGATCTATGACAATAACACCTATGTGAAGGAGTACACCTATCTTGGGATCATCGGAGGAGAGAAGGACGGGATGTACCGGATTGAGCAGAGGAATAAGTTCTCCGTGGGCGAGCAGATCGAGATTATGAAGCCGGACGGCAGGAATGTGGAAGCAACGGTGGGAAGGATCGTGAATGAGGAAGGCAATGAGCAAGAAAGCGCACCCCATCCAAAGCAGGTGTTATATGTGGACCTTAGCGGTAAGGCGGACAGGTATGATATTCTGAGACGGGCGGAAGAGTAAGAGCTACTAATCTTCGAAATAGAGGAAGGTTTAAAACGATGCAAAAGTTAGATGAAAAGCGGATGGTTACAATTCTTGATGAATTATATGGAAAAGTATTGAATGGTGTACCTAAGGTCAGTAAACCTGTTGATGTTCTGGCAGATGATTATTTGAAAAAAAGTAGTTCACCTGACAAAGCTGCTGAGAATTTAATAAAGTATCAGATTGCAAAGTGTGGAACATCTGGTTTTATCACAGGTTTGGGTGGAGTTATTACTTTACCGGTTGCTATTCCGGCGAATGTTAGTAGTGTTTTATATATCCAACTGCGAATGGTATCTGCGATTGCGTACATTGGCGGATTTGATATTCAATCAGATCAAGTACAGACATTGGCATATGCTTGTTTGACAGGTTCCGCCATTGTAGATGTTCTTAAACAGACAGGTATAAAAATCGGTGAAAAGATTACCGTTTCAGCAATTAATAAAATTCCTGGAAGGGTTCTTGTTTCCATCAATCAAAAAGTTGGATTTCGTCTTGTGACAAAATTCGGAACAAAAGGTGTTGTGAATTTAGTAAAATTGGTTCCAATAGCAGGTGGAGTAATTGGCGGAGCAATTGACATAGGGTCAACTAAAATGATTGCTCAAAATGCATTTAATG
Source organism: uncultured Dorea sp. (assembly GCA_947652615.1). Classification (GTDB taxonomy): domain Bacteria; phylum Bacillota; class Clostridia; order Lachnospirales; family Lachnospiraceae; genus Sporofaciens. Next base: position 66,988 of record CANTDX010000012.1, on the reverse strand, counting down.
TCTTCATAAAAAATCAAATTCCAACAAGAAGTGATGATTTAAATGAAGTTATGGATGATGAGGTATAGATTTTATTTTAGTAAGCATAATGATGATTTGAAAAAAATTCAATTTGTTATAGCAAAAGAGGAGAAAATTTAATGAATACTAAAGTGAAAAAACAAAAATTCCAATTTATCAAAAATCGATTTATTGTTAGAATATTGGCAGTCGTTCTAATTATTTTGATAATTGTTGTTGTAATATTAGGTATTAGAAAATGGTTTGATATTGATAGCAAGACTACTAAAATAGGATTTGAAGATATTGGAGAATTAGCCACTCAATCTGCATATTGTACAGAAGTGAATGTTATGGATGCTTCCAGAGAATTATGGGGAGTTACGATTCCATTTACACAAAGTAAATACATTTACAGTTACAATATTGTAATAAAGGCTGGTTTCGATTTTGAAGAGATTGAATGGGATATAAAAGATACTACTATTAAAGTCAAATTGCCGGAGACTCGGATATTGAGCAGTGAGATTGATAGGGATTCATTTAAAGTGTATCACGAAGATGAAAGTATTTTCAGACAGATTAGCTTGGAAGAGAATAATGAAGCATTAAACGAAATGGTATCAAGAGCCGAAGAAGATGTGATTGCAAATGGATTGTTCGATAATGCTTGTGACAACGCTAAGACGTTAATCAAAGGATTTTTTTCACAAGTTTATGATATGAACGAGTATGAGATAGTCTTTATTGATAAAAAGTAGAGAAGGAGTATTTATGTAATGGAAAAGATTAAGAAAATTGTTTTATTAGTTTCTACGATTATTATTGTAGCTATTGCGCTATTTTACTTCGTCTTATTTTTGACAGCCTGAAATAAGTGCTTTGATAAAAATCAGGACTTGTATATTATGTTCTGCAAGTCCTGATTTTCATATTCTGCATTAATAAAATAATTTGGTATATTCTGTCTGTGTATTGGCGATATGATAGATGTAGATAGTATCTTCGATTTGACGATATATAGAAACGAACTTCTGCCATATTATCATCCGATACCCTTGCCTGTTAAGCCAGCTATCCGGAGTCAAAGATCCAGAATCAGGAAAAGTTTCTAATTGTTCAATTGAATTCAGGATATTATCTGTGATTTTTATGGCAGATTCGACCCCAAATTGGATTAAATAGTAATCTTCAATCTGCTTCAAGTCTTCCCAGGCGGTAGGAAGTATTTCGACATTATATCTTGCCTGCACGTTCTCTTAATTCCTTTCTCGCTTCACTGATGCTTTTTGTCTTTGCCCCGCCTAATCTTTCTTCTTCTGCCTGTATGATTTTGGCACGAAGTTCAAGCTTTTGTTCTCTTTTTTCAAACGCGTCAATACTCATGAAGACACCATCGCCTTCGCCGTTTTTGGTAATAAAGATTGGTTCGTTCGTTTTTTTGGCGAGACTGGATATGGAAGTATAGTCGTTCCGAAGTGATGCCGAAGCTTTAATGATCATTTCATTCATCCTTTCATAGTGTTTTATTGATATTATTCTATCGCTGTTTTTATATATTATCAATACTTTTTGATGGAAAAGCACAAAAACGGCGTATTTCACATAGACTATATCAAATACGCCTAGAGGTGCTTCTCTTGAAATCATTTCCCCAACCCCTCACAGCTGCACAAGAAAGATATTATATGCAAAAATATACGGAGGGTGACCTTGAAGCAAAACATATCCTGATAGAGCGGAATCTGCGTCTTGTTGCGCATATTGTGAAGAAATACCAGTCCTCCCCGGAAGATACGGAGGATCTGTTGTCCATAGGAACGATAGGGCTTATTAAAGCGGTGGTGACTTTTAACCCGGACAAATGTGTCCGGCTTGGAACATACGCCGCGCGGTGTATCGAGAATGAGATCCTGATGTATATGCGGGCCAGGAAGAAGTCGTCGAAGGAGATCTCATTATATGAACCCATCGGGACGGACCGGGAAGGGAACGAGATCCAGCTCTTTGATATTATCGAGACGGAAGAGGATGACGCACACAGGAAGGTAGAGTTGAACGACGATATCCAGATGTTGTACCATAAGGTCGAATCTGAATTGTCGCCGCGGGAGCGGCTGGTACTCAAGATGCGGTATGGACTGTATAATGAAGAAGAGTATACCCAGCGGGAGATTGCAAAGCAATTGGGCATCTCCCGGTCTTATGTTTCACGGATCGAGAAGAGTGCGATCGAGAAGCTGCGCGGCTATTTCTAGCGTTCGATAAAGTTCGATAAATAAGAGAAAAGAAACAGGAATCAGGTTGAATGAGCTGCCGGGTTCCTGTTTTTTGTCTATACATCTGCAAGATAATCTTCAGATTCTTAAGATAATCTTTAGAATTAGAAGAAAATGCCATGTTCATCTTCAGAATATGTTTAGAAATACATATCGGGGTTCTTTAGATTTCCAGAGTACAATAATATCCAACAAAGACAGCTAGTGTGAAGGGGGATCTATATGAAGGTACTGATGTTAAGCGGGAGATTTGGATTTGGACATGAGATGGCGGCGAATGCAGTCAGGGAAGCGTTAAAGCGGCAGGATCAGAAGATCGAGATCGTACAGAAGGACCTGCCGGAATATTTTTATCCTCATATCAGCAAATTAATCTATAAAGTCTTCGGGCTTGTGGCAGAACGCTGCCACGGAATCTACAATCTGGTATACAAGATATCAGGGAGACTGAATTCCGGGACCAGGCCGGGAGGCCCGCTGATCTATCGCAAATTTCAGAAAATGATGGAAGAATATATGCCGGATGTGATCGTGTGCACGCATCCATTCTGTATGAAAGCGGCGGCAACCTATAAGGCGAGATCGGACAGCCAGATACCGCTTGTCACCTGTATCACCGATATCAGCATGCACAAGGAATGGTTCGCGAGGCAGACCGACCTCTATCTTGCCCCAACGGCAGAGATCAAGGATCATCTGGTAAGCCTTGGAGCGGCGCCGGAGAATGTGATGGTAACAGGAGTGCCGGTAAGGCAGCAGTTTTTGAAGGATGAGGACAGTGAGAACCATGCATATAGGGCGGACCTGTATGAAAGAGACATTGACCATGGATATGAGAAGCATGTGCTGATCATGGGAGGCGGTTTAGGCATTATGCCGGGGCTTGAGAAGCTTCTGTACATGCTTCATGAGCTGCCGGGAGTCCGCGCAACGGTGATCACCGGAAAGAACCAGAGGCTATATGAGATGTGGGAAGGCCGGTTTGATGATGTGGAGATGAAAGGATATGTTGAAAATATCGGGAAATATATGCGGAATGCCGATCTTGTCATAACGAAAGCCGGAGGGATCACGCTCTTTGAGCTGTTACACAGCAAGGTCCCCATGTTCATTATCCGTCCGTTCCTGGAGCAGGAGGCCGTGAATGCGAGATACGCCGAGAAGAAAGGATTCGCCAGGGTAGTATGGGATAGAAAAGAAGATTTTGCCGAAGAACTGCGGGCGCTTCTTCATGATCCGGTGCAGTTAGAAGAGATGAAGGCATGTATGCATAAGGCCGGAAGCGAGATGATCGATCATGAGCTGTCCCAGGCAGTCTGGGCAATCATAGAGCGCGGGTTTGAATATCGGTCTGCATTCGAGTTCGTATCTTCCGAACGGAGTCTCTTTGGAAGGGAGTTTGACATTACAGATAGGAGGGAATCAGAATGGGAATATATATCACGGCCGGCATAATATTACTCGGCGCCTTGGCGCTATGCTACAGCCTGCTGCCGTCAGCCGGCCTCAAATACCTCTGGAAACAGAAGAGCAGGCAGAGAGCAAAGGACGGCAGTGCGGACCGAAGGCTGTATCTCACATTTGATGACGGGCCAAGCAGGGCGTATACCGGGGAGCTTCTATGCCTGTTGAAGCAGTATCAGATCAAGGCAAGCTTCTTCGTAGTCGCAGAATTTGCCGGGAAGAATCCGGATCTGATCGAATGGATGGAAGAAGAAGGACATCTTGTGGGAATCCACTCCGTACAGCATAAGAATGCACTGTTCCGCGGAAGACGCTTCATCTGCGCGGATCTGAGGGAATCTGTTGAGACATTAGAGAAAATGGGACTGAATATCCGATACTATCGGCCGCCATGGGGGCATCTGAATCTGTGGACCCTGTTCTATATCAGGAATCAGAAGCTTAAGCTGATCCTGTGGGATGTGATGGCGAACGACTGGTCGGCCGGGGAGACGGCAAAGTCTATCAAGGAGAAGCTGTTGAAGCGCGTGTTCCCGGGAGCGGTCGTGTGTCTTCACGACGGAAGGGGAGCGGCCGGGGCGCCAAAGCGAACCATAGAAGCGCTGGAAGAATCGATTCCGCTGCTTCTGGAACAGGGATATTCCTTTGAAAGGATGGACGCCTATGAATACTAATATTTCCATGCAGAAAATGGTCAGGTACGGCGTAGGGTTTCTTGTGTTTGCGGCGGCTGTATTATTCCTCCTGCTTCGCGGGACGGATATCGGGACGGTCGCGGATGCTTTGGCCCAGACTTCATTGCCGTATCTCATTGCAGGAATCCTGATGGCAGAGGTATTCCATCTGTCAGAAGGGATCAATCTGCGGATCCTGCTTCGTTCCTTTGGGTATCCGGTGACATTCTGGCAGGGGATGAAATATGCATATATAGGCTTCTTCTTCAGCTCCATTACCCCGTCTTCCACAGGAGGCCAGCCGGCGCAGATTTACGCGATGAAAAAGGACGGAATCGAGATTGCGCACGGAACGCTGGCGCTCATTGCGGAGCTGACCAGTTTCCAGATTGCGGTGTTCTTCATGGAGATCATGGCTGTCAGAGCAGTCCTTAGGGGCAGGATCCGTCCAAGTGGAGAGCTTCTGGTACTTGCAGGGCTTGGATTCCTTCTGAACATACTGTTCATTACGGGTCTTTTGTCGGTCCTGTTCTCCCGCAAGCTGAAAGGCAGGTTTCTTATGTGGCTGTATGGGGCGGTCGACCGGGCTCCGGTAAAGGATAAGAAGAGATGGAAGGGGAAAATGGACGGGGCGTTCTGTGATTTTCAAGAATGCGCAGATCTGATCCGTAAGCAGCCCAAAGTCATGTGCAAGGTCATCCTGGTCAGTCTGTGTCAGGTGATCAGTTGGTTCAGTGTTCCCTTCATGGTATCTCTTGCCATGGGTGAGTGCGGGACCGGATATCCGCAGATCTTCCTGCTTCAGACCGTGCTCTTCATGACGACGGCGCTGCTGCCCTTCCCGGGAGCGGCAGGGATCAGCGAATACGCATTCGTCAGGCTGTTCTCCGGCGTATTTACGAAGCACCCTATGGCAGTTGCGACTCTGGTGAACAGAGGGGTCAGTTTCTATTGCCTGCTTGGGATCAGTGCAGTGATGGCGGCCGTCTTATGGAAATGCAAAGGCGCATCTTGTCGAAATATGTCTAACAGTAATTCTTGCAATTCTTCATCTTATCTATTAAGATAGAATATACACAGCGGATGGATCGATTCTCCCATATCCGGGAGAATCCATTCCGCATTTTCAGACGGTAGATTTTCTGTCGTTATCAGGCCGGATCGGCCAAGTATCAGCAATCAGAGCCAATATTTCAAGGAGTAAATGATGTCATTCAGTACAATTTTATCTGCGGCCATTCAAGGGCTGCATGTGGATATGATCCATGTGGAGGCGGATGTAAGCAACGGCCTGCCTGTGTTCCATATGGTAGGGTATCTCTCCTCGGAGGTGAGAGAGGCTTCCGAACGCGTAAGAACCGCGATCCATAATTCGGGCTTCCAGATCCCGGCGAAGAAGATGGTCGTTAATCTGGCCCCGGCAACGGTCAGGAAGAAGGGCGCCTCCTTCGACCTTCCGATCGCGCTGGCAATCCTGTCTTCCATGGGGATATTTCCGGGGGAGGAGCTTCGGGAGACGCTGGTGATCGGGGAATTGAGCCTTGACGGAAGCATCAAGGAGGTGCCGGGAATCCTTCCGATCGTAATGCAGGCCAAGGAAGAAGGATGCAGAAGATGTATCATCCCCAGGCAGAATGTACGGGAGGGCGCATTGGTCAGGGGGATGGAGATCATAGGCGCAGAGCATCTTAAGGAGATCTGCCGGTATCTGAACCAGGAAGAAGAACTGGAAGCCGTAACGGGAGGGATGCAGGAAGGATTGCAGGACATACAGGAGAAGGAGGCCCTGGATTACAGCGATATCAAGGGACAGGAGGCAGTAAAACGCGCCATGGAGGTGGCGGTGGCAGGAGGCCATAATCTGCTTCTTATCGGGCCGCCCGGAAGCGGGAAGACCATGATGGCAAGACGGGTACCGACGATTCTCCCGCCGCCGGCACTGGAAGAGAGCATTGAGATTACGAAGATATACAGTATTCTTGGCATGGTAGACAAGGAGCGCCCGCTGATAACAGGCAGACCGTTTCGCAGCGTCCATCATACGGTGACGAAGACGGCGCTTGCCGGGGGAGGGATGATCCCGGTGCCGGGGGAGATCAGCCTGGCGCACGGAGGTGTACTATTTCTGGATGAACTGGCAGAGTTCCAGAAGCCGGTGCTGGAGGTGTTAAGACAGCCGCTTGAGGAACGGCAGATCCGGATCACAAGAGCCCTGGGGAACTTCGTGTTTCCGGCGGATTTCATCCTGATCTGCGCTATGAACCCCTGTCCGTGCGGCAATTATCCGGATTATAACAGGTGCACCTGCACGCCGGTGAAGATCCAGCAATACCTAAGCAGGGTCAGCCAGCCGTTTCTGGATCGGATCGATATCTGCGTGGAAGCGCCAAGGCTTGAGTATGAGGCGCTTACAGACGGGGGAGGGCAGGAGAGCTCTGCGAAGATCCGGGGCAGGGTATGCGCGGCGCGGAAGGTACAGCAGAAGAGGTATGAGGGCAGGAGGATTCTTACGAATTCCGTGCTGGGGGTCAATGAACTGAAGGAATTCTGTCATCTGGGAAAGGACGAAGAAGCATTGATGCGTCAGGCATTTGGAGCCCTTGGACTTACGGCGAGGACCTATCATAAGATTCTGAAGGTGGCAAGGACGATCGCTGATCTGGATGGGAGTGAGAGGATCCGGCAGCAGCATTTGAAAGAAGCGATTGGATACCGGACGATGGACAAGAAGTATTGGAGGTGACGAAAAGTGAGATATGAATACTGGCTTGCGGCGATTCCCATATTGACAGATCGAAAAAAAAGATTGCTCAGAGAAGAATACGGAGACGCCAAAGCCGTATATTATATAGAAGAAATACAGCTCAGGTTTCTGGACTATCTCGAAGAAAGGGAAGTGGAGGCGATTCTTCGGGCCAAAAAGACCAAAGATGTCGAGAAGGAATGGGAGCGGCTGGCAGATCAGAATATCCGGTTCGTTCCGTATTATGACGAAGAATACCCAAAGCGGCTCTTGCAGACGGCGGATCCGCCCTACGCGCTGTATGTGAAAGGCAGTCTCCCCAGGGAAGAGGGGGCGTCCGCTGCGATCGTGGGCGCAAGGAAATGTACGCCCTACGGGGAACAACTGGCCCTTGAGTACGGGGAGTATCTGGCATCGAACGGCGTACAGATCATAAGCGGCATGGCAAAAGGGGTCGACGGAGCAGGACAGAGAGGCGCGTTAAACGGCGGAGGGAGGACTTACGGGATATTGGGGTGCGGCGTGGATATCTGCTATCCGAGAGAGCATATCGGCCTGTATATGGATATTCAGGCATCCGGCGGGGTGATCTCTGAGAAGCCGCCCGGATGTCAGCCGCTTCCCATGTATTTCCCTGCGAGGAACAGGATCATCAGCGGCTTATCGGATGTGTTGTTAGTGATGGAGGCAAGACAGAGGAGCGGGTCCCTTATTACGGCGGATCTGGCGCTGGAGCAGGGAAAGGAGGTATATGCGCTGCCGGGTCCTGTGACCAGCCAGTTAAGCATAGGGTGTCATCAGTTGATCCGGCAGGGTGCGGGAATCTTAATTTCGCCGGAAGAATTGCTGGCGGATCTGGGGATCAGGAACAGGAGCACAGAGCATAAAGCAGAACAAAAATCTGACAAAATTGAAAAAACGCTTGAAAATCACGAAAATGTGGTGTATAGTTGTCTCGGTTTGTTCCCGAAGGGGCTGGATCAGTTGACGGCAGAGACGGGCCTTGGCGCCCGTGAATTGTTAGACGGGCTGATCTCGCTGGAATTGAAAGGATCTATACGGGAAATATCGAAGAATTACTATATCAGAGTCCGATAAGAGGACAAATGCTAGTTATATGGAGGAAGCAAGGTTATGGCACGCTATCTTGTAATCGTGGAGTCACCTGCTAAGGTGAAGACAATAAAGAAATTTTTAGGAAGTAATTATGTGGTTACCGCATCCAACGGACATGTAAGAGACTTGCCTAAGAGTCAGCTTGGGGTCGATGTGGAGCATGATTATGAGCCAAAGTACATCACGATCCGTGGGAAGGGAGATATCCTTGCCGGACTCCGCAAGGAAGTGAAGAAAGCGGATAAAGTCTATCTTGCAACTGACCCGGACCGCGAGGGAGAGGCGATATCGTGGCATCTAAGCCAGGCGCTTAAGTTAGAGGATAAGAAGACTTACCGCATCAGCTTCAACGAGATTACGAAGAATGCGGTGAAGGCATCCCTGAAGAACGCAAGAGAGATCGATATGGATCTTGTAGACGCCCAGCAGGCGCGCAGGATCTTAGACAGAGTTGTGGGATACAGGATCAGCCCGCTTCTGTGGGCGAAGGTGAAGAGAGGCTTAAGCGCGGGCCGGGTACAGTCGGTAGCGCTTCGGATCATCGCGGACAGGGAAGAAGAGATCAATGCATTCATACCGGAAGAATACTGGTCGCTAGATGCGAAGCTTAAGGTAGACGGCGAGAGGAAGCTTCTGACCGCCAAATTCTACGGCACAGATAAGAAGAAGATGACGATCCATTCCAAAGAGGAGCTGGATGAGATCCTAAAAGAAGTAGAGTCGGCGGAATATACGGTAGAGGAGATCAAGAAGAGCGAGAGGACGAAGAAGGCTCCGGTGCCTTTCACAACCAGTACCCTGCAGCAGGAGGCGTCCAAGGCGCTGAATTTCGCTACCGCGAAGACGATGCGGATCGCACAGCAGCTCTATGAAGGGATTGATATCAAGGGAAATGGGACCGTGGGTCTTATCACCTACCTGCGTACCGATTCCACCAGGGTTTCCGAGGAAGCGGATGCGAATGTGCGCGGGTATATCGCAGCCAGTTACGGAGAGGAGTATGTGGCGGTAAGCGAGGGTAAGGGCAAGGACAACAATAAGAATATCCAGGATGCCCATGAAGCGATCCGGCCCACGGATGTGAGCCGAAGCCCGGCAGCAGTGAAGGATTCCTTAAGCAGAGACCAGTTCCGCCTGTATCAGTTGGTGTGGAAGCGTTTTGTGGCCAGCAGGATGCAGCCTGCCAGATACGAGACGACCTCCGTCAGGATCGCGGCAGGAAAGTACCGGTTCACGGTGGCGGCATCCAAGATCGTGTTCGAAGGTTTCCGGACCGTATACACCGAGGCGGGAGAAGAGAAGGAAGAGAACAATGTGCTGATGAAGGGGCTTGATAAGAGTTCCAGGCTTACGAAGACAGACTTCGAGACGAAGCAGCATTTCACTCAGCCGCCGGCACATTATACGGAAGCGGCTCTGGTCAAGACCTTGGAGGAATTGGGGATTGGGCGTCCAAGTACCTACGCGCCGACCATCTCCACCATCATTGCCAGGCGTTACGTGGCGAAGGAGAATAAGAACCTGTATCTGACAGAGATCGGAGAGGTGGTCAATCACATTATGCTCCAGTCCTTCCCCAGTATTGTGGATGTGAATTTTACGGCCAATATGGAGAGTTTGCTGGACGGCGTCGCCGAAGGGAAGGTCCACTGGAAGACGATCATAGAGAACTTCTATCCGGACCTTGAGGCGGCGGTAGAGAAGGCGGAAGAAGAGCAGGAGCAGGTGAAGATCGAGGATGAGGTCACTGATGTGATCTGCGACCAGTGCGGACGGAACATGGTGATCAAATACGGACCCCACGGGCGTTTCCTTGCCTGTCCGGGATTCCCCGAATGCAGGAATACGAAGCCGTATCTCGAGAAGATCGGGGTCGCCTGTCCGGTGTGCGGCAAGGATGTGGTGATACGCAAGACGAAGAAGGGAAGAAAGTATTACGGATGCGAGGATAATCCGGAATGTGAATTCATGTCCTGGCAGAAGCCTTCTACGAAGAAATGTCCGCGGTGCGGCAGCTATATGGTGGAGAAGGGCAATAAGCTTCTCTGCAGCGATGAGAAATGTGGTTATGTAGAAAATATGGAGAAAAAAGAGAAACAGGAATAAAATATTTACGAAATTAATTGAAAAAAAAGAAATTGTATGATAATATTACTTCCAAAGGACGGAGGATTGCCAATGAGTGTACAATTATTAGATAAAACCAGAAAAATCAATAAATTACTGCACAATAACAATTCAAGTAAGGTAGTATTTACTGATATCTGCGAGGTACTTACTGAGATCTTGGATTCCAATGTGCTTGTTGTCAGTAAGAAGGGAAAGGTGCTGGGCGGAAGCAAGTGTGATGCGGTTCCGTATATCCGGGAGCTGATTGAACAGGAGGTTGGCCGGCATATTGACGGTATGCTGAATGAACGGCTGTTAAGTATCCTGTCCACGAAGGAGAATGTGAATCTGCAGACATTAGGCTTCTCAGAGGAGGCAGTTGCGGGATATCAGGCGATCATTACGCCGATCGATATCGCGGGCGAGCGTCTCGGCACATTATTTATCTACAAGAAGGAACAGATGTATGAGATTGATGATATCATACTGAGCGAGTATGGGACGACGGTCGTGGGCTTAGAGATGCTCCGGTCTGTGAATGAGGAGAACGCAGAAGAGACCAGGAAGGAGCATATCGTGCAGTCGGCGATCAGTACCCTGTCCTATTCAGAGCTTGAGGCGATCATCCATATTTTTGAAGAATTAGACGGGACGGAAGGGATCCTGGTTGCCAGCAAGATTGCCGACAGAGTAGGGATCACCAGGTCGGTCATTGTCAACGCCCTCAGGAAGTTTGAGAGCGCGGGCGTGATCGAGTCGCGTTCTTCCGGTATGAAGGGAACCTATATCAAGGTTGTGAATGACTATGTATTCACCGAATTGGAGCATATCAAGGCAGAACGTATGAAATGATCTGTAACAATAAGGGTATCGGGGGACTGATACCCTTATCTGTGATTGGAGAGCAGAAGGGAATGTGGCAGCATGTATGAGGGATGCCGGGCGGATATCAGAATGAACCGTATGGTACTCAAAGAAGGCAGGTTTGATGAGAAAGTTCATCGCTGCAGTATTATCACGTATAAACCGGAAGAAGAAAGCATATACTTGATAGCGGAGGATACGGATATTACGGATTTTTCACTGGACGGGAATTATGAGTGCAGGATCGGCACATCGGAAGGCGAGATGGCGTGCATGGGCGCCGTTGTGGAGAGGTACTGGAACAAGTCCGGGAAGGTACTTAAGTTTAAGATCAAGAATGGATTTTATAAAAATCTTGTAAACTAAATATAAAGTGTGTTGACAAAGTCGGAAGAGAGTGCTATTTTATATCTAGAGTCTTTTAGCACTCTCTTTTTATGAGTGCTAACAAAGTTGTAATTATTAAAGGAGGCATAAATTTATGAAGTTAGTACCATTAGGAGACAGAGTTGTATTAAAGCAGTTGGTTGCAGAGGAAACCACGAAGTCAGGGATCGTGATTCCCGGACAGTCCAAGGAAAAGCCGCAGCAGGCAGAGGTTATCGCTGTTGGGCCGGGCGGAACCGTAGACGGCAAGGAAGTGAAGATGAATGTAGCAGTCGGACAGCAGGTGATCTATTCCAAATATTCTGGAACAACCGTAGAGATCGATGATGAAGAATATATCATCGTAAAGCAGGATGACATTCTTGCAATCTGCGAGTAGACGTCTGACCATCATGATTTAGAATATTACAGATAGAAGATACAGTTAGATCATTCAATAATTTAGATTATAGGAGGCATAATAATTATGGCAAAGGAGATCAAATACGGCGCAGAGGCAAGAAGCGCACTTGAATCAGGAGTAAATCAACTGGCAGATACAGTCAGGGTAACACTTGGACCTAAGGGACGCAACGTTGTCCTGGACAAATCTTTCGGCGCACCGCTTATCACGAATGACGGTGTGACGATCGCGAAAGAGATCGAGCTTGAGGATGCATTTGAGAACATGGGTGCACAGCTTATCAAGGAAGTTGCATCTAAGACCAATGATGTTGCCGGTGACGGAACAACGACAGCGACAGTTCTTGCACAGGCTATGGTGCATGAGGGTATGAAGAATCTGGCGGCAGGCGCGAACCCGATTATCCTGCGCAAGGGTATGAAGAAGGCTACAGATACGGCTGTAGATGCGATCGCGAAGATGTCAAGCAAGTTGAAGGATAAGGATCAGATTGCAAGAGTTGCTGCGATCTCTGCAGGTGATGACGAAGTGGGCGAGATGGTTGCAGACGCGATGGAGAAGGTTTCTAATGACGGAGTTATCACGATCGAAGAATCCAAGACCATGAAGACAGAGCTTGACCTGGTAGAAGGTATGCAGTTTGACCGCGGATATGTATCTGCGTATATGGCTACGGATATGGATAAGATGGAAGCAATCTTAGAGGATCCGTATATCCTGATCACAGACAAGAAGATCTCCAATATCCAGGACATTCTTCCGCTGTTAGAGCAGATCGTACAGTCCGGTGCAAGACTGCTGATCATCGCTGAGGACGTAGAGGGCGAGGCGCTCACCACATTGATCGTGAACAAGCTGCGCGGCACATTTAACGTAGCGGCAGTTAAAGCGCCTGGATACGGTGACAGAAGGAAAGAGATGCTTAAGGATATCGCGATCCTGACAGGCGGCCAGGTAGTATCAGACGAACTTGGAATGGATCTGAAGGAGACGACCATGGATCAGCTTGGACGTGCGAAGTCTGTGAAGATCCAGAAGGAGAACACCGTGATCGTTGACGGTCTGGGAGATAAGAAAGAGATCTCTGACCGTGTAGCGCAGATTAAGATGCAGATCGAAGAGACTACTTCTGATTTCGATAGAGAGAAGCTTCAGGAGAGGCTTGCGAAGCTGGCAGGCGGCGTAGCCGTGATTCGTGTAGGCGCGGCAACCGAGACAGAGATGAAGGAAGCGAAGCTTCGTATGGAAGATGCTCTTGCAGCTACAAGAGCGGCAGTAGAAGAGGGTATCATCGCCGGAGGCGGTTCTGCGTATATCCATGCTGCGAAGGAAGTTGCTAAACTTGCAGAAGAGCTTAACGGAGATGAGAAGACCGGCGCCAACGTAGTATTGAAGGCTCTGGAATCCCCGCTGTTCCACATTGCAGCCAACGCAGGCCTGGAAGGCTCCGTTATCATCAACAAGGTGAAAGAGTCTGCTCCTGGTTCAGGATTCGATGTGCTGACAGAGAATTATGTAGATATGGTTGAGAGCGGAATCCTTGATCCTGCTAAGGTTACAAGAAGCGCTCTGCAGAACGCGACAAGCGTTGCTTCTACATTGCTGACGACAGAATCTGTTGTTGCCAATATCAAGGAAGAGACTCCTGCAATGCCGGCAGGCGCAGGCGGCGGAATGGGTATGATGTAAGAATCATTAATTTTTTGAAAACTCCTCATATGAGGAGTTTTCTTTTACCCCTAAAGTATGATACAATACATATAAATCATCATACAGGGTACCGGGATGAATAGTCCGGCCCAATAAAGAGTACGGAGGAGTAGAAGATGAATGATTACTATACAGAACAGATGGTGAAGAAGCAGACGGATATGAAGGACATTGTGATCAAGGCGGTACTGGTGGCGGCGACGATCGTTTCGTTTCTGGCTATTATGATGTTTCCGGGGATCATTATCCTGCCGGTTATTATGATCGCGCTTGACGTGTTCATATTTGGGCGGCTTAAGGTGGAGTATGAATATCTGTTCGTGAACGGTGACCTGGATATTGATAAGATCATGAACAAGGCGAAGAGGAAGAAGCAGTTCTCCATGAATGTAGCGGATATGGAGCTGCTCGCGCCGGCAGATGCCGCAGAGCTTCATCAGTATCAGAACGCGAGGACGTATGACTTCAGCTCCAGGACAGGACAGGCTAAGCTGTATGCGCTGATCGTGTCGGGACAGGGGGAGAAGAAGAAGATTATATTCGAGCCGAATGATACGATTATTGAAGGATTCTATATGCTTGCCCCAAGGAAGGTCATCCGCCGTTAAAGATATGAGAAAAGCCTAAGAAAATAGTTGACAAGTGGTATCATAATTGGTTATTATAGCAGTTAAATATATTGTCGGCAGGTTGCCGAACCAATTCAAACAGAGAAAGAGAGGAATGATGATCATGGGAAAGATAATCGGAGAAGGAATTACATTTGATGATGTTCTTTTGGTGCCGGCTTATTCAGAGGTGGTGCCGAACCAGGTAGATTTGTCAACGAATTTAACGAGAAGCATCAGACTGAATATACCGATGATGAGTGCCGGGATGGATACGGTTACGGAACACCGGATGGCGATCGCCATGGCACGTCAGGGGGGTATCGGTATTATTCATAAGAATATGTCTATCGAGGCTCAGGCAGAAGAGGTAGATAAGGTGAAGCGTTCTGAGAATGGCGTCATTACGGATCCATTCTATCTGTCGCCGGAGAATACTCTGGAGGATGCCAACAATCTGATGGGGAAGTTCAGGATTTCAGGCGTTCCGGTTACAGAGAACGGGAAGCTGGTAGGTATTATTACGAACCGTGATTTAAAATTCGAAGAAGATTTCTCTAAGAAGATCAAGGAGTCGATGACTTCCGAAGGTCTGATCACTGCCCGTGAGGGTATTACTCTGGAGGAGGCGAAGACGATCCTTGCGAAGGCGAGGAAGGAGAAGCTTCCGATCGTAGATAAGGATTTCAACTTAAAAGGCCTGATTACTATCAAGGATATTGAGAAGCAGATCAAGTATCCGCTGTCAGCCAAGGATTCGCAAGGGAGGCTGCTCTGCGGTGCGGCGATCGGTATCACTGCCAATTGTCTGGACAGGGCGAAGGAGCTGGTGGATGCGAAGGTGGATGTAGTTGTGATGGATTCTGCACACGGACATTCTGCCAATGTGATCCGTACCGTGGATATGATAAAGTCCAAGTTCCCAGAGCTTCAGGTGATTGCCGGCAATGTGGCGACGGGCGAAGCTACAGAGGCGCTGATCAAGGCAGGCGTAGATGCCGTGAAGGTAGGGATCGGACCAGGTTCTATCTGTACGACACGTATCGTGGCGGGTATCGGTGTTCCGCAGATCACCGCGGTCATGGATTGCTATGAGGTGGCAGATAAGCACGGGATCCCGATCATTGCAGACGGCGGGATCAAGTATTCCGGTGATATGACCAAGGCAATTGCAGCCGGAGCGAATGTCTGCATGATGGGAAGCATCTTCGCAGGATGTGATGAGAGTCCGGGAACATTCGAATTGTTCCAGGGAAGGAAATACAAGGTATACCGCGGCATGGGTTCGATCGCGGCGATGGAGAACGGAAGCAAGGACCGCTATTTCCAGACCGATGCGAAGAAGCTGGTTCCGGAAGGCGTAGAAGGGCGTGTTGCCTATAAGGGTACGGTTGAGGATACGGTATTCCAGTTGATGGGCGGTCTCAGGTCCGGGATGGGTTACTGCGGCGCGCATACGGTGGAAGAGCTTAAGAAAAACGGAAGATTCGTGAAGATCTCCGCAGCTTCTCTTAAGGAGAGCCATCCCCATGATATACATATCACCAAAGAGGCGCCGAACTACAGTGTTGACGAGTAAGAGCGGCAGATTTATAAGAGAGGTTTAAGAGATGAGAAGTGATTTCGGAACGACGTCAAAGGGCGAGAAGGCAGCATTATATACTCTGAAGAACGGTAACGGTATGGAAGCGGCAGTGTCAGACTATGGCGCTGTGCTGGTGAAGGTGTTGGTCCCGGACCGGGAGGGGAAGCTTAGGGATGTGGTGCTTGGATATGATGATGTGAGCGGTTATGAAGCCGGAACCCTGTATTTCGGTGAGACAGTGGGGAGAGTGGCGAACCGTATCGGCGGCGGCAGCTTTGAGTTGAACGGCAGGACTTACGGGCTTACACAGAATGACGGTCCCAATACCCTGCACGGCGGCAGGAACTATTATGGGAAGAGGATGTGGACGGCAGAAGAAGCGGATGACAGCCATGTAACATTTCTGCTGCACAGCCCTGACGGCGACCAGGGGTTTCCGGGGGCGGCGGACATCCGCGTGACCTATACGCTGACGCAGGAGAATGAGGTGAAGATACATTATCATGCGGCGCCGGAGGCGGATACGCTTCTGAACCTCACGAACCACAGTTATTTTAACCTATCCGGGCATGCGTCAGGCCTGGCGTTGGATCAGGAGGTTATGATCAATGCCGATGCCTATACGGAAGCGGATGCACAGTCTATTCCGACCGGGAATGTGATCCCTGTAGAAGGGACGCCTATGGATTTCCGGGAGGCGAAGACGATAGGACAGGAGATTGAGTCGGATTACGAGGCGCTGATCTTCGGCCAGGGCTACGACCATAACTGGGTACTGAACGGAAGCGGATACCGTCAGGCTGCATCCATGTATTCGAAGAAGACAGGGATCGAGATGAAGGTATATACAGATCTTCCCGGCATGCAGTTCTATACGGGTAACTTCATCGTAGAGGAAGCGGGGAAGGAAGGAGCCGTCTATAAGAAGCGGCAGGCCGTATGCTTTGAGTCTCAGTATTTTCCGGATGCGGTGCATAAGGAGCAGTTTGCCGGCCCTGTGGTGCGGGCCGGAGAGGTCTATGATACGACTACGGCCTATCAGTTTGGACGGAGATAAGATAGTGTGCATAATACCCTCAGTGTACAGGGAATCCGGGCAGTCTGCCGGAGTTCCGGTATGCTGGGGGTATCTCATGCTAGATCATCTTCATATATTCCTAAGGAAATTTTTACGAAAACATAAATTTTACGTGATATGATAAAGAGGTCATCAAACAGACGTCGGATGACATATTATATAAGTGTCAAAATACAAAGCGGAGAAAGTCATGAAGAAAAAGAAGAAAAAGAGCCAGAAAAAGAAAAGAATCCAATTATATCTGCGTGCAGGACTGGCCTTTTTGATCGTTGCGTTGGTGATATTGATACTGATCAAGATATTCAAACCTTCCTGGCTTACCAATGAATATTTTGAGAAGACGGGAGAGAAGATCGAAGCGGTAGAGCCGGAGATCGATGTGGAGCTTCTGACGGTGAACCCTTATTCAAGGCCGGGTACGCCTACGGAGAAGATTACCGGTATTGTCGTTCATTATACGGCGAATCCGGGATCGGATGCCATAGATAACAGGAATTATTTCGAGAGCTTGAAGGACGGCCATGATACCCAGGTGAGCAGTAATTTCGTTGTCGGCCTGAAAGGCGAGATCGTGCAGTGTGTTCCGACCTGGGAGGTAGCTTATGCCTCGAACAGCCGCAATATAGATACGGTATCCATAGAGTGCTGCCACCCGGACGAGACGGGGAAATTCAACGACGCGACCTACAGATCCATGGTACAGTTATGTGCGTGGCTGTGTATGAAATTCGACCTGAATGAAGACAATGTGATCCGTCACTATGATGTGACGGGGAAGATCTGCCCCAAATATTTTGTCGAGAACGAAGAGGCGTGGAAGAAGTTCCGGGAAGACGTGGGAGAGACGCTGGCAGATTTTAAGGATAATTAATAATAGACGATACGGACAGGAGAGAATAAGATGAGCGGGTTTGACTATAACATTGTGCTGATCGGTTTCATGGGAACCGGCAAATCCACGGTTTCAGAATACTTAAGCTCAAGGTTTGCTATGAGGATCGTAGAGATGGATCAGGTGATCGCCAAGCGCGAGAAGATGAGCATCCCGGAGATCTTCGCTGCACATGGGGAAGAGTATTTCCGGGATCTGGAGACGGGACTGCTGGTGGAGATGCAGTCCCGCAAGAATACGGTGATCTCCTGCGGAGGAGGAGCGGCCCTGCGGGAGAAGAATGTTGTGCAGATGAAGAAGAACGGGAAGGTTGTGCTTCTTACCGCAAGCCCGGAGACGGTCTATGAGCGTGTGAAGGACTGTGACGGCAGGCCGTTGTTGGACGGCAGGAAGAATGTAGAGGGAATCTTAGAGTTGATGGAGCAGCGGCGGGACAGATATGAGGCTGCTGCGGACATCGTGGTCAATACGGATAATAAGACGGTGACTCAGGTATGTGAAGAGCTTGTGAAGCGTCTGATGGAGATGGAAGAGTAATGTTTGATATGTTTTTTCCAGACAGATATGTGGCGTCCACATATGTGATCGATTTTGAACAATTATATGAGGAAGGATACAGGGGGCTGATCTTTGATATCGATAATACGTTGGTGCCCCACGGAGCGCCGGCAGACAGGAGGGCGGCAGCTCTTTTTGACCGGCTTAAGAGGATCGGCTTCCGATGCTGCCTGATCTCGAACAATCAGGAACCAAGGGTGAAGATGTTCAACCAGGATATCGGGGTGGATTATGTCTATAACGCCCACAAGCCGTCCACGAAGAATTATGTGAGGGCCATGGAGATCATGGGGACAGACAAGGAGAATTCCCTGTTTATAGGCGATCAGCTCTTTACGGATGTGTGGGGGGCGAAGCGGGCAGGGATCCGCAATATCCTTGTGAGGCCGATCCACCCCAAAGAAGAGATCCAGATCGTGCTGAAGCGTTATCTGGAGAGGATCGTGCTGCATTTCTACAAAAAGAGCCTGAAAAAGGGTAATCAACGTTAGTCGATTACCCGAATGGCCTTGATCACAGGCTGGTCGCCGGCGTCTACCGTTCCGTTGTCATCCTGTACCGGTGTGTTCTCGCAGATCTGGTCTACGATCTCGATACCGGAGGTTACATGTCCAAAGGCAGCATAGTCCCCGTCAAGATGAGGGCTGTCCTGATGCACGATGAAGAACTGGGAGGACGCGCTGTCGGGCTTCTGGGATCTGGCCATGGAGATCACGCCCCGTTCGTGGGCGATGTTATTCTCCACGCCGTTGCTTGAGAATTCGCCTTTGATCTCGGTGTCAGATCCGCCGGTTCCATTGCCTGACGGGTCGCCGCCCTGGATCATAAATCCGCTGATGATACGGTGGAAGGTGAGCCCGTCATAGAATCCGTCTTTGGCAAGGGTTACAAAGTTGGTGACCGAGATGGGAGCGGTATCGGCATCAAGCTCAAGGGTGATGGTACCGTAATCGTTGATCTCGATCTCGGCGTGGTGCAGGCCGCTTAGCAGGTCTTCCTTGTGATCGTCCGTCTCATCGCCGGATTGATCGGAAGCTTCTTGTTTGGCCTTGCCCTCGTCCTTCTTGTCCGAACTGCATCCGGTGATGACAGCGGCAAGAAGGACCGTACATAGAAGAAGTAAGGTTGCTTTTTTCATAATCATGCCTCCAAAATATAGTTTTTTTAGATTACATACTTGTTTATTGTAGAATGTATCATGCAGAAATGTCAAATGAATTTTTGTGAAGAAAAAAAGGTTGAAAAAAGGCGTAATCTATTATAGAATGAAAAAAGGAAAAATGAATGTATGAATGCGCGTTTGGCGCGGCTAAGGAGGATTTATAGAATGGCAGATGCTTATATTGAGAAGGGTACTACTTATGAGATTGACGGGAAGGTGTATGAATGTCTGGAATTCTTGCACGTAAAACCAGGAAAGGGTTCCGCGTTTGTCCGTACGAAGTTAAAAGACGTGATCAACGGCGGTGTAGTTGAGAGAACATTCAACCCGTCGAAGGATGTGCTGAAGAAGGCATTTATCGAGAGGAAGGAAGTACAATACCTGTATAATGACGGCGACTTGTATTACTTTATGGATATGGAGACCTATGAGCAGACGCCGGTGGGCAAAGACGATGTGGGCGACGCTTTGAAGTTCGTGAAGGAGAACGAGGTGGTTTCCATGAAGTCTTATCAGGGGAAGGTATTTGCGATCGAGCCGCCGTTCACAGTTGAGCTTGTGATCACAGAGTCAGAGCCGGGTGTGAAGGGGAATACGGCGACAGGTGCGACGAAGCCGGCGATCGTTGAGACCGGCGCTCAGGTTATGGTTCCGCTGTTTGTGGAGCAGGGGGAGAAGATCAAGATCGACACCCGTACCGGGCAGTATTTATCCAGAGCATAATTTGTCGAAATATGGCATACGAAAAGCCTTGCAATTTCTGCAGGGCTTTTTTATAATGGATATACCATAATATTTCAATTATATTCTATATAATTCTAAGGCAGGATTCATGCCGATTTCCATGAGAAAAGACATGCAGCTATTTAAGAAAGGAGAGGAATGACATATTTTCAGTTTATCCATGAGGTAGAAGTTAAGGTGAAGGAAGAAGTAAGGGATGATGTAACGGTATACATACATTCGGCGGTGAAGAACAACGGGACAAAGAGACATGGATTGACGATCGCACAGAAAGGGATCAATATCTTTCCGACGATCTATCTGGAGGAATACTATCAGCAGTTTCAGGGCGGAAGTTCGGTGGAGCATATTGCCGGGGAGATCTTAAGGCTGTACAAGGAAGTACGGTTCCGGCGTTCATTTGAGGGAGAATTTATCAAGGATTATCAGAATGTAAGAAGGAAGATCATCTATCGTCTGGTGAACCGCGAGGCGAATAAGGAACTGTTGAAGGAAGTTCCCTATGAGGAATATCTGGATCTTGCAGAGATCTTCTATGTGCTGATCGAAGTGAATTCACACGGAATGGCGTCTTTGATGATCAGAGATGAGCATCTGGAGATGTGGAATGTAACGAAGAGCGAGATTGCAAGGAAGGCTAAGGAGAATACACCCAGGCTTCTTCCCTATGAATTTGGGACCATGTATGCTCTGATCGAAGAGCTGACAGGTGAGGATGGGGGAAGCTTTGAAGATGTTATGTATGTGATGAGCAACCGGCTCCGCAGTTATGGCGCTGCGGCGATCCTGTACGAGGACAGGCTTGAAGGAATCGGAGATTATCTTAAGGAGAATTACTATGTGCTGCCAAGTAGTGTGCATGAGGTGATCATTGTGCCGGAGAGTGCTGCCCCGGGGTGGGAAGCGCTGAATGCACTTGTGGCGGAAGTGAACGAGACACAGATCGAAGCAGAGGATATTTTATCAGATCATGCATATTATTACGACAGAGGGAAGGGAAAATTACTCTTATAAAGGATAAAATAAAAAAAGTGAAGGAAATGTGAGAAAAGTCGATATCATTTCCTTTACTTTTTCGGATAAATGTGGTAATATAACATTTGCAATTTCATATTACATTATTTGTCGGACATGCATCATGAGAAAGGTCATGCCTGGCAGAGACAGATTATGCACCCGTAGCTCAGGGGATAGAGCACCGCCCTCCGGAGGCGGGAGCGGCGGTTCGAATCCGCCCGGGTGTGTATTTTTATACGAATAGGCAGACAGATCTGCCGTGAGTATCATGTTTTTAAGTGCATATGGAGGTAGTCTTTATGGAAGGAACGAAGAGAGACTGCCCTTCCGTCCGCAGGAGAAGCAAGGGAGGATATCTGCTGGTATTCTTGGTTGCGTTGGCAGCGGCGTTGGTGGCAGCCGGATCGAGTCTAACCGAAGCGAAAGTCCAGAAAGCACAAAAGACAACTTCTGACCGTTTGTATGTGGAGAACAGAGGATGCGAGGTCATGGAACTGAATCCGCTCAGAACGGAAGAATATCCGGAGATTACCGAGGCTGTCAGGGAGTATTACCGGCAGCAGGGAGAGGAAGCCAGTTTTGCGGAGTCGTATGATGATATCCATATCTATACCAAAGAGGGCAGATACCGGGGTACATATGTGGTGTTTGTGGCGTATGATATGAAGATCAAGGATATTTATACGAAGGTTCCCGGGCTTGGTACGGTGTATGTGGAAGACGATGAGGAAGGCGGATGCCGGATCATTGCCGATGTTAAGGACCAGGAGATCAAGGAATATATTCAGATGGTCGCACAGCATGAAGATGTACAGAAGCTTATGACGAAGACGCAGAAGGCATATCAGGAAGCGGTCAGGTCAGACGCGCTGCTTCAAGAAGCGTTGCTGGATCTGAAGAATGCATATGAGAATTCTACCGGGAGTTAGAAGATTGCAATGAGTTTCAAGGGGTCAGATCCCTGTAGATTACAGAGGTCTGGCTTTTTTTTGTACATATTGAGATAGAGGAGGAGAACGAAGATGAAGAAGATCATGGAGCTTATCACAGAAGAGCTGGCCGAGGCATTTCAGGCAGCCGGCTATGATAAGGAATATGCGAAAGTAACCTTATCTAATCGGCCGGATCTGTGTGAATACCAGTGCAACGGGGCGATGGCGGGAGCGAAAGCATATAGGAAGGCTCCGGTCATGATTGCAAATGATGTGGCGGCAGGATTAGAGGGCAGCCGGTGTCTGGAAGAAGTGAATGTGGTGAATCCGGGGTTCATTAATCTGAAGCTTAACAGGGAATATGTGGCAGAGTATCTGAATCAGATGTGTGCGGATGAGAATATGGGTCTTAAGACGGCAGAAGAGCCCAGGACGATCGTTGTTGACTACGGCGGACCTAACGTGGCGAAGCCGCTCCATGTGGGACATCTGCGCTCTGCGATCATCGGCGAAGGGATCAAAAGGCTTGCAAGGAAGATGGGACATAAGGTATTGGGAGATATCCATCTGGGCGACTGGGGCTACCAGATGGGACTGATCATCACTGAACTTAAGGAGCGTAAGCCTGACCTGCCGTATTTTGATGAAGGATTTGGCGGGGAGTATCCGGCGGAGGCGCCGTTTACCATAGGCGAACTGGAGGAGATCTATCCTACGGCAAGCGGCAAGGCGAAGGACGACGAGGAATACAGGAGAGAAGCGCTTAAGGCGACGTATCTCCTGCAGAATGGACACAAGGGATATATGGCGGTGTGGCGGCATATTATGAATATTTCCGTGGAAGACCTTAAGAAGAATTATGCGAGCCTGAACGTGCACTTTGATCTTTGGAAGGGCGAGGCGGATGCCCAGGCCTATATTCCGGATATGATCGACAGATTGAAGAAGGAAGGATATGCCCATATTGACGAGGGCGCGCTGGTGATCGATGTGCAGGAGGAGACAGATACCAAGGAGATCCCGCCGTGCATGATCCAGAAATCAGACGGGGCGTCGCTCTACGGGACGACAGATCTTGCGACGCTGATCCAGAGGGAGCAGGATTATCAGCCGGATCAGATCATCTATGTTGCGGACAAGCGCCAGGATCTACATTTTCTCCAGGTGTTCAGGGCAGCGAGGAAGACCGGTATTGTGCCGGAGGGAACGGATCTTGCATTCCTGGGGTTTGGCACGATGAACGGTAAGGACGGCAAGCCTTTTAAGACCAGGGAAGGCGGAGTGATGCGTCTGGAGAATCTGATTGCGGAGATTGAAGACGAGATGCGCAGGAAGATTGCCGAGAACCGGACGGTTGCAGAAGATGAAGCAGATGAGACGGCGAAGATCGTTGGAATGTCTGCGATCAAGTACGGAGATCTGTCAAATCAGGCATCCAAGGATTATGTGTTCGACGTAGACCGCTTTACCTCCTTTGAGGGGAATACGGGTCCCTATATCCTGTATACCATCGTGCGGATCAAGTCGATCCTGAACAAATATCAGGCGGACGGCAATGGACTTAAAGGCCTTGCAATCAGATGTGCGCAGAACGATAATGAGAAGGCGCTGATGCTGGAGGTCTTAAAATACAATGACGTGATGGAGACGGCATATGAAGAGCTGGCGCTTCATAAGATCTGTGCTTATATCTATGATCTGGCGAATGCGTTCAACCGTTTCTACCATGAGACGAAGATCCTTGCAGAGGAGGATGAGACAAAGCAGAAGGGATATATCGCTTTGCTGATACTGACGAGAAGGGTGCTGGAAGCATGTATAGATGTGCTGGGCTTTACGGCGCCGGAGAGGATGTAGGAGATGACGGAGAAGTTATTCTACCAGGACGGTTACATCAGGGAATTTGATGCAGAGGTCCTGGAGTGTGAGAAGACGGCCCAAGGGTATAAGGCGGTGCTTGACAGGACCGCATTTTTCCCGGAGGGCGGAGGTCAGTACGGGGATATCGGCTGGATAGACGGGGGCCGTGTCACGGATGCCCATGAGAAGGACGGGATCATATACCATACCATGGAAGGCCCCCTGCCGGTAGGCGGACATGTACACGGGAAGCTTGACTGGGAGGAACGGTTTGAGCGGATGCAGCAGCACACGGGAGAGCATATCATCTCAGGGATCGTTCATGCCAGATTCGGCTATGAGAATGTGGGATTTCATCTGGGGAGCGATTACTGTACGATGGATTTCAACGGCCCGATCACCAGGGAACAGTTACGGGAGATTGAGACGGAAGCGAACCGTGCCGTATTCCGAAATCTGGCGGTTGAGGTGACATATCCGTCCAAGGAAGAGCTTGTGCACATGGAGTACAGGAGCAAGATTGAGATCGAAGGGCAGGTCCGTATCATAACAGTACCGGGATATGATGTATGTGCGTGCTGCGCGCCCCATATGAAGAGTACCGGGGAGATCGGCCTCATCAAGCTGGTGGATATGATGAACTATAAGGGCGGGGAACGTATCACGATGCTGGCGGGCTTCCGTGCGCTTAAGGATTACAGTATCAAGGATGAGAATACGAAGACGGTTTCCGCACTTCTCTGTGTGAAGGAGTATGAGACGGCAGAGGCGGTATCGCATCTCAAGGAAGAGATGGCAAGCCTTAAGGGGAAGAATGCATCGCTGCAGCAGAAGCTTCTGGGATACCGGGCGGCAGAGATCCCTCTTGGAGAAGGCGTGACAGCCGTATTCGATCCGGAGCTTTCGGGAAATGAGCCGAGAGAACTGATGAACCTTCTGCTGGAGAGGGGCGCCGCATGCTGCGCCGTATTCGCGGGGACGGATCAGAGCGGATACCGCTATGTGATCGGAAGCCGCAAGGAGGATGTAAGACCGTACAGCAAGCTGTTGAATGAAGCATTTAACGGCAGAGGCGGCGGGAAGCCGGAGATGGTGCAGGGGTCTCTTACGGGGACAGAAGAAGCAATCCGGGCGAAATTATTATAAGTCAATATTTTATCACGGTTCCGTCACAGTTTGAACACAATTTGGCGGTAGAATAGTCATCAGAAACAGAGAAGAGCAATTTCGAAAGGAGATATCAATATGGATCACCAATATACTTATTATACGCCAGGACAGGAACCGAATATGCAGGATGACAGGAATCAGGGACGCCCGCGCAGGAAGGGAGGAGTCCCCAAGTGGATGAAGACGGTATGCTTCGGGCTGATATTCGGAGTGACCGCAAGCGCCGCGTTTCAGACCAGCAACATCGTAGCGGACAGAGTGTTTGGTACGGCAAAGCGCAGTGAGGATACGAAGAAGTCGGAGAGTGTAGGCAATACGAAGCTTACGACTGCTTCCAGCGGCACGGTAGATTCCAATGTAGCGGATATCACGAAGAATACCATGCCGTCCGTAGTCTCGATCACGAATATGAGCGTCCAGCAGGTACAGAGCTTCTTTGGAGGCGTACAGGAGCGGGAGAGCGAGAGCGCCGGTTCCGGGATCATTATCGGCCAGAATGATACAGAGCTTCTGATCGTGACGAACAATCATGTCGTTGAAGGCAGCGACACGCTTACGGTGTCTTTCATAGATCAGGAGAGCGTGGAGGCGAATATAAAGGGAACGGATGCGAACCGGGATCTGGCAGTGGTAGCGGTAGAGCTCAGTAAGGTGAAGGACAGCACCCGGGAGAAGATCGCTGTAGCGACGCTAGGGGATTCTGAGCAGATCCAGGTAGGAGAAGAAGCGATTGCCATCGGGAATGCGCTTGGATACGGACAGTCTGTCACCAGAGGGATCATCTCTGCTACAGACAGAACGATCGATGGAATAGACAGCAGCCTGATCCAGACAGACGCAGCGATCAATCCGGGGAACAGCGGCGGCGCCCTGCTGAATGCGAACGGCGAGGTGATCGGGATCAACACTGCGAAAGCAGCGATGGATGCGGTAGAGGGCATGGGCTATGCCATTCCGATCTCAGAAGCCAGAGAGACCATTGAAGGGCTGATGAACCAGGAGACAAAGACGAAGGTCGCAGAGAGTGAGAGAGGCTTTATCGGCATCGAGGGAGTGGATGTGTCCCAGGATACGTCCCAGATGTATAATATGCCGATGGGCGTATATATCTCCAATGTCACCAGAGGCGGCGGTGCGGCGAAGGCAGGTATCACCAAGGGTTCTGTGATCACGGCGCTGAACGGGTCCTCGGTGAACAGTATGGCGGCTCTTCAGGAACAGCTTCAGTATTACAGAGCCGGAGAGACGGTGACGCTCACAATAGAGACGCCGGGTAATAACGGGGAATATAAGAGCCAGGATGTGGAAGTAACGCTTGGAAGCAGTACGAAATAAGAGCTAATAAAAGGCTGGGCAGGGTGTCCGGCCTTTTTGGCATAATTAGGATATAATTAAGAAAATATTTTTTGAAATTTTAGAATGGATGTAGTATAATGACCGTATACGTGAAAATAAGAGGAGGAACACATACTGATGAAATGTCCAATATGCGGTCAGGAATTAAAGCAGGGAAAAAAAGACCCGAACTATCTCTTATGCTATAATTGCAAGAAAAAGTTCAAGGTTCCCCAGAAGACAATAGAGAAGAATGACGATGATGATTATGAGGATGAGGAGGAACAGAGATACTCCAATATACCTCCAAAGAAGGTTCGGAAGAAACGGGAAGAAGAGATGCGCAGGGCGTACGACGAGATGCTTGCGGTAGGGGACGGCAAGAAAAAGAAGAAAAAGACGAAACGCCAGGAAGAGATCGAAGACGACTATGATGATGATTATGATGATGATTACGACTATGACGATGATGAGAAGATGTCTAAGCTGCCGATCATTATCCTTGCAGTTGCAATTGTGATCGTGGCCGCATTGATCATATTTGTCCTGTTAAAATAGTGCTGATACAATATGCGGGGCTGCCGGGAATATTCCCTGGCAGCCCCGTTTGAGAGATTGGGGGGGTGTATCCAGAGATAAAAGCTGTGATTCAAGAGAATTATTTGAGAATTTAAAGATTGCAAAAGATTGTACTTATAAAGAACATCTGAATCAGCATGAGGTGATCTACCTTGATATCACATGGTTTATTTCTATTACTGATAATATCAAAGATATTGTTTCTAATCTGCAGGCTAAAGTAGTGGAAGAATTGCACGAAATCTATCCAGATGTAAAGAAAGAACAGACACTTCCAGAGACTTTGGCCAGAATCAATGAAAAAACCGGTAATCGTTTTATTATCATTATAGACGAATGGGATGCCCTGTTCCGAGAGGTCAGGAATGATTATGCGCTGCAAGAGCAGTATCTTCAGCTTTTGCGAGGTCTGTTCAAGAGCAGCGGTCAGACTGACAAGATGATAGAAGCAGCTTATATGACCGGTATTCTGCCGATCAAAAAATACGGCACACAGTCAGCAATGACAGATTTCAGGGAATATACCATGCTCCAACCGGAGCCATTAGAGAAATTTATCGGATTTACAGAAAGTGAAGTCTATGAATTATGTGAAGATTCGAAGCTGAGTTTTTCATCCATTTGTGAATGGTATGACGGTTATATTCTTGGGGAAAATACGCACATTTATAGTCCAAAGTCGGTTATGGAGGCTTTATCAAGAAATCGGATCGGGAATTATTGGACACAATCCGAGACATATGAATCTTTGAAAATTTATATTGATCTGGATGAGGACGGATTGAAAGAGGCGATTGTTCAGATGCTCGGCGGGGCTCGTATCAAGATTGACACGGGAACCTTTCAGAATGATATGACTACCATTAAGAGGAAGGATGATATTCTTACTCTGTTGGTGCATTTGGGATATCTGGCGTATGATACCGATACAAAGCATGTTTTTATTCCCAATGAGGAAGTCAGACAGGAATTTGTTCGGGCCGTATCAGTAGGCAGACATCAGGAGATTGCGAAATTGATCAGGAATTCTGATTTTCTTCTGGAACAAACACTGAGTATGGATGAAGAGGCAGTTGCTACAGCAATCGAGGAAGTGCATAATGCCGGAACAGCGCCCGTATTTTATAATAATGAGCAGGCGTTGAGAAGTACCATACGATTTGCATATATCAGTTGTATGGAGGAATTCATGAAAGTAGAGGAACTGGCATCCGGTATTGGCTATGCTGATGTAGTCTATATCCCGAAGAAAGGGTCGGCCATGCCGGTTATCCTTATTGAGTTAAAATGGAATAAGACGGAAGACGGGGCGATCAATCAGATAAAAAAGAAGCATTATCCGCAGGTGTTCAAGGATTATAGGGGAGATATCCTTTTGGTTGGAATCAATTATGATGTAAAGAATAAAAAGCATAGCTGCAGAATAGAAAAGTTGAACAGTCCGCATTTGAATGATTATGTATAGTTCATTAATTGCCGATTATATTAATAGCAGCATGATAGTTGAGACACCGTTAAGGAGGAAGGATATGCGGATCAATACACAGAATCTATTCTGGATGAATACTGCACGCGGTCAGAAGGGCCTGAATCAGTTATTGCCCGGAAGCTTAAGGACGGCGGACGCACAGAAAGACCTGAAGCAGAAGGAGATCACGGAGAAGGTATCGGCTCTTACAAGGGATATCGGGATCGAGAATACGGGTACGGGGGCGCCTCTGTCATCATTCATCGTGGCGAAGGGGGATGTGCCGGTAAAGGCGGCTCAGAAGATAGAAGAGTTTTATCAGGCGGCAGGTTCTCTGACGGACAGCGTTACCTACAAGGAAGCAAGGCTTCGGTATCTGCAGTCAGAATATGAGAAGATTGCAGACGGCAGTTCGAAGAAGCGTGCAGACAAGCTGAAGGAATTGATGGTAGAAGAGTACAGGGATACAGCGGAGATCTTAGACTGGAGAGCAGATCTGATGGAGGAGGGCTTCCGTAATTCCGACAGAGTGTACGGGAAGTTATTCGGCGAAGAATATCGGACGGTGCTTGGGGAGATCCCGGGCAGGATCAGAAGTATCGCGGACAGCTTGAAGGGTACAGACGATATGGAGGAAGCGTTGAAGTATCTTGCATCAGCTAAGGAACAGCTTCTAAAGCTTGCGGACGGGCTTAAGGCCAAGTATCAGGAGTATACGGGGCAGGAATTGGCAGGATATGAATATTCATCGGAGGATGATTTCACGGAATCAGTGAAGTCATATGGGCTTCTCTGGAGCTTCGAGGAAGTGACTGTGGATACTGCTAATATGCAGAATTTGGCAGATTACGGCGTGGATATCAACAATCTGAGCGCAATTCCGGAGGCGGTCAATCTAATTGATACAAGGGCGTAAGTTTTTATCAAGATACCGGGAAATGTTAAGGCATTCCCGGTGTTTTTCTTGTGATGTGACAGATCGCGTGATAGAATGAGAATAAAAAGGTGAAGATCCATGAAAAACAGAAAGAATTATTTAAAAGTCCGCAAAAAGCATTTTAAATGGGAACAGATCGGTTGGCATTCGGATTCAATATGTTCTGAATGTGGACAGAAGTCTATTTATCATATATACAAATATGACGCATGGTGCTGTATATCATGTAATGAATGGCTCGATGAGCCATGCGGTGATCCGGCATGTCCGTTTTGCAGCAAAAGGCCTCTGACACCGCAGGAAGTCTATTTTATGGAAGATTTCGAAAGCGGGAGCGCAGGATGGAGAAAGGATTGGAGACGTAAGAATTATCAGCATAAGACAGACGGTATGAGGAGGCATAGGAAGAGAAAGGTGTTCAGTAAGTGACAAGAATGTCACGGACGGATTCACTGTACTGTCATCAATCTCGTGTATGATAGAGTATATCGAATATACAGGAGGTGTCTTATGGAGATTCTAAGATGTGAACATCTTTCAAAGATCTATGGTTCAGGAGATACAAGTGTAAATGCATTAGACGACGTATCATTCAGTGTAGAAGCAGGAGAATTCGTATCTATCATAGGCCCGTCCGGAAGCGGCAAGTCCACCCTTCTGCACATATTGGGCGGGGTAGATAAGCCGACGAAGGGCAGGGTGATGATCGGAGGCACGGACATCCATGCCTTGGGTGAGAATAAGCTCGCGGTATTCAGAAGGAGGCAGATCGGGCTGATCTATCAGTTCTATAACCTGCTTCCGGTGTTGAATGTGGATGAGAATATCGTGCTGCCGCATCTTCTCGACGGGAGGAAGTTCGACCAGGAGCGGCTTGATCTGGTGGTGGAGCGGATGGGGCTTACGGACCGGAGGAATCATCTGCCGGGCCAGCTCTCCGGCGGGCAGCAGCAGAGAGTGTCTATTGGGCGGGCATTATACAATCACCCGGCGATCATCCTGGCGGATGAGCCAACCGGCAACCTGGACCGGAGGAACGGGGAAGAGATTGTACACCTGCTGAAGGAGTCCAACCGGAGCCAGAAGCAGACCCTTCTGATCATTACTCATGACGAGAGTATCGCGCTGCAGGCGGACCGGATGCTCAGCCTCGAGGATGGATGTATCACGAGAGACGAGCGGATTCGGATGACTGGAGGTGGCATGTGATGAGACGGAATATTGTATTCTATGTCACCAGACAGTATATGAAGCAGAACAAAGGCCGCACCTTCGTGACATTTATCGGGATCGTATTCATGGTAATCCTGATGACAGGAGTATTCATCGGCAAAGACACAGGGATTGGATATCTGGAAGAGATCGCAGCTCTAAAAGACGGCAAATGGCATGTGAGCATGTATGATGTCACGGAGGAAATGTGCGAGGAGGCAGAAGCGCTTCCCTATGTCCGTGAGACAGGCAGATCCAAGGCTATAGGAGTCACCGGATTCGCACAGTCGGCGAATGAGGAACGGCCCTATCTTAATATCAAGGCATATTCGCCGGTCTGCTTTGACTGGATGAATATACATCTTACGGAAGGAAGACTTCCGGAGAATGAAGAAGAGCTGGTGCTGAGCAAGAGTGCGGTTGACGACGGCGCCAGAGTTAAGGTTGGGGATTGGATTGATGCAAGATTTTTCAAACGCTCTGTCACGAAGATCGATGAAGAGGCCAAGGAGATAATCTTTCCATTCTCCGGAATTACTTTAAAGGATGGGGAGACGAAGGCTGTGCCGGAATCTTTCCCCTATTATGGCGAGAATGACAGCTTCCGGGAGAACATAGAATATACGGGCAAGACCGGGAGGTACCAGATCGTCGGCGTGATAGAGACGCCGTCCTATGAAGACCCCGGCGCGGCGGGCTATACTGCGATCACAGGTCTTGGCGGACAGGCAGAGACGACAGGCAAGGCAGGCTTAACGGAGCAGCCAGAAGATCGCAGCAACCTGACCCTGTTATTCGATCTTGAGCTCCTGCCGCCGGATTATGGTATGGAGATTCATGATATCGCTGACGGCTGCGAGGTAGATTTCAATAATTATGTGCTCGGTTTCTCGGCCAATTCTTCGGAGTCTACATTGAATATGGTGATCCGGTATCTGACGGCCGTATTCGTGGTTCTGATCATGGGAGCGTCGGTGCTTCTGATCTACAATGTGTTCAATCTGTCATTTCAGGAACGGAGCAGATATCTGGGAATGCTGTGTTCGGTCGGTGCTACGGGAAGACAGAAGAGAAGCAGTATCTATTACGAATCCTTCTGCCTGCTGATCTTCGCTCTTCCAACAGGAATCCTTGCGGGTATCGGGATCATTAAGCTTGCCATGCTGGTATTTCGTCCCCTGCTGGGTATGATGGTCGGGATACAGGAAGTTGCAGAATTAAGTCCGGTATCCGTCCGGATATCGGGTGAGAATATGGCGGCGGTGGTTCTGGTGAGTGTCTTTACGGTTCTGATCTCTGCGTGGCTTCCGGCAAGGAAGATCGGGAAGATCGGCCCTATCGAATGTATCCGCGGAAATACAGAGAAGAAGAGCCGGCAATATGCCATGAAGCCTTCGGTGATCCAGGCCTTCGGTGCGGAAGGAATGCTGGCCAGGAATATGCTGACGCGTCAGAAGAGGCGGCCAAGGGCGGCGGCGGTATCGGCGGCGGTATTCATGGTGATCCTGATCGTCACGGTGTACGGGACCAGTACGATCCATGAGATCCTGGACGTGAAGATCAACAGATCTGTGTTCGATATCCAGACCGACGATTATGATTATGCGCTCTATTCATACGGATACAGCGCGGAATATGAAGCGCTGAAAGAAGAGATAGCCAACAGCCCGGACGTAGTAAGTACGGCAGAGTGGGGAGAGGGTATGTTCACGGGACAGGTGCCGTCTGACACCTACAGTGCAGAATACTGGGAGGCATTAAGAGAGATCTTCAGTCTGTATTATCACAGAGACATTACGGAAGAAGAGTTCCGGAAGGAGCATATGCAGGATAAGTCTGTGGTAAATATCCTTGCCGTAGATGACAAGAGTCTGCAGGAGATAGCAGAACGGGCCGGAGTATCTGCCGAGCGGCTGATGGATGCGGAGCGCCCGGCGGCGCTTATGGTGAAGGAGGGCGTGATCTCCACGGATACCTACCGGGTCTCCGAGATGGAGCCAAAACGCTACCGGATCTTCCATATAGAAAATATGCCGGGGCTTAAGCCAGGGGATGAGATCCCCTTAGAATTGTACGATCCGGACCGGGAGGAGAATGTTACCATGCCGGTTGAGAATGCCGGGATCGTCTCGCAGGAAATATTGTCAGATTATATAACCTTCGGAAATGATAACCAGTACATCTGGCTGCTTGTAAGCACAGGTGTGGCAAGAGAAATTAACGGTATTGCGGGCGGCAGAAAAGATTCGGCAGGCATCAGTCCTATGCTCTATATGAAGATGGACGGGGAGGCCAAAGAACTGACCGGCAGACTTGAGAGGCTGAATGACATAGAGGATTCGGATTTTATGTTTGCGAAGCTGGGTACTCAGGAGAATCTGATGAATACACTGGTTCGGATCGCAGACATGCTGCTTGGATGTTTCGTAGTGCTTACGTCGGTCATCTGTCTTTTGAACCTGTTCAATTCCATTCGGGGATGGAGAGATGAGAGCAGGCGGGATCAGGCGGTGCTGTATTCTGTGGGCATGACAAGCGGACAGATGCACAAGATGCTTCTCTATGAATGTGCGGGGATCTTCCTGCGGGCGGTTGTGTGGGCAGGGATCTGTTCCGGTCTCTTATATCTCTTGATCCAGGCGGGAGTGACGAAGATCTTCGGGAATCTTAGATTACCGTTTCCTTTAGCGGGGGCGGCGTTCTCCGCAGTTCTTGCGGGAGGTGTGCTGGCAGTATTCACGTTTCTGGTGCATAGCAGGAAGAGCGGTATAGATTCGATGCAGAATTAAGGAAGAGAGGCAGATAAGAAATGACGGTTTTGGTTGTGGAGGATGACAGTGTGATTCTGGAAGGGCTGAGATTCGCCCTGACACAGGAGGGCTATCAGGTGATGACGGCAGCTTCGGCGGCAGAGGCGATGGAGGTGATAGAGGGCAGAGATTCCATCGGTTTCTATCTGCTGGACGTTATGCTGCCGGACGGCGACGGCTATCAGATCTGCCGGGCCGTCCGGCAGGTAAGCCAGGCGCCGATCCTGTTCCTGACGGCGTGCGATGACGAGGTCAATACGGTGATGGCGTTGGAACAGGGGGCGGATGATTATATTGCCAAGCCCTTTCGCATCCGGGAACTGACGGCGCGGATGAAGGCCATCTTGCGGAGAACCTCAAGGAACCCGGAGGCTGCCGCGAACATTCTGACGGTGGGGCGTAATCAGGTGAACCTGCAGACCGGGAGAGTGTATCTTGAGCAGGAGGAGATCGTGCTGACAGCCATGGAGTATAAGCTTCTGCTGATCTTTTTGAACCATCGGGGGCAAATACTGACCAGACGGCAGATCCTAGAGCATATCTGGGATGAAGCGGGAGATTTTGTCAATGATAATACCTTAAGCGTCTATGTCAAGCGTCTGCGGAAGAAGCTTGGGGATACGGCAGAAGGAGAACTGATTCAGACGGTGCGGGGAACCGGATATCGGCTTGTGTGATCTCATACATGCGGTATTACATTGAAGAGATGGGAAAGAGAAGGAGAAGAGATGGAAAGTATCGTATATTTCCTTATGATCATCATAACGGCTGCGGCCTGTGCCGTATGCAGACAGCCAGAGCCGGTCTGCATCATTCTCGGTGCCTGTATAGTCGGGATGTTCCTTGCGTCCGTATTCTTCCATTACCGGAGGGAAAAGCAGCTGGCAGAGCTTACCGCATACCTGACGCGCCTGCAGGATCAGCTTACGCTGCCGGATCTTGCCAGGTGCCAAAGCGGCCAGCTTGGGATTCTGGAGAGCGAGATCTATAAGCTTGTGGTCCTGATCAGCGAGCAGCGCTCAGCTTCAGACCGCAAGAAGAGACAACTGGCAGATCTGCTGTCGGACATCTCCCATCAGATCAAGACGCCGCTTGCGTCTGTCACGATCATGACAGATCTGTTGAAGAAGCCGGATCTTCCGGAAGAGAAGAGAGAGGAATTCACGGACAAGATTGAGTCTCAGGTGAACCGGATCACGTGGCTGATCCGGAATCTTCTGACGCTGTCGCAGTTGGACGCGGATATGCTCAGGCTTAAGAAGGAAGAGGTGATGGTGAGAGAACTTCTTCTCAAGTCCTGCCAGCCCTTTGAGATCCTGGCGGAGCTTAAGGAGGTGGAGCTTCACATCGCTGCAGAAGGTGCTATGAGGATCATATGTGACGAGCGTTGGACGGAAGAAGCCATTTCCAATATCGTGAAGAACTGTATCGAGCATACGCCCCCGGGCGGATGGGTGAAGCTTACGGCTGATCAGAATAATTTCTCGACCAATATAATGATCAGAGATAATGGGGAAGGAATCTCGAAAGAACATCTTCCCCATATATTCGAGAGATTTTATAAGGGCGGAAGCCGCTCACAGGATAGTGTGGGGATCGGGCTTGCCATGTCAAAGCAGATCATCATGAAGCAGAACGGAACGGTCAATGTGAAGAGCGAGACAGGGAGGGGAACAGAATTCCATATCAAGCTGTACTCGGAAGTGGTGATCTAAAAGTCAGCAAATACTTCCATCTGCTTCTTTAATTCATCTACAATCTCCCGGTTCGTATCCATACGGCCTGTGATATCTGCCATGTCTGCAACCAGGCTCTTTGTGCTGCCTGCGACTCCATTGATCCCGTCTGCACCCTCGTCGATCGCCTTAGAAATACTGTCGATAGAATCGGCGATCTCAACCA
Source organism: uncultured Dorea sp. (assembly GCA_947652615.1). Lineage (GTDB taxonomy): Bacteria > Bacillota > Clostridia > Lachnospirales > Lachnospiraceae > Sporofaciens. Next base: position 31,390 of record CANTDX010000012.1, on the reverse strand, counting down.
TAGAGTTCCTGAGCCGGTCGGTCCTGCTGTTAAATGCATCGATCATTTCCTTAACATAGTCGGCGTCTTCTTTGTATTGTCTTCCGGAACGAATGAATTCCTGGAATTCCGTAAGAATCGTTCCGCTCAGATAATCCGCCATATCCTGGGAGTGCCTGGACAAATTGTGCACGGCATTCGTAACGATCTGATTGACCTCCTGGATACGGCCGGCAGTCTCACTGCAGGAATTGGCAAGAGTCTTGATCTCACTGGCAACGACGGCAAAGCCTTTGCCGGCTTCGCCCGCCCGCATAGCTTCTACGGAAGCGTTAAGGGCGATCAGGTTTGTTGTGGATGAGATTGCTACGATATCTTTGGTCAGGCTGTTCACCTGATTGACGCTTTTGCTGTTCTCGATTGCTTCCTCTAATACGTCTAAGATATCAGATGCTTTCTGTTGGATTGCTTTTGTATTCGTCTGTGCCGACGCTTCCATCTCATTCGCACGGACCTTCATAGCAGAGGAATAATCCATGATCGTACTGCATTCATTGGCCATATCATGGACATCCCCTTTCATGTCGGACGCGCTGTTGTTGATGATCGCCGCGTTGTTTGCTACCTTCTGGATCGCCGTGGACAGGGAGTCGGCAAGAGAGGAGAGCCCCCGGGCGCTTCTGCCCGATGTACGGGTGTGTTTCAGCACTTCGCCGGTTACTTCGTCAAGCTTCTGTGAGCTTTCCTGGAGAGTATCTACCGTGTCCTTGATCGGTGCTATCACATATTTTTTGATGATCCGGATGGCGGCAAGCACTAATATCAGACATGTTATGATAGAAGCAGCCGCGATCACCAGTGAGATGATATAGACCATCAGCAGTTTGTGCCTTGCGCTGTCAGTTCTTTCGCTGACGGCGGCATATAATTCATTGGTATTATCCGCTATGGCGGAACCAAAATGAGCTACGTCGCCGTTGGCATAAGCGTAGGCATCCGCGGTATGACTGTCTGCGCTTGCGCATACAAGATAGACCAGGGCGTGCTTGAAGGAAGCGTAATTCTGCAGAAGCTGTGCATAGACTGCTTCTTCATCCTCTGTCACGTAGTTTTTATATTCTTTTAGATATTCTTCCAGAATCGCTTCTTCTTCCTTGATCTGTGCCACGACAGTGATCATGGTATTATAATCCGTTGCGACAATGTGTGACAACGCCATCTTATGGATATCAGTGGTAGAATGACGGATGTTCTGCAATGTCTCTGAGCCGACCATATAGTTGTCTACAATCTTAGAGGCATTGGAATTGACGTTATTGATGCTGAAAACCGACAGGACATTCGAGAACAATGCCACAACACCCAGAAGGATGATCGGAAGTATCAGACGCTGTTGTATGGTGAGTTTCTTTTTCATCTTATGTTAACAGATCCTTTCGACATATTATTATCATTAACGTGCGGAAACACTTTCCGCCATCTCGTCCAATTGCTCTTGCAAATCCTGGCCGGAAGGGTTGCCGGCGGCCATATTTTCGGCAAATTTTGTAACCGGGTCCCAGAATTTGCCTCCGATCCGCTGAAGCTGAGAATACTCAGACTGTTCTAAGAGAGCGGAGATTGCAAAAGATTGCTGGATCTCCTTAGACTCTGCTACGGTGATGTTAGAGGGGCCCTGTCCGCGCATTTCAAATCTAAGCTGCTGGTTCTCTTCGTTGGTGATCCACTCTGCCAGTCTGGCCGCCCATTTCGGATGTTCGGAATAAGCATTTACCCCGATCAGCTTACAGCCAGAGAAAGAAGCCATCTGTATCTGTTCCCCGTTACAGGTGTAGGTCGGCAGCTTGGCGGCTGCGGCATCCGCGCCCCAGGCTTCTTCCACTGCAACAGAATTCCATACGCCGCTGACACCTGCGATCACAGATCCATTCTTGACCCCGTCAAGGAATTCTGTATCTGTCCGATTGGCGAAGCCTGGATTCCCTGCGATCCGAAGCATCGCCCGGGCTACGTCGATGCCTAGGATATCGCCTTCCGTCTGGTTCCAGGTGCAGTAGTTGGTGATTCCGTCGTCGTTAAGCCCGACCTTAAGCCCGGTATTCCCATAGAAAGAATATACATACCACGCTGAGGACCAGTCCATGGTGAATTCTCTGCCATTCGACGCCGCGGCTTCTAATATGCCGTCTAAGGTCTTCACCTGTTCTTCTGTGATATAATGCTTGTTATAATATAAGAAATATCCGTTATCCGCAGTCAGCGGATAAGCGTAGAGCTGATTGTTTACTGTGGCGGCTTCTACCGCGCTCGTAAGATTCTTGCTGATGATCTCATCTGCGTTCTCGATCGGGTCCAAGGCTCCGGCCGCCGCCAGTGCATTCAACTGATCGTCGGCAAAGGTAAATATATCTGCGCCTTCTTCCAGTCCGCCAAGCAATTCGTCCTTGCACTGGGATTCTCCTTGTACCTCAAATGTTATCTGAAAATTGGCCTGTCCCTGATAGTTAGCCTGAAAGCTTTGGATGAGCTGGTTCATCAGTTCGGCATCTTCTTCGGCGCCCCAGACTACCAGTTCGACCTTCTGCTTTTCCGCAGCCGGAGAGTCTGTCTTATCGGCTGTATCACATCCTGTAAGCGCTACGGTACAGAGCATACCCAAAAACAGCCTGTATACTCGTCTTCTCATATGTAATCCATCCTTTTTTGTTCGTTAACAGTTCATTCCCGCGTTATTCGTAAAACGCCGTATCAGAGTATAAACTGTAGTAATATTATATCATTGAAAGAGCGGTGAGGCAACTTTTACTTGGCAGAGAGCGAAAACAGTGAAGAATAGTTGTAACAGTTCAGACAGGTCTGCGCATTCACTGCGCTGACCGTGTCATAGAGTAGAGCCTGAAAGCATACGGCCCATCGTGAAGCGATTTTTAATGGCCGGATGCCTGTAACAGTGAAGGTATCTGAACTGTTACGAATAGTTTTGTGACAGAATCACAGAAAAGCTTTCTATACTCAATTATAATGATTTTATCAAGAGAAGATGGAGGTATGGAGGATAATATGAAGGTTGTAATTGTAGGCGGGGTGGCAGGCGGAGCGACTGCCGCCGCCAGAATCCGGAGATTAGATGAACAGGCAGAGATCATAGTATTTGAACGGTCAGGATATGTTTCTTACGCAAACTGCGGTCTGCCGTATTACATAGGGGACGTCATTACAGATCCGGAGGAACTGACGCTTCAGACTCCGGAGAGTTTCTTCTTACGTTTCCGCGTGACGATGAAGGTACGCCACGAGGTGACTGCACTGCATCCTGAGAAGAAGACGGTATCTGTTAAGAATCTGGAAACGGGAGAAGAGTTTGAGGAGAGCTATGATAAGCTGCTGCTCTCTCCCGGAGCAAAGCCGACTCAGCCAAGGATCCCAGGTACGGGGATTGGCAAGCTTTTTACCTTGCGCACGGTAGAAGATACTTTCCGCATCAAAGAGTATATCCGGCGGAATCATCCGAGATCCGCGGTGCTGTCAGGCGGAGGATTCATCGGGCTTGAGCTTGCCGAGAACTTGAGAAACCTTGGCATGGAGGTTACGATCGTCCAGCGTCCGAAGCAGTTGATGAATCCATTTGACCCGGATATGGCATCTTTTATTCACGGAGCGATGCGCAGACACGGTGTCAGGCTGGCGCTTGGCCATACTGTGGAGGGCTTCGAGGAGAAGGAGGGCGGCGTAGATGTTCTTCTCAAGGATGAGGCGCCTCTCCATGCGGATATGGTAGTGCTCGCCATCGGCGTTACACCGGATACGCAGCTTGCGAAAGACGCAGGCCTTGAACTTGGGATCAAGGGCAGCATTATCGTCAATGACCGGATGGAGACCTCTGTTCCCGATGTCTATGCCGTTGGAGACGCAGTGCAGGTGAAGCATTCTGTTACGGGGCAGGAGGCTCTGATCTCGCTTGCCGGTCCTGCGAATAAGCAGGGGCGTATCGCTGCGGATAATATTTGCGGCGGCGACAGCAGATATCAGGGGGCTCTTGGAAGTTCTGTGATCCAGGTATTCGATATGACCGCCGCGGCTACAGGGATCAATGAGAAGACCGCGGTAAAAGCAGGACTTAAGGTAGATAAAGTGATCTTGTCTCCGATGAGTCATGCGGGCTATTATCCGGGCGGAAAAGTCATGACGATGAAGGTAGTATTCGAGAAGGAGAGCGGACGCCTGCTGGGGGCTCAGATTGTGGGATATGAGGGAGTGGATAAGCGTATCGATGTTCTTGCCACAGCAATCCATGCGGGCATGAAGGCGGCCGATTTAAAGGAATTGGATCTTGCCTATGCGCCGCCTTATTCTTCCGCGAAGGATCCGGTCAATATGGCTGGTTTTATGGTTGATAATATTTCCAGGGGAATCTTAAAGCAATTCCATACAGAGGATGTCGGCAGTCTGCCCCGTGACGGGAGTGTGATCCTGTTGGATGTCCGGACGGAAGGGGAATATGGACGCGGGCATGTCGAAGGTTTTGTCAATATTCCGGTAGATAAGCTGAGAGAGCGGATCGGCGAGCTTGAGAAGGGGAAGACAGTCTATGTGATGTGTCAGAGCGGCCTGCGCAGTTATATCGGGGCGCGGATCCTGGCAGGGTATGGATATGATGTATATAATTTCTCAGGCGGTTACCGTTTCTATGACGGAGTGATGAATGACAGATACCTGATTGAGTCGGCAACGGCATGCGGCATGGACGGTAACAGTGCAAATCCTAAATAATTGTGAAATCGTAATAGATGTTGGGCACATCGTTTGACTTACAGACGAGTGCCCTTTTATTTTAGTGGTCTTTCTCTTCCACTTCAACGGTAACCATGATCTCGGTAGCACTTCCGCCGGGAAGTTCTTTCGCACCGATTGCCATGCGTGCGGCAAGGCCGGCATCGCCGTACAGTTCATAGAATAGTTCGGAAGCCCCGTCAATAGCCTGTGTGTAATTGGCGCAATCATCTGCACAGCGTACGAAACCAATGATCTGTACCAATTGTTTTACGTTATCCAGATCTCCTAGTTCTGTTTTTATCACGGACAGGACATTGAGCGCGCTGATCCTGGCGGCACGCTTCCCGTCTTCTATCGTAAGATCCTTACCTACAATACCTGCAACTTCCGGAATACCGTTGACATCGGAGGTCTGTCCCGCAATATAGAGAAGGCTGCCCACTCTTTTGGCTAAGGTATAGACACCTGCCGGATGCCGCATTTGCGGGAGTGTATATCCTGATTCTTTTAATTTTTCTTCAACTTTCATTTTCATTCATCATATCCTTTCTTTGATTTTCCTCTGCTGTTTCTATTATAATGTATATTATTGTATAAAGAAAGTCATATAAAGTGAAGGTTATTGTTACTTTTATCTGACAAATAAAGGATATGGCGTATTGGTTGACAATGAAGGTGATATTTCTTATGAAGTAGCCAGTGAAAAGGTTGAACGGGTACAGTTTTCGGTCAAAGAAGAAAAATTATCCTATTATATCATTAATGGCAGTACACCAAAGAGTACAATCCAGAAATATACAGATTTAACGGGAAAACCGGCGCTTCCTCCTGCATGGTCATTTGGGTTATGGCTGTCAACATCCTTTACAACAGAATATGATGAGAATACTACGTCTAAGTTCATTCAAGGAATGAAAGACAGGGAAATTCCCCTGCAGGTATTTCATTTTGACTGTTATTGGATGGAAGCGTTTGAATGGTGTAATTTTACATGGGATAAAAAACATTTCCCGATCCGGAAGGAATGCTGAAACGGTATCATGATAAGGGGCTTAAAATCTGTGTCTGGATTAATCCGTATATTGCACAGAAATCAGCGTTATTTCAGGAAGGAAAAGAAAATGGATATTTTCTGAAAAAAGTAAACGGAGATATCTGGCAGACAGATATGTGGCAGGCGGGAATGGCTATTGTAGATTTTACGAACCCGAAAGCAGCCGAATGGTATCGAAATAAACTGGAAGTGCTTTTGGATATGGGTGTAGATTGTTTTAAAACGGACTTTGGAGAGCGGATTCCAGTAAAGGATATTATGTATTATAATGGCGCAGATCCAGTAAAAATGCATAATTATTATACGTTCCTCTATAATCAGACTGTATTTTCTCTTTTAAAAGAAAAAAGAGGGGAAGGGGAAGCAGTCCTTTTTGCGCGTTCAGCCACAACCGGAGGACAGCAGTTTCCGGTACACTGGGGCGGGGATTGTTCCGCATCATTTCCCTCCATGGCAGAGACCTTAAGAAGCGGGCTTTCACTGGCATGCTGTGGATTTGGATTCTGGAGCCATGATATCGGCGGATTTGAAAATACTGCTCCGGCTGATATTTATAAGCGCTGGTGTGCTTTTGGATTATTATGTAGCCACAGCAGGCTGCATGGATCTACTTCATACAGGGTTCCGTGGGCTTTTGATGAGGAAGCCTGTGCAGTATTAAAGCAATTTGCAAATTTGAAATGTAGATTGATGCCATATCTATATCGAATGGCTGTCGAAGCCCATGAAACAGGGACTCCAGTTATGCGCCCTATGTTTGTGGAATTTGCAGATGATCGTACCTGTGAAGTACTGGATAAGCAGTATATGCTGGGAAACAGCCTGCTTGTGGCGCCGGTTTTCAAAGCCAGCAAAGAGGTGGAATATTACCTTCCAAAGGGAAAATGGGTTCATCTGTTAGACATGAGAATATTAAATGGAGAAAGATGGGTAAAAGAAACTTATGATTATTTTTCTCTACCTCTTTTTGTTCGCCCGGATTCCGCATTAGTTGTAGGGACTAACGACATTGATACGGTTTATGATTATACGGATCAGATTATCTTATATATTTCAAGCCTTACAGATGGTATCTCATTGCAAGAATATCTGGTGGACATACATGGAAATAAGTGTGCGGAAATACAAATAGACCGAAGAGGTGAGGAAATATTGATTCATACAAAAAATTTGGAAAGGAAACACTGGAAATATCAGTTATTGGATGAATCTCAAAAATCATTTAAAGTATCAATATCATAGGATGGAGGGTAAATAATGGATTGGAATGGATATGCAAAAGCAGCGCGGCTTGCGGCGGCGGAAAGTGCAGTTTTACTACGTAATGAAAACGATACATTACCGCTTGCAGCAGGCGAAAAAGTTGCAGTTTTTGGGCGAATACAGTTTCATTACTATCGCAGCGGAACTGGATCTGGCGGGATGGTAAATGTTCCTTATGAAACAAATGTATTGGACGCATTGAAGGAATCAGGACAATGCAGTATTGATCAGACCGTTGAAAATATCTATAGAGAATGGCTAAAAAATCATCCATTTGACAGGACTTTTATAGAAAAAGATTTTTGGTATGTTGAGCCATGGGCGCAGGAAGAAATGCCGGTATCTGAAAGCATGGTGGCAGAAGCGGCAGGAAAAAATTCTTCTGCTCTCATTGTGATAGGAAGAACTGCAGGAGAAGAAAGAGATAGCCTTCCGGAAAGGGGAAGCTGGTATTTAAGTGAAGTAGAAGAAGATCTTATACGAAAGGTGACAGAGTATTTTCCAAAAACAATCGTTGTATTAAATACTGCAAATATTATAGATATGAGCTGGGTAGAAACCTACCAGCCTTCGTCTGTGCTGTATATATGGCAAGGCGGCATGGAAGGTGGAAATGCAGCGGCAGATATTTTACTTGGACGTGTAAATCCCTGTGGTAAGCTGAGCGACTCCATAGCCTCTTCTCTTTCAGATTATCCATCGGACTCGAATTTTGGTGATAAGAAAGAAAATGTGTATCAGGAAGATATTTATGTTGGATATCGGTATTTTGAAACATTTGTCCCAGATAAGATTTTATATCCTTTTGGATTCGGATTATCTTATACAAAATTCGAGTGGCAGGTGATGGATTCTCAGATGTCTGATATGAATGGTGATGTAAGTATAGAAGTCTGTGTAAAAAATGTTGGAAGTAAAGAGGGAAAAGAGGTTCTGCAAGTATATGTAGAGAAACCACAGGGGCAGTTAGGAAATCCCAGAAAGGAATTGGCAGGATTTGTAAAGACAGAGATGCTGCAACCCGATGACTGTCAAACGATAAATTTTTTTATTACCAGAGAACAGATGAGCTCTTATGATGACAGTGGGAAATCTGGACATAAATCAGCATGGGTGATTGAAAAGGGAACGTATACTTTTTATGTGGGGAACGGCAGCCAAAATGTTGAAAAGGTCGGAGATATCACATTGCCTGAAACAAAAATTATAAAACAATTGGAGGAAGTGCTTGCACCTATTAAAAGTTTTAAAAGAATAAAACCGATTTTAAATGAACATGGATATTCATGTGATTATGAAAGTGTTCCTACAAGAACGGTGAATCTGCAGAAGAGAATCCGGGAGAATCAGCCTGCAGCAGAAAGATTTCTTGGTGACAAGGGCTTGAAATTAGAAGATGTAAAAAGTTTGAAAGTGACAATGGAAGAATTTCTTTCACAGATTTCGGATGAGGATCTTGCCTGCTTAGTACGAGGGGAAGGGATGAGATCACCAAAGGTAACGTCAGGGACAGCGGCGGCATTTGGAGGGGTAACGGATACACTTAGAAGCTATGGGATTCCTATCGGCTGCTGTGCGGACGGTCCATCGGGAATTCGGCGGGATGACGGGCACCAGGCATTTAGCATACCGATTGGGACGGCGTTGGCATGTACGTTTAATATTCCGCTGGTAGAGGAATTATTTATCTGGATGGGGAAAGAATTGGCGGAAAATAAAATAGAGTTTCTTTTGGGACCGGGAATGAATATCCACCGGCACCCGCTTGGAGGAAGAAATTTTGAATATTTCTCTGAAGATCCGCTGCTTTCAGGGAAAATGGCTGCTGCACAGATTAGAGGAATTGGAAGATCTGGTATGTCTGGAACTCTAAAACATTTTGCAGCCAACAATCAGGAGACAGCAAGGACAGAGTGTAATTGTGTTGTATCAGAGAGGGCTTTAAGAGAAATTTATTTAAAGGGTTTTCAAATTGCATTGGAAGAGTCCGAGCCACAGGCAATTATGAGTACTTATGGAGCGGTTAATGGGATTTGGACAGCTGGAAACTACGATCTTTTAACGACTGTGCTAAGAAAAGAATGGGGATATGACGGTATTGTTATGACAGACTGGGAGGCGCAGATGAATGAAGAAGGAAGTCCTGCCAGTGACAAAAATACAACTGCTATGATACAAGCTCAGAATGATTTGTATATGGTAGTCGAAGATTCATTGAGCAACAGTAAGGGTGATAATACTATGGAAGGGATACTTACGGGGAAAATCAGTAGGGGTGAGCTTGTAAGAAATGCAGCGAATATATGCCGGGTTCTAATGAGAAAATGAAAAAAGATCTATTGAAAAGGTGCATGGGCGGTTATATATAGAAGACAAGCCACAGTTTTGGTATTATTGAAATGTGGCTTGTTTTCTCTTTTATTTCTATAAAAATGAGTATATAATAAAGCAACAGGAATGTTATTCTTATTTGACAAAGGAGGAATTAACTATGATTCGCAATTCAAGCTATAATATAAAAATTGCCTTATTACAGATTTCTCCCTGTAGAACAGCGGAAGAAAATCGCGAAAAGGGAATTCGATACTGCAGAAAAGCCAGAGAAAGCGGTGCTGACATTGCGTTGTTTCCTGAAATGTGGAGCAACGGGTATAACATCTACGGCAGGCCTGTCAGGGAATGGAAAAGGGAGGCTGTTTCTGTGGACAGTGATTTTGTCAATGGGTTTGGCTGTCTTGCGAAAGAACTGAATATGGCGATTGGCATCACTTTGCTTGAAGAATACGGAGATGCTCCCCGTAATTCACTGGTTCTTTTTGACCGGTTTGGAGAACAAAAATTTGTCTATGCAAAAGTACATACCTGCGATTTTGACGTAGAGCATAATTTAACTCCCGGTGATGATTTTTATGTCACGGTCCTTGATACGGAGCGCGGCGAGGTAAAAGTCGGCGCTATGATTTGTTATGACAGAGAATTTCCTGAAAGTACGAGAATACTAATGCTGAAAGGCGCTGAATTGATTCTTGTCCCCAATGCCTGTCCTATGGAAATCAACCGACTTTCCCAGCTCCGGGCCAGAGCTTATGAGAATATGACGGCGATCGCTACCTGCAATTATCCTGAAACGGTACCTGACTGTAATGGCGGTTCAAGCGTGTTTGACGGCGTGGCGTATCTTCCGGAGTTAGAGGGTTCCAGAGATACCTGTATTTTGCAGGCAGATGGGCAGGAAGGGATCTATATTGCGGAACTTGACTTAGAGCAGCTGCGTAATTATCGTAAAAATGAGGTACATGGGAATGCATATCGTCATCCGAAGAAGTATGGGATACTGGTTGACACAAGAATTGATAAACCGTTCATCAGAAATGACTACAGGGAGTAAAAACATGCAGTTCGGAATTGGGCAAGCGGTAAGCCGTGCTGCGGTATTGTTTGGAGGAGGATAATGGTATGTTGAGATTAGAAAAAATACACGGACAGAATGTATGGGACATTCTAAAATTAAAGGTTGCAGAAAATCAAAGGCATTTTGTTTCGAGTAATGACAGAAGTATTATCGAAGCTTATACAGCAATCGCAGGAAATGGTTATGCTTTTCCCTTTGGCATTTATGAAAATGATACGCCGGTAGGCTTTTTGATGATCGGTTTTGGAACAGACGATTATTGGGACGATGCTCCGCCTGTGGCAGCAGACAATTACAACCTTTGGCGGCTGATGATAGATGAGAAATATCAGAATAAGGGATATGGACGCGAAGCGGTCAGGCTTGCATTGGAATTTATAAGGACACTCCCGTGCGGCAATGCAGAATACTGTTGGTTGTCATATGAACCTGAGAATGATGTGGCTCGTCATTTATACCATTCGTTTGGATTTGTTGAGACAGGTGAAAAGGATTGCAATGAATTAATTGCTGTGCTGAAGTTATAAGCGGGAACGGAAAAAGATTGAATTCATTGGGTTCGGAGCTTATACTGGCGAAAATATCCATTTTACGGCAAAGGAACCGGCAATCCTTTCTGATATGTTTTATATTGGCATGTATCAGAACTGGGAAGTACCCTGCATGATATCTGCGTGTTCTCTTAGAATGCTTTGCTTTTTCTGAGTCTGTGCCTCATTCTTCTCATACGGAGAGAATATCTTGTTAAATATAAAAGACTGGCCGTATGCAATCAATACAAATCCCAGAGACAGGAATATCATGAGTACCGTATCCAGGGAGATGAACAGGCAGAAGCAAGCTGTACACGCATCAATCAGAAGCAGGGCAATCGTCCATTTCAGATTCCTGACAGCCAGACCCCATGCATTTTTGATGGAATTGAAAGGTGTATTCACGAATCTTCCGATCAGGGGGAAGGTGTAGTGGAAAATAATCAGCCATATGACGCAAAGTATAATCAGCAAACCTGTAATACCGGACGAAAGCGCAGTTCCCCTTATGGGCCAGAAGAGCAGATTAAATACGATCATGATTCCAGACGCCAAAAGAGGAAGGAAGGCAAGGGTCCCGTCTTTAAAGTCCCGTTTGAATTCCCGGATATAGGTACGCACCAGATAGCCGTATTCACCCCTTGTTTCCTTGCTCATTACGTAGTAGAGAGATGCAAGCGCGCTGCCGATCGTGAAGATTGGAACACAAGTGATTAAGAAGATCAGGTTCAGAACAAAAAAATTACATAATGTGTTAATAAAGTCAATCACAGGATTTAATTTGCTGTTACTCATACGAAACCTCCGCTCTGTTTTTATTTTATTATAATTGTTTTATAGGGTATACCGCTACGCAAAAAAAGTGTACAGAACTACATACAAAATTAGACATCTTTTAGAAATGAGCCTTTGGAAGGCAAATTGAAATTGAACTTTCCCTTTTATCTGGTGTATACTAATCATGATATCATGAGAGGAATTTCATGTGATACTAGTGTACCTGTGAAGGTACTGAATTGATAGAAGTTATAAGTAAGGGGAAGGCTTATGAGAAAGAAATGGACAGGTATATTGCTGTGTATGGTATTACTGATATCATTGGCAGCAGGGTGTGAAGCAAAGAATGGGGAATCCGGGCAGGAAGATTCTGGGGCAGATAAATATGAGAAGTTCATTACCGTAGATGTCTATGACGAATATGCGAATTACCAGGGGCTACAGAGCGGCTGGTTTGCAAAAGTAGTCAGAGACCGGTTTAATATGGAACTGAATATAATTGCACCGAATGTTGCAGGGGGCGGGGGTACGCTCTACCAGACACGTGCTGCCACGGGCAACCTGGGTGATCTGGTCTTGATTAATACGGCAAATGGTAAATTTGATGAGCTGGTGAAGAGCGGTCTGGTCATGGACTGTACAGAACTGGTGAAAGATAAAGAGATGATGAAGAAATATGCTTCTGCAGTAGAGAAGACGAATGAATTGGTTGAAGCCGATGGAATCTACGGTTTCCCCAATTCTATCTCTTCGCAGCCGCCAACGGTGCCGTCCGAGAGTCAGGAACCTACTTTTGGACCGTATATTCGATGGGATTATTATAAGAAAGCCGGTTATCCACAGATGAATAATCTGGATGATTTCCTGGATGTTTTAGGGCAGATGCAGGCTTTGGCAAGAGAGGAAGAGGGGAGTGATGATATTTACGCAATTTCTCTGTTCGGGGAATGGGATGATCATATGATGAATAATGCGAAGCAGCTTGTCTGTATGTATGGATATGATGAGCAGGGGTTTGTGCTGTCCAGGGCAGACGGTTCCGATTATCAGAATATCATCGACGGGGACTCTCTCTATATCAGGGCGCTTCGTTTCTTTCATAAGGCAAATGCGCGGGGGCTGGTAGATCCGGACTCTGGATTACAGAATTATGATACCTGGCTTCAGAAATACCGTGAAGGGAAGATTCTATATAGTCCGTGGCAATGGGTGGGACAGAGTACATTCAATACGGCTGAGAATACAGCGGAGGGAAAGGGGTTCAAGATGGCGGCGGTACAGGATATGCAGATTTATTCATTCGGATGCTGGCCGGAAGGGGATTCTAAGAGTATAATCGCTATCGGTTCTCAGACGGAGGATCCTGAGAGACTTGCGGACTTTATAGACTGGCTGTATTCTCCGGAAGGCTTTGAACTGAATGGGCAGGCAAACGGTGCGGCAGGGCCAAAAGGACTTACCTGGGATATCGGTGATGACGGGAAACCCTCATTGACGGATTTTGGCCGAAAGGCGTTGCCGGGTAACCCGGTAGAAGTTCCCGAAGAATTTGGCGGAGGGAAATGGCATGCCGGTGTATCTGCACTGAATTTCAAACCATTTCTTCTGTCAGAAACAGATCCGGATACAGGCGTTCCTTATGACTATCTGTGCTGGGATTCTACGGCGGAAGGCAATGAAAGCATGCTTGACAGGGATTGGAAGGAGAAGATGGGGGCGGATACGTCGATGGAGTATCTGAAACAAAATAGCATGCTCCTTGTGGCTGGCGGCGCCAATTATTCCACGTCGGCAGAGGACGCGAATATTACCACAGTGAGAGAACAGTGTAAAGCAAGGGTGATCGATTATTCATGGCAGATGGTATTTGCACGGGACAGCGAATTTGATGCACTCTTAAGAGAACTTGGGAATACGTTGGATGGTTTGGGGTATGCGGATGTGTATCAGGTGGATTTAGAGAATGCGAAGGAACAGACGGCGGCAAGGGGAGCTGTCGCAGAGAAATATAGTGATTGACCCATAAGGTAATGTTTAAGGTCTGCATTGGGTACAGAGAGGACAGGGCGGCGGCAAGCTCCCCGTTTGTAAGGATAATTGTCTGTCCGCATATGGCGGTAGGGTATTGATTTTCTAGAATCTTAAGATTCTATCATTTTTGCGTGCTTTTGCTGCGGGGTGCTTGTCGTCTGCTTTTGGATAGCCTAACAAGAGCTGCATGACAGCATAATAATCTGTGCGGATTTCCCATTTACGCAAAACTTCCTGTCCGTAGCTGTCTGCAAAAGCTGTCCAGCCTTGTCCGATATAACAAGAGCCAATCCCCAAAGAGTCTGCTGCCAACATCATATTTTCAGCGGCAACTGCACAATCGTCTACGGAAAAGAGAAAATTTTTCGGGGCAAACATTGTAATGACGGTCGGTGCGTCATAAAAAGCATTTATCAACTTAGGGTCGTCTGCAATACTTGGTTGTTCTTTAGATACATAGTTTTTCGCCGTTGCCATATGGGGATTAGAGTTTGCTCGTTTGATTTTCCCTAACCGTTCATTCACTTCTTTGTCTTGGCATACTGCAAAAATCACCCCCTGTTTCCCGCCCGCACTTGGAGCGTAAAGCCCTGCTTGTAATATCTGCTGTAAAAGTTCTTCATCTATCTGTCTTTCGTCAAAACGCCTGATTGCACGGCGGTGTAAAATAGTCTGCATTGTTTCATTCATAATCAAATAACCTCCTTCCAGCATTGCGGATCAGCCGCATAGAAATTCCCGTCTTTCCCACTTGCTACTGCAGGGCAGCCACGGCAGAATGCAAGCAGCTCACATTTGGAACATTTCTCAAATTCTGTATAATCACGATATGCTTCCATTTGGCAAACCCAGATATCCGCAAGACGGTCATGCAATACATTCCCGACTTTGCTGCCCTGTACCCGGCGGCAGGCATAAATATCTCCGGTTGGTAAGATTGTCATGTGACAGTTACCGCAATTACAGCCGCCGTATATCATGCCGTCCTGTGCATCCTCCGGGATTTTGAAAATTCCTTTTTCATACTCATAAAGCGTCCAAAGATGATCTTTTTTGTTAAAATAGGTGTGACAGCCCTTTGCCTCATATTTCTGAAATTTGTTATAACATATATCAAGCAATTCCCGGTATTCAAGCGGAGAAATACCAGTGTCTTTTTCTTCACTGGTGGGACAGTAACGGGCAAAAGCAAACACATCGGCACCAGCAGAAACAACAGCATCAATGATATCGGGAACTTCCTTGATGTTCGTACCGGATACCGTAGTCATAATGACAGAGCGAATCCCCGCCTTTTTGATACAAGCGATTTTTTCAAGAGTACAATCAAAAGAACCCGGTTTGCGAAACCAATCGTGGGTATCTTTCATTCCGTCAAGAGAAAGTTGGTATTTTTGACAGCCATAGGATTTCAATTTCCGGCAAACCTCATCTGTTAAATAAAACGGATTTCCTAAAATCGTAAATGGGATTTCATGTTCTTTGATCAGAGTAAGAAGCTGCCAAAAATCCCGGTGCAGAATAGGGTCGCCGCCGGTGATATAAAAATAAAGCAGCCGCCCATAAACCTCACAAAAATCAAGACAGTTATAAAAAGTTTCCTGCATTTGCGCCCAATCCATCGTATCCGGTTTTTTACAGTTATCCTCGGAAAAAATGTAACAGTGTTTGCAGCGTTGGTCGCACTCGTCCGTAATATGCCACTGAAAAGCAAAGTATTGTTTCATGTTGTTCCCCCCGTTTGATAGTCATTTAAGTATCTCCGACAAGACAACAGCCCCGCCGGAGATTGTTGGAATTAAACTTCTTATTTGTCCGAATCGCCACAGGCAGCCCCGCAAGCGGCGGGCTTTTCTTCCGGCTTGTCCGAAGCGCCGCAGGCAGCCCCGCAAGCGGCGGGCTTTTCCTCTGGCTTGTCGCCGGCTCCACAAGCAGATGTAGCAGATTTTTCATTCCAACCAGTTAAATTTGAGAGTGCCATATTTCGATACCTCCATTTTGAATTTAGGAACTTTCTTGTTCCTTGAGTACATTGTACGGCATGATGAAAACGAAAAAAAGTACGCATAAATCTATTACTTAGTCACCTTTTTGTAACCCTTCTTGAACGGAAGCGATTGTTATATTATAATTGGGGTGTAACATTCTTTTTTGAACTTTTGAAAGGAGCTATTTTATGCTGACAAAAGAAGAACTGCCAGAATGTCCGGTAGCAACGACCGTACAGCTTATCGGAAGCAAATGGAAATTGCTTATCTTGCGTAACCTTTTAAAGCGTCCGTGGCGTTTCAATGAATTAAAAAAATCCTTAGAGGGTATCAGCCAAAAAGTTTTAACAGATAGTTTGCGTTCTATGGAGGCAGACGGAATTATTACCCGTACTGTTTACCCGGAGGTGCCGCCTCGTGTGGAATACGCCTTAAATGATTTGGGACAGTCTATGCGCCCGATCATCATGGCTATGGAAGAATGGGGGATAAACTATAAAAAAGTTGTAAAAGCAATTTGAAGGGGGTATAATGTTACTGAATTTTTTTGCGATAACTCGCAAAAAAATTCAGTAGAAAGAAGGATGATGATTTGGAAATAAAGAGAGACACATCTTATTCTGACCAGTTCATCTGCTCATTAGAAATGCCTAATTTCCTGCACTCATTGCGTGCATATTCTTTTTCAGTCTGATTCCCAATCTGATATTTTATAATCCTGTCTTTAAATACAATATATTTTTCATTGCCTGCCTTAAAATCAACGAACCAATTGTCATTTTTATCAGGATTAGACAGCATGACTTTTGAAATTTGTTCTGGAAAATCTTTTTTGTTACTTGTAAAAAATAATGCGGTCCAGTATTTTGGTTGTCCGCCGATATTCCACAATTCAATTTTGTGAATATTGAGGTAATCAATAATACTATCATCTGCTATGCTTTCTTTGATTAATATTCCTTCATATAATTCCTGTTTCTTTTTCCGGATTGTATTGTTGTCACAACTACGAACATCTTTTGCCTTGTTTAACATCAATTCATCTTTCAATAAAATATCCATAGATACCCGAAAAGTATCTCCTAGTATCAATAGTTTATCTGTCTCTGGTAATGTGATGTCAGATTCCCACTTTGATATGGATTGTCTGCTAACGTTACATATTGCTGCAAGCTCTTCTTGAGTCATTCTGTTTGCTTTTCTTAGTTCTATGATCTTTTCTGATAATTTCACTGTAACGCCTCCTTTTACTAATTGTATTATACAAAATGATAATACTGTTTACCACCAACATTAAAGTTCTTTTTGGCAACTTATAGTTGCGAATAAAGAAATCTCCTTTTATAAGTTTTGTTTTTTCCGGTATTCCGCCGGAGATGTTCCTTCATATTTTTTGAATTTCCGGTGAAAATAGTCCACATTGCTGTATCCCACCCGCTCGGAGATTTCATACACTTTGAGGTTCCCGTCATCCAGCAGCTCTTTTGCTTTGGCGATACGTACCTGGTCCAGGTACGAATTAAAATTTACGTTCAGTTCTGCCACTGTGGGCGGGCAGAAGTTCCCGGTTCACTGGGGCGGGGACTGCTGGTCTGACTATGAGTCTATGGAGCAGAGCTTAAGAGGCGGATTGTCTCTGACGAGCGCAGAAGTTTACCGGAATGAGAAGCTGGTTACATCCGTAACCTCCGGTTGAAATGTTGTTCAAGGGACAGAGCGGTATTTCCGCTCTGTTCCGTTCGTTGCTAATGAATTATTTCATAACGCAACCGAAGATAGGAGTCCTCCAAAACGACACATTCTTGCAATTCCAACACACCTAATTTTGATAATTCACTTTCTGATAATATGGATTTCCCGTCAACTAAAGTGGATGTATCTTTCCCGCCAATTAATATAGGCGCTACAACAATATCAATATAATCTATCAGCTTTTCATGAAGAAATAAGCCGTTTAGTGTCCCGCCGGTCTGTATCGTTATTCTCTCGCAATTATATTCTGATTTGAGTTCTGTGAGAACATCTTTCAGCGATAGATCTTTTCGATATATGATATGGAGATTATCTTCTTCCATGTCAAATGCAGGATGCTTCTCGTTGGATGTAACCAATACAAACTGGTTTGATAAAGCACAAAAATAACGTATGCCATGTTCCTCTAAATGTTTATTATCAATTACAACAAAGGAGACGGGTGTTTTATCTGGCATGTCCGCTGTGTTAACACCGATTTTGGCCTGCACTCTTCCAGAATTAAGTGACCATAAATCTGTCGTCTGTTCTATTTCATAATATTGATGTAATCCTTCTTTAACGCCTGCAATTCTGGGGAAGTCCTTATCCACGTCCAAATTATCCGATGCGCCGGTGCTGATCTTGCCATCAACAGACATCAGCATAAATAATGTTGTAATAGGTCTGTCCATTTTATCCCTCCAACTTTCGATTTATATACGGATGTACTATTTTAGCATTTTTATGCAGCTTGCGCAATACTATGTCAGCTTAACATGACTGTATCTGTTTTTACCATGGTTAAACCATAGAAAAAAGTTATGGATAAGTATCTAATATAAGTATTTGATATCTAGTTAGGATCTGTTTACAATAGAAACATGCTCTTGCGGATTCATTTGCAAAAGGAGCAGAAGAACCGGCTCTTGAAAGCGTATATGAAATGGAGTGGCAGAAGCTCAGGTGATAAGGGAAGATAAGATATGAATTAGTCATTTTAATATTGTGTACATTTTTTGTGCATTATCCGTGAATTTCATAGAAACTCAGATGTAATAAGAAGATATCTTTTATTTTTTGATTTGCCGTTTCATTATATAATTTATAAAACAACCGCGGTAGATAAAATGAGAGGAGATACAAATTATGACATTTGATATTAAAGAAGTTCCATGTCAGCGAAAAGATAATGGAAAGAAATTATTCCTGACAAAATGTACCTCTATGGCAACAGAGCCTAGTAAACATATAATCCTGTTACATGGTTTAACGCTCACACAGCATGTTTGGGATATTGAATGGAAGGATTATAGTGTGACGCGTTTCCTGGCAACAGAAGGATATACCGTATGGCGTCTTGATGCAGGCGGATTTGGCCGTTCCGAAAGGTATGAGTGCGGATGGGATTGTACAACAGATAATGCGGTATTGGATGTAATCACTGCTATTGAGACGATCCGTGACCATCTTGGTATTGCGGATCTGAAGATTGATATCATGGGTTGGTCTTGGGGAACGATGGTGGGAAGCAGAACAGCCATCAGAAAACCGGATATGGTTCGCAGACTTGTTATGGTTGCACCTGTAACGGGAGGTTCTTTTAAATCTTATCCTGAAGGAAGCTACAAAGAGGACAAGGCAGTTATTAGCTATGACTGGATTGGCCGGTTGTTCCGGTATTCACTGACTGGCGGAGATGAGATTGCAGCGGAAGCAAATCCGCAGGAAGGTGATGATGTAGATTATGTTATCACAGAACGCCCTGTAGTCGGCATCGCATTCCAGAATGTTGTACATTACGATATGACAGATGCGAGGCCTCAGGGCAGTACGATTGAGATATATTATCATCAGGATGAATGGCTCATTGATGGTCCGGCTATTCTATGTCCTTCAGAGATTATTGTCGGTACAGATGATGTATATTCTACTCCGGAGAGGATTAAGGAGCTTTATGAAGCTCTCCCGGAAGGGTCTGAATCGCATACATTATGGGGTGCGGGTCATGGAATGTTCTTTGAAAAAGATTATTATAAAAAATTCCAGCAGTTTGTGATTAATTTCTTGAACAAATAAAAGGGATTAGTGGAATCTTTAAAGACCAGATATCTAGACGAAGTCCGCCCGCCCTGTCAGGGGAATGCATCATGGGATGCAAGAATGGGTATACATTGCCGGATGAGTCAGATATCTGGTTTTTCTGTATTAATGAGTCAAAGGGGGATACATATGGAAAAATCTCGTTTAGGAACAAAAATCTCAATATTATTGCTGGCATTTTGTACCGGAAGCCTTGCAGTGGCAGTTCCGGCAATTGACAGTATTTCCAAATTATATCCGGATGTAGCACAAGGGACATTGCTGCTGATCGGAACCTTGCCGACATTAGCTGCAATTCCAACTTCTGTATTTTCAGCAATTGTGTATAAGTTGGTGGGATACAAAAGAACGGGTATTCTGGCAGTACTAATGGTGTCTTTGGGCGGTGCACTGCCGTTGTTTTTTAATTATTTTACGGTAATATTAGTGAGCCGTATTGTGCTTGGTGTAGGTTATGGGTTGTGCAGTGTGCTTCCTGCTACACTGATCGGAATCTCGTTGGCAGGAGACAAAAGCCAGCAGAATTTTTATGGCTATCAGGTTGCAATGCTTGGTCTTGCAGGAGCCGTATTTGGGCAGGTAGGAGGAATTATGACAGGGATCGATGTCAAATGGATGTGGGCAGTACATCTGGGATTCATCGCTGTTCTTCCAGTTATTCTTTTTGCTATGAAAGAACCGACAGAAGCGGAACTGGAAGCGCAGAACAGTCCCGAGAACCAGGAAATTAATGACAGTATGGCAGCAAAAGGCAGGCAGAGCAATTCCGCTGATCTTCTTTGGTATTCTAATATTCCATTTCCTGTGTGGTACGGTCGATATGACTTGGTATGCTAATGTATCTTATATAGTGAGTGAAAAGGGGATCGCGAATGGGGCAGTATTTTCTGGAACACTGATCGGTATCAATAATCTGGCAATGATGATTGGAGGAGCAACCTGTGGTCGGCTTTCCAGATATGTAAAACAGTATTCGATCATTACGGCTATTGCGTTTGTGATTGCAGGCTGTCTGCTTACCTGGGTTACAGCAAATAAATTCTTGTTGATTCTTGGTTCGATTTTGGTTGGTTATGGAGATTCATTTGCATATTCCAGTTCTTTTGCAATCGCAGGGTATCTGGTCCCGGGCAAAGCTAATGGTCTGGCGGTAGGAATTATGAATGCGGTAGTCCAGGGAGGATGCTTCTTTGGACCATACATTCCTCTGATGATCAGTTCGGCAATAGGAAGCGGCGGAGTCATAATGACTCAGATGATTATTATTGTGGTAATAGCGGTTGTGAATGCAACGATCTATTCCGTGGTATTGAGAACAAGAGCATGTAAACCGTTGGCAGCAGGATATGCTGCTGCAAATAAGTAAAGGAAGAGTTTTTAGATGGCATTTTACAGTATTTATTCTGAAAAGGACAGGCGTTTCGGTCAGGTAAGATTAAATGGCCCTTATCCTGATGGATTAGAAAATATTTTTTATATTATAATGCATGAACCATGGATGGAAATAACTACAATGGCATTATTTTTTATAAAAATAGAAAATAAATCGGAATATCCAATCCGCTATATTTATATGACAGCAAGCTATACGTTATACCTGGAGTTTGACAGGGATGAAGCGCCTTTTGTCCGTCAGAATTATATCTGTCCATATCAACACAATTGCTATGAACTCTTTTATGTATTTGAAGGAACCTGCCATAATATCGCAGAAGGGAACAGAAAGATATATAGGAAAAATGACGGTTACTTTCAAAAGCCTTATGTAGTGCGGTGTGATGATTTTCAATCTGATTTTTACGGAGTGGAATTATGGTTAACTCGGGATTACATCGAAGAAATCTTTAATCCGGTTAACTGGCATGTAGAAGGAATATCCAGGACCGATGCAGATTATTCAGATAAAGCGTTACGATATTTGTTGCAGAAAGATTATACAGATTTCTATTTGCGGGATCATTTTAGGGCTGACTATTATCTGTCGAAGAATACATGTATCTTTGAAGGGATTGTCTAGCTGCTTTTAAATTCATCAACCGCAGGGAAGGATGCATTGCTTACGGGATGTATATGCCGGCTGCTTGACCAGCTAAATGATAGTTCATGTTATGATATTGTAGCTTTAAAGAAAGAGAAAAGTAATTATCTGTTTGAGCAGATTGCAGAACTGATGAGATCATCTTACGGTAAGATTTCCAGAAAACAATTGATAGAAAAGTTGAATTACTCTGGAGATTACCTGAATGAAATTGTGAAAAAACATACCAATATGAATATTACACAATATCGTAATTCCATGGCAATGTATCATGCATCTTATTTGCTTCTAAATACGACGAAAACGATAGCAGAGATATGTATGGAACTTGAATTTGTAGACCAGACTTATTTTTATCGTATATTTAAGGAAATATACGGGATGACGCCAAAGACATTCCGTATAAGCAATGGATATTATTTTGGAGAATAATTAGGCATGAAAATCTGGGGATCCGAAAGGGTCCCCTTGTGGCTGATACCGTCCAGATTTTCTGTATTTCTACTCTGAAGACTGCTGCATTTTAAGCAGGAACTTCTGGGCTGCTTTCGGGAATATCTGATACTTCTTCCAGATGATATGCATGCTTTCGGAAAGCTCTGGCATTAAAGGCCGGAAGCATAGGCTACTATCCTCCGTAATATTGATAATTTTATCGAGACACAGGGCATACCCCATTCCGTCCTTTACCATAAGGGAGCCATTGAAGAGTAGATTGTATGTCCCGACAATGTTCAGATCATCATAATTTTTCCCAAGCCATTTGATCAGAGAAGATTTGCTTGACCGCTGACGGGAGAGAATCAACGGCTTGTCCTGCAGATCTTCTGAGGTAATAACTTCCTTCCCGGCCAAATCAGCATCACAGCGCATCAGGACACCCCATGTATCTTTATACGGAACTTCCAGCGTGTGATATTTGCTGGTATCTACGTCGCCGAATACCAGACCAAAATCAATTAGCCCGCGGTCAAGGTTTTCAAGCACACTTACACCGTCTCCGCTTATGATGTGGAAATGGACATCCGGGAAATCTTCTTGTAATGCCCTGGCGGTCTTTGTGAGAAAGCGTACACCGTCTGTTTCGCCGGCACCAATCGTAATGTCGCCGGCAATATAGTCATTGGACAATGTAATTTCATTTTCTGTTTTTCTTACCAATTCCATGATCTCTTCCGCTCTTTTGCGGAGAATGATTCCTTCATCGGTCAGGGTAATCCGGCGGTTACCGCGGATGATCAGTTGTTTTCCCAGTTCTTCCTCCATTTCCTTTAACTGGCGCGAGAGTGTGGGCTGGGATAAATGCAGCGCTTCAGCGGCACCGGAGATACTCTGTTCTCTTGTGACAGCAAGGAAATATTGTAAAACACGCAATTCCATATCATTCACCTCTTAAAGTTGATTACCATGATGATTTGCTTACATTGTAACACATTTTTGATATGCCTATCAAGTATGGAAACATATCCGATATAAGTATTTGCTAATGGCAGATAATGAAGTTAGAATAAAGTTGCAGAGCTGATAGGGAAGGAGAGAGAAGCGTGACAGCGGAGATGGTAATTGAAAATTTGAAGGATGCGGGATGTAATAAATCAACGATAGAAAAATTTATGGATTGTGGAGGGAATAACAGGAAAGAGAGGCAATTGGAGATATTGGAAAAACAGCGTACAGATCTTTTAAAACGAATCCATAAAGATGAAAAGAGAATTTCTTGTTTAGACTATCTTATTTATCAGATGAATCGAGATAGTTCAAACTCATTTTAGAAGCAGTTTTTTCTTAGTATCAGACATTAAGAAGGGAGTAGAAAAGTGAAATTTAAAAAATTTGCGGTGATGTTTTTATCTGCTCTGTCAGTTACTTCTTTACTGTCAGGATGCGGAAAAAATAATACGGATGCTCAGAGCGCATTCCCTGCAGCAGGCGGTGAAGAGCCGGAAATCTTAAGGCCGGGAGAGATCATTACGGAACTGGAGCCGGGGCTGTCTATGGTGAATTTTGAAGAGAATGACGGATTTGGTGAATTTTTAGAACAGGGTGGCGCCGCCAGTGACGGGGAAGTGATGGAGTTCCTTGCGGATCATCTGGGGGAAGATGTGTTTGGGCTTTTCTTTGGCGGCAATCCATTTGGATGCAGTACCCTGGCAGTCACAGGAAAGAATGGAGAGGCAATGTTTGGAAGGAACTTTGACTGGAATGAGTGTGAAGCCTTAATCGTGGCATCCACACCGGAAACCGGTTATGCATCCATCTCTACGGTGAACTGGGATTTCATTTCCGGCACCGGCATTCCGGTGGACAGGCTGCCGGACCACATTCAGGCGCTAATAAGCCTTTATGCCCCATTGGACGGTATGAATGAAGAGGGTCTGGCAGTATCCGTCAACATGATCCAGGATTCCGATACCATTGAACAGAACACAGACAGGCCGGATATCACGACTACTACGGCAATCCGCCTGCTGCTTAATCAGGCAGGGAATGTGGAGGAAGCGTTGGAATTGCTGGAACAATACGATATGCACGCATCCATGGGGATGATGGTACATTTTGCAATCGCAGACAGAAGCGGGAGAAGCGTGGCTGTGGAATATGTAAACGATGAGATGATTGTGACAGAAACGCCGGTTGTTACTAACTTCTATCTGGCAGAGGGAGAGAAACAGGGCATCGGAACTGCACAGTCACACGAGAGGTTTGAAATCCTTAAGAACCTTCTGGCAGAAAAAGAGACGTTTACGAAAGCAGATGTGAGGGATGCTTTAAGCAGTGTGAGCAAACAGAACTTCGGGGAATTTGAATCCACGGAGTGGAGTATTGTGTACCATCAGGAAAGCGGACAGGCAGAGTATTATCACAGAGAAAACTATGACAGGGCATATGTCTTTGAAACGGGAGGCAGGGACGAATGAGTTACATCAAAACATTGCGGGATTTCTATCGTTTGAAGAGCAACGTGAAACGAAACAGAGAAGAGATAAAAGAACTTTAGAACCAAAGGCTCAGAAAACTTCTGCATTATGCATGGGAACATTCCGCTTATTACAGAAGGACATTTGAGCAGGCGGGAATCAGGGAGAAGGAGCTTTATACCCTTCCGTTATCCCGTTTTCCAACGATTGATAAAAAGACGCTTTTAGAATATTTTAACGAGCTTGTCACTGTGCCGGGTCTTACCCAGGAAGGAATCCGGGCCTTTGATGCGGAAGGCCCGGCAGACAGAAGGCCGTATCTGGGGAAATACCATGTGGTACATTCTTCGGGAAGCACCGGGAAACCGGGATATTTTGTCTACGACGAGGCTGCGTGGAACGAGATGCTCCTTGGAATTATCCGCGGGGCGCTGTGGGATATGTCCATGGGGGAAGTTGCAAAGCTTTTGCTTAAGCGGCCAAGGATTGTCTATATTGCCGCAACAGACGGACGTTATGGCGGCGCGATGGCGGTGGGGGACGGGATTGACGGCATCGGCGCCAGGCAGTTATATCTGGATATCAATGTGCCGTTAGATGAGTGGATAATAAAACTCAGGGAATTCAAGCCGAATATTGTGATCGGATACCCGTCTGCTGTCAAAATCCTTGGGGAATTGATAGAGAGAGGCGCAGTCAGTCTGGATGTGAGACGGGTAATCTCCTGCGGGGAACCGTTGGGCGCCAGCTTAAGGAACTATATGGAGACTGTATTTGCCTGTGACGTAATAAATATTTATGCTGCCAGCGAGTCATTGTGCCTGGGAGTGGAAACAGGCAGTACCGGAGGTATGCTGCTTTTTGACGATATGAATGTGATTGAAGTGGAACAGGGGAAAATGTACCTCACGTGTCTTTATAATTTTGCACAGCCGTTGATCCGCTATGAGATTACAGACAGCCTGACCGTTAAGGAAGCGCCGGAGGGCGGCAGATATCCCTTCCGGACGGCAGCAGGGCTCCTTGGAAGAAATGAGGATATCCTCTGGTTTGAAGACGGCGCCGGGCATCGGGAGTTCCTGCACCCGCTGGCGATTGAAGGCTTTTGCGTGGAGGGGCTTAAGGATTACCGGTTCAGCCAGGTTGGAAAAGATGTGTTTGAAATGGAGGCAGAGGTTGCCTTGCCGGAACTGAAAGAACCGATCAAAAAAGAGATGTTAAGGCGGATGAGAGAGATTCTCCGGGAGAAACGTCTTGATTATGTACAGTTCTATGTGAGCTTTGTGGATGAGATCAGGGCTGACCAGGAGACCGGGAAAAAACGGCTGGTTGTCAGCAGATATTAGGAGTTGAAAATGAGACAGGTTATATTGAAGGGAAACCATATCAGCAAACGCTTTTTACAGGGAGAGAACGGGAACACGGTATTAGAGGATGTGTCCGTGGATATCTATGAAGGGGATTTTACAATTATCATGGGTTCTTCCGGAGCCGGGAAATCGACGCTTTTGTATGCATTAAGCGGAATGGATAAAGTATCGGAAGGCACAGTGGTATATAAGGGGCAGGAGATCAGCAGCCTGAAAGAAAGGCAGATGGCAAAGCTTCGGGCCGATGAATTCGGATTTGTGTTCCAGCAGACGCATCTGGTCAGCAATCTTACTCTTTTTGAAAATATAGCTGTGGCGGGATATATGGGAGGACACCAGACGGAGAAGAAGGTAAGGGAGAGGACAGGGCTTTTGCTGAAACAGATGCATATTGAAGCAGCAAAAGACCGCTACCCGTCAGAGGTTTCCGGCGGAGAGGCGCAGAGAGCTGCCATTGCAAGGGCGGTGGTGAATGAGCCGGGGATCGTATTCGCGGACGAGCCTACGGGAGCGTTGAACAAGTCCAATACAGAGGACGTGTTGGACTTGTTGACAGCGCTGAATCAAAATGGACAGAGCATCCTGCTGGTGACTCATGATATCCATGCGGCCTGCAGGGGAACAAAAATCGTTTATCTGGAAGACGGAAGGATTTTAGCGGAAAAGAATCTTTTGCCATATGAAAAGAAGGATGAAAGAGACAGGGAAACAGAGATTAACCGGTGGCTGGATTCTCTGAAATGGTAGGTGGAGGATATGAAGTATAAGACATTGGTACGGGCGGGAATGCGCCGGCACAAAGGAAGTCTTTCTGGAATTTTTATTCTGATGGCTCTGGTATCTTTTGTAATGATGACTGTGCTTATGGTGTGGAGCAACTCCAAAACTTATGTACATTCGGAGCTTGAAAGGATGAGGTTCGGCGATCTGACCGCATGGGTATCAGAAGTTCCGGATATGGAGCATGTGGAAGAAGAATTACAGGAATTGGAGATCATCGAACAGATAGAGACACAGGAGATGATCTACACATCTTATGAATTAAATGGAGAGGAGTCTGACAGTGAAGGCCAGATGATCCCGTATGGGCCGGATGAGGGCAGATACCGTTTTTTTGACGCAGCGCTGGATGGCTATCTGGAGACCGCGCCGGTCATCCGGCCGGGAGAAGTCTATGTACCGGCATCTTTTGTCTCTATGTTCGGCGCCGGGATTGGTGATGAGCTTCTTCTTCGGATCGCAAGGGAAGGCGGCGGACTGGCGCTTCGGATTGCAGGGTTTTATGAAGATCCGGCCATGGGCAGTTCTATGATCGGCATGAAAGGTTTTCTCGTGAATGTGGGAGATTATGAAAATGCAGAAATGCAGATAGGAGAAAGCGGGATCAATGCGTTAGCCCGCCCGGGGGCAATGTTCCATATCGATACACAGGAGCAGGTATCCGCGGCGGAGGTGAATACGCAGATCAGCCAGAAGACCAGCCTTTCGGAATATACTGAATTTATCTACAGCAGGGAAACCATGGAAGGCTTTATGATGATCCTGCAAAATGCCCTGGGCGGGATCCTTCTGGCATTTGCCGTCATACTTCTGATTGCGGTCATGGTGGTCATCGCCCACAGTATCAACAGTACGATTGCGTCGGATTACGTGGATCTTGGCATTTTAAAGACGATGGGAGTTTCTGGCCGGATGCTGGAACGGGTGCAGCTGATCCAGTATCTTGCTGCAGTAACAGCGGGGATGCTTGCCGGAAGTATCATTGCGGCGCTGACCGAAAGCCAGGTCTGTCAGGCAACCCTTACAACGATTGGAGTCTTGATCCCTTCGGATCTTCCGGTGATGGGGGGAGTCGGTGCGGTTCTTCTGGTCATCCTGCTGCTGACAGTTTTTATTTTAAGGAAAGTCAGTAAGATTGGGAAGATAGCACCGCTTGAAGCCATTCAGGGAAGAATGGACCCGGACAGAAAAATAAAGAAAAGGCGGCCCGTGATACGAAAGAAATATATTTATCTGAATCTTGCAGTCCGTCAAACGGTATCTGGAAAAAGGAGGTATGCAGGAATCTGCATGATTGCGCTTTTGCTGGTGTTCTTTTCCTCTGTGGTGGGGCGCATGGATTCCTGGCTTGGACAAGACGGAAAAGGAATGATGGATGCGTTCAATCCGGCGGATCATGATATAGGGATGCAGGCTTTTGGAAATGTGCGGGTGGAGGATATGCGGGAACAGATGGAAGAGATTACCCCGATTACAGATACTTATCTCCTTGCAATGCCTGCGGTACACTTAAGCGGTGCCTCCTGCACTGCCAATGTAACAGACTAGCCGGAGCGTTTCCATCTTCTTTCCGGCATGACCTGCACTGCGGATAACGAGATTGTGATAACGGAGTTTATGGCGCAGGATCAGCAGGCGGAGATAGGAGATACGGTATCGGTCGGCGGCGATGCGGGGGAGGCAGAATATGTGATCACCGGAATCTATCAATGCGCCAATGAGATGGGAGCAAACCTTGGCATGAGCCGGGAGGGGTATCGGAAAATCGGTCGGGATGAGCCCCGGATTTGGTGTCACCCTTTCTTTTTGGAGGAGCCTGAAAAGAAAGGGGAGGTCAAAGAGCTACTTGAGGGCAGATACGGCGGTGATGTACACATCCATGAAAACACATGGCCGGGATTGTTTGGGATCATCCGCGTCATGCGGATCGCATTGCTTGTGATGTATGTGATGGCAGCACTGTTTATTCTGGTCACAACCGTCATGACAGGCAGCCGGATTCTGGCGGCAGAACAGAAAGACCTTGGAATCTATAAAGCTGTAGGATTCTCTGCCGGTCAATTAAGGCGGTCATTTGCAATGCGGTTTATGGTTGTTTCTCTTATCGGGGCAGCGGCAGGCATTGTACTGGCTTTTGCGGCGACAGATCCGCTCGTGGGAGCGGTGATGAAACTGGCGGGAATCAGTAATTTCACCTCTCATCCGGATATCCGGGCAATGCTGTTTCCCGGGGTTTTAGTAGCCGGACTGTTTACTGGTTTTTCTTGGATATTGTCCGGGAGGATAAAGAGAATGGATATGACGGTATTGATATCTGAATAAATATAACTAAAAAGCATATGAAAATATAGAATATAAGTATTTGCTATATAAAGACAGATGTTTTATAGTAAAGTTAAGATAACGGTTCAGTAAGACAGATAAAATAAAAAGAAAGGAAAGCAGATAAAAATGAGAACAAAATCAATGAAAAAAATGACGGCAGTATTTGTACTTATGGTAAGTATGGCAGCGGCGGTGACAGGCTGCGGACAGAGTGGAAACGATGGGGAAGAGGGGCGTTTTGTCGGAACTGAGGATGTCAGTAAAAATGATGATTCGGGCTCGAATGTTGGTGGAACGCAGGATTTCAGCCAGACGGATGCAACGAGCCTGCAGGTGAATTTTGGCGATAACGGGGCTCCGTTTATCATGGAGCTGGAAGACAATGACACCGCAAGGGCGGTTGCATATCATGTAGGTACTTCGGACTGGAGACTTCCGATCTATGATTATGATAACTTTGAGGGATGGGAATATATGCAGTATTACGATGTACCAAGCCGCTATGAGATCCCGTCCGATCCGGAGTCGGTCACTTCTGCACAGGCAGGGGAGGTATATTATTCGGAGCCTAACCGGATCATTCTCTTTTATCACGATGCGGAAGTGAACGGAGAATATACCAAAGTGGGAACGATTGAGGCCACTGACGAGTTTGTGGCGGCGGTAGAAGAAAATCCGGTGCTGGAAGGATGGGACAATAAGATTGTCCTGATCAGTGACGGGGAATAAGAAGGTATGCTGGCTGCCCTTGGAGCTGTTATTTTTGTAAAGGCATTGCTATAAAAAATATAAAAAAGAAAAGGAGATTTTATCATGGAAGTAATTAAAAACAGGACATTTGACGAGGAACGGGCATTATATGGAAGTAAGGGAATCTATGTAAAGGATTGTGCGTTTGACGGTCCGGCGGACGGCGAGAGCGCGTTCAAGGAGGCGCAGGACATCCGGGTAGAAAATGTTTTTTTCAATCTCCGTTATCCATTCTGGCATGACGACAGGGTGAAGATTGAGGGAGCGGAGCTGACATCATTGATTACTAGCCGCTATCAGAATTTAAACTGGGGATCCGTTTGGAAAAAAACTGGGATCCGTTTACCGTGAACCCGATCTTATATATGATAAGCCTTTACCTTACCCCGGAACAATATCTGGACCGATGCCTGAATTTAGAAGTCGCCCCATGGTATGGCCGGTCACAGCAGATCATAATGGTTGAAAATGTGCGGTACAGGATCCTGATGGATGGGCGTCAAGAAAACGTCGAAACAGGATCAGAAGGGGAGTGGGGGCTGTATGAGGAATATTACAGCTATGATGATGGCACACCGAAGCTGTGCGCGGTACATATTGGTTTCGGAGTGCCTGACCATGAAGCCTTTGAGGGGATGCGGAAGCGGATCTATTCGCTTTTTGAGGAAGTATATCCCGTGGGGCTTGTGGAACTGCACGGGAAAGAAAAAATAATTGACGCAGGAAAATGACAGAAAACATTTCTATAAAAGAAATACTAAGAAAATTAAAAAAATATATTACATGAAAGGCGGATGCAGTGAAGAAAGAAAAATATAAAGCGAAATGCCCGGGACATGTCCTGATCGCAGACCCGGCATATTTGGAGAAGGACAAGGATGGCAGGACGGGATACGAGGTCATTGATTACCGGCCACCGCCGGGGTTCCAAATGGGGATCCTGCTGGAGCAGTTCCATCGTCCCTTTGAAGAAAGCTGCATGCAGTATGCGGTCAACCTCTATTTTGCCCCGGGACAAGACCTGGACAGATGTATGAACCTCGAGCCTGTCCATTGGCAGGGCTTTTCACAGAAGTGGGCAGACACCGGGAATGCCTGTTACAAAGTCCAGGCAGATGAAAGGCAGGAAGATGTAAAAACAGAGGCAGACGGGATCTGGAGCCAGTGCCAGGAATTTTACACCTGTGACGGGAATGTCCATAAGACGAAAGCAGCCCTGATCACCCTTGTGATGCCGGATGATGGGACGTTTGAAGGGATGAGGAAGCTGGTGTATTCACTTTTTGAAGAGGTAAAGCCTGTACAGCTTGGGGAAAAAGAAAAAACGTCCGGAAAGGAAGGGAATATTTCCATACGGGGAACGCTCAAGGAACTGCGGGATACAGAAAACCGGGCAGCCGGCCATTTGGGAGAAATAATGCGGCCTAAGGCCGCACCGAAAAAGCCGGGGAAAAATGAATATAAAAAGAAGGATCCGGAGCGCTAAGTTCCGGATTCATGTGTTCACTTCCTGGTGTTAGAATATAATTAGTACAAGTTAGACATGGAAAATTCCAAACAGAAAA
>CANTDX010000011.1 GCA_947652615.1 uncultured Dorea sp. | reverse complement strand
CCTAAAGGTTTCGCCTAGAAGGCGAGGGTTTTAACCCCAGTATACAGACAATAAAAGCCGAATACAGTAATCCTACTGAATTCGGGTATCTGCTTTCCTTAATAATCTGTATATCATTGCCTCTTCCAATACCATAAGTACTAGTTGCCCATTCTCCAACACCATCAATTGTAATAATCGCTGCTTCTTCGAAAGGCAACGGATAGAATGCACTTGCCGCATGAGATATGTGATGCTCACAGTTGAATATCGTTTTTTTTATACCAAGTTCCTCTGCAATAATCTTTCCTATCCATAGTTTTTTGTCATCCATTTTGGCTCCTTATAAAAAACAATATAATCAACTTCTTCTATATCCATTCCTGTTTCTTCCAGACAATAGCCAATTGCATTATGTGGAAAAGACGAATCTCCTTTAATCCTGCTAAACCGTTCTTCGGAAGCTGCGGCTATAATATCGCCATTCACAAGAATCGCTGCTACAGAATCATGGTAATATGCAGATATCCCTAATATAGTTATTCTTTTGCACTCCATTCAACTTCCTCCCACAACTATTAATATTAGGAATCATCACTGATATTATCTTTCTTTCAGTGCGGGAATCTCTAACATCTTACCAAGCCTCTTATCCCAAATATCTGGATGAAATACCTCAAATCCTGCATCCGTATAAAAGGTGAATTCAGAAAAAAATACTTGACCATTAACTTCATAAAAATCTGTTCTTAAAAACGGATGCCCCTGGCTAAGTATTCTTGCTAATTTGAGCATTTCTTCCAATGTTACAGGTTTTCTCAGCGGGACTCTGCTATTGGGAAAATTTTGTTTTAACTTAAGCAGCCTCCATGAAGTATCAAAATAGTCAATAGTCTCATCCTGAGTTTTATCATTCTGAATTGTTTGAATTAAATATGGTGTCCCACTAAAACAGAAAATTTTATAAACACTAAGATTTTGAGTATTTATATCTTTCATGTATTGTTCGGCAA
Source organism: uncultured Dorea sp. (assembly GCA_947652615.1). Lineage (GTDB taxonomy): Bacteria > Bacillota > Clostridia > Lachnospirales > Lachnospiraceae > Sporofaciens. The sequence goes on along the minus strand of CANTDX010000011.1, from coordinate 86,576 downwards.
TTATTCTTGGTTTTACTCTTTTATATGGCCATTCGCGATTATATTTAAAATAATCAACTTTCAAAGATTTATCAATTTTTCTTCTTATTGTATTATAATTAATCTTCGACTTATCACGTACAATAACAAGTCCTCCTGAATCATGTGTACATTTAAGCACAAATTGATTTGGTAAGTTATCAAAATCAATATCTTTAAAATGTTCCCATACTCCTAGTGTCGGAATAACATATTTTTCTCCGATAACTGATGCGACATATTTTTTGACTTCGAATTTATCTACCATTGTAGTATACTCTGGCTTTCTGTCATACAATTTTAACCATTGTAGTTTCTCATTAAAGGTTTTTGGATGATCCAAATCTGGATAATAGCCCATTCTTGTTTTAAATTTGTGCCATAAATATCTTTTATCAGTATCCCCCGGCATTAATCCCCGATTTGCCAAAAAAACATATCTTCTATCCTTATCAAATAATATGCCAACTATTTTCGTCACCTTACTATTCATTTTCATGTTCTCTTTATCATTATGATATTTGTAGAAACAGCAATACCATATTCCTTTCATTTTAATAACAAGTTATTCTTTGTAAAATATTCCTTCTTCTCTGCTTTGGACATTTCCTTCGTCGGATAAAATACATCTTTTTCTAAACCATGCTGATAGTATTCATCTATACTTTCTATCACTTTTTCCGGCACTCCAACCGCAACACTATTGTTCGGAATATCATGAACAACAATCGCTCCTGCACCAATAACAACATTATCTCCAATCGTTACGCCTGGCATAATATAAGCTCCTGTACCTATATACACTCTGTTACCAATAATCACTGGAGCGATTTTATCCATTTTCTTATCCCCAAAATACATATTTTTATTTAAGATGTCTACGCCTCCATCATGAGTAATAAATCTTACATCAGCTGCAAATAAACACTCATTTTCAATTTTAACCAAATATGGTTCTGTTCCGAAAGCACTGATTTTACAATTTAGAGTAACATCTTCACCAATCAAAGTTCCTCCTTTTTAAGTAATTGATTTTCCCCAAGTTACTGCGTTCAGCAATAGTTAATTTGATAAATTTACTTACTCTTTTAAATATCAATCTATCATCCTCTTCCCTTCATCAACATTATCATTTTTGTAATATTATTGCGATATACAATCACATTCACTATCATCATTACAATAACCCATACACTGAATATCTTAGCAGCCAAAATCCCCCATGAAATATATGTATCTTTCACTAATTCGAATTTCCAATAATTACAACATAGCATTACGACTATATTAATTGTTATATCTACAGCTATTTGTTTCAATGTAATACAAAGCGGCCAATTAATAATATTATTCCGGCAATAGCCGATCATCCATACAGCCTGATAAAACATGGCAAAAATAGTTCCAATTGTTACGCCTATTAACCCCCATTTACTAACAGCAAAAACTGATATAACAATATTTATTATTGCAGAAACCACAAAACATCTCTGCGTTTGTTTATAATGTCCAGCCGCTAAAATCAGCATATTTTGCGGGATTTTTATGCAATATGTTTCATTTGCGATTGTAAGCAATATAGCAAAAACCGGTTGGTAATAATCCACATCTGTTACTCCACATGTATAAACCTGAACAAATGGCACTATTAAGTATAATGTACACCCAAATAATAACATAGTAACTGAATGCATTCCCCATTCAACCAAGCCAAAAGTAGTGTTCAATTTATCCGTTTCTTCTCTTGCCAAAAGATTGCCTAACAATGATTGTATTCCATTCGTCAATGATATATACAAATTTCTAATTCCCTTTATCACAAGATAATACACGGAGTACACTGAAACATCAGATAATGTTGCAAATATCGTTAATACAATAGTATCTGTTCCGTCTAAAACAACTGCCGCAATATGTTGAGCCACACCATTCCACTTCTGTTTAATAGGTTCTTTCTCATATACAATATTCTTATCAATAAGATAATTCGTATTGATATATAATGTAGTATATATTGGTCTTAACAAAAATATTAGAGAAGTTGTCAGCATTACAACTTGTATACTGGCACCTAACTTTATTAAAATCGCGCAAGCAATAGTATTTAGAACAGTTGTAGCCATTTGTATACCATATTGAATATAACCTCTTTGATCAGCAACCAGCAAAAGTTGATTTACTATTCCAAAATAATATTGAGCAAATATACTTATGCTAATTGCTAAGATGAGTGTTACAATATATATATATCCATACTTTCTGCTGATAATTAATGGATATAAAACCATAAGAACACAAATATAAATCAATAATATTTCTGCTAAACGATTAAAAAACTTTCTTGCAGATTTTATAATTGCACTTATCTCACGATTATTTCTTTCAGCTAATGGTTTATACAAACTAGATTTTACTACTGCACCGACACCCAAATCTAAAAATACAATAATATGTAAAAACTGCTGTATAGAATTCGTCAATCCATTTACTTCAGATCCAAAACAGTTCAATATTAACCTTGGAAGAATAAATCCACATATTACAGCAACAATTTGATTCAATAACGAAGTAACTGTATTGTATATCAGTCTCCTTTTTCTCATGTAACACTCCTTATTCGACATTTACTTCGAGACTTATTTTCCAACAGAAAATATAATATAAATAATAATATAAAATTTGTCCAATTACTTGCCACGTGTGTTATCATAAAATATAATGCCACATATATTGAAAAGAAACGCACAAAAACATTCTTATAATTTGAAAACAAATCTAGCATTTTCTTATACATCCATAATCCCATCGGAAATCCAACCCATGACATATTGGCCACAGCCTCGCTGAACCAACTTACTGTATTTCGGCTTCTTACATTTTCCAAAAGCTGTTGATTCCAGGCTGCCATATAATAATCTCCATATGGATAAGGTTTGTCTGGCCAAACATTTCGTGGTATATAAAAAAGAAAATCATATATGAATGATTGAAGTGGATAATCTAAAATACGGATCGTATCAGGATGCAGCAGAGAATATATAACAAGTTTCATATCCAAAACTCTGGAAAAATATATAACATACATTTCCATAAATCCTGACGCTCCGCCGCCAACCGTTTTTTTTACAATTGACTGGTATAACACAAAATAACCAATTACGAAGCTTACTCCCACCATGATACTAAACCAGGGTGTTTTATCTTTTTTCAATATATCTATCATTACTAATACAATTATTAAAAGTCCTCCCAAGGTACGTTTTGACGAAAATAATAATATTTGTACAGTAATAAATAAAAGGTAACTCTTTCCAATCAACCGATTTTTCAAACTTTTACTATCACTTAAAACGAACCAAAGTGCAACAACTGCAACCATGCTTAATGATAGTACGATTAACATTGTTCCATTATGATATTCAAAAGCTTCTGTGGTAATATTATAAATATCTGTTCTGTTAAACGCAGCAAACGATTCAAAATATAAACTTGGAATTGGCGCAAAAATTGCAAAAAAAGTCGGAAAAAACGTGATAACCATACAAAGAAAAATTATAGGTCTGGGTATATCTATGGAATTGATGCCATTAAACACTTTTTCTCTGAAAATAATATCTTTTCTTAAAGCCCACCTTCTCAATATATCAGAAAAGACTATTACAAACAATAAATATATAAAATCAACTGCCATATCATTTCTTATGTATTGATATCCATGAGATGTAATATTTAATTCTCCATATATAGCAATAATTAACTCAGGAAGCACGAAAAAAGCACAAAAGACATAATATGCAACCCAATATACATTGATTGTAATTCCCTTTTTTAATATCGAATATAATAACTGTATTAAAATGAATATTAAAATACTAATCTCTATAATCTTCATCTTGTTTATACCCTTTTATATCAGCTAATTCTTTATCAGTCGCATAAAACACACACTATCTATTCTCCCCATTTCTCTCGCCCTGAATTTGATATTTTAATTGCAGGTACACCTGCAACGGTAATATTCTCTTCATGAAAGCTTGATACAACAACTGCTCCTGCCCCTACTGCTATACCATCTGGCAAGAACACTCCTCCCACCACATGTGATCCTATGCCTATTACTACATTATCTCCAATAACAGGAGTATCATTATTATTTCCTCCTGCCACAAAAGATGTCATAACATGGATGGTTGCATTTTTTCCAATTCTAACTCTGCCATTAATTATAATTGGACCTACGTGCATAATCTTTAAACCTTTATCACAAGTATTGGGAGAAATATGTATTTGAGTTTTCAACATTAAATAATTTAACTTTACCCTGTAAAAAGTATACATAATATTTCTACCTGTATTCTTATAATATTCTGTATATCTCAGATTTCTTTGATAATGCCATAAAATTGCATCTTCAAAATGCCCCAGGTATCTGACAAAATATACAATATTACTCATACTCCCCAGGTATCTCAATCTTTCACATTTCAAGTAATCCTTGAGTTCAGCTTTTGTTTTTATCATATTACTCACCTTTCATTACTCACATACTCTCTTCTTATATCATTTGGATTTTCTTTGAGAAACATCTTGAATATAATCTAACCATTTTTTACCAATTATATTAATATTTAAAGATTTCTTAATAATAGTTGCTTGTTTTCGTAATTCATCCATCTTATCAAGATTTGACAATACAAAGTCAATCATATTTGCTATTTCTACTTCATTACCTACCTCTACCAAAAATCCATTTTTACCATTTGTAATCAATTCCCTCGGCCCCCCTATCGGGCAATCTGTAGAGATACATATTAATCCAAGTGCCATAGCTTCTATAAGAGCATTTGGCATACCTTCATAATCAGAACTCATTACAAAAACAGATGCCATAGATATTTTATCAAAAATATTCTTCTGATTTCCTGGCAAATATACTCTATTCTCTAGGTGAAGTGATCTTATATACTGTTCTAATTCTTTCCGAAGTGCTCCTTCTCCATATATATACATATTACACGCAGGATATTTGGAAGAAATAAGATAAAAAGCTCTAATTAGCAATTTATGATTTTTTTGTTCTGTCAACCTTCCAACTGCTACAATATTTCCATCTGTCTGTGAGCACATAGAATATGATTCCAAATTATCGGCTAATATAGGGTTAGGTATGACAACACCACGTCCCCCGGTAATTTTCTTATAATATTCCTTTGCATCCTTTGTTTGAAATACAAATCCATCTGCAAATCGCATCATAAACTGAGAAATTATTTTTATAAACCTTTTTCCCCTAACCTGATTCGGATCATTTCTTTCAGACACTATAACTTTTGTTTTTAAACCTATACAGGCAATAATTACAGCCAAACTATCTGCTGCTCCCATAGCAATGACTGTTTCAATATCTTCATGGATAAAAACTTTTCGCAATTTAGGTATAAATCTATATCTGGGAATATTTCCATCAGACAAATTAATCCTTTTAATATGTTTGCCCACAGAATATTCCTGAGCTAGTTTTCTGCCAGTAACTACAACACATTCCTCTCCCTGATCACATATAAACCGTGAAAGGGCTATTGTGACTCTTTCAGCGCCTCCTCGCGCCAAACTGTCGCAAAAAAAAGCAAATTTACTCATATATTTTCCTTAACTATATATCTAAAACTTTTCTTCTTATTTCTTCATAATAACTATTTCTTCGTTCATTTAAAGTCTCATCATTATATAACTTGCTATGCTCGAAATTTCTTTTAGCATACTCTTTCAATCCATTTTTTAGAATTATTTCAACTGTATCCGCTATAGATTTTGCTGACGCTCTTTCAAATACACATTCACTATCCATCAATTCAGGGATTCCGGCTGTCCGCGCTCCCAACACCGGACAAGCTCTGCTTAAAGCCTCTATTACGGCACGCGGCAATCCCTCTTGTAAACTAGGTTGAATATAAATGTCAATTTCATCCAGTTTCTTAAAGATATCTTTTAAAGGTAATCTGCCCATAAATATAAGATTTGCCGTAATATTAGCTTTCCTTGCAAAATTTAAAAGATAATTTTGATCACCTTCACCTGCCAAATAATATGTAACATTTATTCCCCGATCCTTCAATATCTTTATAGCTTTTACGACATATTCCTGTCCTTTTGAATACTGATCAATACTTGCAGATGTCATCATACTTATATTATGTACATCCATTTCCTCTATTTTCTTAAGTCTATTTATCAATATCCCTTGATTACATTCCTTTATTACAACATTTGAAGCATTAATACTTGGATTCTTACAAGGATATTTTTTTTGCAGATATCTCTCCGTAACATAAATCGCAAAATCTGCATTCCATGTACATCTCTTCATTTTATTCGTCATATATGGAGCAATAATTTTTCCTGCCGTACTATGATTCCAATAAGAGTCCCATCCGTCACACATCAATTCCGCCACAAATATTTTCCCCAATTTTTTCGCACAATCATATGCTCTGAACGCAATTATAGAAGGAAATCTTCCCACTACAAAATCACATTTCTTCATTGCATGAAATATTTGATTTTTATATCTTCCCTGCATTGATTTTGTTAAACTATCACAATCAACAATCTCCTTAATAAAATCAGCTTTTATACAATCAAAAGGCTTTTCATCAACCTTTTCAAATCTCGAACATAAAACTATATCGCCAAATGCATCTGCATAGCGCACATATATCACATATGCTCTAGCAGCTAAGTAATACTCATCTTTGTAAACCGTACATCTAAACTCAGATGCCAAAAACACCTTCATTTCATTATCCCTCTCTCATTCGAATAACTTTTGCCGGAACACCTCCTACAATTGCTCCTTCTGGTACATCTTTGTTCACTAGGCTGTTTGCACCAATAACGGCATTATCTCCAATGGTGGTTCCCAGTAATATCGTTGCCTTAGCTCCTATCCAAACATTATTCCCGATAATAACGCTTTTACTTGTCTCCCCTTGAAGGTTCATAGGCACGCCAATCTCATTAAAATTATGTGTATTTGACAAAATCGACACATTATGCCCCACCATAACATCATTTCCAATTATTACCCCTCCCTTACACTCCAAATAAGAGTTTTCATTAATCGTAACTCGTTCTCCAATAGTAAGCTTTTCAGGTGTAAAAATCACAACGTTTGACTGAACAATCACATATCCCTCCGCCAAATGTGTCATCCCTAATCTTTTTAACAAAACATATCTCCATGCCATAGATAAGAATCCTGTTTTAAACCTCTTTTTATCTAATCTCATTCTACAAAAAGAAACAGGTAACATATTTACTATAATTTGCATTATTTTTAATATTGGTCGTGCAACATTCCACATATTTATTCTATGCTCAACAACACTCATTTTTGTATCTCCAAACCTTTTGTATCTCTTCAAGATAAATTTCTGTCACGATATTTCGATCAAACTCACGTTCCATCTTTAATCTTGCCGCCCGACCCATAGCCACCTTTTCTTCATGACTCAACTCTAAAAACTTATTCATTGCTTTTATCATGGATTTAACATTTCTTACCTCAAACAAATATCCTGTCTTCCCGTCCTCGATTCCTTCTCTCACTCCGGGAATATCAGATCCGATACATACTCGTCCCATAGCGCTGTGTTCCAAAACTACATTTGTCATCCCTTCATAATGACTCGGATGAATAACGGCATGTGCAGTCTGTATAAAGGGTTTCATATCCAATTGAATCCCTCCGTATTCAATCACCCCCTTCTTTTCAAGTTGTTCAATCCTTCCTCTATATGAATCATCATCATAATCTCCATAAATTACGAATCTTGTATTAGGATATTTTTTCTTGATAATTTGTACTCCTTTTAAAAATTCATTAATCCCTTTTAGCTCTACAATTCGCGCAACATAATTAAATGTAACAATATCATCATTTAAAGGATATTCTTTAAAAACAAATTCATTTAAATTTACACCTGAACCTGGAATATCTCTATAATGAACTTTATTCTTCAACAATTTATTAATCTCATCGCGCTCAACAGAATTTTGATACATTATACATGCAGCTTTTCTCCATCCAAGCCAATACAATAATTTCATTAATTTATCAAATATTCCCTGTGTTTCCATGAGACCGGCATTATTCACTATATATGGTATTTTCATCATTCCACAGACAAATCCTGCATATATTGAAGGTTTCGATGTATATGTTAAGACACAGTCTGGCTTTTCCTGCTTCAATAATTTTCTATAGGCTAATATCAGTTTAAAATCATTGGAAATATTAGTTCCTCTTCGATCCACCGGAATATTAATAAATCTACATCCTTTTTCAATAAAGAAATCCATTTTCTTTCCATACGGACAAACCAAAATCACTTCATATCCTATATTACAAAGTTCTAAAATAAGTTCACTTCTAAAATTATAGAAATTATTATCTTTAGGAGATATCAGCATTATTTTATCCATCACAGAGTCCTCATATTTCCGTATTCGATATAATTATTTTTCTTATATACTCAAGTTCTGTTTTCCCATACCTTTGATCTATTGTGATCGGGATTACATATCTGGAAATCCAATATTCTATTGTATCTTCCGGAATCTCCCCAAGTAAATAACTCCACCAATGGCCTTGGAAATGCTTACTTTTCAGTAATTTATCTAAGAGACTATCATCCTCAATCAGCAGCGGATAAACCATCGGTACACAATCATCTGCATAATATTTCACTGGGTTCAGTTTATTGATATCGCCAAAGATTTTTTGAGCAAAAGCAAAATTTTCACGTCTTTTTTTTCTTATAAATTCATAATCTGTACCATCTAAGATTGTTCTTGTCAATTTTGACATTAATTTTATATCTTCTCTGTCAATTCTATGTTCATTTACCATTCTCGACTCATATGTCTTACCTTCACAACCATATTCAATCCTTTGCAGAAGAAAGTTTGCCGTATCAGAAGAAAAACATTGCTCATAGTCTCCTGCGTACTGCTCCGCATCCTCTCCAATTACATATGCCCCATCTGGAGCACCTATGAACTTTCTTGCTGAATATACACTTAAACTTTTCCTAAGAGGCTTACAGAAAAATGCTTGCGAATTATCAATGATTACATGATCATATTTTCTACTAAGTTCTTTCATCCGCGTTGAAGACATTACGCCATAATAGTTAACCAATAATATAGCTTCATCTTCTTCCGGAAACAGATTAATTGGCATAAAATCATCGCTAATATAATAGAATTTTATTTTCACGTCTTTTTTTAATAAAAAATTTCTTACAGAATCACATTGATAATAAGGAATCCAGATTCTTTCACAACCAGTTATTCGGAAGGCATGCCAAATGGCTGCTCTTCCACTATTAAGACGTATAATATTTTTGTTTCCTTTATAAAATTCTTTTCCATTTGGAAATTGAAGCTCAATAAAACTACCTATTTCCATAAATATCATTTCACCTGCTTTATATTACATATCCACTATTTATATTCATCCCAATGTTGATAGAGTACTTCAAATGGAGCAATATCATCTTTATTATAATAATAGGTTCCTTTTGCTTCTTTAAAATCTTTTAACCATTCAGCAAAGCTAATCATCCCACCTTCTACACGTTTTCCATAATCGATAACTTCTGACATATCCGTAAAATCTTTGAATTCTTTCTCATCCGTTGGATCAATTCTTCCAGCATCCATAGACTTAACCCAAAGAAAAGATAGTGGCATTCCTGCAACTGTAGATGAATAATTCCATGCAGATGCCCGAAAGTTTGTTTCAAGGAAATAATAAGTATCCTCCTTATCAATAAGAAACTCTACTTCAAAAATTCCTTCAAAACCGATTTCTTCTATCATAGCTTGTATCTTTTTACGTATCTCAACATCCTTCATCATCGTTACATTATGGTATGGGCTATAGTACCCTTTAATAAGATATTTCCATAAGAGTGTCGTACCAATAAACATCTGATGCCCATGATCTACAGAAAAACCTTCAATGGCATATTCGTTCTTCTTATCCACAAATCGTTGAATCTGTACAACAGGGCTAGATATTTTATTAAAAGCTTCTTGTAATTCTTCTTCATTCTCACATATGTACACATCTGATTTCCAATTGCCTGAGTTAGGGTTTATATCCTTTGTAATTATCGGATATACCAAGTTCTCTGGAATTTCACCCACATTTACAACATGCGTCTCAAGGACGTTAAATCCATTCTTTTTAGCAAGTTGAAGAATTTGTTCCTTATTCATAAACTCATTGATTCGTCCATTTACTCCTGCATTATAAAAAATAAATTTGTCCTTAATTTCGTCATAATGAAGATCAAAATATCCTACCGATTTATCATCTGAAAAAAGAATATATGGTTTAAACTCTTCATTACCATATGTTGAAATGAGCAGCTCATAGCCTTCTTCTACTGAATTTACAAAATGACAAACAGAGATATATTTACTCATGCATGCCACCGGACCGCGACGCTTTATAGAAATATAAATTGGATCAATTCCATTTTCACCAAGACTTCGAATTAGTCCTAAAGGATTATAATGTTCCAATGCAAAAATAATAACTAAATGATTGTTGAATCGATTATTCATCCTGATTCTCCTCTACAATTTTAACTGTTCTGAATTCTTTATCGTCAAGCTTTGGTGCTCGATGTGCATCATCTGATCTATCTGCGCCAAGTATTTTCTTCACTGTCAAAAAGAATATCTTTATATCTAATCTAATTGACCAGTTTCTAACATAATATAAATCAAACTCTGCCATTTCTCGACGACTATCTGATTTATTCTCATTTACGGCTTCCCATCCGGTAATACCTGGGATAACAGACTGTCTCTCTCGTTGCTCATCCTCTGTCATAACCAACATTTCTCGTGGAAGAAGAGGACGCGGTCCTATCCATGACATCTGTCCAGTAAATATATTTAGTATCTGAGAAAGCTCATCAACACTGACTTTTCGAATCACCTTACCCCATTTTTTCAATCTTTGTTCGTCTGAAAGAAGATTCCCATTACTATCTTTCTCATTTGTCATCGTACGTAATTTATAAATCGTAAATGGTTTACACTTATACCCTATTCTGGTCTGCTTAAATAGTACAGGATCTTCTGGTGACGCTATCTTTATGATTACCATAGCAACAAAAATAACCGGAATAGCAATTATACTAATAATAATGGCAAATACAAAATCAAATGACCTTTTTATGATTTTACTAATCATCTACTTATTCGCTCCTAAATACACATTCAAAAGCTTCAGCATATCTAACACCTGCCTGTGCACCTCTATAAGCTGCTAACCCGATGTATACCTCATAACTCTGGGGATGCGGGTATTCTCTTATTACGCCTTTATATTCTTCATGAGCACAAATTTTTTTCTCCAATCCTTCTCTGCCTATTTCCACAAAATAATTTGGCATAAAACGATTTTTAGAGCTGTCTAACGACCATTCAGTTGCCCCAGAAGTTTCACTCATCAAAACTAATCGCAACTTCGGAAAAAATCGCAAACGTCGAAATAATTTACAGGCTGTTATTGTAGCTTTACTGGTTAATACATGATCTATATTTACATCAGCTGTATGATGCGTGATAATTGCCTCTACTTTCCAATCCTCAATACATGACTTTATAAATTGAACAAGATCTAAATATGGTATAGTGTTCATCTTAATATTTGGAAAATCAGCATGATAAACTTTCTGAACACCAAGAATATCCATAGATTTTGCTTCTTCTTCTGGAAGCGTTTCTGAAAGATTCTTTCTCGCTTCCACTTTTCCAACCATTATCGCAACAGCAACTCTATGCCCTTCTTGCACTAACTTGAAAATCGTACCACCTACATCTGTCTCATCATCAGGATGAGCCATGACAAATAAATAATTCATTAATTAACAACTCCTAAACACACACTCAAAAGCTTCAGCATAATCACAGCCAGCTTCGGCTCCACGATAAGCTGCAAGACCTTCAATGGCTTTCTCAGACCGTGGATGAGGATATGGTCGCATCACATCAACATAAGCACTCAATGCTTCAATTTTTTTCTGAGTACCTTCTGTTCCAACTTCTACAAACATGTTTGGAGAAAATCTATTCTCTGCTGAATTCAGACTCCACTCTGTACTTGACAGTACTTCCATAAAAAGAAATTCCTTTAGTTTTGGAATACCGTCTCTACGCTGAAATAAACGGCACGCGGCATTTGCAGCACGACTGGTCTCCTGATGATCAACATTTGTATCCGATGGATGGTGAGTAAAAATTATTTCCGCCTTCCATTCGTCAATACAAGACTCTATAAACTGAACAAGATCAAGATGAGGCACTGTATTCATTTTAATATTCGGAAAATTTGCGTGAAACACTTTTTTCACACCAATGATAGACATTGCCTTAGTCTCGTCTTCAGATAAACTTGCTGAACGGTTGACCCTGGCATCAGCCTTACCACACATAATGGCTACAGCAACTTTATGTCCCTTTTTAATCAGCTTGTAAATAGTTGCACCAGCACCAAGCACTTCATCATCAGGATGGGCAACAACTACCAAATAATTCATAAATTTGTCCTCCTACCATGTAATCAACACACAATTATCCCCAACACCCTCACCCCTCTATCCAACGCCAGCTCTATCTCCTGCCTGATCACTTTCTCATAAGACTCCCCTTTCTTCTCAACAAAGAGAATCCCATCATAATACTCCATCTTCTTAAGCGCTGCCGCATGGAACACCACCTGCCTGTAAGGTGAAAATGTAACACCCTCCGCCTCTTCCGCTAATTCTTCACAAATCTCTATCACATCATTATTTGCCACAGTTCCCGCAAGCATAACTCTCTTAACTATTTTCTCCGGATCCTTGCGAACTGCATTCTGAACATTAACCGCTGCAATCTTGATCTGTTCGCTCCTGGGAATTTTCGCACATGGTCCTTCCTCCAATCGGCAAACCCATCGGTCCACAAAGCCGAATAACTTCTTCTTTGTCTCTCTTTTCCGAATAACTCCCAGTAATGGCATGCCAAATCTACGCTGAAAGTTATTTACGTCCTGCAGTTTCCCGCCCATAACATAACTCACACAGAATATCAGGCATACAACACATACTCCGCCAATCATTCCTATGACGGCAAATTTCGCTGCAGAGGAAACCGGATCTTCGAATACAATTGGTTCACTCTCCGCTTCCGTCTCCCCTTCAACTGGTTCCGCCATATCCTGCTTCGCCTGCTGTTCTTTCTTGAATTGATTGTCTGTGATCGTCGCCTGATATTTATAGACTCCTGCAATAACCGCCATAAATACCATACCCGCAATAATCCATCTCCATCGCTTCAAGCAATAAAACATCAGATCTATCAGATTAATTTCATTCACTTCCTGATACCCTTCCATTCATTAATATCTCCTCTCGAAATTAATTCTTCACTCTTTCTTCCCCACCATCTCAATCCCCAGATGTATCACCGTCTTCCGGTTCATGAAATCTACTTCCACCTTCGCAATCCTCCTATGCAGATCAATCTTCTTAATACATCCTTCTATATTCTTCAACGGTCCCGACAGGATCGTAATCACATCCTCTTCTGACACCGACACCTGAGATAAGGCTACCTCCATGCTCTGATCCGAAGCCCCCTTGATTCTTTCGAGCCACTCTACTTCACATTCAGTAAGGGAAATAATCTGCTCTTCTTCTTTCCCCAATAATTTTGTAAAAACCGGTATATGACGAAGTTCCCGATACAATTCCTGAACACAATCACTTGTAATAAACACATATCCAGGAAGCAGTTTTTCACGAATCTCTTTCCATTCTCCCCGGAATTTCTTCTTCACTCGTCTCATAGGGTGAAAGCAAGAGTCATATAACTCTTCTCTCACTATAACCTTCACTTGTTCTTCCACTTTATCTTCTGTTCCTGCTGCTACCTGCATTACATAATACAAAATAATCCCCCATTTACTAGGAAGTACATACATTAATCAGACAAAGACCGTTCTCCCGGTCAATGGCATGGCTTCGCCATCTGTACCCCCAGATATCATTCTGTTGCCACAGCCATCTGCTTGAAATAATCTGCTGATCGACATAGATAATTTATCCGCAGTTATTTCAATACCGGATTTATCATACCTCCGGGAATCCAAGTGCCCCTGCTGCAAGGACGCCCAAAAAGTAATCCTGATCTTTTCTTACATCTTCGCTACGATCTCCAATCCAACCTGCATTTTCTGCATCTCTCCGAAGATCGGCTCTTCCCAAAAACTTTTCTCTTATGCCTGTCTATCTTCCTGATAAACTTTTCTTTCCCAGCAAGCGAACCTGAATACACTCTGATTTTCGAACTTTCTATTACACCAAGTTCTCCGCCATCCTTACACCGCTTCCTTATATTCCTTAACTCTTCCCAAACCTTCCAAGACACCTCCGGCATATTGACTTTTCCGCAGTTCCCAATCGATCCCGATCTCCGTAAGCCTTAGCACCTGGTCTTCCCTCAGCGTTTTTCCTTTCCGCTTCCCTGCATATATCTGCTTCTGCTCATTCACCCATTTTGCAAGCCACACGCCTTCCGCCCGATATTTCGAGGGAATATTCAAGTTTCCATGCGCCTCGTAATACTCCTGCGCAAGCCGATACCGCACTTCCCATGGATCTGGCTTCACCCAGATCATTCCAAGCTTATCCAACCGCTGCTGCTGTTCCTTAGAATGCTTCTCCTTCCCCTTCTCCCGCCTGTCCGCTATCCAGCTTCCAAGCTTATACCCGGACGGACTTACATAGGATACCGGCACATTCAGATTCCCGTACGCTTCATAATAAGCTGCCGCCTCCGCATAGCCCTTCTCCCATAATTGCTCCGGCTTCGTCTTCCAGACCATACCGATACCGTCAAGCCGTGCAATCTGTTCTTGTGTGAGCTTCGCCCCAGTAGTTTTTCCCTTCCGAAGCAACCGCTGCCTGCGGATCCATCCGCCGATCTTAAGTCCCTTCGGAGAACAGTAAGCATTGGGAACATCCAGATTCCCGTGCGTCCGGTAGTATTGCAGACATTCCGCGAAGTTCTCTTCCCACAGATAATCCGGCACATCCCAGATCATCCCTATCCCGTTCAGCGCCCGGATCCTTTTTTCCGTCAGATATGCCTTCTGGATTCCGCTCTTACGGTAAGTCCGAAGCTGACAGATCCATGCGCCAAGCCGAATCCCTGATTCCGTCACATCATTGACATTGGTATTCAAGTCTCCGTGTTCTTCATAATAATTCCGCGCTTCCGCGAAATAACGTTCCCAGGAAAGATCTCTGTAACTTCCCCAGACCATTCCGATCTGATCCAGCTTCCGAATCCGATCGGCACCAAGCACGCCGTATTTTTCTCCCGCACGCACCTTCCTCTGTGTCAGCAGCCATCGTCCAAGGCCGTAACCCTCCTCCGTCTGATAACGAACCGGCACTTGCAGATTCTTATGTCTTTGGTAATACTTTTTTGCATACTGATACATCAGATCCCAATTCGCAGTCAGTGTATCTTCTAGTTTCTCAAATAACGCAATGCAATCCTGCACCTCGCCGATCACTTCAAAATGTTCGTTTACAATCTCCTCTTCTCTATTTAGAAAATGATAATACGATGCGGCAATCTGCATCTCCTCCTCGATCGTCCCAATACTATATAGATTCTCTATATTCAATACGATATCGAAGATCACTGCGTCCTGCTTCTTACTTGCCGACAATGCCCGCCCTATCTGTTGTTTGTAAATGATGGGCGACACTGTCGGCCGGAGCAGGATCACACCGTCAATATCCTCTACATGGACCCCCTCGTTGAGCATGTCAATGCAGTACAGTAATTTCAGATGCTCACTAGCATCCGCCTTAAAATCAGCAAATGCCTGGTTCGTCATCGGATCATCAGAATAAGCCGTATAAATATGCGGATCCGAATCCATTTGCCCAAACCATTCGGGCGCCTTCTCTACCATCTCTGTCATATGTTCATAATTGGCACAGAATACAATATATTTCCCTGTCTGGTTTTTCATATGCTTATGGAACATCTTATCCAGCCCATCCGCTTTCTCCAGCGCGCGGCGCAGCATCTCCAACTGCTTCTCTCCCTCATCCCGGACAGCCTTATTCTTCGCTGTCTGTACCCGCTTTTGATATTTCTCCAGATTCTTCTGATAAGCGTAAACTGACAGCACATATTTGGGCGGATTCAGGATACCAAGGACGATCGCCTCCCCAAGAGTCATCTCGGAGGCCACATTTCCGTCAAATAATTCATCCGACATATCTCGTTGGTTGTCCAGATAACGGATTGCCGTTGCAGACAACCCCAATACCCGCGCGCCGGGATACATATCCAGCACTCTTCGTACTCCCTGCCCCCAGACCTTTGCACCGCATCGGTGAAACTCATCCAGCACAATATAGTCAGGTTTGATCTTTTGTAATTCTGATTCCGTCATCGATATCAGCTTTGCATATGTGTAAAATCTAACATTATCCAGACCTCTCACGCCATTTCCCGTTGAACAGTACGGCTCTTTCATATTATCTGCTGACACCTGACTGCCCGCCGCCAAATTCTCCACCTGCGTCCGAAATATATATTCTGACGGCGACAGCCAACATACTGTTTTATCCTGAAAGTCCTGGCATAGCTTGAATCCGATAAATGACTTTCCCGTTCCTGTAGGATGGATGATCGCTGCCTTTCCTGTCTCCTCTAACATTCTCAGAACTTTTTGATAGGCTATTCGGTTGTGTTCAAATAATGTTATATCCATGCCCTTCGCTCCTTTAAAAACATAAGTTATGTATTATAACTAATATTTCTATAGCTACAGGACATTATACTACAACTATATAAATATTACAACCAGAAAATATATTCCTACTTTTTCCATCTTTGCCTCTCGAAAAACAAGTATCTAAGCGGATCCGACCCCCGAACCGCATTCAGCAATCAACTGCATCGCATATTGAAATCCGAGAATAAATCCGCTCTCCTCAGCCAGCAATGTAATTTCATAATATTGATCCCGATATCTCTCATACTCTGTGATATCCATCTCCTTTCTCTCCTTCTCCAGCAATGTTTCAATCTGTTTTTCCAATCTTTCTCTCTGGAACTTCATCTCATCCGAATTCTGTACAATGTTTTTGTAGATTTCTCGTATCTTATCCTTCATTCTTTCTTCTCCTCCTTTCTTTGTCTGAACCTGCCAAAAGCCGCAGCTCCAGCAGAATCTCTATTACATCTTATTTTCTATATCTCAAAACTTCAACCTATCTCGTTCCTGTATCCGCCAATCCAGAAACGCTGTGTAACTAATCTATTTATAGCTACAGATTATTATACTGAAACTATAATAATATTATAATCAAGAATAATTCTCTTTTTTGAAAGGTGGGCAGGAAGCATGAAAGATATCGATTTTGAAAAAATTGGCAAAAAACTCAGAGAAACCCGCATATCTAAGGGACTCACCCAGGAATATATAGCTGAAAAAGCCGATGTGAATACCAGTCATATCAGCAATATTGAGAATAACCGCGTGAAGATTTCTCTCCAGACCCTGGTTAATGTATGCAACACCATGGATGTGACCGTAGATTATATCCTAGCCGATGAATACTCAAAAGCTTCCCAGGCTCCAGATGCACTGGATCATGAACTTCTTCACCAGCTGCATTCCTGCTCTCCCAATACCAAAGAATGTGTTTTGGACATTATCAAGGCCCTGCAGAAACACTCGTAGAACATAAAAGGCTCTCTTCCTTACCCTCCGCGTAATTCCTCAGGTCTATATCCAGCGTATTGTCTATTATATTAAGAATATTATGCAATATTTTAGCTGCAAAGTTGCAAAACATAAGGAAAACATTTATGATAAGAAAGACAGTATACCGCTGGTTGAACAAAAAACACAGCGGATGACGTTGGTAAAACAGAATCAAAAAAAGGAGTCGGTACTATGAAACACTTACAGATTGACCAGGATATGAAGACTCTCTGGCCCGCAACAAGGGTCGGCTGCTTCCAGTACAAGGTTCAGGTAGAAAAGAAGAACGAAGAGTTGTGGAAATTTCTCAAGAAAGACATTTTCAAAAAAGCAAAGGATGCAATTTTTGACTACGGTATCAATGAGATTCCCAATATCAGAGAATCCCGTCAGGCATACAAGGCGTTCGGAAAAGACCCCAGCCGTTACCGCGTTTCCTCCGAAGCGCTGATACGCAGGATTGGTCAGGGGAAAGGACTTTACGAGGTAAATACGGTAGTTGACGTCAATAACCTGATATCCATTCAGTCCGGGTTCTCAGTCGGATCTTATGACACCGGCAAAATCGGGGAAGAACTGGTTTTCCGCGTGGGCAGGGACAGTGAGACTTATAAGGGGATCGGAAAGGATGAGATCAAGATCGACGGGCTTCCTGTGCTGGCGGACGACAAAGGGGCAATCGGAAGCTCCACCAGCGACTCTGAACGCGCCATGATCACGGCAGATGCAGCCGAAGTCTTAACGCTTATCTATTCCTTCTCAGAGAATCAGGATTTGGAGCGGGCAATGGAATACGGGAAGGAATATCTTGAAAAATACGCCGGTGCAAATGATATCCAGTGCTGGATCGTGTGAATATAGACTAATAGTCTTCATATCTTTTCCTACTGTAAATAGAGATACCCCACAGAATGTGCCGGTGCTAAACGGCATCATTTCCGCAGGGTATCTCTATTTTTCTTAAGAATCGGAAGAAATCGGCATTAGCCGGCTTCCCCTTTATACCGATAATAAGCTATATGACAAACCCGCCCACCATAATTGGTAGGCTTTATTGTAATGCTTGTTATAGGTTTTTACACTCTTCTATAATACGCAACCGTTCCCGGTGCTCCAACTCTTTTCTTTTGAGATTATCCATCAATTTGTTACATATAATTACCGTTATCTACAAGCGGTCAGTACACTAGTACACCGAATAATAAGTAACCAGCCATATAACTTGCCTGATTTTCCATCTGCGTCGTTGTTGTCAATCGGCGTAGCGCCCACTACGCCTCATTCCTCCGCCTTGCATATGAAAAATCATTCTGCGTTATATGGCTAGGAACTTATTTTTCGGTGTACTAGCTATATTCCGCATCCAGTAATCTTCTCCATTAAATCATGACAGCAAAAAACACTGCCAGATTCTCTCCGACAGCTTTTCTAATAACTGGTAACTATATATCAAATATTTTTCTCGCGCTTTCTACTTCCTCCACACTGCAGCCGACTTTCTCTGCAATCCTCTCATTTGTAAGGTCAGAACATTCTCTTACTACACGGAAAATCTTTCCGGATAAAATTAATCCTTCTTTTCTTCCTTCTTCCAATAATAATTCCGCAACCTGCGTCATACGTACAACCTCCTTAATATATTTTGCTGTTTCAGAATCAATAATTTTATCAGCAAACACCAAAATCCCAGATAATACAAATGTCTTCTCCTCTTTATCCACAATCTTCTTTGCCAATTCAACTGCTTCTTTTACCGCCTGCTTTTTCTTCTCTTTCCCTTTATATGTCAAAGGTAAAATAATCAGTTTCATCAGTTCATCATCTGATAATGGCAGGCGATGCTCTAATTTCTCCCTGATTTCTTCCTGTACAGTTTCAGAATCTATTTTACTGAGAAATGCCTGCTCCATCTTTAAAGAGAGACAACCTGCCGAAAATTCTTCAGGCGCTTTCTCTACATCCGCCGTATATATGACGATCATACAAAAGGAACAGATTATCAATCCTCATTTCATTTACCTGAATCTGCGGAAGGTTTGTTGGCAAAATCTGTTTGATCTTTGGCACATCAATCCCATAGACCTTCAAAGATTTTTCTTTAAAGTTCTCTGCTAAGATCTTAGACAGCACATCCTTATTATGATATGTAATCTCTCTTTTATTGTTGCTCATATACCTTTTAATATCCTTCCCTTCTATATTTTCTTTTCGGGATGCTTCTCTTTCTTTTATACTATCATACATCCATGGGGGATTCAATCGCATTTCTTCAAGATCTCTTGCGTTTTATCCGGATTAATATTGACGGCCTTAACCTTCATATTATAACATTCCGATTAGGGTTTCCAGTATATTCAGGCACATCTCTGCCTCCCCTGCTTCTTGAATTTCCGGCTTCTGCATTTTAAATACTCTTTCGTTGCCATATAATTACTGATTACGACTACCGGCTCTTCACATTCACCATGAAAAAAGGGCTTCCGGTTACCCGGAAACCCTTTCTCTGCCTTGATTAGTCCTGTGGAATGATTTCTTTTTTGTTATATGATCCACAAGCCTTGCAAACTCTGTGAGGCATCATTAATTCGCCGCATCTGCTGCACTTAACCAAATTTGGTGCGCTCATCTTCCAGTTTGCTCTTCTTTTGTCTCTTCTTGCTTTAGAAGATTTATTCTTTGGACAAATTGACATAGGTTACACCTCCTTAAAATTCTTAAACACATCGCGGATAACTGACATTCTCGGGTCAAGCCCCGTGTCTTCACAGTCACAGGTTCCTTCATTCAAGTTCTGACCACACACATTGCAAATTCCTTTACAGTCTTCGCTACACAGAATTTTCGTCGGCCACCCTACTAATAACTCGTTGTAGATCAACTGTTCTACGTCAAAGCTATATCCGTCAATATAATTTGCTTCGTCTAACTCTTCTGCCTCATCAGCACCGTCCGGATCGACGCTCACCTTCTTCTGGAATTCAAGCGGAATCTCCACCTGAACCTCTGTAAGGCAGCGGTCGCACGGAATCACCGCTGTAACCTCGCCCCTGCCGGTAATCTTAAGCTTCTTGTCACCCGCATATTCAATGCAAAGTGTCAGAAAAGACTTCCGTACAAGTTCAAAGCTCCCTGTCTCACACCGAAATACATCCATCTCGATAGGAACGGCGCATTCTATTGTCTCATGCTGTTCAGACAGAACATTGGATAGGTTTAATATCATAATAAACTCCTATTCACACCTAGACTATTATACCATGTAGAATGAATTTGTCAACACTATCTTCTAAACTAATGCAACTGTTTCGCGCGCGATTGCCAACTCTTCGTTGGTCGGAATAACCATAACCGTTACTTTAGAATCCGGTGTTGAGATCGTGATCTCCTCGCCGCGTTTCTTATTGGCATCTTCATTGATCTCGATTCCGAGATATCCAAGATATTTTGCTACATTGGTGCGAACCGTACCTGAATTCTCGCCGATTCCTGCGGTAAATGCGATCACATCCACACCGTTCATAGCAGCCGCATAACTTCCCACATACTTGGCAACGCGGTAGCAGAATACCTCCAGCGCGATTCTTGCTTCATTGTTGCCGGAATTAGCCCCGTCCTCCAGATCACGGAAGTCACTGGACAGATTATTGGAAAGTCCGAATACTCCTGACTTCTTATTCAGCATGTTCATCAGACCCGCAATGTCCAATCCTTCCTTCTTGGAAATGAACTCTAAGATCGCCGGATCAATATCGCCGGACCGTGTTCCCATTACTAGACCTTCCAAAGGAGTAAGGCCCATGGATGTATCTACGGATTTGCCGTTCTCTACTGCGCAAATGCTGGCGCCGTTGCCAAGGTGACATACGATCGTCTTCAACTGGTCATACGGTTTCCCTGCCAACTCTGCCGCTCTCTTTGATACGAAGCTGTGGCTTGTACCGTGGAAGCCGTATCTTCTTACTTTGTATTTGTCATAGTATTCGTATGGAAGGCCGTACATATACGCCTTATCCGGCATTGTCTGATGGAAAGCCGTATCAAATACCGCTACCATCGGCGTGCCCGGCATTAACTTCTCACATGCATTGATACCGATCAGGTTCGCCGGGTTGTGAAGCGGTGCAAGATCATTACACTCTTCGATCGTTGCCTTCACCTCATCTGTGATCACTACAGATTTAGCAAATTTCTCACCGCCGTGTACCACACGATGGCCGACTGCGCCGATCTCGCTTAAGCTCTTCACTACGCCTGTGTCAGCGTCAGTCAGAGCGTCGATCACGAACTGGATCGCCTCAGTGTGTGTCGGCATAGCCTTGTCGGACTTAACCTTTTCGCCGCCTTCCGGCTGATAAGTAAGACTTCCGTCAATTCCGATCCTCTCGCAGAGTCCCTTTGCAAGAACCTGCTCTGACTCAGAATTGATCAATTGAAATTTTAAAGATGAACTTCCACAGTTAATAACTAATACATTCATGATATTTTTCCTCTCTTCTCTGTACTATAACTAAATTCATATATTGTTTAGCTCATGCACTGTACTGCTGTAATTGCAACTACGCCCTCGATATCCTGTGCGCTGCATCCGCGGGACAGGTCGTTGACCGGCGCAGCGATACCCTGTGTGAGCGGGCCGTATGCTTCTGCTTTCGCAAGTCTCTGAACCAGCTTATAGCCGATATTCCCTGCGTCTAAGTCCGGGAATACCAGTACGTTGGCCTTGCCTGCTACCGGGCTTCCCGGCGCCTTGGATGCTCCGATCTCCGGTACGATCGCTGCGTCTAATTGGAATTCTCCGTCAAGCATCAGACCTTCCGGCGCATTCTCCTTCGCGATACGGGTTGCCTCTACTACCTTATCCACATCCGCGTGCTTCGCACTTCCCTTGGTAGAATGTGAAAGCATGGCAACAACCGGCTCCTTGCCTGTCAGAGTTCTGAAAGACTCTGCAGAAGAAAGCGCGATCGCCGCTAACTTCTCCGGGTCTGGATTCTGCTCAAGACCGGAATCCGCGAAGATAAATGTTCCGTCTGCACCCATGTCGCAGTCCGGTACTACCATTACGAAGAAAGCTGATACTAGCTTGGTTCCCGGCTTCGTCTTTAGGATCTGCAGACACGGCCTTAAAGTATCTGCCGTAGAATGGCATGCACCGCTTACCATACCGTCGGCATCCTTCATCTTAACCATCATCACGCCATAGTACAAATAATTCGTCAGAAGCAGCTCTCTTGCCTGCTCTTCTGTCATTCCCTTTTTCTGTCTTAACTCTACAAGCTTGGCGACATAAGCGTCAGTCTTCTCATACGTCGCCGGATCAACGATCTGAGCGCCGCTGATGTCAAAGGCCCCCTTGTTCTTCGCAATCTCTTCCTCGCTTCCAACCAGGATCAGATTGGCGGTTCCTTCCTTAAGAACTGCCTCTGCCGCCTCATAAGTCCTGATATCTTCTGTCTCAGGCAATACGATCGTCTTCTTGTTAGTCTTGGCTTTTGCTTTGATTTCATCTATAAATCCCATGATTAATAGACTCCTTTCCATATATTCTCAATATTTGTATTATAATACAAAGAACCCCCGCGGACAAGGTCTCTTCTGAGAAACTTATGTGTATTTTTTCATACAATGGCGCGTAATGCACGTACATAAATCCACCCGCCAGAAACCGTATATGCCCGCGTAAGAACTGCTCACAGCGCAAACACCGCGCTCACGATCGCAAAATACACGCTGATGGTACTGATGTCCACCAACGTAGAGATCAGAGGCGTCGCCATGATCGCCGGGTCAAGCCCCGCTTTCTCCGCCGCAAGCGGCAGCGTACATCCGACCACCTTCGCAATAATGATCGTACATGCCATGGTCACCCCGATGGTAAATGCCATCATAAGATTCCCCTGTCCCATCAGCATGATACGGATCCCATTGACTACCGACAAGATCACGCTGATGCACACCGCGATCCGCACCTCTTTCCAGATGACCTTCAGCACATCCTTGAATTCGATCTCTCCAACCGCAAGCCCGCGGATCACCAGCGTCGAGCTCTGCGAGCCGCAGTTCCCCCCGGTTCCCGTCAGCATCGGAATGAATCCGGCAAGCTGCGGCATGACGGCACGCGCGCTCTCATAGCTGTTCATGATCATCTGCGTCACCGTAGCCGAGAGCATCAGGAACATCAGCCACGGAATACGGCTCTTCACATGTTCCAATACCGTTGTCCCAAAATACGACTCCTCGCTTGGATGGACACCGGCCATGATACTGATATCCTCCGTCGTCTCTTCCTGCAGGACCAGCATGGCATCGTCAACCGTCACGATCCCCACCATACACATCTCATGATCCACGATCGGCAGCGCGATCAGGCCGTACTTGGTAATCGTCCTCGCCGCGTCCTCCTGATCGTCCGTCGTCTGGGCATAGAGCATATTCGTATCCATGATCTCTTCGATCAGCTTCGATTCGCTGGTCGTCAAGAGCTCCTTTACATCCACCACTCCGATCAGCTTCTTCTTCTCGGTCACATAGCAGGTATAGATCGTCTCCCGGTTAAGCCCCACCTGACGGATCCTAAGTATCGCATCTGCGACCGTCATCTCCTTGCGGAGCGCGATGTAATCCACATTCATCACGCTTCCGGCGCTGTCCTCCGGGTACTGGAGCAATTGATTGATCTGTCTCCTCTTCTCCTCATCCGTAGCCATCAGAAGCCTGTCCACCACATTGGCCGGCATCTCCTCCAATACGTCCACCGTATCGTCCAGATACATCTCCTCCATGACCTCTTCAAGCTCTGAGTCCGTCAGCGAATTGATCAGCTGCTCGCGCATATCGCTGTTCATATAAGCAAATGTCTCTGCCGCTTCTTCCTTCGCCAGAAGCCGGAATACCATCACCGTCTGCTTCTGGTTGAAATTCTCTAGGATCTCGGCCAGGTCCACCGGATACATATTATTTTCCAGTTCCTCTTTTAATTCCTTATACTGACGTCCCTCAAGCATCCGCAGTATACGTTCTTCCGTCAGCTCTTCTTTCCATTCCTCTTTCCATTCTTCTCTCATCATGTATCCCTCCTCCCCGGCATATTTTGCAGTTGACCGTCCGGCCAACATACATTTGCATACACAACTTTAATATAGTATAATCAATTTCAGAAAGATATACAAGGAGATTCTCATGAAAATAGTTGGACTGATCACAGAATACAACCCGTTCCACAACGGACATTTATACCATATCGAGAGGGCAAAATCGATTACAGGAGCCGATACCGCCATCGTCGTCATGAGCGGCAACTATGTACAACGCGGCGCGCCGGCCATTATGCCGAAGCATCTGCGGGCAGAGGTCGCTCTTAAGGCCGGGGTCGGCCTCATCCTGGAGCTTCCGGTCTGCTATGCCGTTGGAAGCGCAGAATTCTTCGCGGCCGGAGCCGTCTCCCTCTTTGAACAGCTTGGGTGCATAGATTCCATCTGTTTTGGAAGCGAATGCGGCGATTATGAGCTTCTTTCACGGATCGCTCATATCCTTGCCGATGAACCGGATGAATTCAGGCTCCGTCTTCAGGATGCACTGAAGACGGGCATGTCCTTCCCGCGCGCAAGGCAGACTGCCTTAAGAGAATACCTGAAGGACGATTCGCTGGATCTGGTTCTCGAGAAACCCAACAACATCTTGGGGATCGAATACCTCAAGGCGCTCTATCAGCGGCAAAGCCCCATCAAGTCCTACACCATCAAGCGTATCGTCTCAGGATATCATGACACCCGGCTTTCCGGCTCTTACAGCTCTGCGTCCGCCATCCGAAGACTCCTTGACTATGCCAGCCAGTCCGTCCTCGTTGAGAAAGACGGCATGTTCGATGAGCCTGTCCTGTCCGAAGTCCTGACACGCTTAGAAGGCCAGGTACCGCTCTCCTGCATCCGGACGCTGGAAGAGACCCATCGGACCCGTTATCCCATCTATGCCAATGATTTCTCACTGCTGTTAAAATACCGTCTCCTGCGGGAGACCAGGGAGACGCTGACCGAATACCAGGATATCACGGAAGACCTCGCCAACCGCATAATGAACCATGCCAATGATTTTATATCCTTCGACCAGTTCTGCGATCTTCTGAAGACCAGAGATATGACCTATACACGCATCAGCAGAAGTCTCTTCCATATCCTGCTGAATATCAGGAAATCTGACATACAGACCTATCAGGAACAGGGATACTGCCAATATGCCCGCATCCTTGGTTTCCGCCGTGATGCCAAAAGGCTTCTCTCTATCCTGAAGCACAGCTCTAAGGTCCCTCTGATTTCGAAGCTGACACAGACAGGCGGCCTGACTTCTGCCGGCCTTGCCATGCAGCAAAATGACATCTTCGCGTCAAACCTGTATGAAAGCATCATTACCGACAAGTACAAGATGCCCTTTATCAATGAATACCAGCATCAGATCCTCCGAATCTGATGCTGGTACAAACATATACTAATATTCTGCTTTCTTGATACAGGCAACAGCCTTCGAGCCTGCCCCTATATGGCAGGATACGCTGAGAGACAATCGATCCATATGGACATCATATCCAGGGAACCTTGCCTCGATCTCACCTTTCCACTCCTTCGCCTCTTCCTCGGAGCAGGTATAAGCCGCATGGATATACATCTCTTTCCCTGCAAACCGCCCCGTCAGGTCCTTCTGCGCAGCATCTAACATTGCCTTTTTCGCCGCTTTCCAGCCGCGCACCTTGGCATAAGAGTCAAGCTTCTCTCCCTGGATCTGCAGCACCGGCTTCAGATTCAGCACCGTACCGATCGCCGCCGCTGCCGGCGTGACCCTGCCGCCCTTTTTTAAGTATTTCAGAGTATCAACGGTAATATAGATACTGGCTTCCAGCTTCTCACGCATCAGCACGTCGTCGATCTCCTGGGCGCTCATCCCCTTTTCTGCCATCTCAAGGGCGTCCAGCACAGACTGTCTCTGAGAGATGGAGATTCTCTGATTATCGATCACATGGACTCTTCCGTCATAATCCTTCGCCAGGCCGATCGCAGTCTCACAGGAACTGCTTAAACCGCTTGACATCGGGATATAGATGATCTCATCGTATTCCTTCAAGATCTCATCCCACAGATCGATCACGTCCCCGGGCGACGGCTGAGAGGTGGATATGTCAGCATCCTCCGCAAGCCTCCGATAGAATTCCTCCTGTGTCAGTGTAATATCTTCAAAAAACAGCTCTCCATTGATATAGAACGGCATCGGCAGTACCCGGATGCCAAGTTGCTTTGCCTCCTTCTGCGTGATCCCGCTGTTACTGTCTGTCACAATCGCTACTCTTCCCATCCTTATACCTCTCTAATTCTTGAAACTGTGAATCGGAGCCGGAATCCTTCCCTGCCGGTTCACGAACTTACTGCAGTCAAATTCATTGACCGGAATGATGGGCGCATACCCCAGCAGCCCGCCGAACTGTGCGGTATCTCCCACATCTTTCCCGATAACCGGGATCAGGCGTACGGCCGTCGTCTTCTGGTTGACCATACCGATCGCCATCTCATCTGCAATGATGCCCGATATGGTCGCCGCACTCGTCTTTCCCGGAACCGCGATCATATCAAGCCCCACGGAACATACGCAGGTCATTGCTTCTAATTTCTCCAGGGTGAGGGCTCCAAGCTTCACCGCATCGATCATCCCCTGATCCTCGCTCACAGGGATAAATGCGCCGCTCAATCCCCCCACATAGGAAGAAGCCATAACCCCGCCCTTCTTCACCTGATCGTTCAGCATGGCGAGCGCCGCGGTTGTCCCCGGCGCGCCCACTCTCTCAAGACCGATCTCTTCCAGGATCTCAGCCACACTGTCCCCCACTGACGGCGTCGGAGCCAGCGACAGATCCACGATCCCAAACGGAATCCCAAGCCTCTTAGATGCCTCGCCTGCTACAAGCTGACCTACCCTGGTCACCTTGAACGCAGTCTTCTTGATAGTCTCACACAGCTTCTCAAAATTCCTGCCCCGCATCTTCTCAATAGCATGCTTGACCACGCCCGGACCGCTGACTCCCACATTGATGACTGCGTCCCCTTCCGTGACTCCAAGAAACGCTCCCGCCATGAACGGATTATCATCCGGCGCATTGCAGAATACCACCAGTTTGGCACATCCCAGCGAATCATTCTCCTTCGTTGCTTCTGCCGTCGCTTTGACGATCTCTCCGCACAGACGCACCGCATCCATGTTGATTCCAGTCCTGGTAGACCCTACATTGACGGAACTGCAGACACGTTCCGTAGATGCCAGCGCCTCCGGAATGGAGCGGATCAGATCCTCATCGCTCTTGGTCATGTATTTGGAAACCAGCGCGGAATACCCGCCGATAAAATTCACACCGACATTCCCGGCCGCCGCATCCAGCATCTTAGCTACCGTCACATAATCTTCGGAACATCTGCACGCCGACCCACCGATCAGGGAAACAGGAGTGATCGAGATCCTCTTGTTCACGATCGGTATACCGAATTCCTTCTCGATCGCCTCCCCGGTTGAAACAAGGTCGCGCGCAACCGTCGTAATCTTCTTATATATCTTCTCATTGAGCCGCTTAAGATCAGAGTCAATACAGTCTAACAGACTGATTCCCAGCGTGATAGTCCTGACATCCAGGTTCTCTTGCTCGATCATCTGATTCGTCTCATATACTTCATATCTGTTAATCATATCCTACCGTCCCGGCAGACAGTCCGCCAGCCTTTCTTATCATATCAGCATCTACAGTCTGTGCATTTTCTCGAAGATCTCTTCTCTCTGACAATGGATCGACACTCCGATCGTCCTGCCAAGCTCCTCCAGCTCCTTCGCCACATCCTGTATCTCCTTGTCCGTATTTGTAACATCCACGATCGCCATCATATTAAAATATCCGTCCACGATCGTCTGGGAAATGTCCAATATATTGATATTCGCTTCTGCCAGATACATACAGGTCTTCGCTATGATCCCTACTCTGTCTTTGCCCACAACCGTGATAACACATTTCTTCATCTTCGTCCTCCCTGATTCGCCTTCCGCCTAAAGTGTAATAACCTCAGATACTGTATCTCTCTTTGCCACCATCATAGGGATGTCCTCTCCCCTGTACGGATTATCACCGAAGCTTACCTCCAGTTTTACCGTCTCATATGCCAGCTCCGCATAATTATTCTCCTTGCTCAGATGTCCCAGAACCACATACTGAAGCTCATCGTGCAAGATATCACACAGAAGCCTTCCCGACAACTCATTAGACAGATGTCCCTGATCTCCCATCACTCTTCTCTTAAGAGGATAAGGATAGGGGCCTACCTCCAACATATGTATATCATGGTTCGCTTCTAAGACCACGGCATTCAGTTTCTTCAGATGCTCCACCGTATATTCATCATATTTGCCAAGGTCTGTCGCCACCGCGACAGATTTGTCCTGATTCTCGATCCGGTATCCCGAAGGCTCCCTTGCGTCATGGGAGATTGCAAAAGGACAGATCTTCATGCCTCCCAGTGTGAATTTCTCATCCACCCTTATCTCATGCAGGATCCCTTCCGGAAGCTTCCCCAGAGAATGACAGCAACGGATTCCCTCGATCGTGCCCTTCGTCCCATAGATGGGAATCTTATATTTCCTGCTGAATACACCAAGTCCCTGTATATGGTCGATATGTTCGTGTGTGACCAGGATTCCCTCAATCTCGTCCCCCTTGATCCCCAGTGTATGTAAGCCTTCTTCCACTCTCTTCTTGCTGATTCCCGTATCCACCAGAAGATGCGTCCTGTCATCCCCCACGTAGATACAGTTGCCGCTGCTCCCGCTGGCAATGCTGCATAACCTCATAATCTCATTCTGTCCTTCCTGCTAATCTTCCGCCATATTATCAGATCGTCCATCCTACAGATCTGCCACAATATCGTCAAGCTGTATCTGCGTCTCTTCAAATGTATTGCTGTTATCGATCACCCTGTCGCAATGCTTCATGAACATGGACTTTGGCAGCTGCGCCGCAATAATGTCATCTACCTTCTTCGCATCGTATCCACGCGTATAGATCAGCCGCTTCCTGCGGATAGAAGCCTCCACATAGACATACCATATCTCATCGCACATCTTATCGTAATGTGTCTCTATCAGGAGTGCAGATTCTATGATAAACAGATTCGTATTCTTCCGCTCTTCCTTCGCAATCTTCCTTAAGATCTCTTCCTCCACCGCAGGATGAACGATAGCGTTAAGCTCGCTGCGCCGGACATCGTCCGAAAACACGATGCCGGCCAGCTTATCTCTGTCCAATTCACCCTTGTCGTCTAAGATCTCCGTTCCAAAACATTCTACGATCGCATCAAAACATTTCGTCCCCTTCTTCTGGAGTTTCTTTCCTACCGCATCCGCCTGACAGATCGTCGCACCATATTTGTTATTCAGATATTCCAATATCTGTGTCTTCCCTGCTCCTACTCCGCCAGTAATTCCTATAATCTTCATGACCTTACACCTCTTACTTTGCTTCGTACCAGTTCTCTCCTGTGTGCATATCCACTTCCAACGGTACATCTAACGAAACAGCCTGTTCCATCTCTTCTCTCAGGATATTCTTTATCTCGTCAAGTTCCGGCTTATACGCCTCTATCAACAGCTCATCATGAACCTGAAGGACAAGCCTTGATCTCATCTGCCTCTCTCTAAGCCGTCTCTGTACACCTATCATCGCGATCTTAATGATATCTGCCGCCGTTCCCTGGATCGGAGCATTCATCGCCACCCTCTCGCCGAAAGACCGCTGCATGAAATTACTCGACGCAAGTTCCGGAACCGGACGCCGCCTTCCAAAGAGCGTCACCACATATCCCATCTTCTTCGCATGCTTCACCGTATCATCCAGAAAGCTTTTGATCCCCGGATAGGTCTTAAAATAATCTTCTATATACTGTGCCGCCTCTTTCTTCGTGATACTTAGATCCTGGCTCAGCCCAAAGGAGCTGATTCCATACACGATCCCAAAGTTCACCGCCTTCGCATTGCGCCGCTGCTGAGACGTCACCTCCTCAAAAGGCACATGGAAGACCTGGGATGCCGTGATCCTGTGAATATCCTCCTGTTCCCTGTACGCCTCGATCAGATTAGGATCGCCGGAACAGTGCGCCAATACCCTAAGCTCGATCTGCGAATAGTCCGCGTCCACGAATACATATCCGTCCTCCGGTATAAACACCTTGCGGATCAGCCTTCCAAGCTCCATCCGCACCGGAATATTCTGAAGATTCGGCTCTGTACTGCTGAGCCGCCCGGTCGCCGTGATCGTCTGATGAAACTTACTGCGGATCCTTCCATCCTCGCAGATGTAATTGGCAAGACCGTCCGCGTAGGTGGATTTTAATTTTGAATACTGCCTGTATTCTAATATCTTCTCAATCACCGGATAATCCGGCGCCAGCTTCTCCAATACATCCGCCGCCGTTGAGTATCCCGTCTTCGTCTTCTTCCCGCCCGGGATCTTCATATGCTCAAACAGCACGGCTCCAAGCTGCTTGGGCGAATTGATGTTGAAGGTCTCCCCGGCATCCTCATAGATCTCCTTCTCCAGCTCCGTGATCTTACTGCCAAGCTGGCTGCCGTAGAACTTAAGCGCCTCGGCCTCGACTTTCACTCCGTTCTGCTCCATCGCATACAGCGTAAATACCAGCGGCATCTCTATCTCGGTGAACAGTCTGTCCATCTGACATTGTTTAAGCTTCTCCCACAGCATGGCCGAACCTGCATATGCCGTATATGCTTCGTAGCATACCTTTACGGATTCCGCCGCCTTGTCATCTATGATCAGCTTAAGCTGTTCTCTTGCCACATCCTCATAAGTATAATTATTCTTCAGCGGATTCAGCAGATACGCCGCAACCGTCGCATCAAAACAATTCTTCGCATCTTCTATCGCAAGATATCTTAACGCGGACTTAATATCAAACATCACGAACCGATCCGTCTTACCTGCCGCTTCTGAAAGCTTCTTACCAAGCCATTCCTGCGTGATTCCATTTCCCATGCGGATACAATAGACGTCCTCATCGGAATAACACAGACCGATTCCCCCCACCTCTGCCTGACCGGCAAAAAGCGGCAGCACTTCCTGCATATTCTGGAAGAAGCAGGCGCCGATACACTCTGCCTTCCCTGCCGCCTCAAATACTTCCTCCGCTGCCGCCAGATCCGTGATCTCCCGGAATCTCTCCTCTATCTTGCTTACCGGCGTCTTCACATCGAACCGGGACAGAAGATTCTTAAACTGCAATCTCTGAAAATATTCATAGGCTTCTTCTGTATATAGATTGCCAAGCCTCGCCTCCTCAAGCTCATACGGGAAATCTGCGTTCACATGGATGGTAGCAAGCTCCTTGCTCATAACAGCCATATCCCAGTGCTCTGCCAACGCTTTAGAGGCCCTTGGCGGCTTCAGCTCTTCCACATGCTCATGGGCATTCTCAATAGAGTGGTATTCCACTATGATCTTCGTCGCAGTCTTCTCCCCGATACTTGGAACACCCGGAATATTGTCAGACGCATCACCCATCAGCGCTTTCACATCAATAAACTCCTGAGGAGTCACCTGGTACCGCTCCTTCACATCCCGGGCGTAGTAATCCTCCACCTCTGTCCTGCCCTGCTTCGTCTTGGGGATCCGGATCTTCACATGCTCTGTCGCAAGCTGCAGCAGATCTCTGTCTCCGGATATGACCGATACCTCCATCCCCGCTTCCTCGCATCTTCTTGACAGAGTCCCCAGAAGATCGTCCGCCTCAAGTCCGGCACACTCAATGGTCCGGACTCCCATTGCATGAAGAACCTCCTTGATCACCGGTACCTGCTGGCGGAGTTCTTCCGCCATCGGCTTCCTGGTCCCCTTATATTCCGCATACATCTCATGCCGGAAAGTAGGTGCATGGACATCGAACGCCACCGTCAGATACCCTGGTTTCTCCTCTTCCAGTATCCGGAACATGATCGTCAGGAAACCATAGACCGCATTCGTATGAAGCCCCTCCGAATTCGTCAGATCCGGGAGCCCGTAAAATGCCCGATTCAAAATACTGTGTCCGTCTATTAATACAATCTTTCCATTCATAATGCAGCAATCTCTTTCAATCTATCAATGATCGGCAAATGCTGGGTACATTGCTCCTCACATTTGCCGCAGGCGATACACTCCTTAGCCTTCTCCTGCTTGATCCCCCAATGATTATCCATGCGGTCCGTAATACTCTTCGCATCCCCTGTCAGGATCTTATGATTGTAAGCATCCATATACTTAGGGATCGGGATCTCACTTGGACATCCCTTACAGTATGAGCAGCCAGTACACAGATTATTGAGCGCTACTCCTCTGCCCTCGTATTCCTTCGCAATCTCACTCGCCGGCTTCTCCTCAAGATTCTCAACCGCTTTCACCGCGTCGTCTATATGTTCCTTCGTCGTACAGCCCGCAAGCGTCACTGTGATCTCCTTATGGGACGCCACAAACCTAAGTGCCGCCTGCGGAACCGTAAACTCTGTTCCCTCCGCAAGATATGCGAATGCATCCGGATTCGCCGGGATCATCCCTCCTCCCAGCGGATTCATGACTACCACACCCATACCGTTCTGGTAAGCCGCCTTGATCCCGCTCTGGCGGAACCGGTAATTCAATGCATTATACCCGATCAGCATACCCTTGAACTTACCCGAAGCAACCACTGTCTCGATATCATTCCCCTGCATATGAGAAGAAAATACGATATTCCTGATCAGGCCTTCCCGCTTCGCATCCTCGAAGAACCCATAGACCGCATCCATATGCTTCTCCCAGGATTCCAGGCTTAACATACACCACATATGATAGAAATCAATGTAATCCGTCTTAAGGCGGTCTAGGGATATCTCAAGCCTTCTGCGGAAATCCTCTTTCGTTGGATGGTCTCCTGCATCTATTGTTCCCAGATTCGTCTTAGATGTTACATAAACTTCGCTTCTTTTTATCTGTGAAAGAGCGATCCCCGTCACGATCTCACTCTTATCCTCACAATAAAACGGCGCAGTATCCCAGTAGTTGATCCCCTTTTCAAAGGCATAGAGCGGGATCTCAGCACATTTTTCAAGATGCCCCGCCTTGATGTCCTCTTCATCATACCGCATCGTTCCAAGTCCTACCGCGGACACCTTCATATCTGTATTACCATACTGCTTATAATACATACCATACCCTCCGTTTTCTGATTTTCTGTCTCCTGGTAATTATCTTATCATAATTCCCAACGTGTATCAATGCAAAAAAAACCCGAAATCCTTATAGTAAGGCTTCCGGGATTCTCATTCAATGCGGATGGTGGGACTTGAACCCACACGAGGTCGCCCCCGCAAGATTTTGAGTCTTGTGCGTCTGCCATTCCGCCACATCCGCTCATGCTGCCGATATCCATCGGCAACATATAGAATTATAACTGCTAATACAGCCTATGTCAATGCTTTTATTCAAAATTATCTAGAAATTATCTGATGGGAATAACGCATCGTCCAGCGCTGTCATATCTGTCTGGTCTATATAATATACACCGTCAGAATCCGGCTTCACCGTGATGGTGACTGTCGTAGCCTCTCCGTAGGTTGGAGAAGCAATCTTCTCAGCCATAAGGTCATACATCTTCTGGAATACCATCTCATTGATCGCATTCTGATCCGGAACTTCCGTCATGCTTGTCATCTCTGCTGTGACTGCTGCCTGCACCTCGTCCTGAAGTCCTTCGAAAGCGGTAAACGGCTCAACAGAGATATCGATCGTATATGCCTTATCTCCGGCATCCTTCGCTTCACCGACCTCATACTTCGCTTGCTTGATCATATTCAGGAACAACTCCCTGTAGCTCTCTGTCAGTTCATCAGACAGACCCAGACCTGCAAATCCTGCTTCCTGCATCGTCGCATCAATGTTGCCTTCATACAATTCCTTCGCTTCTTCCTCGGATGACTTCGTCCATTCTATGTATTTGTCGAACTCACCCTTGTAGCTGGCATCCATGATCGACTTCGCATAAGACTGTGCATCCTCTGCACTCATACCCCCGCATCCGCACAGCAATGTCATCACCGCGATCAGCAATACCGCCAGCAATCCTCTTTTCTTCATGGTTCTTCCTCCTTCACAAAGATTTCACATAATATATTACTCCCATTAACGGACAAAATCAACTCTTGACATTCGATTTATTTCGTCAATTTGCTGCCAACCTCGAAGCAGTCAAATGTGGCAAAATAATCTGCCGGGGTCTCTGCCCTGCGGATCAGCCGCGTTGATCCACCCTCTTCAAGCAGAATCTCCGCCGATCGAAGCTTGCCGTTATAGTTATATCCCATAGAGAAACCATGAGCGCCCGTGTCATGAATCACCAGCAAGTCGCCCATGTCGATCTTCGGCAGCATACGGTCAATGGCAAATTTATCGTTATTCTCACACAAAGATCCGGCGATATCGTACTTGTGGTCACAGGGCAGCTTCTCCTTACCCATAACAGTAATGTGATGATAAGCCCCATACATAGCCGGACGCATCAGATTCACAGCACACGCGTCAACACCGATATATTCCTTATGCGTGTGCTTCTGATGGATCGCCTTTGTCACCAGGCAGCCGTACGGTCCCAGCATGAAACGGCCAAGCTCCGTATAGATGGCCACATCGCCCATTCCCTCCGGCACCAGCACCTCCTCATATACCCTGCGCACTCCGTCGCCGATCATGCGTATATCGTTGGGTTCCTGATCCGGTGTATATGGGATCCCGATCCCTCCCGACAGATTGATGAATTTGATATGGACGCCGGTCTCCTTCTTTAGCTTCACTGCCGTCTCAAACAAGACTTTCGCAAGCATCGGATAATACTCGTTGGTGACGGTATTGCTCGCCAGAAACGCATGGATTCCGAACTCCTTAGCCCCTTTCTTTTTCAAGATCTTAAATGCATCGAACAACTGCTCCGTTGTCATGCCGTACTTCGCATCCCCCGGGTTGTCCATGATATCATTGCTGATCTTGAACAGCCCGCCGGGATTATAACGGCAGCTTATGGTCTCCGGGAT
The DNA here is from genome assembly GCA_947652615.1 of uncultured Dorea sp. Classification (GTDB taxonomy): domain Bacteria; phylum Bacillota; class Clostridia; order Lachnospirales; family Lachnospiraceae; genus Sporofaciens. Next base: position 50,569 of record CANTDX010000011.1, on the reverse strand, counting down.
ATGTCCGATGGTCTTCTCCAGGAAATCAATATGCGTGAAATCATCGAGATTGATGATCGCTCCCAACCGATCCGCATAGACGAATTCCTCCGCCGGCGTATCATTGGAAGAAAACATGATATCTTCTCCCGTCGCCCCGACCGCCTCGGAGAGCATCAGCTCCGTATAGGACGAGCAGTCGCACCCGCAGCCATATTCTCTTAATATATCGATCAGAAACGGATTCGGCGTCGCCTTCACCGCAAAATATTCCTTGTACCCTTTGTTCCAGGAAAATGCATCCTTCAATGCCCGGATGTTCTTACGTATCCCTCTCTCATCATACAGATGAAACGGCGTTGGATATTCTTTCACAATCTCTTCTAACTGTTCCTTCGTTACAAATGTCTCCTTCTTCATTGTTACTGATTCTCCTCTCGCATCGATAGTAATTTGATCTCGTTAGAAAGTGCGGTCCTGTAAAGCTCCACAAAATTCTTCTGACCCGAATACAGGCAGGTATTCATACTTCCTTCCCCGTATTCCCCGGTAAGGACATATCTGGAATCCGCGATCACGCCGATACGCATCCCCCTGTCCTCCCCCACGTATACCTTGGCTCTGCTGAAAGCCGTCGGCTGGTCCGTTATAATAACCACCTGCTTCTTTGCCGCGATCAGCGTCTGTAATTCTCCCACCAGAAGCAGCAGGTAATTCCTTGTCAAGCTGATATATACCTTCTCATCCACCTTCTTAAGGATATTGCGCATCTTATCCAGAATGTGGCTGGCCCCCTCTATTGTGATGTATCCCTCCACATAAACTTTCCCTGAAGGCATGTGTCCAATGAGCCAGTTCTTGGTCTCTTCCAGCTTCCGGATCCGATTCCTGCAGAATTCATCCAGCGGCACCGGGACATATTTACGCGTATGCCCTTCCTCCACCATATAAGCAGCTCCCTTCTCTGTCATATTCGCAAGGGAATTATATGCATTCGATCTGGATATCCCTGTCTGCTTGGCCACCTCGTAGCCCGTCACCTTCCCCTCCGTGAGCATGCACTGGTAGATACAAGCCTCCTGACGTGTAAGCCCGAATTCCATCAGGCGTTCTATAAATGATTGCTGTTCCAAGTCCCCGTCTCATCCTTTCTAAAAAATAATACCCTCTTTTAACAAGAGCGTAGTTCTCCACAGGAACACTTTAAGGCATGTTTGACAATCTGTCAATATCGTTTCCGGTTTTCTTCTCTGGATTCCAAAATAAGCTCAAAAAATGGCAGAAAGGGAGCGCTGTCAGCAGCCCCTCCTGCCATGTACATAATATATATGATTACTTACTCAACTACCGCGATACGCATGATATTGCTCACGCCGCCCCTGTCGGACATTACGTTGGCGGACGGGATCCCTGCCGTCAGCACCACGATATCGCCTGACTCCGCAAGCTGCTTGGCACATACCAGTTCCACCGCGCCGTTACACACATCCTCCGTAGAATTCAGCGGAATAGACTTAAGCGGTCTCACTCCCCAGTAAAGCTGCATCCGGCGGAGCGTCGCTTCATTGGGCGTCACACCGATGATGTCTGTCCTGGGCTTGAACTTCGATACAACTCTCGTAGTCACTCCCGATACGGAAGGCGTAATGATGCATTTCGCTCCAAGGTTATTCGCCGTAGTCACCGCCGCATGGCACAGCGCACTGGATGTACTCTTCATATGCTGCGCTTCTGCCTTCTCCATCATCAGATCGTAATCCAAATGCTCCTCCGTACTCTCCACAATATGTACCATCATCTGCAGAGCCTCTGCCGGATACTTGCCCTGCGCGGTCTCTCCTGAGAGCATCACCGCATCCGTCCCGTCATAGACCGCATTGGCCACATCCGTAACCTCCGCCCTCGTCGGCCTTGGATTGCGGATCATAGAATCTAACATCTGTGTCGCCGTAATAACCGGCTTGTAATTCTCATTACACTTCTGAATGATCATCTTCTGCAGATAAGGAACCTCCTCTGCCGGTATCTCAACGCCCAAGTCGCCGCGGGCGATCATGATGCCGTCTGCACAGCGGATAATCTCTTCGATATTCTTGATCCCTTCCGCATTCTCGATCTTCGCGATGATCGGAATGTTCGGCGCCTTGCATTCCTTAAGGAATGCCCGGATCTCAAGGATACATTCTGCATTCCGAACGAAGGAAGCCGCGATAAAATCAATCTGCTGTTCGGCCCCAAACTGAATATCTTCTCTGTCCTTCTCAGTAATCGCCGGAAGCCTGACCGGAACATTGGGAACATTCACGCCCTTGCGCTCGCCAAGTTCACCGCCGTTCACGATCGTACAGACAATCTCCTTATCTTTCTTTGCTTTCACCCGCAGGCCGATCAATCCGTCGTCGATCAGAATCGTGCTGCCAACCTGTACGTCCTCCACAAGGCCGCTGTAGGTGATAGAAACTCCATGCTCATCACCGGCCTTCTCCTCCGTAGTCAGGACAAAAGTATCGCCTTCTTTGAGGGTTACCTTCTTACCGTCCTTCAACACGCCTGTACGGATCTCCGGTCCTTTGGTATCCAAGAGGATTGCTATTGGTTTCCCTTCTTCATCACGGAGTCTCTTGAGCATATCCATTCTTGCCTTCTGCTCTTCATGAGTTCCGTGGGAAAAATTAAACCTGGCAATGTCCATGCCATTTTGGACCAGGCTCCTCATAAGCTTCTCATCGTCTGTCCTTGGTCCAAGAGTACATATGATTTTTGTCTTCTTCATCTTTGTACTTCCTCCTGTTATTTAATATGTGTATGTGTGAACAGATGATCCTGGCAGTATTCATGATTGCCGCTGCACTTCGAGCAATATCTGAATTCCAGATTCGGATCATCCAGTTCAGTCCGTCCACAAACGGCACACCTGTGCCTTGCTCCATTGGGGTACATCTGTACCGGACGCTGAGCCTTGCGTATATTCTTTTGAAATTCTCTCTTTCTCTTCAGCTGCTTCGGCGAATACGGCCTCATATTCCTGGATCCAAGGAAAAAGAACAGGAAATTAAGGATAGACACCACCGCTCCCACCGCATTGGCCTTATAGTAAATCCCAAACAGGGCGTTCCCGCCGTAAGCCGGCAGAAATGCCTGCAGGACCGCATATGCAAAATACAGCCCGTCAAGCAGCGCCAGATACTTCACCTTGACCGGTATCGCAAAAAATAAAAGGAACTGTACATTCGGATACAGCGCGGCAAATGCAAAGAACAGGGACATATTCAGATACCACACCGACAACGGAAGCGATATCCCCGTGGTCACATATACCAACAGAGCCGCAATCACATGGAACAGCATCCCCGAGAAAAAGTAAAGGTTAAAACGGAACGCTCCCCACGCCGCCTCCAACTGCTGCCCGATCATATAATACAGATGAAGCATAAATATAATAAAAATCAGGCTGTCAGAAGGCGGCTGGATAATAAACGTCACGACTCTCCAGATCTGTCCCCGAAGAATCGCCGCCGCATCAAGACTCAACATCTGATAATAAAAATCCCGATTCACCAGGTTTAAAACAAATCCCGCCGCATACAGTATAATGATATAATACATAAGGTTAGGGATCGCATATCTTCCGAACTTCCTCTCCAGTTTTGACAGCCAGTTATCCATACATAAGCTCCTTATACTTAATATTTAGCATCACTTTAACACTGTAGTAATTCTACCGTTTTACGCCGTATTTGTCAATTCTGCTATAGAATTTTACAACATTTTAACATTTCTATAGCATTTGTTAATTGTTATTTTAAATAATTTGTCGTATAATGTTACCGGCTGTAGAAAAGCCAAAAAGGAGTTAAGACCATGAGTAAAAACGAATTATATACGCTGGGCATTGACATCGGTTCAACCACAGTTAAAATCGCTATACTCGATAAAGATAACGATGTCGCCTTTTCAGACTATGAAAGGCATTATGCTAATATTCAGGAGACCCTCTCCGATCTTCTTGGAAGGGCAATTTATAAATTAGGGGAGCTTGACGCCTCTCCGGTCATTACCGGATCCGGCGGGCTGACTCTCGCAAAGCATCTGGGCGTGCCGTTCGTCCAGGAAGTGATCGCCGTGTCCACCGCACTGCAGGACTATGCGCCACAGACCGATGTCGCCATCGAACTTGGCGGGGAAGACGCGAAGATCATTTATTTCGAGGGAGGCAATGTAGAGCAGCGCATGAACGGCGTCTGTGCAGGGGGCACAGGCTCTTTCATCGACCAGATGGCATCCCTGCTTCAGACAGATGCGTCGGGACTTAACGAATACGCCAAGAATTACCATTCACTGTATTCTATCGCGGCAAGATGCGGAGTATTTGCCAAATCTGACATACAGCCCCTCATCAATGACGGCGCGTCCAAGGAAGACCTTGCCGCCTCTATCTTTCAGGCAGTGGTAAACCAGACCATCAGCGGACTTGCCTGCGGCAAGCCGATCCGCGGACACGTAGCCTTCTTAGGCGGACCGCTCCATTTCCTCTCCGAACTCAAGGAGGCATTCGTGCGCACCCTGAAATTAGACCACGAGCATACCATTGCCCCGAAGCATTCTCATCTGTTTGCCGCCATCGGTTCCGCTCTGAATTCGAAGCGGGACCAGCAGGTTTCCCTGCGAGAGATGCAGACCCGTCTGGAGAACCGTATCCAGATGGAATTCGAGGTAGACCGCTTAGAGCCTCTTTTCTCAAGCGAGGCAGACTTCCATGCCTTCGAGAACCGGCACGCGAAGCACCAGGTTCCGGTAAAGGATCTGGCAACCTACACCGGCAAAGCATTCTTAGGTATCGACGCAGGTTCTACCACCACCAAGGCAGCCCTGGTAGGCGAAGACGGGACCTTACTGTACTCCTTCTACCACAATAACGAGGGCGATCCACTGGGAACCACCATCACCGCCGTCAAGGACATCTACAGTAAGCTCCCGGAAGGGGTTCAGATCGTCCATTCCTGCTCCACCGGCTACGGAGAAGCGCTTATTAAGTCTGCCCTTCTGCTGGACGAAGGTGAGGTAGAGACCGTATCCCACTACTATGCCGCCTCTTATTTTGAGCCGGATGTAGACTGTATCCTGGATATCGGAGGCCAGGATATGAAATGTATTAAGATCAAGAACCAGACAGTGGACAACGTGCTTCTGAACGAAGCATGCTCCTCTGGCTGCGGTTCCTTTATAGAGACCTTCGCCAAGTCCTTGAATTATTCGGTGGAGGATTTTGCACATGAAGCGCTGTTCGCCCGTAACCCCATCGACCTTGGCACACGCTGTACCGTATTCATGAATTCCAAGGTCAAGCAGGCGCAGAAGGAAGGCGCGGAGGTTGCCGACATCTCCGCCGGGCTTGCCTACTCCGTTATCAAGAATGCGCTGTTTAAGGTCATCAAGGTATCAAGCGCTTCGGAGCTTGGAAACCATATCGTGGTACAGGGCGGTACATTCTACAACAACGCGGTGCTTCGAAGCTTCGAGAAGATCGCAGGCTGCGAGGCGATCCGCCCGGATATCGCCGGGATCATGGGCGCTTTCGGCGCTGCCCTCATTGCCCGCGAACGCTACATGGACTGCCAGGGCACTACCATGCTCTCCATCGAAGACATCGAAGCTCTGGAATATTCTACCACCATGGCCAAATGTAAGGGCTGCACCAATAACTGCCGCCTGACCATCAACCATTTCAGCGGCGGAAGGAGGTTCATCACCGGCAACCGCTGCGAACGCGGGCTTGGCAAAGAAAAGTCAGAAAACAAGCTGCCGAACCTGTTCGAATACAAGCTGCATCGGTATTTTGACTATACACCCCTTGAAGAATCACAGGCTGGGAGAGGGACGATCGGCATCCCCCGCGTATTGAACATGTACGAGAATTATCCATTCTGGTTCACATTCTTCCATACGCTAGGATTCCGTGTACTGTTGTCTCCCGCCTCCACCCGGAAGATCTATGAGCTTGGAATCGAATCTATTCCAAGCGAATCCGAATGCTATCCGGCGAAGCTCGCCCACGGGCACGTCCAATGGCTGATCAACCAGGGAATACACCGCATCTTCTATCCGAGTATTCCTTATGAAAGGAAAGAATTCAAAGAGGCGAACAATCACTATAACTGTCCGATCGTCACCTCTTATCCGGAGAATATCAAGAACAACATCGACGCGATCGTAAACGGCGAGGTGGATTTCCTCCATCCGTTCCTCTCTCTGGAGAGCGAGGATACCGTCTCCTACCGTCTGATCGAAGAATTGTCAGTTCCGTTCTCCATCCCGGCCTCCGAGATCAAGTCCGCTGTCCATACAGCATGGGCCGAACTTGCCGCCTGCCGGGAAGATATGATGAAGAAGGGCGAAGAGACCATCGCCTATCTGAATAAGACCGGCAACCGCGGGATCGTCCTTGCCGGACGCCCGTACCATATAGACCCTGAGGTGAACCACGGAATTCCGGAGCTTATCAACTCTTATAATATTGCGGTGCTGACAGAGGACTCTGTCTCCCACCTGCATCCGGCGGAGCACCCATTGAATGTTATGGATCAGTGGATGTACCATTCCCGTCTGTATGCCGCGGCAAATTATGTGAAGACGACGGAGAACTTAGACCTGATCCAGCTGAATTCCTTTGGGTGCGGCTTAGATGCCGTAACCACCGACCAGGTAGCCTCTATCCTGAATGATTCTGACAAGATCTACACCTCCCTTAAGATCGACGAGGTGAATAACTTAGGCGCTGCCAGGATCCGCGTGCGCTCTCTCCTTGCGGCGATCCGCGTGCGCGAGAAACGCAATGAACAAAGGGCTGTGCACTCCTCCGCGATTACCAAGGTCGCTTTCACCCAAGAGATGCGCAAAGATTACACCATCTTATGCCCGCAGATGTCGCCGATCCATTTCGATCTGTTAGAACCGGCTTTCTCAGCCTCCGGTTACCGTATAGAAGTCCTGCCCAACGACAACAAGCAGGCCGTGGATGTAGGGCTCAAATACGTCAACAACGACGCCTGCTACCCTTCGCTTATGGTAGTGGGACAGATCATGGACGCCATCTTATCCGGCAGGTATGACACCGATAAGATCGCCGTGATCATCAGCCAGACCGGCGGCGGATGCCGTGCTTCCAACTACATCGGTTTCATCCGAAGAGCGCTTAAGAAAGCAGGCTACGAGCATATACCGGTCATCTCCCTCAACCTAAGCGGCCTTGAGGGGAATCCGGGCTTCAAGCTGACTCCGCTTCTGGTGCTCCGCGGTATCTATGCAATCGTATTCGGGGATATTTTCATGAAATGCGTTTACCGCATCCGGCCATACGAGGCCGTCAAAGGCTCTGCGGACGCTATGCATGAGAAATGGGTGAAGATCTGCAAGGATTTCCTGTCACACGGATATCCATCCAGGCACAGATTCAAGAGGCTGTGTAAAGAGATTATTTATGATTTTGACCAGAATATCGAGTTATCAGATATTAAAAAACCCCGGGTAGGCGTGGTAGGCGAGATCCTTGTCAAGTTCCTCCCTGCCGCCAACAACTATCTGGTAGAGCTGCTGGAGAGCGAAGGAGCCGAGGCCGTCGTACCGGATCTTCTGGACTTCCTGCTCTACTGCTTCTATAACCAGAACTTCAAGGTGTCGCACCTGGGCATGAAGAAGTCCAAGGCCACCATCGCAAATCTGGGGATCAGGGCATTAGAATGGTTCCGCGCTCCGGCGAACAAGGCTTTCAGCGAGAGCAGGCATTTCGCTCCTCCCACCAGGATCCAGGAACTTGGCAAGATGGCTTCCGACATCGTATCCCTCGGCAACCAGACCGGCGAAGGGTGGTTTTTGACCGGTGAGATGCTGGAACTGATACATAGCGGCGCACCGAATATCGTGTGTACGCAGCCGTTTGCCTGCCTGCCGAACCATGTAGTGGGGAAAGGTGTGATCAAGGAGTTAAGAAGACGCTATCCGGAATCGAATATCGTGGCGATCGATTTCGACCCAGGCGCAAGCGAAGTGAATCAATTGAACCGGATCAAGCTGATGCTTTCAACGGCGAATAAGAATATGGGACATTAATATGTTTGTTAATTCGGGACGCAGTAAAATTGAACTTTACTACGTCCCAAACTGCGTTTTGCCCTGTACCTAAATTATACTTCTATCAGATATCCGCCGGACTTAACACAACGCCCTGCTCATCCTGGCTGATCTCCAGATATGCCTTGAACTGGTCGCAGTCTATCCGGATATCGAATTCTCCGCCCAGCGCCTTTGCATAGGTGCTCACGATCGCAAGCCCCAACCCATTGCCCTCGCTCGTCCTTGCCTCATCTCCGCGCGCGAAGCGCTCCACGATGTCTTCCTTGGTAAAATCCATGTGATAGCCCGCCGTGTTGGTGATCTCTATACAGATCTTCTTATCCTTCAGATACGTCTTCACGAATACCCGGGTTCCTTTCGCAGAATATTTCAGCGCATTCTCGATCAAATTCTGGCATATCCGATAAAAATACGCATTATCCGAATAAATCCGCGTATCCTCCCTGGTAAGCCCCATCACAAATTCCAGTCCGCTTGCCTTCACCCGGTCGTCCATATCCGCAAAGATCTGTTCGATCAATCGGTTCACCTCAAAATTCTCTCTGTGAAGTTCCACGCTGCCGCTGCTCGCCTTCGCAAGCGAAAAGAGACTGTTGATCATCTCCTTAAGCTTCTCTGTCCGTGCCGAGATTACGTCAATATAATCCCGCACCACATCGCTTAGTTCTTCCTTCTTGATCAATTCTATATAGCCGACCATCGAAGTAAGAGGCGTCTTAAGATCATGGGAGACATTGGTAATCAGATCGACGCGGAGCTGATCGCTGCGCGATACCTTCTCAAGGCTCTTCCTCTCGATCTCCAACGCTTCCTCAAGGCGTATCTGCAATCGCTCATCCTCCCGGCTCATGACCGCATCCAGCTTCTCATGCCAGAAATTCTTCACCGCCCTCTGTGCAAGCAAGAACTGGACCAGCACCGTGATGACCATCACATACCCTGTGGCATAGTTATAATACCATCCTCTGCTCAGTCCGCCGTAGACTCCGTTGCCATAGACAAGATCATACAGATACCAAAGCGCTGTCAACATGCAGACTGCCGCAAGCCTATATATCCGCTTAAACGAATCCGACTCACTCCTCTTCCATTCTTCATATCCAAGTTCCGTCTCAACACCCCAGCCAGGATGATGCTGTTCCAGATATCTCTTCAGAAGAGAAGGAAGCCTGACCCCAATGCAGAGATTCCCTGTCAGACCAAATCCATAGACAATCTCCGTCGTATACGAATTTCGATAGGCAATCATAATTCCGAAGATAACGATGCCAAGCCCCGGCAGGATGAATCTTGGAATATACACCCAATTCTTCTTTATAAAACTGTATATCTCTTCAATTGTATTTCTCCATCTTGTATCCAATTCCCCACACCACCTTCACATACCTTGGTTTCTTCGAATCAATCTCTACCTTCTCCCGGATATGGCGGATATGTACCATGACCGTATTCTCCACCGCATAATCCGCCTTCTCATCCCAGACCCTCTCATAGATCTGCTCCGCCGGAAATATCTGCCCGGGATGCTCCATGAGAAGCTCAAGTATCTTATACTCCGTGGCAGTGAGCCTTACTTCTTCTCCTTCCACCACCGCTAAGCGCTGCTTCTTATCAAGCTCCAGTCCCCCGTTGACGATCCTGTCCTCATCTGCCTCTGCCTTGGGTCTCTCTCCTCCCCAGGCATGATACCGCCGCAGATGGGCCTTGATCCTCGCCGTCAGCTCCGCCGGGTTATAGGGCTTCTCCACATAGTCATCCGCCCCCAGTATAAGCCCCGATACCTTATCGCTCTCCTCTGTCTTCGCCGACAGGATGATAACGGGTATCCTGCTCTTCTCCCGAAGCTTCATCAGTGCAGACAGCCCGTTGAGCCTTGGCATCATCACATCTAGAAGGATCAGATCGATCTTCTCCCTCTCCATGGCTTCTAACGCCTCCATGCCGTCATACGCCTTAACGATCCGATAGCCTTCGTATTTCAATAATTCGCTGATGGAGTATACGATCTCCTTATTATCATCCACAACCAGTATTGTCTCCGCATCCATGAGCATCCCTCCGTTCCTAACTTACATGATTACTATAATATATCCGCCTTAAAAGAAACTCAATGGAAATCTTAAAAATTTCTTAACACGGCTTGTTGGCAAAGTCGGGACTGTGCTATACTGAATTCATATCGTACTGATATCTCAATGAGGTGGTAAACTATGAAGATATTTAATACAAACGCTGTATGCATACCCAAAATTCATTACATGGTTGATATCTCTGACAAACTGAGACAGATCAAATCCATGGTCGATGCAGGACAATATTTCACAATAAATCGGGCAAGACAATACGGGAAAACAACTACACTTAGACAATTAAGAGAATACCTAAAAGAAGACTATCTGGTCGTCAGCTTGGATTTTCAGCGGTTGGACACCGCCAAATTCCAAGACGGGAATATATTCTCATTGACTTTTGGGAAGTATTTTCTGCAGACTCTTAAGCGTTCTTCTTCCTACGATACAAGACAGGAATTTACAGAAGTCATCGATCATTTCAAAGATATGCTTGATACGGCAAACCGGGATTTCTCATTATATGAATTATTCGAAGCTCTAAGCAGCATATGTGGCGCTTCGCTTCTGCCTGTCGTACTTATTATTGACGAAGTAGACAGTGCTTCTAATAATCAAGTATTCCTGGACTTTCTCGCCCAACTGAGAAACTGCTATATAGAACGAGATGAAATCCCCACATTTCAATCGGTGATACTTTCAGGAGTCTATGATATAAAAAATCTGAAATTAAAATTTGTAAAAGGTAGTGAACATAAAATCAACAGTCCTTGGAACATTGCTGCAGACTTTCTGGTAGATATGAGCTTCTCAAAACAGGAAATTGAAGAAATGCTTCAGGAATATGAACAAGATTATAAAACGGGAATGGACATCCGTACCCTTGCTGAATCAATCTATGATTATACATCCGGGTATCCATTTCTGGTGTCTCGTATCTGCAAGTTGATGGATGAATATGTCTTTGGCACAGAAAGGTTTCCTTCAAAAAAAGATGTATGGACGTATGAAGGCGTATCAGAAGCCGTGAAGCTTCTGTTAAGCGAAAAAAATACTCTCTTCGAATCATTGACTGGAAAGTTGGAAGACTATCCCGAATTGAAGAAAATTATCTACGCGATCCTGTTTCACGGTGACAGCATAGGCTATAATCCTGATGACAGGGCCATTGATATTGCTTTCATGTTCGGTTTCATAAAATCAAAGAATGAAATCATTACTATTGCAAATCGAATTTTTGAAACCAGGCTGTATAATTATTTTCTCACTACTGATGAAGTGATCGGGGATTATATTTACCAATCGGCTCTGCAAGATAAAAATCAATTTGTACAAAACGGTCATTTGAATATGCGCATGATCCTGGAGAAATTCGTGACACATTTCCATGATCTGTATGGAGATAAAGATGAAAAATTCTATGAAGATGACGGCAGAAGATATTTTCTTCTGTATCTAAGGCCGATCATTAACGGAACAGGTAATTACTATATAGAATCGCAGACTCGCAATCGAGAGCGTACAGATGTGATTATCGATTACCTGGGAGAACAATTCATTGTCGAACTCAAACTCTGGAGGGGAGATGCCTACCATACACGGGGCGAAAAACAATTGTTGAATTATCTGGATCACTATCATTTGGATGTCGGATATATGCTAAGCTTTAACTTTAATAAAAATAAGAAAATCGGTGTTCAAAACATCCGGATCAACAACAGAATATTGGTGGAGGCTGTTGTATAGCCTCCACCTGATCCACATATCCTGTACCTGTACCAGCGCAAGTCAAAGCCGCTAAAAGAACGTATTCGGCATAGCGGCCCTGGTTCATCCAGAACTGCTTCACAATTACTTCTCCATTTTCAACAAAATCATCACCCTCGCCCCCATCACCTCCCTATTCTCAATCACAAGCTTCCCGCCCTGCCGCTGAACAAATTTCTCCGCAGTATGAAGCCCGATCCCATAATGCGTCCTGCTATTCCTGCTCTGATCTCCCTGATAGAACTGCTCCGTTGCATGCAGCAAATCCTGCTTCGAGAATCCCGACCCTTCATCCTCGACTGCCGCCGCCAGATATTTTTCCTCTCCGTCTTCCAAGATCTTGAAACTGACCTCTATCTTCCCGTCTGCCGGACTGTGATCCATCGCATTTCCGAGAATATTACTCCATGCCCTTAGAATCTGGATCTCGTTATACCGAAGCTCACCATGCAGCTCCTCCTTGCAGAATAAAGCCGGATACTGCCTTGCCGATAGCAGACGCCTTGCCTGCTCTGCTAATTTCCCCGCAAGTTCGTCACATGCTGTTTTCCCACTTTCGCCAGCGCCGCCTTCCTGTTCCCCGCTGCGCTCCTCCTCTCCTGTCCTCTCACTCCCCGGCAGTAGGATCTCATTCAAGATTCCCAGATACGTTTCCATCGTTGCCGCACTCTGAAGGATATCTCTATTATACTCTTTCTCTTCCGCCGCAAGCTCCCCTTCCGCCAGAAGCTCCGCATTCCCCCGGATCACCGTAAGCGGCGTCTTGATATCGTGGGCCAGCGCTGCGATCTGCTCATCCTTGCCTCTCTCTACATCCCATTGCCGATAGAGGGATGCCTTCAGGGCTTCTTTCATCTGATGAAGGGAACTTAAGATCTCATCCACCTCCCTTATTTCCGAATGTTCCTCTGCAAATTCCAGATCCTCGCACCGGATCTTCTCTGTCACCTCGCGCAAGATCCTTAGTCTTGTGCGCATATATTTCCCAAAATACCGTGACACCACAGCCGTATGCAGAAGGAACAGAACTACGAAGGAGACGACCATGAGAAGATCCGGACGAGGCAGTATTCTGCTCAGATACGGATTCCGAAACCGTGTCATGATCTTGTATTTCACAATACATATCTCTTTTGCATCACGCACGAAGAAGCGATAATATCCTTTCCCCGGCGCGTAGATACTGCTTGTCTCATAATGCTCCCATGCCTGTCCCTGCTCTTCCTTGGGAAATGTCCCGTACAGCCAGTTTCCGGTATCTGCATAGACACCGTAGCTGCAGCCCTCTGGCATCAGCTCCTCCGTAACCTCAGACGCACTCCGGATATCGTCTGCTGACGCATTCAACTGTATTTCCATGTGATTCGCCGGAAGAACCTCTCCAGCCGCATCCAGTATATAGAATATCATGACCGCGGCAAACAGCCAGAATAATGCTCCGGCCGTATACAGGCCGACGAATCGGAGAAAGACCATCGTGATTGGTTTGCTGTGTACCGTTTTCCTGCCTCCAAACTGCATCCGTCTCACCTCCATCGATACCCGATCCCCCACACCGTCTCGACCGGCTCTAATCCCACTTTCAGGCATTTCGCCCTGATATTCTTGATATGCTCTGTAATCACGGAATTATCACTCTCCTTCTCATATCCAAATACATGCTCATAGATCCGGTCCTTTGAGAATACCTGCCCATGGTTCAGCGCCAGATATTCGCAGATCGCATACTCGCTCTTGGTGAATTCGATCTCCTTCTCCCGATACCGCACCCGCTTCTCTTTCAGGTAGAACTGCACCCCGTCTACCGAGACCATATGCCGCTTCTCCCTGGTCTCCCGGCGCAGATGCGCGGCAACCCTCGCCCGAAGCTCTCCGATCCCAAAGGGCTTGGTGATATAATCATCTCCGCCGATCCCAAGCCCTCTCATGATGTCCTTCTCTTCTGTCTTCGCCGTCAGGAAGAGGATCGGACAGTCTGCCAGATCCCTGATCTCTTCACACAGAGTAAATCCATCCATCCCCGGCATCATCACATCCAGGAGGATCAACTGATATTCCTGCAATCTAAGCTTTCTGATCTTAAGCGGATCGCTGACTGCCGTCACCTCATACCCCTCTTTTTCCAACGCATTTCTGATCAACCGTAAGATTCGCTCTTCATCATCCACCGCCAATATCCTTATCACTGCCCGTTCTCCTTGTTCATTATCATATCACCCCATCAATCCCGGCACTGCTTCCCCTCATAGAAGTAAAACCACAGGAACACAACGAACCATAATCCAAACGTAACGCCTGTGCCGATTTCCAGGTTCTTCATCACTGCTCCTTTCGGCGCCGCTCCATTCCCCATCCAGTATTGTATCAGATATTCCGTCCATCTGCTACCCCATGAACAAGGCAGGAATTGCCACCGTCCATCTCCAAGCCCGGTCAGGAATAGTGCCGCCACCAACAGCTCGGTTATTCCCATGCACAGAGAGACGATCTTTGAAAACGTGAGATTCAGCAGCAGATGAATCAGATACAGATTCACGCTGCACAGCCACATGACCAGGGCAAGCAGCAGATATTCCCTTATAAGGAGCACTGTCCGCCCCTTCATCGCCCAATATCCCGCCGCGAAGCCTAAGACTGCCAGAAGGATGGAGAGGAAACCCATACCAGACAAAGTCATCCATTTGGCAAGCAGCGGATTGCTCTTACAGACCGATACTCCGAGAAATGTCTGAAAATGCCCCTTCTCCTCCATTTCGACCGATATCGAACAGATCACGCTCACTACCATAGGCAGCACGATGGTCAACACCTGGATGTAACCCAATATCTTTCCCTCATCATTCCATGCGGCGAAACTGTAATACCCTAAGAATACAAGGATCCCAAGCATCGGGATCGCCGCATGCAGCCAGGGCAGAAGTGTCCGGCGCATCTTTTGCAGTTCTCCTTTGATATTTCCGCACAGCTCTTTCCACGCATTTGTCTCCATACTCATTTCCCCACCCGCCTTTCAAACCATTTACGGCTGACGAACCAGAATACGGCAAACCATACCAGTGAAACCAGGATTCCTATGGGTACGCCCTTCCATTCCAACAATTCCGGAGTGAAGGTAATGCTCCCCGGCTCCGCCGGAAGCCCATTGGGGAGTATTTTCAGGATAATGCACATCATCCTTTCCGCAATCCCTCCAGGCAGCAGCATGAAATACGGTTTCAATGACATCGTTACAGAGATCAGGAATATGCTCCCCACATGGAGAAGCACCATCGGGAACAGCCCGATCATCTGATGCAGCAGCAGACAGAACGGAATCTGCCACAGCGAAGTCAGAAATAACACAACAATAGCCAATAGCTGTTCCAAGCCTGTCGGATTGATGCGAAATACCATCTTAACTACTTGTTCGAATACTGTACTTACGAGCAATATGGCGCCAAAAAGCACAATCAGGGATGCCCCCATACATCGGATCCCATACAGCACTTTCCCGTCCCAGACGGCGCCCATATCCGCCGGAAGTGTCCAGACAGCCCGGTTTCCCATCTTCTTATCTCTGTTTCCCACTGCGCCGCAGACCGATGAAATCATCCCCGGAAATAGTACGGTATACCACCAGTTATACACATCGATGGTAAAATATTCTGCTGTAAGCCACGCCGACAGGTATACCGTGATACACGGCATCAGAAGCATCAGTTTTTCCGTAGATGTATGACGGTTCTTCAGCCTTTCTGCCAGATAATATTTCTTCATCTTATCTTCCCTCCTTATGCCCCTGCGTTATACTTCCTGCGGCGTCATGCCCGCAGCCTGTCTCCGGCACGGTATACCTTATCGGACAGCAGTCCGCCCGCCCCGTAAGGGGCATGTATCGCGGGATGCCCGAATGGGTATACTTTGCCGCAACAGTCATAAACAATTCTTCCAGATGTCCCATCTCGGGCATTCCTCCCTGATAGCCAAGCACTCCGTTCGCAATAATTCCGATATAGTCCGCCGTCTGCGCGATCTCGCTTAAGATATGGCTTGAGACAAGCACCGTGATCCCTTCCCCGGGGAATCTCCGTATCATCTGACGAAGCTCCTGGATTCCGATCGGGTCGAGCCCGTTGACCGGCTCGTCGAGTACCAGAAGCCTTGGGCGGTTCAGCAGTGCGATCGCGATTCCAAGCCTCTGCTTCATTCCTAATGAGAATGCTCCCGCTCTCTTCTTCCCCGTACCTGCAAGATCCACCAGCTCAAGCACCTCACGGATCCGCTCATCCGTGATTCCCAGGATCAGCGCACGGACCTTGAGATTCTCCCACGCCGTCAGATTCTCATACACCGGGGGCGTCTCGATCAGCGCCCCGATATCGGCAAGATCCTTTCTGCTCCATGCATGGCCGTTGAACAATATCTCGCCCCCTGTCGGACGTAAGATTCCCGTCAGCATCTTAAGCAGCGTAGATTTCCCGGCCCCGTTTGGCCCCAGAAGCCCGTATACACAGCCGCTCGGCACAGCCAGCGAGATCTCCTTTACCACCGATTGATTATGGAAAGATTTGGACAGACATTTCGTTTCCAGAATATTTTGATTCATATGACTTCCTCCTTATGCTTTATGCCTACTCCATAAGCATAAGGAGGAATTATAAGGAAAGTATAAGAAATTATAAAATATTATGCAAGATTGAAAAAGATATTAAGTACAATCGCCTCCACGACTCCCGCCGTTCGTGAATTTCGGTGCATATTTCGTCGCCAGCAGGATTGCTTCGATCATACTGACTGCACTCGCGGTTCCTTTCCCTGCAATGTCAAACGCTGTTCCGTGATCCACAGATGTACGAAGGATCGGCATCCCGTTTGTGATCGCGATGGTCTTCTCAAAGTCAAGCGTCTTTGCCGCGATATGCCCCTGATCATGATATAAAGATAATACGCTGCTGTATTTCCCGATAGCGGCCTGATGGAATACCGAATCCGCACCGACAGGCCCTATCACATTGTACCCTTCCGCCTGCAGCTCTTCGACTGCCGGCGTGATCTCATTCACCTCTTCCCAGCCAAATAATCCATGCTCTCCGCTGTGCGGGTTCAATCCGGCAACTGCCATCGTTTTGCCGGACACTCCAAGCTTCTCAAGCGCTTCCGTGCAGCGCTTCACATAGTCTTTGATCCTTTCCTTCGTGATCAGATCGAGCATATCTCTCAGGGACACGTGCCGCGTCAGGAAGAACACACGCATACCGTTCGTCTCGAACATGGTCAATGGATCCTTGGTGCCCGTAAGAGCTCCGAAGATCTCCGTATGCCCGATATAGTTAATTCCTCCGGCACGCAGCGACTCCTTGTTGATCGGCGTTGTGGCAACCGCATCAACCCTGCCCTCGTTCGCAAGCTCAATACTCTTTGCAATATACTCGTATGCCGCCCTTCCGCACATCCCATTGACACGGCCAAATTCAAAATTCTCCATATCAACATTGCCAAGATCAATGAGATTCAGGACGCCCTCTCGGAAATCTCCTTCCTCCGGGCCGGCTATTACATGGATCGTAAGTTCTGCATTAACTATATTGACAGCCTTCTCCATGATCGTCTTATCTCCCACAATGATACAATCTGCCGCGTCAAATACTTTCTTGGACGCAACGGCCTTCGCAGCGATCTCCGGCCCGACTCCCGCCGGATCCCCAATGGGCACTGCAATGAGTGATTTTCCCATAATTCTCATCCTTTCTTGATAAATACATGCTTGTTCGTCATTATTGGCCCTTCAGCACTTCTACAGCTTCTCTAAGAGTGGTAACCTCACCTACATTTCCCGGGAAGATCACATACGGCGTCATTGGAAACTTACTCTCTGCTCCCGTCTGCCATACCGGAATTCCCGGTTTGATCTGTCCAAGTACATTCGCTTTCTTCACTGCAAGGGCTTTCGTTCCCACATCGCTGGAAGTGATACCTCCCTTGGCGATCACGAAACTCGGAGTGATACTAAGCTTTCCCACCAATGACTGAACCGCATCAGATATCTTCACAGATAGCCGCAGTTCATCCTCCTTATCTCCCGTATCAGCCGTGATCAGTGCACGCGTCGTATAACAACACACTGTCCTTCCTGCCTTCAAGCACTCTTCTTCCCTGTCAAGGCATCTCTTCACCTCTGCCGCAAATGCAGTGTCGTCCCTCACCAGGGATGCATCTAATTCGATAAATTCAATGTCTGCAAGCTCCCTTAGTGACTCAACCTGCTTCGTTGTCTTATCTGTGTGCGAACCAACCACTATGATCCCTCCGTTCGCCGTCTCTCTTATAACCATCTGTTCTCTGGTAAGGAGGGGCTGGTCTGACACTGCGCCCATGACCTTCACGATTGCCGCAGCCGTGCGGAACAGGAAGACCTTCCCCTTCGCCATCGCACGGTACAAGGCCACGCAGAACACCTTCAGATCAGCATAATCCACTGCATTGACAACAATCTTATTGAAATCCTTCACCTCCATCAACTGTGCCTCGATCTTATCAATATCCATATTGTGAATATCCTCAAGGGAAATACAAGTCACATCGGAAGCTCTGTAAGCGCCCCGTGTCTTCTCTTCTACATACTCCGGCATGGTTGCGGCAGCATATCCAAAAGTCCTGTCTTTGGCAAATTCCGTCTCATTTGCCGGAATAAGTTCGCCGCCGTATTTTACATAATGTATATTATCGATCGTGAATCGCCCGCCTTCCTTGAAAAACGGGCAAAGAATCTCTCCGTCAACAATATTACCGGTATTCTGCTCGTAACTCTCCTTAAGAAGCTCTGTCTCCAAAGGATAATGACCGCGCAAGGTGCTGTCACTGCGGCTGATGAATATGTATTCTCTCCCAGTCTCTCTTGCCATTTCATCCACAACTGCCGCAATCTCTCTGTGAGCTTTCGTCGTCTGCTCTGCCGTAAAACCCCTGGAATTCGTCAGCACATAGAACAGATTGTTCTTCTCCTCGAATCCCTGCCGAATACTGTCCTTCTCCCAGCTTGTGTAAACGGAGATATCATGAACGGTCTGTACTCCTGTCGGATCGTCATCTAACACTACGATTTTCTTGTGGTTCGCTTCGATTTCTTTCTTTAGCAAAGTATCTATATATGCTTCATCTATCTGCCTGTAAGAGGTCAATACCTCTGCACTGATTGCCATGCCAGTCTCCTCCTTTCTATGATTTCTTTACTTCTACATCGGCAAGCTTCTCAAAATACTGCACGATCCCGCCGTGGTCGTCATCCATATGCCCATGGATCTTCAATGTCTGAAGAATCTCATAGAGCTGCGCCGTATACGGAATCGGAACGTCGATCGAGTGCGCCGTGTTGACAATATTCTTGATATCCTTGTGATTGATACGGATCGGACCGCCGGGCCTGAAGTTACGCTCTAAGATCATCGGGATCTTGGCGTCTAAAACCGCACTTCCTGCCAGCCCGCCTCTGATCGCCTCATATACCTTCTGCGGGTCTGCTCCTGCCTTAGCCGCCAGAACGAATGCTTCTGATATGACTGCTATCGTGTTATTTACGATCACCTGGTTGGCAAGCTTCGTAACACTTCCGCTCCCGCTTCGTCCGATCAGCAATGCGGAAGAACCCAGAATATCAAAATATTCCTTCATCGCATTAAAATCCTTCTCGTCTCCGCCTGCCATGATTGCAAGCGTTCCCGCAACTGCTCCCGGCTCCCCGCCGGATACCGGTGCATCTACGAAGCCCACATCCATCGCTTTCAGCGCTTCATAACACTCCCTGGACTCTACCGGGGTCACAGAACTCATATCACAGATTATCGTTCCTGCCTTAACAGTTGAAGCCACCCCTCCCTCGTCAAACAGGACCGACTTGGTGACAGTCCCGCTTGGAACCATGATAATGATCCGTTCACACTGCTCCCCTATCTCGGCATAGCTTGCTTCCCTGGCTCCTGCCGCGACCACATCCGCAACTGCCTCCTTGTTCAGGTCCGCAACAACAAGTTCTACTCCTGCCTTCAGCATGTTTTTCGCCATTGGTCTTCCCATGATACCAAGTCCAATAAATCCTACCTTCATACTACTTACTTCCTTTCTTTTGCTTATTTATTTCTTCTGTTGAGCTTATTTTACTGCATACCGGTATACCGGTCAATAGATTATAAAGAATTCTTTTGCTTTCTATTTTTTCCACAATTTAAAGATTCTATTTTTGTGCATTATTTATATATTGACGTTGGCATACAGCACAATATATACTAACCATATAACCAGTTTGGAGGATTGAGTATCATGACACCATTAAATGAGCAGGCATATCAACATCTGCAAGAACTGATCATGCAAGGACTATTTACATATAACAGGATATATTCAGAGACAAAACTATCGAAAGAGCTTGGCATCTCACGCACTCCTTTCCGCGATGCCGTTCATCGGCTTGCCCAGGAAGGATATATTGACATTATCCCCAGCAAAGGCTTCATGCTCCACCAATTGACACACCAGGATATAGACGAGACATTCCAGGTCCGCTCTGCCCTGGAATGTTATTGCACACTCGCGATCTCGAAGGCTCACAGAAGCCGTCCTGCCAAAAGATTATTCAAAGAACTGCACATACTGACTGATCATCTAAGAGAGATCTTAGAGTCCGGCGGATCGATCGAGGAATTCTGTGAGTATGATTTTCAATTTCACACCAAGATTATCGAATACTCCGCTAACCGGCAGTTTTCCTCTATCTTCGCCACCTTCAAATACCGTATGCGTAAGCTTGCCGAGCTTTCTCTCGCCCATGAGGGACGTATGCTGGATACCTGCAATGAACATCTGGCAATCGTGGAAGCCATGGAAAAGGGAGATGTAGAACACATCTATGAGATTACGCTCACACATATGGATACCGCACGGGAGATTAATCTGGACGATCTTACCACCTCATAGATGTTCACAATATCTTCCCTGGAACAACGGCAAAATACGGAATATCCGCTATCCCCTCACAGCTCCTTCGCTCCGATCACCCTTCCTGCCACGATCCAGGATAAGATAAATACCATCGCTCCAATCCCAACGCTGACCATAAGCGCCAGTATCCGCTGCCCGATCACCGACGTAACTCCTACGATCATCGCGACAGACAGCGGGTACACCAGCATAGAGCCGATCACACTCTTCTCTTCACTCAGCAGAAAATAGCATGGCAGGATCAGACTCCCTGCCATCAGAGCCATCGTAATACTGATGCAGAGAAACAGGATGAATTTATCATGATCGAACGTTCCAGTCACTACAAGTGCCGCAAGAGAGCAGAGCATCCCGACAATCAGGCCGCAGGCGCTTAGAATCAGGTACATCACGTACTTGCTGTGAACCATCTTCTCTCTGGATACCGGCAGCGCCGCACTCAAATGGGTCCATCCGCATGCCTTATCCATATTGATGGTCATCGCCTCTATCATCCCCATCATAACGGTTGCCAGGATCAGCAACACCTGCGGCGAGACCAGATATGTCAGCCCTGCTCCGATCACCAGGAACATTCCCACCATCAGAATCACAACCGATCGTATCATATAGAAATCCTTCACTAATAAGCCTCTCATCTACCGTTCCCCCTTCACATACATCAACATGATCTCGTCTATCGTAGCCGGCGTCACAACCGCCTTGGGATATCTTCGCATGGCAAGGGCTCTGTCGGAAACCAACGCCTGCCACTCATAGTCCTGCTTCCTCCAGGATATGATCTCTCCCTTGTCCAGCTGGTCAAACTGCGCCGCACCGCACTTGATGATCCCATACTGCATAAGCAATTCGTCCTTAGGCTTCGCAAATACTACCTGCCCCTGATGAATGAACACGATATAATCCGCCACCTTCTCCAGATCACTGGTAATATGCGACGATACCAGGATCGAATGCTCCTCTTCCTGCATAAAATCCAGTAATATATCCAGGATATCATCCCTCATGACCGGGTCCAGCCCGCTGGTAGCCTCGTCCAATATCAGAAGCTCCGGTCTATGAGACAGGGCTGCCGCAATCGCAAGCTTCATCCGCATTCCCTTCGAGAAATTCTTAAGCTTCTTATCTTCCGGCAATGAGAATTCCTTCAGAAATCTTCCATACTCTCCCGCGTCCCACCCGGAATAGATTCCCTTCAAGACCCTGCCGATCTGCCTGGGCGAGAGCATCTCCGGGTATCCCTTGTCATCAAACACGACGCCCACCTGTTCCTTATCCTGCGGACTCATATCCTCTCTGTCAAATACAAAGACCTCTCCGTCATCCCTGTTGATCATTCCCAGTATCGCCTTAATCACAGTGCTCTTCCCCGCCCCGTTCTCTCCGATCAGTCCCACAATACACCCTCGGGGAACATCAAAGGATACATGGTCCAATGTAAAATCATCATACCGCTTCGTTAATCCTGTAACCCTAACCGCATTCGCCATATCATCAACCTGTCCTTTCTGCACAACTTTACTTCCTATCTCATCCATCCTGCGGTAATCTATTCCTCTTCATACAAAAGTGTTAGAAGAGACTGCAGGCTGTCAAGCTTGATCCCGCTCATCCGCGCGATCTCGATCGCCTCTGTGAAATGCTCCTCGATCTTCTTCTGCTGCTCTTCCAGATAGAAATCCTGATTCTGCACAGACACGAAGCATCCCTTCCCTGCCGTTGTCTCAATAAACCCATCCTCCTGCAGCAAATCATACGCTTTCTGGACCGTTAGAACACTGATATGTACAGAACGCGCCATCGACCGGATAGACGGCAGCGCGTCGCCCGCCTTAAGTTCTCCGCTCATGATCATCGCCTTGATCTGCGCTCTGATCTGCTCATAGATCGGCTTGCTGGCATGATTGTTGATCAAGATCTCCAAATCCTATCATCTCCAATCGTCTTATACTGTATTACTACTATATATACAGTATAAGACGCGATATATTGTTTGTCAAGAACTTTTTTCCCCAATGCGTCCAGTTTGTACCTGATAGATTTTTTATGTGCTGTATGATATAATCGTAAGAACCTAGTACAACATTAATGCAACAGTTCAGACAAACTGCCCTGTTACTAGCCAATACCGTCATGAAAGGGAGTGATACAGTGACAAATCAAGAGTTATTTCTGGCAATGTCCGACTTATTCGACAAAAAGTTAGACGCCAAATTACAGCCGATAAAAAACGATATCAAATCTATACAAGAAGAACAGATAAGAATAAATGGGAAACTGATAGTCATCGAAAAGGAAATCGCCGACATCAAAGAGGATATCAATGACATCAAAGATGATATTAACGGCATCAAAGACGAAATCAACGGCATCAAAGAGGATATCAACGGCATCAAAGACGATATCAATGACATCAAAGACGATATCAATGACATCAAAGACGATATCAATGACATCAAAGATGATATTAACGGCATCAAGGAGAGACTGACGATTATTGAGAAGAAACAGGATATCTTCGAGAAGAGGCTTGATACTATGGATAGTAAATTGACAAAGTTCGGCCTGATTATAGAAAATAATATCCAGCCTTCTATCAATATTCTTTCTGAAAACTATGTTCCTATGGCAAGGAAATTTTCAGATTCCATCGCACAGATCGAAGCGATCCAGGTCGAGCAGGATATTATCAAAAAGGTCCTGCATGATCACGGTGAGAAGCTGAAGAGAATTTCTTAAGATATGAATGGGGCAGCCGGGAAGATCCCTTTCCTGGCTGCCCTTTCGATATTTCAAACAGTTCTGACTATCTTTATATCATTTAATACAGTATACTTAAAAGCAGTATATTATCTCTCATCTAACAATATAATATTTGTCGTGGTATAATTCTATAAAAGAAATACATGTAGAAAGAAAGTACGACCAATGAAAAACTATAATGGTGAAACAATTAGTGGTATACCACAACTGAAAAAATCAGAATTTGGTACTGGAAAGACAGATCGGTTTGGTCAGCCTATAATAAACTGGAACCATTTGTCAGAGTATTCAGATAATCATGGATTTGACACCAGAAATATAGAAGATAATGGGAAACATATCATCAAGTATATCTTGCCCTATGGTAGCATAATCATCAGATATGGACGAGAAACAGGTTATTATTCAGCACCTAAGGGAACTGCATATGATGAATTGTCATTACCGTATATTCCGGAAAGTTTAGAATATAATGAATATAAGGTAGTAGCTGATAATCTGTATATTATCTGTATTGTTGATAAGGGAATTGTAGCCCCGGGCTTTGATAGTAAAGGCGGTGCAATCCAATATCTGCATCCCATTACACTCAAAGAATCCGTCAAAAAAGGCATGTTGGAAAGGATATAATTATGGGAAATAATTTACGCAAAGGACCACTCTTACAAAATGAGAAGAATGATCTGTACTGTATAGATATATTATATAAATCTCTACAAGAATTCCATATTCCGGAATATCTCTGTTCTGTCGGAGAATATGCGGAAGAATCCATCTGTCTCGAAAACACCGGTTCGAATTGGATCGTATACGGAGGTGAAAGAGGGCAAAAGCATGACCTTAAGACTCATGCTGATTGTCAGGAAGCCTGTCTTGATATCATATCAAGAATCACTGAGACCACGGAAGATGAGAAGAACGCGTGTGATTTTTTTAATCGGGAACTTAATAAAAAAAATCGTTTTATCCTTTCCACTATGGGAACAAAAGAATCCGAACAGAAGGTTCGTGCAGCTTTTCGCTGATTATATGATTAATTATGAATGAGGCCGCCAGGAAGATCTCTTTCCTGACAGTCTCATTTATTGTTACAAAGCTTTTCAATCTATACTATGAATAATTCATTCCCTTTCCGTACACTGCACGCTTTCTTTAACTTCATACTCCCGGCACTAAGCAGGATCTTGCTCACGCTGCGTGCCTTCTGCGGACAAACCGTAATACAGCGCATACAGGAGATACATCTGTCAGTATCCGTCCGAGACGGATCTTCAGCCGGGATTGCACCAACCGGGCACTCTCCCGCGCAGATTCCGCATCTGGTACAGGATTTCCCGGACTGCGGCTTCATCGGGACACCGCCGTACTCTCGGTAAGGCCGATTCCCCGGCAGCTTCAAATCTCCTGTAAGAGTCCCTGCCTCCAGTCTGCTTCGGATCTCTGCCGCAAAGCCTTTGATCTCCTCCCCATCCTTCGCATCCGGACGCCCTGCAGCAAACTGCCGCATGATCGAATGCTCCGCAACGGCGGCAATTGCAGCCTTGCAGGAGAATCCGGCATCCGTCAGCACATCCTTAAGTTCTGCGAATGTATCATCATAAGCCCGGTTCCCGTATACTACGATCAGAATTGCCGCCGCATGATTGCCCTTCATCCGGCTAAGCCGCGATACCGCAATATCCGGAACCCTCCCGCCGTAAGACGGCACCGACACGATACACACATCCTCCTCCCGGAACGAATACCGGGAATAATCCTCGCCCTGCCTGGTCAGATCGATACAGGTGCTATCTTGGCCGAAAGCCCTGGTGAATAACTCTGATACTTTCTTCGTTCCCCCTGTGGGGCTGAACATGATCTCATATACTGACATATACATTTCCCCCTAAATTATAAATCATTCATCGTCATAACCTACTTATCTACCCCTCCACGATCTTCACATAGAACTTCCTGTTCCTGGGCCCGTCGAACTCGCAGAAATACAAATCCTGCCAGATCCCAAGCACCAGTTCTCCCTCATGCAAGATCAATGTCTGGGACGGTCCCACGAAACTGGTCTTGATGTGCGCATGGGAATTCCCTTCCATATGCTGATAATAACCTGTTCTGGTAGGAAATGCCTCCTCCAGCCCATACAGCATATCATGCACCACATCCGGATCAGCATTCTCATTGATGGTAAATCCCGCCGTCGTATGCGGAGAATACACCACCACGATTCCTTCCCTGATCCCGCTTTTCTCAATATCCTGCCGCACCATGTCCGTCACCTTCGCCATCTGTTGTGCATCTCTCGTCGAGATCCGGTGTTCATACAAATTCATCTCAAATCCTCCTTCTTCTGCAGGATACTAACCTGCCAGATACGCCTGCAGCTCCTCATACTTCCGCTTCGCCTGCTGATACCCGTGCTTATAGAAATGCATCAGTGCATCGCAGTCCTTCTCAAGCCGCGAAACCGTCGGGATCAACGGCTGGAATACGAAGATCCTGCCTTCCCGCTCTAACCTCTCTACAAGACGGATCTGCCGGTTGTACTCATAATTCCTCCGGATCGTAGTACGCACCAGCTCCGGATACTTCCGGTACGCCCTGCGGTACAGATCAGCCACCGCCTGGGAGGTCGGTTTCTTGCGGTATCCCGGGTTCCTGGTCAAGACCACTACGATCTTCTTATTCCCCTTCTCCACCGCCCTTTTGATCGGAATGGAATCGGCCAGCCCGCCGTCTAAGTAGGGTACTCCGTCCACATTCACGATAGGCGACACCAGCGGCATACTGCTGGACGCACGGCAGATCTTCATAAGCCTCTCCTTGTCCTTATCTTCCGTCAGATATTCCGCCTGCCCGGTCTCACAATTCGTTGCCACGATCTCGCACTCCGTCTCAGACGCAAAATACGTGTCATAATCAAATGGAAAGAATTCATTGGGATACCGGTCGAAGATCATATCCATATCCATCAGGCTCTTTTCCCTGATGAATTTCCGGAACCCATAGTAATAGCTGTATTCCCTCTCTTCGTGAATCATACAGTCTCTTGTCCTTCCCGGCTGCTTCGACACATAATCCACACCGTTACAGGATCCTGCGGACACCCCGATCACATGGGAAGTATACAAATCCTGCTCCATCAGATAATCCAGCACCCCCGAAGTAAATACCCCCCTGGTCGCTCCGCCTTCCAACACCATTGTCGCTTTTATCATAAATAATACCTCTCTTTTATTGATCTGCGCGGCCGCTTACTCTGCCGCTTACTTGCTATTATATACCTATTTTCTGATATAGTACATCAAAAAAATCAAAAGGTGTAAATCCTTTATTCCACAGGAATTTCAATCTGAACGATCATATCCTCCGCCCTGTCGATCACATTTTCATTGATAATGATCTCATAGGAGAAGCCTGACAGGGTAAACCCATGCTCTGCAGCATACGCAAATATCCTCCGGTAGCAGGACGCGGCATTCTCTTCGGATTCCTGATAGAAAGCCCTGATATATGTCCCCTAGGGCTGCCTGTGTAATCCTGCCTTCTTAACAGGAAACGGTATCTCGATAAATAATTTGGAATACTCCTCGAAGTTCCCTCTATATAGATCTTCAACCGCTATCATGGTTCCGTAAGAAGCATCGTGAAGACGGCGAAGCTGATACTTCCTGGTCTCGGCAGTGATCATCTCCACCTTACCGACCAAACTGATCTCTGACAGATCCATATTCAGCAATGTCGACATATTCTGGCAGTGATGCGACAATGTTTTCCCGACCGCCTTCAAATGAGCAATCTCCTGCTCCACGTCTTCTATTTTCTCCCGCAGGAGCTGTTCCATGCTGGAAGCGGATCGGTTCTTCATGAACTTACGGATCTCGTCAATGGACACATTCAACTCCCGCAGAAGCAATATGGTCTCCAATACAGAACTCTGGTAATAGCTGTAATACCTGTAGCCATTCTGCGGGTGGATCACCGCAGGATGAAACAGGCCGATCTCGTCATACCACATCAATGTCTTCTTATTTATGCCATGCAGCGCCGCAAACTGGCCGATGGTAAGCAATTTACTCTTTTTCTCCATTTTACAAATCTCCTATTGACCGTACACTTACTGTACGGATTATCATATATCATATACCACAGAAATACAAGTAGGAGGAAGGATATGAACGATCAAAATACCTACAACAAACCAGTTACATGGAAGAATATTTTCAAATTCGCCGTTCCGACCATCGCAATGTCGGTTTTTATGTCCTTCTACACCATGGTGGACGGGCTGTTCGTGTCCAATCTGATCGGCACGGACGCGCTGTCCGCCATCAACCTGACCGCTCCTGTCATACAACTGGTGACTGCCGTCTCTACAATGCTGGCAACCGGCGGCAGCGCGGTGATCATGAAGAAGATGGGCGAGCACAAGTCCAACGAAGCCAGAGAAGATTTCACATTTCTGATTCTGGTAAATGTGATCGTCGGCCTTCTCATGTGTGTGCTCGGCTATTCCGTAATGGAAGCGATCTTCGGCAGCATGGGGCTTTCCACTGAGGTTCAGAATTATTGCGTCTCTTATCTTGGCCGCTACCTGCCCTTTACCGTACCTATCCTGCTGATGAATAATTTCACTCTGTACATGATCGCTTCGGAGAAGGCCACACTTTCCCTCGTCTGTTCGGTAACGGGCGGTATCCTCAATATGGCGCTTGACTATATCTTCATCGCCATACTTAATATGGGGATCGGCGGGGCCGCCATCGCCACAGGTCTCGGCTATTCTGTCACAGCCGTAGCCGGCCTGTTTGTATTTGCCCGCAGAAGCAGCCTCCTTCATTTTACAAAGCCTGCATTCCGATTCAAGGTTCTGGCAAATGCGGCTGCAAACGGATGCTCTGAGATGGCAACCGCCCTGGTCACCGGCATCATCACGATGATGTTCAACTGGACCATGCTCCGGTATGCCGGAGAGAACGGCGTCGCTGCTGTAACGATCATCATGTATGTGCTGATGTTCGCAAGCTCCCTCTACACCGGCTACTCCTACGGGGTTGCACCGATGCTCAGCTACTATTACGGAGAACAGAACCAGGAGAAGCTTAAGAAGCTTGTCTCGTCAAGCCTTAAGATCATCGCCGTGATCTCTCTTGCTACGGCTGCGGCGTCCTTTGCCGCGACAAGACCTCTGGTCTCTATATTTACCCGCCCGGGTCATCCGGTGTATGACCTGGCCGTGACCGGGAATCGGATCTGCACTCTGGCGCTGCTTTTTATCGGCTTTAACATATTTGCCAGCGGGATGTTTACAGCATTGTCGAATGGCTCTGTCTCCGCCATCCTCGCTTTCTCCCGGTCTTTTGTATTCATGCTGGCCGCCATGCTGGTACTCCCCGCCGTCTTTGGGGTAAACGGCATCTGGCTTGCTACCCCGGCGGCAGAGCTTATGGCTCTTATTCTGTCGTCAGCCATGTTCGTAAAATATCGGAAAAGGTATCAATATTAAGCCTTGCTATTTCCTTCCATATTTGGTAAGATAGGCAAGGTATAATATATAAGGAGTGTGAATACACGATGATCAGTACAAGCAATGTGACATTACGTGTGGGAAAGAAGGCCCTGTTCGAAGATGTCAATATCAAATTCACCGAAGGGAACTGCTACGGCCTGATCGGCGCTAACGGCGCCGGCAAGTCTACGTTCCTTAAGATCCTGTCCGGTCAGCTCGAACCAAGCAAGGGCGAGATCGCAGTTACTCCCGGCGAGCGCCTCTCCTTCCTGCAGCAGGATCATTTCAAATACGACGAATATCCGGTTCTCGATACCGTCATGATGGGCAATGCAAGACTCTATGAGATCATGAAGGAAAAAGAAGCCATCTACGCGAAAGAGGATTTTACAGACGAGGACGGTATCAAGGCCAGTGAGTTAGAGGGTGAATTCGCCGCTATGAACGGATGGGAAGCGGAATCTGACGCCGCTACTCTCCTGAACGGTCTTGGAATCCCGACAGAGATGCACTATGAGATCATGCAGAACCTAAACGGTCCCGAGAAGGTGAAGGTCTTGCTTGCTCAGGCGCTTTTTGGCAATCCGGACATCCTGCTCCTCGACGAGCCGACCAACCACCTGGACTTAGACGCCATCGCGTGGCTTGAGGAATTCCTGATCAATTTCGACAATACCGTGATCGTGGTCTCCCATGACCGTTATTTTCTGAACAAGGTCTGCACCCAGATCGCAGATATCGACTACGGCAAGATCAAGCTCTACGCCGGCAACTATGATTTCTGGTATGAATCAAGTCAGCTTCTAATCCGCCAGATGAAGGAAGCCAACAAGAAGAAGGAAGAGAAGATCAAGGAGCTGCAGGAGTTCATCTCCCGTTTCAGCGCCAACGCTTCCAAATCCAAGCAGGCAACCTCGAGAAAACGTGCATTGGAGAAGATTCAGTTGGACGATATCCAGCCCTCCAGCCGTAAGTATCCATATATTGATTTCCGGCCGAACCGCGAGATCGGGAATGAAGTCCTCACCGTGGACGGACTCAGCAAGACCATAGACGGGGAGAAGGTGTTAGATAACCTCTCCTTTACACTGAATCATGACGACAAGGTGGCCTTCGTGGGCGGCAACGAGCTTGCCAAGACCGCTCTCTTCCAAATCCTGACCGGCGAGATGGAGCCGGATGAGGGAACCTATAAGTGGGGGATCACTACCTCTCAGGCTTATTTCCCGCAGGACAGCGGAAGCGAATTTGACAATGATTACACCATCGTAGAATGGCTGACCCAGTATTCTGAGGAAAAGGATGTAACCTATGTCCGGGGATTCTTAGGGCGTATGCTGTTCTCCGGGGATGACGGAGTGAAGAAGGTAAGCGTACTCTCCGGCGGGGAGAAGGTTCGCTGCCTGTTATCGAAGATGATGATCTCGGGCGCCAATGTACTGATCTTGGATGAGCCTACCAACCACCTGGATATGGAGGCGATCACCGCGCTGAATAACGGTATGATCAAGTTCCCGGGCGTGCTGCTGTTCTCTTCGAGAGACCACCAGATCGTACAGACGACTGCCAACCGTATCATGGAGATCGTTCCCGGCGGTAAGCTGATCGACAAGATCACGACTTATGACGAATATCTGGAGAATGATGAGATGGCAAGGAAGAGACAGACTTATACGATTCAGGGGGAAGAGGATAATTAAGGAAAATGTTGTAGTTTCTTTTTAAGGACGGCAGTTCGGGGAGGTTCTTCCTCACGCGGACGGGCTACGCTTTGACGAACTAACGGCCAACTGCGGCTAAGACACTCAGGATAGCCTTCGTGCCTAAGCCGCAGTAAGCCGTGGATTTCGTCTCCGCTAAGAACGCCCTTGAATGTCCGCTTAGAGGAAGAACCTCCCCGAACTGCCTGTGCTCTGAAAATGGATTTTCAACTATGGTTGAATTCTTTCGTTTAGTATCTGATAGATTTTGTCGAACGCCTCTGGCGTTCTTTCTTTTTTTGTATAGGATGCGATTTCGTGGTGACTGCCTGTTTTGTCGGTGAGGATCAGGGTTTTACCTGTTTTTCCTTGAGGGATTAGTTCTGCTTTTTCTATGTCGGAGATTTGGTAGATGGATATGTCTTCTTTTTTCTGGAGAAGATAATCCTTCGTTATGATCAGGTTGCAGGCCGGAAGCTCGATGAGGTTGGGATCTGACAACTGGCGGAAGAATTCTTCTTTGTCGTCTATGGCATCCAGTTTTCTTCTTAGCGCCTGCTGTGACTTTATATTTGACACTGCGAGGGCGATTCCTACAAGCGCCAGGACGGCGCCGAGTCTTGCGTCCGAGAACATGCCGATGAAAGCCACCGCAAAGAAGCTTCCCCATACGATCATCCCTGTCCGCAGTCTCTTTGCCCGATCCCCGATAAAATCATAATATTTCTGCTCGCCTGCTGTCTGTATACTCATATATGGCTCCTTCTTGACCACACCGTATTACCGGATCCGCTCCGGGAATCCGATCTTCTTCTGCACCTTACGAAGTGTCTTGTTGGCGAAATACTGTGCCTTCTCCGCGTTCTCCTTAATGATCCCGTCGATATAAGCCTTATCCTTCTCAAGCCTTGCCACTTCATCCTGCAGAGGCTTCAATACCGATACGACCGCTTCTCCCACTGCCGGCTTGAACTCTCCGTAGCCCTTGCCGTCGAATTCTGCCACTACATCTTCCGGTTTCTTTCCTGTACATGCACTGTAGATGTCGATCAGGTTCTTCACTCCCGGCTGTTCGTCACGGTATAAGATCTGAGCCTCGGAGTCCGTCACCGCACGTTTGCATTTGCGCATGACCGTATCCGGATCGTCCATCAGGTAAATGCTGGCGTTCGGATTCTCATCCGACTTCGACATCTTCTTCGCCGGATCCTGGAGACTCATGATCTTCGCGCCTACTTTCCCAATATACGCCTCCGGTACAGTAAATACGTTGCCGTAAATGTTATTGAACCGCTCCGCAATGTCTCTCGTAATCTCAAGATGCTGCATCTGATCCACGCCCACTGGAACCACATCCGCCTGGTAGAGCAGGATATCCGCCGCCATCAGCACCGGATAGGTAAATAACCCTGCATTGATATTATCCGCATGCTTCGCAGACTTATCCTTGAACTGTGTCATGCGGTTCAGCTCACCCATATAAGTGAAGCAGTTCAGGATCCATGCCAGTTCTGCGTGGCCGGATACATGTGACTGATAATAGATACAGTTCTTCTTGGGATCAAGCCCCGCTGCAATATAAAGGGTGAGAAGCGCCCTTGCCCGCTTCCTTAAGACTGCCGGATCCTGCCTTACCGTGATCGAATGCATATCTACCACACTGTAGAAGCACTCGTACTCATCGCTTAAGGTAACCCAATTCTTCAATGCACCCAGGTAATTCCCAAGGGTCAGGTTCCCGGTCGCCTGCATTCCGCTGAATAATACTTTCTTATCATTGATCATCTTCTATTTCCTCCACATTCTAATCTATCTAATCTTCCCAGGGTTCCACCTCGTCATCATAGTAGGCTACATTCTCCGAGATGATCACCGGTCTGCCGCCGGTCACCTCAACCTCTGTCACCGCACAGTTCTTATGTACGCCTTCGCCCCAGTATTCTGCAAGAGACTTGCCTTTGATATTGTTCAAGAGCCCCGCGAGCGCCGCTCCATGGGTTGTAATCAGGATATTACTATTCTGGTACTCTTCTCTTCTATATAACTCCTCAAGAAATTCCCCGGTCCGCTTCCTCACAGCAGCAAAATCTTCGCCTCCCTGCGGCGCCTGATATCTCTCCGGCCCGTCGAAGAACCTGCGGAATTCCTCCGGGAGATCCCAGCCGCTCTTAGAGCAGCATCTTCCTTCGAACTCTCCGAACGCCATCTCTATGATCCTCTCGTCTTCTATGATCGGCGTATCCTTCCCATTCAGGATCAGTTCCGCCGTCTCCCTTGCCCTTAACATGGGGCTTGTATAACACACCTCAAAAGACACGCAAGAAAGCCCCAGAGCCGTCTTCCTCGCAAGCGTCCTGCCGAATTCGTTCAGCGGGATATCCACCTGTCCCTGGATCCGCCTCGCCTTGTTCCAGTCCGTCTCACCGTGCCTTACCATATATAACTTCATATTCTGTCTCCTTTGAACTGTTACCATACTCTCCCAGTATATCATATATCTCAATAATTTCCATAGATATTCTTACTGAAAATGGAATTACCGGGTAACAGTTCAGCCTGCAACTGCGCACTTGCTGCGCGGTTAGCAGCCAATGAATTAGAGTAGCCAGGAATCTGCCTCTTTGCCGTAGGCAAACTTTAAAACAGGTGGATTCCGTAACAGTGAAGCCGCAAGGCTGAACTGTTACATTACCGGATGACGCTTAGACTGTAATGTACAAATCTACCAAATTTTTACATTTTCTATAAAATGCATTGCATATCTTCCCGATATATGATAACCTTTCCGCAACGGAACAATTGGAATTATTGAATCATTACAGATTGGAGTGATATTTATGAAGTTAACATCACCTCATACACCAGATAAGATGCAATATGAAGATACCTGCCTTTTCCAGATGTTGGACAGCGGGGTTTGTGATATGGAAGCGGGAAGAGAACTGCCCTTGGCGGACGCATTTCAGAAGATCGCCGAGTTACGGGAGCACCAAAGGAATGCAAGACCGTAACTATAACATTCTTCTCACTCAGGAAGCGATCCACGACATCGCGGATATTGCCGAATATATAGAGATCCATTTCGGCCCTGCCTGCGCGGACCGCTTTCAGGAGCGCCTCAAGAAAGAACTCTCTCAGAATGAAATCCATATACTCCGTATCTTACGCAGTGAACGCAACTGGAAACGTCTATTGAGCAGCAATCATTTTTACACATATCCCGATCGATCATCTGGAAAATCCCTTTAAAAAGTGCTATAATAACAACCATATTATTAGAAAAGGAGCAATAGACCATGGAAAAGATCACAAGCTTTACAATAGACCATCTGCGCCTGATCCCGGGACTCTATGTTTCCCGCGTCGACCAGGTAGAGGGTCATCCTGTCACCACCTTTGACATACGTATCACGAACCCCAACGAGGAACCTGTCATGAACACGGCAGAAGTACATACCATCGAGCATCTGGCAGCTACCTTCCTGCGCAATCATAAGACTTACGCAGATAAGACCATCTACTTTGGCCCGATGGGATGCCGGACAGGCTTCTATCTGCTGCTTTCCGGCGAATATACCTCCAGGGATATCGTTCCCCTGATGACGGAGCTCTTCACCTTTATTGCTGATTTTGACGGCGATGTTCCGGGTGCATGCGCGAAAGACTGCGGCAACTATCTGGATATGAATCTTCCAATGGCGAGATATCTTGCACGCAAGTACCTTAAGGAGGTTCTTACGGATATCTCAGATGAACAGCTTCACTATCCCGCATAACAGGATATACTCACGGCAGATTCCATCGGCCGTGAGTATCGCCCTTAATCCAGACAGATGATATGGCACATCTTCATCGCTTCCAACGCATTCCTATGGCTGTCCGGCGTCACTCCCGCGCAGCAGCTTCCATCCACGATGATCGGTACTTCCGGTATGAATGCCTTTGCAATCATCGCATTGGAGATCACGCAGATGTCTGTACAGAGCCCCACGAAAGTAACAGACTCAACCCCGCCCATGGCACGCAGCTTATACTCCTCATTCATGTTCCGGAGCATCCTTCCCAGATGGATACTCCCAAACGTGGGCTTGTCGATCGGCTCTTCTTTGCACAGCGCCCCGATCTCAGGATGCAGCTCCCACCCCTTCGTTCCTTTGACACAGTGGACGATCGGAAGCTTCTTGCCTTCCTGCGTCTCAAGATAATCTTCTCCATGGGTATCTCTGGTATACAATACCTCTCCTTCAAAATTCCGGATTTTTTCTGCTACTCTTGGAACAATCTCCACTGCCTCCTTCGTCCCCAGCGCCCCGTCGATAAAATCATTCTGCATATCGACCACTACCAACACATGCATACCCGCACCTCCTCGTAATACATTCTTCAAATCCGCCGGATCGCCGTCAGATTCTATCTCTGCTCCATATTTCCCGGAAATCTGGGAATTCCGTCGAATCCGGTCTTCAGATCTTCGTCTGTCGGAATGTAGTCCGCCATCTCCCCGTTATGGAACTTCTCATAAGCCACCATATCAAAATATCCCGTGCCGGTCAACCCAAAGACGATCGTCTTCTCCTCGCCGGTCTCCTTGCACTTCATCGCCTCGTCAATGGCTACCTTGATGGCATGGCTGCTCTCCGGCGCCGGTAAGATTCCTTCTACTCTCGCGAACTTCTCGGCCGCCTCGAATACCGCCGTCTGCTCTACGGCCCTTGCCTCCATATAGCCGTCCGCGTAGAGCCGTGACAAGATCGAACTCATACCATGATATCTTAAGCCACCTGCATGATTTGCCGACGGGATGAATCCGCTTCCAAGGGTATACATCTTCGCCAGCGGACACACCATACCCGTATCGCAGAAATCATATGCATAGACGCCTCTGGTCAGGCTAGGGCAGGATGCCGGCTCTACCGCGATAAAATGATAGTCCTTCTCGCCTCTTAATTTCTCTCCCATAAACGGAGAGATCAGCCCGCCCAGATTGGAACCGCCTCCCGCGCATCCTATGATAATATCCGGTGTGATTCCATATTTATCCAGGGCGCTCTTCGTCTCCATACCAATGATGGACTGATGGAGCAGCACTTGGTTCAGCACGCTTCCAAGCACATATCTATACCCCTCGCTTCCTACCGCAACCTCTACCGCCTCTGAGATTGCACATCCAAG
Source organism: uncultured Dorea sp. (assembly GCA_947652615.1). Lineage (GTDB taxonomy): Bacteria > Bacillota > Clostridia > Lachnospirales > Lachnospiraceae > Sporofaciens. The sequence continues at coordinate 14,516 of CANTDX010000011.1, read as the reverse complement.
GCTTCCTGTCGTTCCCGGATGTTTCTCAAGGATCTTCCTTCCCACCTCAGTCTCCGTGGACGGAGACGGTGTCACGCTCGCCCCGTAGGTCCGCATCACCTCACGGCGGAACGGCTTCTGCTCATAAGAGCATTTCACCATGAATACTTTACAGTCCAGATCCAGATACGAACACGCCATGGAAAGCGCCGTTCCCCACTGTCCGGCCCCCGTCTCGGTGGTCACGCCCTTCAATCCCTGCTTCTTCGCATAATAGGCCTGTGCGATGGCGGAATTCAGCTTATGGCTTCCGCTGGTATTATTTCCTTCGAACTTATAATAGATCTTCGCCGGTGTCTGAAGCTTCTCCTCCAGGCAGTATGCACGCACCAGCGGCGCCGGACGGTACATCTTGTAGAAATCCACGATCTCCTGCGGGATATCGATATATCGGTTGTCATTATCCAATTCCTGCTGTACCAGCTCCTCGCAGAACACACCGGACAGTTCTTCTGCCGTCATAGGCTCTAAGGTTCCCGGATTCAGAAGCGGCGCCGGCTTATTCTTCATATCTGCGCGGACATTATACCACTGCTTTGGCATCTCACTCTCTTCCAGATAGATTTTGTAAGGGATTTTCTGTTCATTCATTTTCTCGTTCTCCTTTCATTGGCGTCTGACGCCCAGTATACAAGTGGGACGGGGTATCCTGAATGAAAGCAAAAAAATACCCTCATCCCATACAATAAACATTGCTGGGACAAGAGTAATTATCATCAACTCCTGCGGTGCCACCCGGCTTGGTATCTTATCTACCCACTCATGCGTACCATCATACGCGTAATTTGTTAACGGAGTATCCTCTCCGGCTTGCTTACCTGTTCTGCTCACTCTGTATAACATAACAATTCAGTTCGCCCTCAGAAGCCCATTCCCATCAGCTTTGATCTGCTGCAATCCCACCGTCTGCAGCTCTCTGTGAGACAAATATCCAACGGTACTCACTCTTCCTCATCGGTTTAAAAGAACTTTACCACAGCATCACGCCGATGTCAAGACATTTTTTTAAATAATAATACATACCAGACCGCCGTTGCTGTCGTTTACGATCTTCTGCATGGTATTCTGAAGCTTCTCCTGGCTCTCATCATTGATCATCGCCATCTTATTCTGCATCCCGTCCATCACCAGCTCCTCGATGGATTTGCCGAAGATGTTCGTACCCCAGATACCCTCCTCACTCTCCTTCGCGTCCTTGATATAGCGGATCAGGTCTTGGGCCTGCTGCTCATTTCCCACGATCGGCGCAATCTCTGTCTCAATATTTGCACGGATAAGATGAATGGAAGGTGCTTCCGAATGAATCTTGACCCCGTACTTGTTCCCCTGCTTGATGATGGTGGGCTCTTCCAGGGTGATCTCGTCTTTTTTGGGACTGACCACTCCATACCCCCTCACCCGTACCGACGCAAATGCATCCCGCACGCCTTCGTACTCTGCCTTCAATTCTGATAAGTTCTTCATGGCAGCCACCAACTCATACTGTCCTGCAATGTGGGTTCCGGTCAATTCGCTTAACATCTCATAATAGAACCGTTCCGCAACGCCGATCCTCACCTTCACACATCCGGTATCCATCTCAATATGGTCTACCTTCATCTCTTCGATATAGCTGCACTCCGGCATCTCTATTCCGGCCACCGCGTCCTTGATCTCTCCGAAACGGTTTAAAATATCCTTGATATGTACCAACAGCTCCTGCTTGATCTTATGGTCCCTGGGCAGCATCTCCACCCATTTGGGAATGAAGAACTGCACCTCTGATACAGGGAATTCATATAATACCGCTTCCATGATCCGGGTGATATCCTCCTCCTTCAACTGTTCGCAGTTTACCGGTATCGCGCACACGCCATACTGCTGTTCACATTCTAGCGCCGCCTGCTTCGCCTCATCCCCAAAGGGCTTCTTCGAATTGACCAGCACCACGAACGGCTTCCCTATGCTCTGCAGTTCCCGGATCGTCTTCTCTGTCGCATCCCGGTAATTCTCCTGCGGAATATCCGTGATACTTCCGTCTGTCGTAATCACGATCCCGATGGTGGCATGGTCATGGATCACCTTCCTGGTTCCGATGCCCGCCGCCTTGGTAAATGGAATCTCATGGTCAAACCACGGCGTCTTGACCTGACGCTCCTCTCCTCCCTCCGCATGGCCAGACGCTCCCTCGACCATATAACCGACACAGTCAATCAGCCTTACCCGCACCTTCACATCCTCGGACAGCCTGATCTCCGCAGCCTCCTTGGGTACGAATTTGGGCTCCGTCGTCATGATCGTCCGCCCAGACGCGGACTGGGGAAGCTCATCTTTTGTTCTCGTCTTTCCATGCTCATCCTCCATATGCGGCAGCACCAGCACATCCATGAACCGTTTGATAAATGTAGATTTCCCCGTCCTGACCGGGCCTACGACTCCTATGTATATCTCACCGTTTGTCCTTGCCTGTATGTCCCTGTACAAATGATATTGCTCCATGCTCTAAGCCCCTTCCATTCATGCTGTTACATGTTCCCTCGGTCTGAACTGTTAACACTATATGCTCCTGTTCTGTGAAATATACTGTTTTTTGCATTTGAATCCGCGCAAAATATCTGTTAATATAGAATCTGATATGATTTACACAACAGTAACGAACATAGAATTGGAGAATGCTTATGAATACAGTTAAGATAAGGAATCTGACCCTTGGAACAGGCATACCCGCAATCTGCATCCCGAATATCGGCAGGACAAGAGACGAGATCCTCTCCCTGACCAGGCAGTATCAGAATATGCATATGCATATGGACTTAATGGAATGGCGTGCAGACTGGTTCGAAGGCGTAGAAGAGATTGACCGGGTGACAGAAGTATTGACCGGTATACGCGGTATCCTTGGCGATACCCCTCTTCTGTTCACCTTCCGCACAGCAGAAGAAGGCGGTGTCCGCAAGATGGACACCCGCACTTATACAGAACTGAATAAAGCCGCGGCAGCAACCGGCATGGCGGACTTGATCGATGTGGAACTCTTCACCGGAGATGCAGTCGTCCATGATCTGATCTCCTTCATCCATGCCAACCACGCAAAGGCCGTGGTATCGAATCATGATTTCGGCAAGACCCCGTCTCAGAGCGATATCGTATACCGGCTGCGCAGAATGCAGGATATGGGTGCGGATATCCCCAAGATCGCCGTGATGCCGCAGAGCCCAAGAGATGTGATCACCCTCCTTGCCGCAACGGAAGAGATGGCTTCTGATTACGCCGACCGTCCGATCATCACCATGTCCATGTCCGGCCTTGGCAGTATCAGCCGATTCTCCTGCGAAGTATTCGGCTCCTGCATGACCTTTGGGTCCGGCTCCATGGCCTCCGCCCCGGGACAGATCGAAGCCGAAGAATTATACGGTGTCCTTGCAAGTATACATCATGCACTGTAACGGATATCAGGCACGCATCACATAGATGTCGATCACATGCAGCGCCAGAAGATGCGCCGGATAGAAGACATAGAAGAAGTATTTCATCTTCCTTCCGCGCTCCCCGTTATACAGCAGAATCGGCAGCACGGCAAACCCGCCGAAGGCCTGGAGGCGGTTCTCCCAGAGGAAATTCCACAATACGCCTCCTGCTGCCTTAAGCCACAGATGTTCCCTTAACAGATAGAAGATACAGACCAGAAGCATCCCTTCATATCCATAATCCACCTTAAAAACCTCCGCGATCCACATCATGAACAGGACCTTTGCCGCCTGCAGCAGCCATTGTCCGCCGCTCTCAAGCAGATGCAGCAGAATCACACCCAAAAGCAATGTGAAAAATATATTCTGCCGTTCAAGCTCCAACAGCCTCCCATGGAAGGTAAGATCATAGGGAATCTCGGAGACCAGGGCAAACACGCCTAGCCTCTGCATATAAGCCTTCCTGTTATGGGTATGGCAGAATCCTTCTGTCAGCAGAAAACAGAAGATCGGGAACGACAGCCGCCCGATTATGCGCCATATCAATTCCCCCGGGAATAACACCGCCCCGATATGGTCGATCACCATTGTTATGACCGCGATCCATTTAAGCTGATACGATGTCAGCCCTGGCCTTGCCTTTCTTCTCTCCATGTTCCTCCCTGCCTACGATGATCATAACCGTCCGCTCCTTAAGGACCACCATACGCTGATTCTCAAGAAGCTCTGCCGACTCTAAGATCCCTTCTTCTGTGGAAGCGATCTTGTACCACTTTTTCTTCCTGGATAATGCCGGCAAAGCAAAGGAATGCTCGATCCAATGCATATTATAAGCGACAAAACAATCCTCCCCGCCGACAACCGCTCCGCTGTAATAGACGCCAAGCTGCCTGCTGAACACCTCCGACGGCGCCCTCCACGCATTCTCCCCATGATAAGATACATCCGGAATCCCGCAGCTCATCTGGTCGATCCCGCACATCTCTTCTCTGGGCCAGAATACCGGGTGCGCTTTTCTGATCCCTATCAGCTTCTTCACAAAATCATGCAGCGCCTGGTTCTTCTCAAGCCTGCTCCAGTCCGTCCATCCCACCGGGTTATCCTGACAGTAGACATTGTTATTCCCCTTCTGGGAATTGCCAAACTCGTCTCCCGCAAGGATGCACGGCGTTCCCTGTGCCAGCAGAAGCAGGAAAAATGCATTCCGCATCTGCCGGTTCCTGAGGCCTGTGATCGCTTTCTTCCTGGTCGGCCCCTCTGCCCCGCAATTCCAACTGTAATTATATTCCGGGCCGTCCTGGTTGTGCTCTCCGTTCATCTCATTATGCTTCCTGTCATAGGACACCAAGTCCTGCAGGGTGAATCCGTTCTGGTTGGCAATACAGTTGAAGATACCGTCCTTCCCGGAAATATGCTTAAGCCAATACATGACGCCTTCTACCATCCCCTCGTCTCCCTTAAGGAAACGGCGCATAACCGTCTGAAAATCAATCTGATGGACCATGATCTTCGTCTTCTTGAGGATCGGATCTGCATAGATCGCTGCCATCGGCGCGATCTGAGGGTTCAGGATGAACCCGTCTATATGGTACTCGATCATGTAATAACGCAGACACTCCTCCATCATCTGCTTCGAGACTTCTTCCGTGAACGGCATCTCAAGCACCACTTCGATCCCTGCCTGATGGCATGCCTTCACCATATCCTTAAGCTCCCGCACCGCATCCGCAGAAGCCGCATAGGAACTCTTGGGCGCGAACCAGTAAGCAGGACCGTACCCCCAGTAATTCCGATACTGCAGACACTCCTCAAAATCATAGACCGGCATACACTGTATCTGATTGATCCCCAGATCCTTAAGATACGGCAGCTTCTCGATCACCCCTGAAAATGTCCCCTTATTCTGGACTCTGGAAGAAGTATGCCTGGTAAACCCCCGTACATGCAGACTGTATGCGATAATACTGTGATACGGAAGGCGTAAGGGTTCATCCCCCTCCCAGTCATAATCTTCATCATACAGGATCCCTCTCACTTCATGCTTCTGGACGTCGCATACCCGCCCCCAGGTCTTTCTCCCGGCTATCGCTTTCGCATACGGATCGATCACGATCTTCCCGTCGATCCGGTAATTGTATTCATACTTCGATGGTTCCATACCCTCCAGGGCAAGATAACGAACTTCTCCGATCTCCCTGTTCATCTCATATATAGCAGATGGTTTCTTCGCCCTGGCCCGATATAATAATAATTGACATTCCTTCTCCTGCGGCACCGCCACAGAGAAATTGACTGCATTGCCTATCATTGTAGTTCCTAATGGTAAGGGCCTCCCCTGTATCTCCTTCATGCCTTATCCTTCCTGCTATCGCTCTACTGCCATCCGTCTACTCCATACATATCAACATTATCTTTATCGATCATAAATACTTCCACGTAAATCTCTCTCTCATAATCTTCGCCGCTCAGCAGCCCCACGGCAGTCTTCGCCGCCGTCTTCCCCATACTGATCGGAGACTGCGCCGCCGTACCGGCGATCTGGCCGTTCGATTTCTTCAATTCCTTCTTGATATCCGGCGAACCGTCCACGCCATAGATGATCACCTGCTTAAGACCCTCAAGATTCACCGCCGTCTTGGCCGCAACCGCCAACTGATCATTCCCGCACATGATCGCCGTCACATCCGGATACTCCTTCACGATCGCCTTTGCCGCCTCCAGTGCTTTCTCGAATTCGCCGTTGGTATCTTCTCTTCTTACAACCTCGAATCCCTTCTCCGCCAATGCGACTGCTTCCTCAAATCCGGTGATACGGTCGTTGATCGAATTCTGCGTCGGACATTCTAGGATCGCCACCGTCCCTCCTTCCGGACACCTGCTGATCAGATCCTCTCCGCAGATGTACCCTGCTTCCCGGTTATCCGATCCGATATATGCATCCACATAATCCATCTCTTTTACCTGGGTATCTACATTGATGATCTTAACATCCGCCTCCTTAAGCTCATTAAGCGACGGAGTTATCTTCTCCCAATCTACCGGACATAAGAATATAGCGTTGATCCCTTCCTCGATCATCTCCCGAATCTGCTGCGCCTGCAGGTCCGGGTCCGAGGCCGGATCCTTCGTGATCAGGCTGTAAGGCCCTTCCGTCTCAAGCTTCTCGCGAATTGCCGACTCCAGGGTTATAAAATAAGGGTTCTCCATATCAATTCCCGTAAATCCGAATACATATACATCCTCTTCGGGCATCTCATCTTCCTGTACTTCTTCGGTAACCGCATTGTCTTCGGGCGTTCCCACGTTCTTCTTACATGCAGACAATCCGAAAATGCATATGAGTATTACGACCGATACCCTCAACAGCACCTTCTTTCTCATGAACATTCTCCTTCCTGCCCCTCTCTTATCATTCCGTCTCACTCACGCCATCTACATTTTACAACATTTTTTTGTGTTTGGCTAGATATTCTTGCTTTTTCTCCCGTCCTCTGTTACAGTAAAAGTGTTACTGTTCGCACCTACGGCGCTCACAGCAACGAATCCGCCCTATTTCAAGTTGCCTTACGGCAAGAGGTCGGATTCTTGCCTTGGTAATGCACTGGTCTGTGACCGTGCAGCGTGGTGCACGGTCCAGGAGTAAACAGTAACGGAAAAGTACCTAAACAAAGGAGACGGATACTATGGATGAATACATGACTGTTGAACTGACCCTCGACAATGATGAAGTCGTTCAATGTGCGATCTTAACCCTGTTCGAAGCGGCAGGACGAGAATACATCGCCCTTCTTCCCCTGAATGAAGACGGCGACACCGAGGACGGCGACGTCTATCTCTACCGCTATGTCGAGACCCCGGACGGAGAACCGGAGCTTGAGAATATCGAAGACGATGAAGAGTATGAGATCGCCGCGGACGCATTCGACGAATGGATGGACACACAGGAGTTCGAAGAATCAGACGAGGATTAGCTCTTCTACAAAACGGGAAGGACTGACGTCTTTTCCGTTTTTCTCTTTTACATAGCTGATAATAAGCTTACTCTTCGCCCGCGTCATCGCAACATAGAACAGACGCCGCTCTTCCTCCAGGGCTTCCTTTGTCTTCGCTTTCTTATAGGGGGTGATGCCCTCATTGCCTTCGATCACGAAGACCACCTCGTATTCAAGTCCCTTAGCCCCATGCATGGTCATAAGCGTTACCCCGTCTCTATCCGCTGCCTCCCTGCCGCCTTTTGCCTTCTGCTTTTCAAGCATCTCCTTATAGTTCTCCACATGGGCGAACCATTCTTCGACGGTCTGATATTCTCTGGAACTCTGCTGGATCTCCTCAAGGACCGTCAGAAGCTCTTCCTCCGATATCCCTTTGCCGGCCGCATATTCACGCAGGAATTCATCATATCCGATCCCCTTGCGGATATACTGAATGGCTGCATAGGGCGCCTGCTTCTTCAGCATCTTCATATCCCATTCCCACTGGTCGATCCGGTCCATCATCCAGTCCTTGTCACAGTAGAAATTCCGCAGAGACTCATAAGAGACTTGTCCTTCCCTCATACTGTCACGGCTGATGTAGCGCTTCGGCCTGTTGGCAACCTGCAGGAAATATCTCCTCTCATAATGCCCCTGGGACAGATGAAGATAACTCATGATGTCCGTTCCGATAAAATGATCATACAGGCTTGTGAGCTTCTCCTTCATCACAAACGGAACCTGGCGCTCCGTAAGCACCTCCGACAATGCTCTTGCATCTACGGCAGTCCTGTACAGCACTGCCATCTCCTTATAGGGGATTCCTGCTTTCCGGTACTCCCGGATCTGCCTGGAGATGTATCTGGCTTCCTCCACCGGGTCGCTTACCTCCTGCACATGGATCGTCTCTCCCTTATCCTTCTTCGCACGGATCCTCTTATCATAACGCTCCTCATTATGGGCAATCACTCTAAGCGCACCGTCTACGATATGGGCGGCAGAGCGGTAATTCACATCCAAGAGAACCCTCTTGGCATCCGGGTAATCCTTCGCAAATTCCATCATGATCCCCGGCTTTGCTCCCCGAAACCCATAGACAGACTGGTCGTCATCCCCCACCACAAACAGATTGTTCTGAGGAGCCGCCAGCATCCGCACCACATCATACTGTGCCTGATTCACATCCTGGAATTCATCTACCAGAATGTACCTGAACTTTTCCTGCCATCTCCCAAGGATATCCGGTCTTTTCAGGAAGAGACTGCGGCACATAACGAGCATATCCTCGAAATCAATCTTACGAAGCCTCTTCTTCTCCCCTTCATAGGAATGATACAGCCTGCGGAAGCGCTGTTCCCCGTAACGCGCCGATTCATAAGACTCTATGTCGTAACAGTTGTTCTTAATATTACCGATCTCGGCCGCAAGCTCCTTCAGATAGTCTCTCTCATCCTCGGCCTGAGCAAGCTCTTCCCACTCAAGTTTTGCCGCCTCCTGGCGTATCAGCGCATATTTCTCCTCATCCGTCAGAAGATTCGACTGGTCAAGCCTGTATGCCCATTTCAGGATCCCGTAATAGATGCCGTGGAATGTCCCAAAGGTGACCGGCATCCCCGCAGTTCCCATCACCTGACGGAACCGCTCTTTCATCTCTCTTGCAGCATATTTGGTAAAGGTAATGACCAGAATCTCTTCTGGCCTTACCTTATATCTTGTGATCAAATATTCAATTCTCTTTGCAATGGTAAGCGTCTTCCCGGAACCGGGACCGGCAAGGACCATACACGGTCCGTCTCTGTGAGCGACTGCCGTACTCTGAGCGTGGTTCAGACTCATAGATTCCCCTTCAATAATTCGATACCCTTGCGGATCCTCTTAAGGGATTCTTCTTTGCCCAGGATCTCCATGATCTCCGTTGCTCCTCCCGGAGTGTTCTGCTTCCCGGACACGGCAGTCCTGACCGGCCACATCACGAATCCGGTCTTGTATCCCTTCTCGTCCACATATCCCTTCAGCACTGCAAACAACGCGTCATTGCTGTAGTCCTCCTGTGCCTCAAGAAGCGGCAGGACATCCTCAAGCACGCCCAAGGACTTCTCCTCATTGGTCTTCATCTTCTTGTGGCAATACATCGCGGTATCATACTCTGGAAGCTCCTCGAAGAAATCAATCTGCTCCCGGATATCCGGGAACACTTCAATCCTGGTCCTGACTAACCCTGCGATCTTCCTTAAGTCGCAGTCCCTTGTCACAACCTCCTCGATATGCGGCTTCGCCATCTGATAGAACCGCTCTTCATCCATGGCTTTGAAATACTCGCCGTTCATCCATCTTAACTTCACGATATCAAATACAGCCGGCGACTTGCTCATATGGCGGTAATCAAACTCCCGCACCAGCTCTTCCAGCGAGAAGATCTCCTGGTTCCCTGCCGGACACCATCCAAGCAGCGCAACGTAATTCACGACAGCCTCCGTGATAAAGCCCTGGTCAATCAGATCCTCATAAGAAGAATGGCCGCACCGCTTGCTCAGCTTCTTGTGGTTCTCGTCCGTAATAAGCGGGCAATGTACATACGTGGGAACCTCCCAGCCAAACGCCTCGTAGATCTTATTGTACTTCGGCGCCGACGACAGATACTCATTGCCCCGCACAACATGGGTGATCCCCATCAGATGGTCGTCGATCACATTGGCAAAATTATAGGTCGGATATCCGTCTGATTTGATCAGGATCAGATCCTCAAGCTCCGCATTTGGCACGGTGATCTCCCCGTATATATCATCCTGGAAGGTCGTAGTCCCTTCTGTAGGCATATTAAACCGGATTACATAAGGCTTGCCTGCCGCAAGATTCGCCTCTACCTCTTCCCTGCTAAGTCCCAGGCAGTGCTTATCATAGACGACGATCTCCGTTCCTCCGTCCTCCGACACACTGCTCTTCAGAGACGCAAGCCTCTCCTTGTCGCAGAAGCAGTAATAAGCATTCCCCTGCTCGATCAACTGCTTCGCGTACTTCAGATATAATCCGGAAGCATTCCGCTCACTCTGCACATAGGGCCCCACTCCGCCGTCCTTATCCGGCCCCTCGTCATGGACAAGCCCGGTCTCCTCAAGGGTATGGTAGATGATCTCTAGCGCCCCTTCCACAAATCGTTCCTGATCCGTATCCTCGATCCGGAGCATAAAATCTCCGTCCTCATGCTTCGCGATCAGGTATGCATAAAGCGCCGTCCTTAAGTTCCCTACGTGCATCCTCCCGGTAGGGCTTGGCGCAAATCTTGTTCTTACTCTGCTCATGTCTACTCTCCCAATTCTCTCTGTAATCTCTCTAACATCTCATCCACCCTCTCGTGGATCACAATATCTGCAAATCTGTCCGCATGATGCGGCTCTTCATTCACAAGGATCAGTTTGTCACCCTCGTAATAGTCGATCAACTGGCTGCACAGGTGAGAGCTTAACGTAGTTCCCAGGACCAGCAGCACCTCCGCCTTCTGTATCTCTTCCGCCGCCCTTGTGATCACGGCGTTATCCACCATCTCGCCGAACAGGCACACCCGCGGCCTGACAGGTGTCTTACAGCTCTCGCACAGCGGAACTCTCACGGAATCCCTTATGTACTCCATCGGATACTTGCGTCCGCAGTGAGGGCAGAAATTATCATATACATTGCCGTGCAGTTCGATCACATTCTTACATCCGGCCTTTCCGGGCAATCCAAAGATCCTCCTGGTAATGATCGACTGGAACAGTCCTCTCCTCTCCAATTCCGCCATTGCAAGAAATCCCTTCCCCGGCGGCTTGTCAAGATGGCTCAACAGCTCTTTGCGGTAGAATTCAAAGAACTGAACCTTACGTGTCGAATAAAAAGAGCTTGAGAACATCTCTTCCATAGAGTAACCGTATTTCTGTTCTATATCATAAGACTTCTCACCGTCTCGAAGGGACGGATAACCGCTCTCAATCAGCATGCCAAATCCGCTCAAAACCGTCGTATATCTGCTTTCCTGCAAGATCTGAAGCAAATTACCTTCTAACATATGCCAAAACCTCCTCTATAACTATACAATGTGCTTTTTCACATTGTACCACAGACACCGAATATCCTTCAACCTTTTCTGATTTTTCTTTCCTTCCTTTCCATCCAGTACAGAGGTTGGAAATATTTCCTTGGAAGTGATACCACGAATACGATGGCAAGCACGATGGCAAATGCAACCTTCGCGGATTCCATTCCCCTTCTTGCCGCCTCCGCAAGTTCGTTATTCACCATGTAGAATACCGTATAGTAGATCCCCGCCCCCGGCACCAGCGGAATGATGCCGGACACCAGGAAGATCGTGATCGGACACTTCATGACCACCGTCAGGATCCTTGACAGCAGGACCACCACCAATGTACCGCAAAAGGACGCCGTTGCAGCGGAACCGCCGTAAATCATCACCATATGGTACATCAGCCATCCCGCAGCTCCGGTGCATCCGCAGCACAGATAGAACCTCTTAGGAACATTGAACAGGACCGCGAACGCAACCGTACCCACAAACGGACAGATCACATGCATGATAAAATTATGTATCACAGCATAAGACCTCCTCCCATATTGTTATACACACTGAGCGCAAAACCTACTCCCACCGCGATATAGACGAACACCAGCAGCGCGTCGATCATCCGCACCGTGCCCGACAGGAAATCACTGTCCGCAATATCCCGGATCGCATTCACGAACGCAAGTCCCGGCACCAGCGGCATGATCCCGCCGATGATCATCCCGTCGATCTTCACCGGCGCCGCAAACGGCAGATGAAGCGCCGCAAGCGCCAGAACCGTGATAATCACTCCTCCTATGATATTCACAAGCATCTTAGAGATATTGTATTTCTTCGCAGTCAGCACCCACACGTACAGGATACACCCGATACCAAACGCGATCACGCTCTCAAGCGCCGTCGCCCCCAGAAGGTAACCGAAGCTCCCGCTTCCCATGCCCGCCGCAAGCACCTGGAAATAACTCCTCTTAGCCGGCATCTGATCGATCCTGCGAAGTCTCTCCTTCGCCTCCTCAATGCTGACGAATCCGCCGGCGATCTCTCTTGACAGCTCATTCACCTCCGCCACGATCCCCAGATGGGATGCGGACAGCGGGATCTGCTTCACCTTGGTATACGCCTCCTCCACGCCATTCTCCGCACTGACGAATATTGCATGGCTTAAGATAAATGTATCTACATATTCCACATGGAAGCTGTTGCAGATCCGGGTGATCGTCTCATCCACACGGAAGATCTCCGCGCCGTTCTTAAGCAATATCCGTCCCGCTTCCAGGGCCAGATCCACTACCTTCTTTACATCCACCGATGAATCCAACTGCTTCTTGAGATAGATCATATCCGTAAGCCGTACACCGTCTTCATAGATCGGCTCCCTGTAATTCTCCGAGAAGAAGTTCGCAACGATATGGGAATGGATAAACCCACACCGTTCATAGAATCTTATGATTTCTTTATAATTGCCCGTTCCCACATACATGACGTCGCAGGTAGCGCTGTAACGTTCACAGATATAACGGAGCATGTATTTCGCATAGCCTTTCCCCCTGTCCTCTGTCCGGGTGGCTATATTCTTCAATTCACATTTCCGGTTCTTCAGCGGCTCCACCACACAGACAGAACAGACGTCCCCGCCGTTGACCAGCACATACAGATCGCTTTTGTCCAGATATCTCTCGATCATATCCTCCTGCGGGTCAGCCATCAGCAGCAAATCCATGTATTCATCTTTATTCCTCGTTATCTGCCGGATCTTCATAATCTGCCCTCCAAATCTTAAAAGCTATGCTCCCGTTTCCTCATTATAGCACCGGGCTTCAGAAAATTACAGGGTAAAATTACCTGTATCAAAGAAACCAATAAGAAAAGCGGTGTCTTGACATAAGATACCGCTCTTCTTACAATTCATATTATATCAATAGATCTAATTCACATATCCGGCTTTCTTAAGCTCTTCCTCTGCCTTTGCAAGGTTCGCATCAGATACACGGACGATCGGTCCGGTACAGCCCATTCCGCTCTCCGCATAGATATTGATCTTCCACAATGCCTTCACAGCATCCTCCAGATCCATAACCTCGATACCTGCGATCTGAGCCGTTACGATCTCCTTTGGAGGTTCTTTGACTTCCTCTGCCGCTCCTGCCGGCTTCTGGGAAGCCTTCAGTGCATCTAAGATCTCCTTCAGGCCAGCCTTCTTCGCTGCCGCGAATTCTGCCTTCGCAACCTCGAATACTTTGCCTCTTACAAGCTGTCCTGCATAGCGGATCGCATTGGCGATCACCGGAGCGCCGCTTGCCCTGGATACGATCATGACTAACTGCTCATAGCCTTCCCCGATTCCAGGTCCATAGCCATAGCCTGTAGCCTCGAAGCTTCCGCCTGTATTGAAGGAAGACAGCATCTTCACCAGGATATTCCCTGTCAGGGAGTCTGTTACCATGATATCCGGAGATGCCTGCAGCACGTCGTTCCCTCTCATCACACATCCGCCGTCTGCCCTTCCGGACTCGGCAAATGCAATGTCATATCCCTTCTCCTGTAACTGCTTCAATGCCTTCTCTGTCTGGCGTGCGCCGTCTACATTCAGGATACCTACGGTCGGATTCGCATTGCCGCATGCCTTCGCAGTGATGATTCCATAGATCGCATTCTTGATCATGCCTTCGATACGGTCTGTACTGGAGGTTCCGGTCGTATTCGCGATGAACATCTCCTTAGCGGTCGCCGGCGTCACACAGCGTCCTACGGTAGACACGCCGATCGGGAATGGGAAATGCATGGTAACTGCTGCGTCCACTTCCCCGTTCTTAAGCATCTCTTCCATACGGTCATGGCCTTCCTCGTCGTTCACAACCTTGATGGTGGTCACGCCTTCGGCCTCCAATGTTCCGATATAGTATACATCTATTCCGTCTTTTGCCGCCTCTACGGCCGCTTTCATGGAGTTCTCTTCTCCATGCTCGCTGCCCATACCAGTGAGGGCTACCTTCGGTCTCTTTCCAA